>NZ_LT703004.1 GCF_900149695.1 Anderseniella sp. Alg231-50 | reverse complement strand
GCAATGGACAGCACCATGTTGATGTTGGACAGCCACTTGATGCCCTTGCCGACACCCGACAGCGCCGACAGYGTCGAGGCTCCCATGATGGCCACGATGGCCACGATGATGCCGGCAGAACTGGCCGTGCCTTCCGCGGTCTGCAGGCCGCCAATGCCGATACGGGCAAGCCCGGACACAAACTGCTCGACACCAAAGCCCAGCGTCTGGGCCACACCCAGAATAGTGGCCACCACGGCAACGATATCAATGACATTGCCGAACGGGCCGGACAGGGACTTGCCGAACAGCGGCGTCAGTGATGAGCGGATGGTCAGCGGCAGGTTGCGGCGATAGCTGAAGAACGCCAGCGCCAGCCCGGCGATGGCATAGCACGCCCACGCGCCAAGTCCCCAGTGCAGGAACGACCACTTGTAGGCCATGCGGATATTGTCGGCATTGCCGCCATTGGTCAGGCCCTTGATCACTTCCGGGTTGTTGCCGAAATGATACACCGGTTCCGCCACCGCCCAGGTCAGCATGCCGACACCGATACCGGCGCCGAACATCATGGAAAACCAGGAAAAGTTGGAAAACTCCGGCTTTTCCCCGTCCCGGCCCAGGTTGAGCTTGCCCGCTGCAGGCCAGATAGCCAGCAGGATGCACACCAGGACAAACAGGGCCACGACCCAGATGTACCAGCTGGCGAAGTTGCTCAGAATGAATGAATTGAACTTGTTGAGTACAGATCCGGCCTGTTCCGGAAAGGCCACGGCCCAGATCACAAGTCCGCCAATGA
Source organism: Anderseniella sp. Alg231-50 (assembly GCF_900149695.1). Lineage (NCBI taxonomy): Bacteria > Pseudomonadati > Pseudomonadota > Alphaproteobacteria > Hyphomicrobiales > Parvibaculaceae > Anderseniella > Anderseniella sp. Alg231-50. Next base: position 703,815 of record NZ_LT703004.1, on the reverse strand, counting down.
TGAATTTGGACGCAATGGTTACGTCCTTACTGAACCCCCGGTAAAACCCGGCGTCCGCCGTCTTGATCGGAAGATCAGTAAGTGCTGGCTTGACTGCCATGTGTTGTTTCCTCCTCTGCTTCCCGACAAACAGTGTACAGCCATGCGACAAATTGCCTACGAAAAACGCAAAAATGTAATCTTGTTGTTATGTGTTGCCCACAACTGATTATCTGCCGTCAAAAAATGAGAATTCCGACCTCGATTATGGGGTTGATTTTGAGACCATAGTTCCGCTGGTTCGGCGTTGATTCGCGGTCTTGCATGTCGATTTTGGTAAGCTGAATCGGCCGGAAGGTCCGCCGATGCAGCGTGTAAGACCGGGTTGCGCACAGGTTTGCAAAGAAAAAAAATTAAACTGCAAAAACACACAAATCACAAAATTTTCACAAAAAAGCCGGATTTTCAATCGGTTACCCGCACCAGACGGCAACCACTGATTGTGACGCCTGCACGAACCGCGATCAACTTTGTGTATATCCGAAAATTTCCCGGTGTGATGGCTGTACAAATCGCCGGTGTTTGCCCATCATTTGGTTCAGGGCAACTGTAGGCGGCGGACTGAGTAAGAGGTTAGGAGCAGGTATTATGGCTGGTGATGGCGGGCCAGTGGACGATGGGGCTGAAGTAACAAACAACACACCGGCGCAGACCGGAAAAGTGCGCCAGTCGTCACTATCAGAGCTAGAATCCAATGTCGAAATTTTCGAGGTTGCAGGCTTCGTCAAATGGTTTGACGTGGCGCGCGGCTACGGTTTCATCATACCCGATAGCGGCATCCCCGATGTCCTGCTGCATTTGAGTTGTCTCAAACGCGATGGTTTCGATGCACCGCTGGAAGGCACGCGTGTGGTTTGCGAAGCGGTGCAGCGCCAGAAGGGCATCCAGTGCCTGCGTGTGCTGGACGTGGACACCACCACTGCAATCCACCCGGTCGAGCGCGTCCCGCGCACCCATCAGCATGTCGAGGCCGGCAGTGACTGGACCCGTGTGAAGGTCAAGTGGTTCAACCGGACCCGCGGCTTCGGGTTCGCCAGCGAAGGCGAAGGCCAGCCCGACATCTTCATTCATATGGAAGTGCTGCGCAAAACCGCAATCGCCGAAATTGAACCCGACCAGTGGGTCTATGTCCGTTTTGGTGACGGCGCCAAGGGAAAAATGGCTGCCGAAGTTCGTCTCACCCTTGATGACGACCGGTTGCCTGGCACGAATTGATCCCCCGTCTGATGCGACCGGCAGGGCATGTGATGCCGGGTTTGGCGTTTGCATTCATCGCAACGCTGTTCATTGCTGCCTTCATGGCGCAGTCGCAGGCCTCGGAAGAGGTGGTTCGCCTGCCGGTTGAGCAGGTGATCGTTACCACCGACAGTGGTGACATTGCATTTGCCACGGAAATGGCCACCAGTGATGACACTCGCTCGCGCGGGCTGATGTTTCGCCGCTCCATGGGCAAGCGCGAGGCCATGCTGTTTCACTGGCCGAGCCCTCGCGTTATCTCCATGTGGATGCGCAACACCTATATTTCTCTCGACATGCTGTTCGTTACCGCTGACGGCACCGTTGTGCATGTTCAGGCCAACACGGTCCCGCAGTCACTGGAGGTGCTTAGTGCGGGACGGGAAGTGTCCGCCGTGATGGAACTTGTTGCCGGTACGGCTGCAGCGCTCGGCATCAGGCCGGGCAGCCGGCTGAAACACCGGTTTTTTAACGTCAACTAGCGCAGCTCCGATAACGGTCATTTTGAGAGTTTTGGCCAATTCGGAAAAATCGTCCTGATCTGGACACTTACCCCCTTGCCGAGCAGGTGTGTTTTCCTGTAACCACCCTCTCACCAGTCAGGGATGATTAGTCCGGCAACGGCATTCGGAGCGTAGCGCAGCCTGGTAGCGCATCTGGTTTGGGACCAGAGGGTCGGGAGTTCGAATCTCTCCGCTCCGACCACCGGTCGGCCCTGAAACGAGTTTGAAGCCAACCGGCAACACTTGAGGCGACATCATGCCTGCACGCATTTACCAGCCTACCCGCAATGCCATGCAGTCCGGCAAGGCCAAGACGAAAAACTGGGTGCTGGAATTCGAGGCAGAAGCGCCGCGCGAAACCGACCCGCTGATGGGCTGGACCTCATCCGGTGACATGAAGCAGCAGTTGAAGCTGACCTTCGCCACGCGCGAGGAGGCGGAAAACTACGCCAGGCGCAAAGGCCACGCCTACCAGGTCATCGAGCCGAAGAAACCGTCTGCCAAGTCCAAGTCCTACGCCGACAATTTCCGCTGGGGCCGGACGGATAACTGGACGCACTAGTCTGACAAACATCTAACACTTGCGAGACGCGCACACTTGCGGCAAACAGAATGCCGACAACTGCTGAACAACGGTCCCGTAGCTCAGCTGGATAGAGCACCAGCCTTCTAAGCTGATGGTCGCAGGTTCGAATCCTGCCGGGATCACCAGTTGTTTCAATAACTTAGCTGTTTTTCGCCTTGTTTTGTTTTGGGAACTTTTCCCAAGAAGTTCCCAAAAATCAATAACCGTCAATTTCGAGGCGCTGGAATCCACACAATAAGGCGCAGTTAGACGACGGAAATCCGATGCTTAAGGCTCATACCTCGACAAAACGGCTGAGGAATCGGTTCTCTAGTTGATGTTGCCTGCAATATCAAATGTCATTGAATAACTGTATCAAATATATTCAAACAAATACTCTTGAAATAGCTGTCTATTGCGACCATTTACCAATATGCCACCGGAATTGGCCGGCTGGTTGGATCGTTGATGCAGTCAAGTTCAATTGTGTTATCAGTATGAACAATGCCTACCGGCATTAAGATCACTGAGATTAGTTGAATTAAGACAATGAGCATAGCTCGTACCTCTTCGATTTCAATGTACCATATCGCGTTTAGAGACCCGTGTTGGCGAATTGTTCGGTGTAGAGTTTTAGGACAATAAACTAGCAGATTATGGCGTGCGTTCGGAGAATGTCCGGTCTAGGCCGGGGCTCAGGGTCAAGGGCTAATTCTCCGAACTCTGCGGGGTATTGATTATTGGGCTCGACATCCTGGTTCAAAAAGCGTGGCTATCGACATTTCGACGTTCCTGTTGGGCAATCGTTTGCCATCAAGGCAATGCAACCGGAGCACGTTGCTTCGCATTCATTTTGCCCACTGATTCACTATCTGAAACAAGAAAAGCGCTACAAATCTAGTGGCAAGGCTAAGAAGCCGATCATAGTAACTAAAGATCGGCCCATAAAGTACGCATCTCACAGAGATGCGTGCATTCTTACTTACTACGCGGAAATCCTGGCCGAAAAATTGGAGGCACGTTATGAGGCATATGGTCTGTCGGAAAATGTAATTGCCTACCGTTCTCTCGGGAAAGCGAATTACAATTTCGCTGCAGAGAGTATGGCCTTCGCCCAGCTTCATTCTCCTGTTGTGATTCTAGCATTTGATGTTTCGGGGTTTTTTGACAACCTGGACCACAAGTTGCTGAAGTCACGCATCAAACAATTACTTGAAGTATCGGAACTCTCGTCCGACTGGTATAAAATTTACCGGTATGTCACCAAATATCGATTTGTCGCACTGGAACAGCTTAAAGCTCACCCGGTTTTTGGTGCGCGTTTGAAAAAGAGAGATCAACGGGTGATAGCATCGGTGTCAGAATTGAAATCTGAAAAAATACCGTTTCACCCAAACCCGACGCCAGGCAAAGGCATTCCTCAAGGTACTCCGATCAGTGCAGTTCTTTCAAACCTTTACATGCTTGATTTTGATAAGGCTGCAAATGATTATTGTAGCAAATTGGAAGCGCTATATCGACGCTATTCAGATGACATCTTGGTCATCTGTAGGCCCGAGGATGCCCCTTCTATCGAAACCCAAATTGTTGATCTGATGAAGGCCGAGAAACTGGACCTCAATCCAGACAAGATTGAGCGAACAGAGTTTGATCTGTCAAAAGCGAAACTGCCGACTGGACAGGGTGCGCAATACCTCGGTTTCAACTTGAGCGAGAACGGCGCAACAATTAGACAAAGTTCAATTTCTCGACAATTCCGAAAAATGCGAAGAGCGTTCAAACGTACGCGTGAGGTTGCAAAAGTGGAGATTGCAGCAGGCCGCGCTAATAAAGTCTGGACCAAAAAACTGCGTCGCCGCTTTACAGGTCTTCAATTTCGAAATTTTTCCTCTTATGGGCGCAGAAGTGCAGTCGTATTTGGAAAAGATGAGAAAATTGTAAAACAGATACGACGTTTCGAACGAGCGGTAGAACGAGAGTTGCAGAAACTTTCTGAACTGTAATTTGCAGCGGTAGTTCCCAAAACAGGATGTGTCTTTCCTTATTCCGCATCGGCTGTTCCCAAATGGTAGGTTGATTTTATTGGAGAAATTACAAATTGTTCCAGCCTTCTAAGCTGATGGTCGCAGGTTCGAATCCTGCCGGGATCACCAGTTGTTTCCACTTCAATAACGGCAAAATGCCGACCCTTTTTCGTATCGGGCGTGCCTAGTTTTTCAAACCTGCCGGCGGCCCGGATTCCACACTGACGCCGATGCATGGCTTACGCTCCGGGCCAGGTTCGGGTGACGCGCCTGATTGTTCCGGCCCGCCGGTAACCTTGCCTTGTGGCGTTTGGCAGAAATAGCGCCATCCGGTCGGCAGGGTATAGGCTTTGCGGCTGAAAGATGGGCGCACCCGGACACGTTTCGCCGTCGGTTTGACGGGTGCCTGGATATCAATCGAAAACTGTTGCGGCAGGACGATCGGCAATTGAAATCCGGCCAGGTTCCCCGATTTCCATTCCGGGGCCCAGGCCTTGGTGTCTTCGTCCCAGCTTTCAACCTCGGCATACAGTGTGCCGTACGGCTGGTCCGGGACAGTTGCCCAGAACGGATCCCAGTCGACGACCAGCGCAACCTTGCCGCCCTGGTAAACTGTGCTTTCCGGTTTAATGACCCGGTACAGCGGGCGGTCCAGTGTGAATGTGGTGGTAAAGCTGATCTCGACCGGGTCGTCCTCAAACCCGTCGGCGCGGGCCCGGATCGAGTAGGTGCCTGGCGCAGGTGTCCAGAAATACACCACACTCGTTTCATAATCGGTTTTGCCGGGCAGGATGGCGTTTCTCATCGCGCCCACAAAGCCATACGGGTGCGGCCACTGCCGGATTTCAAAATGCACATCGATGGCTTCGGTCACCGGAACCGCCGTTCCCGGTTTCCGGATGATCCGCAACGGGATCGGCAGAGTGCTGTAGGCCTGGTTGGCGACGGGGTGTTTGAATTCGAATGGAGCGTCTGCGAGCCCAGGACCGGACGCCAGCACGGACAGCAGGAAAACCCCGGCCCCGGCCGCAAGGCCTGTCGACCCGGCGTTCTGCTTTCGATTGCTATCCCTGATCCGGAACATGATCTCCTGCCTGGGTTGCGGATGACCGGGGCCGATTATTCGCCGTTTTGAGGGCTACATACAAGCATTTCGCGAAACCGGGTGACTGGACGTGTCTAATCTGGCATGGGCAGTTTCAGGTCCGGTGCTTTTTTCAGCAATTGGGTCGTAAAGCTTTCATACCCGCTGCTTTTGGATTCGTAAGTGACCTTGCTTATCCATCCGGTTTTCCGGTTTACCCAGTATTTGTAGTGGTTGGATGATTTGTACTGCCCGACGGTATCGAAGTCGGCTTCGACCGTGTCGTGCATGACATCGTCGAGCATTTCCTCGTCGCAGGTAGCCTTTTTGACGGTTTTTGCATTGGCTTCCTGGTTCTTGAGGTTGTCGAGCCGGTTTTTCTCGCTGTCCATGTCTCTGACTTTCTTCCAGGACTTTCCTTCGTCGGAAGACGTGAACAGCTTGTTGTTGAAGGCCAGGGAGATGGGCTGGTTTGCCGGATCGGTCATCACGGTCATCCAGTGTCCGGTGGTTCTGAAAAAGAAATCGTTCTTTGAGACCTTGCCGCCCTTCGGTTCCGACGTGATGTGGATGATGGCGGGCTGTCCGTCATTGCCCTTGATCAGCAGCTGCGTGAATTTCTCTTTGCAAGCGTCGGCAAGGCCGGGTTGGGCAGAAGCCAGCAATATTACCGAAGCAGCGAAAGTACGTCTCATGATCCATGCCTTTGGTTATTTTACCTTGTTCGACTGGATAGCGTTTTGACGATTATATTCAAGATTTGCAATTCTTGGTTCCCCAGCATTCTTTGAACGGCTTTGACTGCGGTACACTATTATGAGTTCTGAGTGTTTGGGCGATAGTCTATGCAAAGCTGTTCCGCGAGGCTTTCGCGTGGTGGGAGTGGACCAGATTTGTTTGCACCCAGTCTGTGCTGCGGCAAATTGATTCTGGATTTCTCTGTTCGCGCTTGGCTTGGAAATTATTTTGCTGAACCCTGCATTGCAACCGCCTGCCTAGATCCAGACAAGTCAATGAGTTCAATCCCGTAAACCTTGTCAAGAAACAGATAAAGAAAGGCCATCGAAAAACCCAGTACAATTAAACCGATGACTGCAGACGTAATTTTCAGGCTAGTTGCCGAAATATCAATCGTGGTAACCGCCTGCTGTGTAATCGGTTGGTTGTTGGCCGTCGCTGGTGCTTGAAGGGATGAAATTGGTGTCCGAATTGCCGTGTACAATTCAAATCCCGAGAAAACGATACCTGACAGAGTGATGATGACAACCAAGACAAGAATCCAATCTGCCGCTTTTCGTTGCCATGCAAATCCGGCCTGCTGTTGTTCCCGCAACTTTCTGTTTGACACATAATAGGCCTGCAGTGACTGCTCGTAGGCTAGTGTGGTCTTTAGCTTTTCCGCTTTTATCTTGGCATTCGCTTCGTCGCCGAGTGATTGCTGTTGCAAGCCCGCCAATTGTTTTTCCAGTTCCACAACTCTTGTGTCCCGTTCGATTACGGCGGCGCGCAAGCGTTCGATCTGCGAAGTTTCGGTCGTCTCTTGTGCTGCCAGCGGTACCACTGACATCCAGGCGTACAGTGCGAAAAACAATGTGCCGAAAAACAATCTTGTAATTTTCATCTGACCTCACAATTACAACTCGGTGCGGTTGGCACAAGGTCGCAAAAAGTCGGCTTTTTGCATGGTTTCGAGGGTAATGGTACCAACGGAATTGGAATTGGAAGTGGAACCGGGACATCAGGAACTGGAACCTCAATGGGCGCTTGATTTCCGGGTGACAATAGTTGTTGGTTCGCTATCAGGCCGCCTGCAGAGAGCCCTTTGACATAACCTCGCAGTTCGGGCGCTGACATGCCTTCAAGCGTCGAATGGTCTGTGGATAGATCTGTTTGCTGAGCAGAAGCCGTACGAAGGCCGGGCAACACCGTTACCGTAAGAAATGCGATCAGGATGGAGATGGAAACCTTCATGAGCAGGCCTTTTTGGAAGGGTCACGGGTACATTCCGTCATCCAGGTAGAGCGTTTCTGATTCATGCGGTGCTTAACCGCCGTCTTGGTAAATTGCATCGTTAAGCTTCCCGCACAAACTTTCCAACGCTCATGAAAACAACACATCAAGTATGGACGATTTCATCAAACTTTACCATACGTCATTTTGTTTTGAAAGAAGAACCACGAAGTTCTGAGCCGATTTCTCCACGCTTGAGGTAACCTCTGCCTCTTTGCGTGTGCAGCAAGATCAGCGGCTTACCGATTTCGGGCCGCAAAATCCTAAATTGAACACCTTGCGCGTACCAATAGCGATCTCGCGCGATGAACTCGATGGAGGACAGAGCCTTACTTCGGCTCCTGACTGCACATACGATAGTGCAGTCTCAAACAGATTAAATGCCTAAAACCGTGCACGTGCTATCGAAACAGCACCGTCACCGCCGCGGCGGAGACAAGGCTCAGCCCGGCGGCGGTGGCGAGGGCAATCACATAGCCGCCCGTTGCATCAAACAGGGCGCCTGCCAGCCACGGGCCGGCAAGACCTGCTGCCCCCCAGGCGGTAAACACTCGGCCGTAAATGCGCGGGCTGTTGGCCATACCGTAGCGTTTGGCAATGATGGCCGGATAGATGGAAATGATGGCGCCATAGCAAAACCCGACGCAGGCCAGACCGGCCAGAACCGGCAGGCCGGGCTCACTGACGGCCAGCAGCGCAAGAACGCCGGACAGGAACACTGCCAGGCCCGCCAGCAGCCGTTTTGGCGACACGGCGTCGGCCAGGTACCCGCCCGACAGGCTGCCTGCCAGGTTGAACCCTGCGATCAGGGCCGGTGCCATCCAGATCAGGTGGGCAAGCTGATCTGCTCTGGCGATTTCGGCGGCATGGCCGATGACCATCAGGCCGGAGAAAACGCTGGCGCCGAAGCCGGTCCACAGCAACGCTACCTCGCTCGACCTGATCTGGCCGCGTGCAGCCTGTTGTGCCGGTGCATCCAGCCGCGCCTCCGTGCTGCTGATTATCATGGCACCGCAAACCGATACAGCGATCAGGGCGATGCACAGGCCCAGCATGGCGGTCTGCATCCCTCCATGGGACAATGCCCACTGAAACCCGGCAGGTGCAATCATCGCGCCGGTGGCATAGCACGCCGTCACAATGCCCATGGCCATGCCTTCGCGGCCCTGATTGGCCTTTGCCGCGATCTGCAGGCCAAAGCCGTACCCGACGCCGTTGGCCGCCCCGAACAGTACGCTGTAGCCAAACACGACGGCGATGATACCGGGCGCAAAGGCTGTAATCAGTGTTCCGGCGGCGGCCACCAACCCGGAGGCAAGCAGGATGGAACCGGCGGACAGGTGATGGAAGTATCTCGGGCCGACCAGGACCGAAATCGTCAATGTGATCAGAGCGATAGAGTAAATCAGGCTGGCGCTCGCCCGTGAAACCGAATAGGCCGTTTCAAGCGGCGCAAGAAACACCGAAAACGCATGCACAGAACCCAGCACGAGGCACAGCAGGCCCGCTGCTACGATCACCCGCCTGCCGGCATGACCGCTCACTGCAGATGTTTTGGTTTTATCCATGCTCAAGGCTGGTGATTATGCATATCCGGCGCATTTCCGCGAGCCGGCCGCGGACGCCAAATTAATCTGGCGTTAATGTGACGCATCTGTTCTTGCCGTGCCGGAATGCCTATTCTTGACTACATGCAGATCAGAACCAAACTCGTCATGAGCGTCAGTACTCTTGCGGCGGTCGTCGTCGCCTGCTCGGTATTGCTGCTCTGGAACACCTACAGCGCGACCTACAATCAGAAGCGCACCAGCCTCGCTTACGAGGAATTGACAGGCTATCTGAGCTTGTCCAGCGAGGTGCTGGGCACGTTCAAGCGTGTGCGCCGCGACCTGCTCAACGAGGGTGGCACCTTGACATTCGACCTGAGTGAAGCCCAGGCGCGGATTACCAAAATCGTTGCGGACATCACCGAAACGGCAACCGACGAAAATGAAGTAGGCTTGCGCGCTGGCGAGGTTGATGAAGACCTGCAGCGTGCCCGGGATCTGGCCAAGGAGCTCGAAAGTGCTTTTGCCGATGTTCGCCAGACGGAATTGCTGCTGAAAAACGACAGGGTGAACGAGGCCCGGGAGTTCCTCGACAAGAGCCTGAAAACCAGGCTGGACGGTGTTGTCACCGGCATTATCAATGATGCGGTGGAGGATGAGCGTTCGGAACTGGACGATGCTCTCAGGGAAATCGAATACTACAACACCGTCGCCTACTGGGCGGCGATCCTGGCATCGCTGATCGGTGTCCTGGTGGCGGGATGGGCGATGTATGCCCTTGCGCTGAGAATGTCCAACAGTCTGCGCAATCTGGAAAATGGCGCCGAGCTGTTTGCTTCCGGCAAGCTGAATCATATTATTCCCATTACCGGGCGGGACGAATTCGCCAAGCTTTCAGGGCGGTTCAATGCCATGGCCGGCCAGTTGCAGACCCAGCGCACAGCCCTGGAAGAGGCTCGGGACCAGCTCGAACAGCGGGTCATGGAGCGAACCGATGAATTACAGGTCGCCAATGACGAGCTCACGCGCCGCGATGAAACCAGGCGGCAGTTCTTTGCCGACATCGGCCATGAACTGCGCACCCCGATCACCGCGGTGCGCGGCGAGGCGGAAGTCGCCCTCAGGGCACGCCAGAAACAGCGCGAGACCTACCACTCTGCGCTGAGCCGGATCATAGCCATATCCGACCAGCTGACCCGGTTCGTCAATGACATCTTCCTGATTGCCCGCGAACAGGCTGGCGTGGTGGACATGCGCCACAGTGTTATTGACCTGCGCGGCCCGGTTACCGACGCGGCTGAACAACTGCATTCGAAATTCGAACAGGACCAGTGCCGCCTGGCAATGGACCTGGGCGATGAAACCGTGCCGGTGGAAGGTGACGCCCAGCGATTGTGTCAGCTGATGCTGATCTTGATGTTGAACGCGATTGAACACTCGCCGACGGGTGTCAGCATCGAGATATTGCTGGCCCGGCATGACGACGAATGGTGGCTGAGCGTTGAGGACAACGGGCCGGGGATTTCCGATGAAGACGCAAGTCATGCGTTTGAGAGATTTTACCGCGGCGGCGTGGAAGCAGGGCCTAAACAGCACAAGAGTACCGGCCTGGGGCTGCCCATCGCACGCTCGATAACCAATGCCCACGGCGGGCGCATCTGGATTGATACAGCTTTTTCCGGCGGCACGGCGGTTCGGATCGCTCTTCCTGTCGTTGAAGATCTTCCCGATGAGCCAGCGCCTGAAGCACATGCTGAAATGGAGACAGTGAATTGAGGTTGCTGCTTATTGAAGATGATATCCGCATCGTGGAGTTTCTCGGTCGCGGACTGAAGGCCGAAGGTCATACGGTTGATATCCAGAATGATGGAAAGTCCGGCTTCGATGCGGCCAGCAAGGGAGCATGGGATGCGATCATCCTGGATGTCATGCTGCCTGCTCTTGACGGGCGTGAAGTGTGCCGGTCGTTGCGCCTGGACAACAATCACACTCCTATCCTGATGCTCACTGCGCTGGACAGTACCGACGACATTGTCCGCGGCCTCAGGCTCGGCGCCGATGACTACATGACAAAACCGTTTGCCTTCGATGAGCTGCTGGCCCGGCTTGAAAGCCTCGACCGGCGGGCAGACGCCGGCGAGATGAAACAGGCCAAGGGCGTGATGCAGGCCGAAGACCTGTCGTTTGACCGGGATGCGCTCATCGTCAAGCGTGACGGCAGGACTATTGAACTGACATCGCTGGAATACGCCTTGCTGGAATTCATGATGGTGGAGACCGGCAAGGTCCTGAGTCGCGCAAGGATACTGCAGAACGTCTGGGGCGTATCCCAGGACCCGCTGACCAATGTCGTGGATGTCTACATAAGGCGGCTGCGCGCCAAGATTGACGACGGCGCCGACACCAAGCTGATCAACACAGTCCGTGGCCGCGGCTACCGTTTCGGTGCGGTTTAGCGACCCAGTTTCTTTTTTTCCAGCAACAATTGCGGCGGCATTCGTTCCTTGTGATGAATGGCAAATTAACCGGTTATGAAGCCAATATAACAGGCAGCTGAACCGCTGGTTAAATCAGAAATAACAACAAGTTAAGCCGATTGCGCATCGAAAATCCGGTGTGCATTCTCTGCTCGTGACGGCAAGAAATCATTCGTTGTCGGGTCTGCGCAGGCAGCCTCCAACAGCGGTAAACACGAAAGCAGAGGAACCGACATGAAACAGATCATCTTCAACCAGAAGGTTGTGCCAGCCAGTGCAAAATGGGCCTTTACCGCCCGGCGGGTGAACCGCCGCGACGCAGTCGGGTATGGTGGCGACCTGTACAATGCCAGGGCTGGCGACCTGGTGCTTGTGGAAGTGGAATCCATCGGACAGCACAAGAAACTGCAACTGGCGGAGGGCCGTTACTCGGTGAGCTACAAAGGTGATCTGCTGGTGGTCGTATGTGGCGACCGTTACGCGCCGGATCAGTTCGAGGGTTTTGCCGAGATAGACTATGACGGTTGCGACATGCTGGCAGGCGGCGGCATTGCCGGGCGCATGGAAGCCGCCCATGACAAGATGGCCACACCGACCAGATTGCGCCCGCTGGGCCTGCTCACCGACAAGCACGGCAAGGTGATCAACATCGCGTCTTATGCCGTTCCCGGTGCATCAATCCCGTCCCAGGTAACTGTAATCGGAGTGTTTGGCGCATCGATGAACGCCGGCAAGACAACCGCCGCGGTCAGCCTCGCCCATGGCCTCAGCCGGGCCGGATATGCCGTTGAGGGCGTCAAGGCGACCGGCACCGGTGCGTTCGGCGATTTCAATGCCTTTCTCGATGCAGGTGTGCCGGTAACCGACTTTACAGATGCCGGCATGGCGTCCACCTACAAGGTGCCGCTGGAACGTATCGAGGACGGTTTTGACGCCCTCGTTGGCGGCGCTGCGGCGCGCGGTGCCGAAATCGTGGTTGTCGAGATTGCCGACGGTGTATTCCAGGCTGAGACCGCCGAAATCATGAAGGACAGCCGCATCAAGGACCGCTTCGATACCGTCCTGTTTGCGGCGCCGGATGCACTGGGTGCCGTGGGCGGTGTGTCCATCATGCAAAAGCATGGCCTGGCCCCGTTTGCGGTTTCCGGAATGGTGACCCGCTCGCCCCTGGCCGTGCGGGAAGCGGAAGCCGTCACCGGCACCAGGCTTTTGTCCCGCGACGATCTCATCGATCCGGAAAAACTTCTGCCGGCATTGGCCCACCTGCTGCGCAGCCCTTCCCATCATGCGGTCCAGGCGGCGTGAGCAGATTGCCCCCCAATACTGAACCGGCGCCCCATTTCGGTGATGGCGCCGGTTGCTTTGCGGCCGGTGTCGGCGTCACACTTTCTCAATCAAACGACCATCGTGCAGCCCAATCTTCATCACCAAATGAGATCAGTGTGTCCGGGAAAATCGCCGTGCAGGCGTCACCCCGGATGATAACGAGTGAGCAGCCAAGTCACAGTCAGAGTTGCGCAGGAGATTGTTTCCCACGAAGCGATTGTGCGCGAAGCCTATCTGGACAGCGTCGGTGTCTGGACCTGGAGTGTGGGGATCACCAATTCATCCGGTCACACGGTTTTTCCCAGATACAAGGACAACCCGCAAACCATCAGGCGCTGCCTTGAAGTGTTCGAATGGGTGCTGCGCAAAACCTATGTGCCGGCGGTTGCGGAAACGTTTGACGGCTCTGCTCTTACCGAAGAACAGTTCGGCGCAGCCCTGTCGTTTCATTACAACACCGGCGGCATTCGCCGCGCGACCTGGGTAAAGCGCTGGAAGGCAGGTGACATTGCGGCTGCCCGTACGACATTCATGAACTGGTCCAGGCCGCCTGCAATCATCCCGCGCCGGCGCAAGGAACGGGACCTGTTCTTCGACGGCGTCTGGTCAAGCGACGGGACCACGACCGTGTTTCCGGTCCGAAAGCCGTCCTATCAACCCGACTGGGGCGGGGCGGAGAACGTCGACATAGGTCCGGTACTGGAAGACCTGCTCGGCCTGTCAGACGGACCTCCGGTGGCCGAAGTTTAGGTATTTTCGAATCTCCTTGACGTAATACCAAACGGTATCATATAAACATGATACCAAAAGGTATTGTAATGGAGAGTTTCATGATACAGACCGAGCCGTCAGACCTGCAGGGCACCTTCCGGGCACTGGCCGATCCGAGCAGGCGCGAAATGCTCGCTCGTCTGCGCGATGGCGAGATGACCATCGGTGACATGGCTGAGCATTTTCCCATGACCCGGGCCGCCGTCAAAAAACATCTCACCATACTGGAGCAGGGCAACCTGATTTCCGTTCATGCAAGAGGCCGTGAACGCATCAACCGCCTGGAACCTATTGCCCTGAAGGAGGTTTCCGGCTGGCTCGATTACTTCAGCAGTTTCTGGGACGACAAACTCACCAAACTACAGACAGCGGTCGAAGCCGCGGAAGGAAACAGTAAATGACCAACTCGACCATTGTAAAAACCGTCATGTTCACTGCATCACGCGAAACCGTGTGGGGATTTCTGACGGAAAAGGACAAGCTCGCCATCTGGTTTCACCCGGCGGACGCTGATCTTGCCGAGGGCGCGGAGTTTGCCCTGCTCGGTAAGACCGATGACGGCGGGACAGAGAAAATCTGCTGGGGGTCTGTCCTGGAAATGGAACCGCCCTCAAGGCTGAAATACACTTTCACCATCAAGCCGTTGGGCGGGCACATGACAACCGTCACCTGGCAGCTCGACGAGATGCATGGCGGCACCAGACTGTCATTGCGCCACGAAGGCTTTGATGTGGCAGGCGATGACGCACTTGGCCTGCTGACCGCCATTGATGCAGGCTGGGACCGGCATTTCGGTACGCTGCGCGAAGCCGTAGCTGCATGACCTCAGGCCATGACCGCCAAGACAATGGTGCTGCATGGTGAAACAGGCAATTTGGTTCAGCGCATTGCAGTATCGGCAAATTGTCGAACTGGCCGAACAGCGGCGGCGGGCTTTGACCAGATGCGGTGCGGTTTCTGCCTTCGCAGCGGGCATATCCATTTCAGCGAAATGACTGTCTGTTCCGCTGCGGGCTTTCCGGAATCCGAAGGCCGCCTGCGCACAATCTGGACCGCAAGCTGGGATCTGCGGAAGTCCTGGTTTCTCACCGCACCTCAATCAGGCAGGCGCGGCGCCTGTGCCAGATGGCTGCAGTCGGTCCGGGAGGTTGCGGCGGTTTCACCCGATCAGGGCGTTACCTGACGCAGGTTCATTGGGTGACACCGTGCCGCTGGTAGTGCCGGCGCGCCTTGGCCCGGTTGCCGCACAGGTCCATGGCACACCACTGCCGGCGCCGGTTCTTGCTTTCATCAAGGAACAGCCAGCCGCAATTGTCCGACGGACACATTTTGACCCGCCCGATCTCATGAGTGTCGCTGAGCAGGGAAACGGCAAGCAGGCTGATCGCCTTGGTGAAGCTGGTTTGCGGACCGAATGCCAATCCATCGCGCGCAGGCTTCATCAGCTGGTAGGTTTCGGTCCGGGTTACGGTCCTGTTGAAATCTTCTATATCCGGCATGGCAGGTTCGTTGCCGCGAACCAGCGCGACGACTATACTGCGTAGCGTGTTGCGAAACTCCAGCACATCCTTCTGCAAACGCTCATTGCCAGGCATGACGAGGTCCCGCAGACCGACCGCGTCGCACCAGACAACCAGATCATCAGCACATGCAAGTCGTTCTTCCACAATGTCGCCGCCGGGTGTCCAGTCAGCAGTGTTCAGGAAGTCAAGGCAGGTGCGGCCGCCTATGAGGCGTATCGGGTGGGTTTGATAACTCATGTTCAGATTCTAACCGTTGTTATGGTTGACTCGCAACTCATTATCTCTATTCTAACTATTGTAATGGTTAGAATGGATTTTCACAATGCAGGTGACGGGTGAGGTTGTGATATCGGCTGCGGGCGTTCGCCGCGGCATGCGGACAATGTTTGCACTGGCCCTGTTCATAATTCCATACGGGATGGCGTTCGGAGTGGCGGCAATCGACGCAGGCATGCCGGCCACCCATGTTGTTACCATGAGCGTCTTTGTGTTTTCCGGTGCAGCACAGTTCGCATCGCTGGAGTTGTGGACGTCGGCGTCCATCATTTCGCTGTTGCTGGTGGTGCTGGCGGTGAGCGCGCGGTTCGTTTTGCTGGGCGCCTCCCTGTCACCCTGGATCAACAGGCTCAGCCGGCCGCAGAGGCTTGCGGCCCTCGCGGTGCTGAGCGATCCGAATTTTGCAGACAGCCTCACCGCGTTCAAAAACCACGAGCGCGATATTGGCAGGTTGCTCGGCGGCGGGCTCGTATTGTGGGCTGCGTGGATCATCGGCACGGCTGCCGGTGCGGTGGTTGGCAGCAGTTTCGGTGACCTGCACCGCTTTGGTATCGACGTTTTGATGCCGTCATACTTTGCCGCGCTGCTGCTGGCAGACTGGTTGAGCGAATGGCAGGGTGCACGCACCTGGTTGCCGGCGGTTGCGGCAGCTCTCACAGCAATCCTTGGTTTGCATGTCCTGCCGCCCGGATGGAACATAGTCGGCGCGGCAGTGGCGGGCGGAGTCATCGGCGGGTTTATCCATGGACGCTAGCATCACGGGATTTCTCGTCATCGTCCTGATGGGGCTGGTGGTTTACGCAACCCGCATTGCCGGTTCGGAATTCATGAGCCTGTTCGAGATGACACCGCGCCTGGAAACTGTCCTCAAATCAATGGCCTCATCTGTGCTGGTTGCAATTGTTGTCTCGGAATGCGCGCGCGGGAGTGTGCGGGTGAGTGCGGCCGTTCTTGCGGCCGGCGTCACCATGCTCGTCCTGAAAAATCCCCTCTTCGCCATGTCGAGCGGTGTAGTCACCGCGGCGGCTCTTTCATTTATGTACGGTTAGCTGGTCCTGACGCCGATCTGTGCGCCAGGGGCGACCCGTCACCCCTCCACGCATCTGTGCCTAGGCGACTTTTGTCAATTCGTTCAGCACGAAATTGGCAACTGCACCCTCGGTTGCAGCCATGTAGGCCGCCAGATGGGGAGCGTTCATGTGCTGTTGCCACAGGTCGCGGTTTTGCCAGTTTTCATAGAACACGAACAGGCCCGGGTTTTCATTGTCCTGGTGCAGGTCATACTGCTCGCAGCCGTCCTCCGAACGGGTGATGTCCACGAGCTTTTCCAGTTCGCTGCGGACCAGCGCTTCCTTGCCGGGTACAGCCGTGATCTGTGCAAGAATGGTGAGTGACATGGTGGCGGTTTCCTGTGCTTGATGTTGGGTTGCAAGTGTGTATCTTCTTGCTGACGTTACTGGCAAGTACGCACAATTTTTGCCTATAGGTACAAATTGTATACTGTAGAGATACCCAGATGAAGACACCGATGAGATTTGATCGCTATGACTGCAGCAACGGCTGTCCTGTCGAAGCCGCACTGGAGCAGATCAGTGGCAAGTGGAAGGGCCTGGTCCTGTACCATCTGATCGACCAGACCCTGCGTTTCAGCGAACTCAAGCGCAGGCTCGGGACTGTCACCCAGCGCAGCCTGACAAAACAGTTGCGGGAACTGGAGGCTGACGGGCTGGTCAGCCGGAAAGTCTACGCCGTGGTGCCGCCAAAGGTCGAATACCGGTTGACCGGCAAGGGCCAGAAACTGAAACCGGTGCTGCAGGCCCTGCATGCATGGGGCACGGAGAACGCGCTCTGACGGCCTTTGCTTACTCAAACCCCCGGACCAGCATCGGATAGACCGACATCACCAGCACCAGCGCGCAACAGATGTTGAAGCTGCGATAGGCTGCAGGCGTTCGAAGCAGGTGCCGCAATTGCTGCCCGAGCACGGTCCATGAGTTGATGGTCACGGTGCCGATGACGGCAAACACCAGCGCGATGAAAAAAACACTGCCCAGAGGGCGTTCCTGTGGTGAGTAGGCGGTTATGGCGGTAACCGCCATCGCCCAGGTCTTGGGGTTCACCCATTGAAACGCAGCAGCCTGAACGAAGGAAAGCGGCCGGGTGCCTTCTCTGGTGGCGTCAGTGTCCACTGGCTGCGCCGTGGCGATCTTCCACGCCAGGTAAACAAGGTAGGTCACGCTCAGAATCCGCAAGACACTGAAGCTGTGCGGCACGGCGTCAAACACCTGCATGACACCAAGGCCGACCAGAACCACCATGGCGGGAAAGCCGATGCCTATGCCCAGCATGTGCGGCAGCGTGCGCAGCCAGCCATAGTTCATGCCGGACGCCATCAGCATGAAATTGTTGGGTCCCGGCGACATCTGCGAAACAAAGGCAAATCCTGCAAGGGCGATTGTGAGATCAAGTGTCATCATTGCGCAATCATATGAGAGCTTGCGTGCGATGTGCTTGCGTATTGATGCGTTTATTGGGTATTTGTGCAATATATGGGTAGATTGGATGAAATAGACCGGACAATATTGCAGGAGCTGGAGCGTGATGGCCGGCTCACAAACATTGAGCTCGCGCGCAAGGTGGGATTGTCCACATCCGCCTGCTTGAGGCGTGTACAGGAACTGGAGCGAAACGGCACTATTCTCGGCTATCGCGCGGTTCTTGACCGGGAAGTCCTGGGTAGTGGTTTTGTAGTGATGGTTGCCGTTGGCCTGTCGCGGCATTTGAAGGCTGACCAGGTGGAATTTGAAAGGGTCATGGCAAATGCGCCGCAAGTGCGTGAATGCCATAGCATTTCGGGAACCGTCGAGTACATGCTGCGCATCGAAGTCGCCGATCTGGCTGCCTACAAGCACTTCCACACCGAGGTACTTGGCACGGTACCGCAGGTGAGCAGCATAACTTCCTATATCGTCATGGCATCGCCGAAGGACGAACGCGCCTGATCCTTATCTGATGCCGGTAGGTGCAGGTCATTAGCCGGGTGGACATGCAACTTCACCTCCAACTGGGCATAGGGGCGTCGGGTAAAGCGCTCTACAATGGCCGGCCGATGCGGTCGCGAACAGGAGAGTTTCATGCGCCTTTTGGTCTTTCAACATATCGACTGCGAACATCCCGGCTCGCTGCGGCGCTTTCTGGCGGATGACCAGCTGGAATGGGATGCGGTCAATCTTCATGCCGGCGAGCCGATCCCGCCACTTGAAGACTATGACGCTTTGTGGGTCATGGGCGGGCCGATGGATGTCTGGGACGTGGATGAACATCCCTGGTTGGTGCCCGAAAAGGCGGCGATCCGGCAATGGGTGCGTGACCTTGACCGGCCGTTTCTGGGCCTTTGCCTCGGACATCAGCTGCTTGCCGATGCGCTTGGGGGCACATGCGGGCCGCAGCGTCCGCCCGAGATCGGCATTCTTGATGTCGAACTGACTGAAGCGGGACAATCGGATCCGTTGTTTGAAGGCTTGCCTCATTGCCAGAAGTTTCTGCAGTGGCATTCCGTCAATGTTGCACAGGCGCCTGAAGGCGCAACCATTCTGGCCAGTTCCGACATTTGCAAGGTGCAGGCCATGCGGGTCGGCAAGCACGCCTGGTCAATGCAGTATCACGCGGAGATCGAACCTGACACGGTGGCAAACTGGGGCGAGGTTCCCGCTTATCACTACGCGCTTCTGGCCGCACTTGGAGCCGACGGGCTGACCACAATGCAATCGGCGGCAGATGAACAAATGCCGGCATTCCTGACTTGTGCGGAGACGCTCTATCGCAATTTCATGCGGCAGGTCGCCGGGTAGGTTGTACTGCCTGTCGTGAGGCCACACGCCCAGCCCGGCCACGGGTTCACAGCAGCAGACGCTCGCGAAGTTCGCCGTCGGCGAAGCTCAGCACTTCTCTGGTTGGTCTTGCCCAGTCGAAATCCTCAAGCATCGAACTTGCTTCTTCGGGCGACGACGGTGCCGGAACGAAACGGCGCGCCAGTTGCTCCAGCTGCGCCTGAGCTTCTTCGCTCACGGCCCGGTCACGGCTGAACTCACGCGCCGGGCCCCAGTAATCCCACGGCAGGGGTTCTATGGCCGCAAGCGTGGCGGCATCCTTCAGGACATTGGACGCGGGGAACCAGTGACCGCTGATACCTGCGTAGAACAGACCGCAGGTCGCAGGATCGATCTCGCCGCCGCGAATGGCCAGCCACAGCTCACATCCGGACTTGAACCGTGATCTGGGCACATCTGTAATATCAAATTCGATGCCGTGGCCTTGCCGTGCCCGCATGCCCAGCTGCGCATCCAGAAGCCGCCATTCGCCGTCCTTGCGATACTCGCACAGCCAGTGATCCTCCCACCTGTCTTTGCGGAAATAGTCAACGAAGCCAACGCGAAGCCGGGCATCGATACCCTGCGAGCGGAACTTGCTGGCGGCGATCAATGTAAAGTCATGGCAACTGCCATACAGATATGCCGGCAGTTTCCGGTGCTCGGTAAGCGGTCGGTTGTCACGGTCCATCGCGGTTTGAAGCAGCCGCTCAACCGTACGCAGGTTACGATCGGATTCCGCATAGTCGGGAACGCCGAAATTCAGGGACCTTGCTGCTGCATGGTGGATCAGGAAATTTTCCAGACAGTTCGCCAACTGACCCGGATCTGCGGGCAGGTCATTCAGGCTGCCGGCAAACGGTCCAGGGTCAGACCAGGCGGTGTGTTGTGAATAGCTCATCTCAGGCCATGCTTTCCTGCAGTGCGCTGCTTCATGTCATCATCGTCCCCGGGTGGAACAACGGAGATGATCAGCAACCGTATAGGATGTCCGTTGACGGAGCAAACTGGTTTTCAGGTGTCAGAAAGTTGGCTGTCCCGTGGTTGCCAACAGCACCGAATACACGCTGCTGGAGGCGGTGACGAACAGCCGGTTCAGCTTGGGTCCGCCGAAACACAGGTTTGACACTTTCTCCGGTATGAAAACCTTGCCGAGCAGGGTGCCGTCCGCGTGATAGCAGTGCACACCGTCTCCGGCGCTGGTCCAGATGCGTCCCTGATTGTCAAAGCGGAAACCGTCGAACACACCGTGCTCGCACTCCGCGAAAACCTCGCCGCCGGACAGACTGCCGTCGGCTTTCACGGCGAATACGCGAATATGATGCTCGCCGCTTGCATACCGGGTCGCTCCGGAATCGGCTATGTAGAGTGTCTGCTCGTCCAGCGAGAAGGCAAGGCCGTTGGGGCAGGCAAAGTCGTCGGCTACGCGCACGCAATCGCCGCTGGCCGGGTCGAGGCGGTAGACATGCTCGCCGTCAAGTTCGGGCTCGGCCTGAAACCCCTCATAGTCGGATTCTATTCCGTAGGCAGGGTCGGTGAACCAGATGGTTCCGTCTGAACGCACCACGACATCATTGGGGCTGTTGAAACGTTTGCCTTGGTAGCGGGCGGCAAGCGTGGTGACGGAGCCGTCATGTTCCACACGGGTGACGCTGCGCGTGCCGTGTTCGCATGCGATGACCCGGCCTTCACGGTCCAGTGTGCTGCCGTTTGTATAACAGCCAAGCCCGCTGCGAATGTCGCCAACGCTGCCGCTCAGTTCATCCCATCTCAGGCGGCGGTCGTTTGGAATGTCGCTCCACAACAGGCACCTGAAGGCCGGCGAGTAGACCGGGCCCTCCGTCCAGCGCCCGCCGGTCCATATCCGCTCGATTGGTTCAGCCAGCTTTATGCTGCGGCGGAAACGGTCATCCCTGATCTCGTAATTGTCGTTCTTCACTGCCACTTTCCCCTGATTACCAATAGATGCTATATTTTTCATAGCAGAAACGAAACGCTATGGAAAGTATAGCAGATGGTAAAAATACCCAGACCCGGTCATCCTGTCAGGGGCTCGCGCAGCGGGGCGCCGGTCATGGCTCTGTTCGACCTGATCGGAAGGCGCTGGGCCATGGGCGTCTTGTGGACACTCAGCGAGATTGGCCCCGCCACCTTCCGTGACCTGCAGGACAAGTGTGAAACCATATCGCCCGCTGTTCTGAACCAGCGTCTCAAGGAACTGCAGGCGGCACGGCTCGTGCACAAGGTTGCATCCGGCTACGAAGTGACCGAGATCGGCAGGGAAATCTATTCGCATCTGGTGCCGCTCGGCAGTACGGCAAAGCTCTGGGCCAGGCACTTGTCTGATGAGTGACGGGGAACGCTGGCCTTAAGGTCTGCGGGCAGGGGGCGGTGCAGCAGCAGTGCCGCCTATGCTTTGACCACAAACTTGCAGAACAGTTTTTCACCGCGATCGCATTGCTCGTCCACCGTCGTTCCGGTGACATCCGACAAGAAGGCTGCAACTACCGAGCAGACGCAAGGCTCCTGGCGCACAGCCCGGCCCAGGGGGCAGCTGAAACTGCGCACCACCGGGTTGCCTTGCTGTGTGTCCACCACTGTCTCAGCCCCGAGAGTGTCAAGAAAGTCAGTGGCAGCTTGCAGTCGTCCGGTGAGACTCGACTGCCCGTTCACGTCCAGATGTGTGGCCATTTTCTCACCGACCTGGCGCATCAGCTGGCTGACCTGATCCCGTGGCAACTGCTCAGCCAGTGTCTGCATGGTCAGCTCGGCAAACGTCGGATAGGCCTGTGATGTTATGTCTTCGCGGCCGGACACGACACTGTACCTGACGGCCGGTTTGCCAACTCCCTTGCCGCGCTGGGTTTCGCCTTCCACGAGGCCATCGGCTTCAAGCTGCTTGAGCGGAACGATGACCGCATTGCGGGTGACGTTCAGCCGCTCCAACAGCTCCGGAATCGTCATGGCGTCGCGTCTTAGAAGTGAAAGAATATCATCTCTGGTGGACATGGGGTCGACTATTTCCTTGTTTCTACAGATATTTAGCAGGAATTCCCGTGGTTTTCAATTAAAAAGATAATAATAGCAGTTTTAATTGTTATTATTGATTTTATGTGATATTGCCACCGGTGACACCAACCAGGAAGGACACATCATGTGGACATCACTGAATGCCCGGTCGCTCGCCTCGAAGCCGGCTCGGTCAGTTGCCGAATTTCGATTCAAACCATTTGCAGCAGGAATAATTGCCATGACACTTCTCACCGCCGGCCAGGCCGTATCAGCCGAAACAGAAACCACGGCCGAAGACACGATCAATGCCCTGAACGGTGTCTTCGGCCGTCACGCCGGGGAGCGCACCTCACATGCCAAGGGATTTTGCGCGGCAGGCCACTTCATCGCCGCCGAACAGGAAGATGGTTTTGTGAAAGGCCCGTTGTTCAAGGCTGCAAGGACGAACGTGACGGCGCGGTTTTCCATCGGCGGCGGCAATCCGAAAGCCTCCGACAAGAGCCGCTCCGTGCGCGGCCTCGGGCTTCGTTTTCACATTTCAGATGATGAGGAACTGGATCTGGTGATGATTTCAGCGCCGGTGTTTTTTGCTGCAACCCCGTCCCAGTTTGTCGAGTTCCTGAAAGCCCGCACGGCAGACCCCGCTACAGGCCAGAAAGACCCGGCGAAGATCAAGGCGTTCAACGAGGCCAACCCCAATGTTATGGCGCACGTGAACTACCTGGCGGAAACGCCGCCGCCGGCGAGCTATGCCACCACTCCTTACTTCTCGACCCATGCTTTCCTGTTTGACGGCACAGCAAACAAGCAGCGTGCCGCACGCTGGATTTTCGAGCCTGCCGGTGGTTTCCAGGGCCTGACGAAACAGGAGGAGGAGAGTTTTCCGGACAGCTTCCTCGAGGCGGACCTGCGCGGACGCCTCACCGGCACCGCAGCGCAATGGGACGTCTTTCTGCAAATTGCAGAAGCCGGTGACGCGATCGACGATCCAACTGCCGTCTGGCCTGATACCCGCCGCAGGGTCGCTGCCGGCAAGCTGGTGATCGACCAGATCATCGAAAAAGGTACGCAGAACGATTGCACCGGCCTGGTCTTCGATCCGAACAACCTGCCCAGCGGCATCGAGGCAACGGACGATCCGATCCTCGCCATCCGCAGCCCGGCCTACGGCATCTCGCTGAACCGCCGGTCACAGTAACCTGTTTGCCAGCCGGCGTGCTCTGAAATTGATGGTACGCCGGCAAGATGGGTTATGAAACAAACCTTGAAACAGCCAGAATGCCCAGCATCAGCATGACGCTGCCCAGGCCCGCGAAGCCGAGTATGGACCAATTGGTCAGCCTGTCTTCCTTTTTGCTCAGAATGTCGCCTGTCGCAGCATCAAAATAGCCGTCAACATGATCACCCACGGCATGCAGTGGCGGGAATGTGCCGGCCTCGCTTGTCTTTTGCAGTCCCGAATGCGGTCCGTCGGTGATCCTGTACTCAAGGTGGATGTAACTGCCCTCCTTCCCGGCCCTGGCATGGCTGTCGACGACAACCAGCTTTACCGGTGTCCGGGTCTTGTTGAAGCTGCGCTGGCGCAGGAAAATCCCGAGGCTGAACAGGACGAACAATCCGCCACCTGAGATAAATACAATCGCGGCAACAAGGTTCATGGTTTCAGCTCTGGTTGTGCTGGCCGATGCCGAACGCCATCACAGGTTTATCTCGCCACTGAATATGGCCCGGGCAATGGCCTGTTCGCGGGTGCGCGCGCCGAACTTGCGCCGGGCATTGGTGATGTAAAGGCGAACCGCCGACTCGCTGAGCGACAGCCGTTGCGCGATCATCGACACCCGCAATCCTGCACAAAGCCATATCAGGCATTCGCGTTCACGGTCGCTGAGCAGTTGCTCTTTGCCCATGCTGCCTAATCCCAGCGCCACCATCCTTTCATAGGCCAGTACCGCTGCCAGGTGCATTTGCGTCGAGTGATCGCAATGCAGTTTCTCAAAGTGCTCGTCTGTTTCGCTGTTGGAAAATATCCAACCGCCAAACACGTCGTTATCCGGCGTGCGAACCGGAATGCCGAGATTGTTGACCGCCCCGTTTTCGGCAGCATGTTCGAGAAACATCTTGTGTTGCGGACACGCGCCGGGAAAGCTGGAGAGGTCCCTGGTGACGATTTTCTTGGCGCTCAAGCTGGTGCAGCTGAACAGCAGGAACGGATCTATCTCCCCGAGGCCTTCCTGGGCATAAGCTTGCCGGAAATCTGCGCTGAAACTGGAAATTATGCGTGGACGGCGAATGTGCCCGTCCGACATTTCGCCAAGCACCAGGGAACAGCCGGAATAACCGGCATTCGCAGCGTAATCAGCTGTGTGTCGCCAGATGGAAACAGCATCCGGCAGTGTGGTCAGTTCATCGACAAACCCGCCAAAACGTGAATCCATGCATGCGCTCCCGTACAGAGGTTGCGAAAAACGATGTTCACACTCAATGGTTGCAGAAACAATATATCGATTCTGCCATATTGCGGCAGGTGTGTGGTTTTCGTCTGCTTGAGCCTTGAGAGGTGCTGTGATTCCTCGAGAATCCTGTCTAAGGGCTCGAATTGATGACCACGTCCGGGACCGCGACTTTTGCAATTCCCGCAATTGCGGGCTGCCTGATACTGATTGCCGCGCAACCATCGGCGCACGCGGCATCAAAGAGGTACTGCGAGAAGTACGTGAAGCAGGCGCTCGCCCAGCAAAAACGCAACATCAACAATCGATGCGGTCTGACCGGCAGCTTGTGGAGTGATAATTTCTTCGTGCATGCCTACTACTGCACCGGAGCCAGTGAGGTAGCGGCCGGCAATAACCGCATATCTCGTGAAAATGCACTGAAAGCCTGCAAACCTCACAGTGGCGAACGAGAAGATTGCATCCGCATGGCCAGGTACGGACTGTATCGTCTCAAGGAAAACCGCGACATGAAATGCGGCTACAAGGGACCACTGGCCAACATCACAACTCTCAAGGATTTCGTAAACCGGTGTGTGGAAGCCGGTGCACTGTTCGGCAGGTTGTATAAACAGGTTGGAGCCACGGATGACTGCGCCGAGAGCAATCCGCGGGGGAACTCCGAGTTCTGCAGTTGGTATGGCCGCGCCAAGGTGGACCTGGAGCTGAAAATCAAGTTCCGGGCCTGCGGCAGCCGACCGAACGTCAATACGGTGGCTGCCGTCCGGCAGGCGCAATATGGCGATTGTCCGACACGCTGGCGGGAAATCTCGTTTGAACGCATTGAGGAACTGCGGCGCAAGCTGAAGAAGATCTGCAAATAGCGGAAAACTCCAGCGAGGTGGCGACCAGAGGAGGTTGAAATGCATAACGGCGTATCTGATGCGACCAATCGGAGAACAAGTGTACCGCATGCCTTGGCTGCAGGGCTCTTTTTCGGCATGGCAGCACTTGGTGTTGCAAGCACCACGGCCGGTGCGGAACCTTCCATCGATGCGGCCATGTTTGCCAATGGCAAAACCTATTTTTTCAAGGACATCGGCTATTACCGGTTGAACGGCAGCAAGGTCGAGCCCGGATATCCCAAGCTCATGCGGCAGTGGAAAGGGTTGCCGGACAAGTTTCTAAGCGGGCTGGATGCGGCACTTTATTTTCCCGAGCGCAAGAAGATCTATTTCTTCAGGGGCAACCAGTATGTGCGCATTACCGGCAGCAGGATGGACAAGGGTTATCCCAACACCATTGCCAAAGCCTGGAAGGGCATGCCGGCCCGCTTCCATGCAAATCTTGATGCCGCCGTGTATCGCAAGGGCCACACCTACTTTTTCAAGGGTGGCGAATATGTCCGTTTCACCGGCACGCGCATGGACAAGGGGTATCCGAAGAAACTGCCCGGCGGTTGGGGCTTTCCGGGCGGGTTCCGCAATAAGCTGGATGCAGCCTTCCAGTCCGGCAAGAACAAAAAATACTATGTGTTCAAGGGCGATCGCTATATCCGCCTGACCGACACAAAGCTGAACAAGGGTTATCCGCGCGCCCTGAGTGTATGGAAGGGATTGAGCGGTAATTTCGCCAACAAAAAGCCCAAACCGAAAGACGGTGGCACCGGGGGCAAAAGCCCGTATGATCTGAGCAAGGGCATACTGCCGGCTCAGATGTCCTGGTTGCCGCATGTATGTCCCAATCTGGATTTTTGCCCTCGGCTGGTCACCAGCCTGTATGATGTTCAGCTGCGCAGCTATGTACCACCGAGATTTCTGACGCTGGGCGGGGAGGGTAGCCCGTCGATTTATGCCGGCCTGGTGGCATCGCGCGATGTGCCCAAATATGGAGTGCGGGCCGGCTGTCGCTTCGACAGCCAGGAGTACAGAAATCGCATCCGCGACAACCAGACATTGTGGGAGGAAGGGCTTGAACTTGGTCAGGCCATTCTTACCCAGTGGGGCGGAGCGCTGAAATCGGCCAAATCGGCAGTGGCGTCCACGGTAGCTGGTGAAATCTGTTCGGTTATTGATAACAGCAATTCCTGCCGCAGCACCATGAAGGCTGCCATCACTGCCGGATTGAACGCAGGCCTGGTCGCGCTTGGCCTGCCACCGGAGATTCCCGACCTGAAAATGCTGCGCGAGCAGGGCATCAACTACCTGGCTTCGGAAGCAGTTTCGATTGCCCTGAGCAATGCCGACAAGGTGGCCGGTGAAGCCGTGCATGGCCTGATCAAGGAGCAGGTTTATGAAAAGGCCTTCAAGGCGGCCAAGAAAGTCCTGTCCAAGGAACTCAATTCGCTGGTGCCGTCTGCTGAATACAATCCTGAAAACCCCGAATCCTGGGGTTATTGGGTGAGGGCCTACTCGCCGCATCCGGCGCATGCCTATGTCACCATCAAACGGCGCAAGGACATAAAGCCTGTGGTCTATGGCCTGATGGCACAGCTTAATATGCGCAACCGGCCACAACTGGCATTGCATGACCGCAACAAGGTCTGGGGACTGACACTGATACCGTTCCCGGAATACGTTCCCGCTGAAGGCCTGACACTGCCGATCGTGCTGAAACCCTCCTACGGTCCCAAGAATGCCGCCGACAAGGTGATGTCCGCGAATGTTCCCGGGCAACCGATTTCCGATCACTGGCTCAATAACAAATTCGGCATGAGTGCGTATTACATGCGCGAATACCAGTCCAATTACGATCACCGTCGCTCCACCAGCGGTCAGCCGGGATCAGACTGGGACTTGTTTTACTCCGGACTTAAGCTCAAATACAATTTTCAGTTGTTGGCCACCTGGTCGCCGTTCAGTGCAGATAAAAAGGGTTATGAGGGCGTGGTGTTTTCCGAACAGTCGCGGAGCAACGGCATTGTCTGGGATGCCGTAACCGGGGTGGGTGTTCGCAAGACTAACGAGAAGTGCAAAACCAGCTGGTGGTATGCCGATCAGATAAAGGACTACATGGGTCGCATGGATCCGCCAAAGCACTGTAACGGCCAGAGGAACCTGGTGAACTACAACGTAAAGGGCGTCCAGAAATGGTGCTATTGATAGCCGCCTGTAAGGCGCAGTGACTCCGTCTAGTCGATAATGTCGGACGGTTCGGTCCGGCTCTGCTCTATCAGCCAGTCCCACATGCGTTTGACCGGGGTTGCGTTCTTTGATTTGCGCGGCGCCACGATGAAAAACCCGAGGTCCTTCTGCACAGTTTGCTGAAACGGCCGGACCAGCCGGCCAGAAGCCAGTTCATCGGCGACGAACAGGTCACCGGCAAGCGCCACTCCCTGACCGGAAAGAGCTGCATCGACTGCATGGGCGGTCTGGTTGAACCTGATGCTGCGAAACTCGCGCGCCGGTCTGCCGGGAACGAATTCCTCGATATAAAGCGGCCAGAGACCATGGCCGTCGAGCAGCAGGGTGTGATGTTCAAGGTCTTCCGGCATCAGCAGGGGATGGTCGCCTTGCAGCAGGGCCGGGCTGCAGACAGCATAGATTTCCGCCGGGAACAATGCCGCCGACACCAGGCCGGACAGGCTCGGCGCGCGGCCCTGTCGCACGGCAAGGTCAATGCCGTCGTCCTGGAAATTGGCCAGGTCAGCCGACGCCACGATCTGCACATTCAGGTCAGGATTGGAGGCGGTGAACTGCGCCAACCGCGGCACCAGCCATTTCGTCGCGAAAGACGGCGTGACGGAGATCGTCACCACGCCTTGCTGCGGGCGCAGCTCATCGCTCGCATCGCGTATCAGTTCAAAGGCCCGCTGTATCGGGGCATGGTATTTGCGGCCTTCATCGGTCAGCGCCAGCCCTCTGGCGAGCCGTTCAAACAGTTTGACCTGGAAGTCGGCCTCCAGTGCGCGTACGTGCTGGGCAACGGCACCCTGGGTGACGCCAATTTCTTCAGCCGCCAGCCGGAAATTCAGGTGGCGGCCGGAGGCTTCAAACGCTTTCAGCGCATTCAGGGGAGGCAGTCGGGGCACAGGTTCCATCCGTTACGCAGTAGTTTTTCTATAGTCTAAAGAGTGTTTTTATGGTTGGTCAACCGCGCGCCCGATCCCTAGTTTTGCCGGCAATCGCAATATCTTAATCACATCAGCACAAGAGGTCTGACATGTCCGAGCAAAAAGTAGCAATCATAACAGCTGGCGGCAGCGGCATGGGCGCAGACTCAGCCCGCAAGCTGGCGGCTGACGGTTTTCACGTGGCCATCCTGTCATCGTCCGGCAAGGGCGAAGCGCTGGCTAACGAGCTTGGCGGCATCGGTGTCACCGGGTCCAACCAATCGGTTGACGATCTGCAGCGCCTCGTCGATGCGACCATGGAAAAATGGGGGCGGGTAGACGTTCTTGTAAACAGTGCCGGTCACGGGCCGCGTGCGCCGGTTCTCGACCTGAGCGATGAAGACTGGCACACCGGCATGGATGTCTATTTCCTCAACGTCGTGCGCCCGACCCGCCTCGTAACACCCATCATGCAGGCCCAGAAATCCGGCACTATCATCAACATCTCGACCTTTGCCGCGTTTGAACCCAACCCGGTGTTTCCTACTTCGGGCGTGTTCCGGGCCGGCCTTGCCGCCTTTACCAAACTGTTCTCCGACAAGTATGCGACTGACAACATCAGGATGAACAATGTGCTGCCGGGCTTCATCAACAGCCTGCCGGAAAAGCAGGAGTTTCTCGAGCAGATTCCGATGCAGCGCTACGGAGACTCGCTGGGCGAGATCGCATCCGTCGTCGCCTTCCTGGCGTCTGGCGGCGCGGCCTACATCACCGGCCAGAACATCCGCGTGGATGGCGGGATCACTCGGTCCGTGTAACCGGGTGACGCTCTATGGCGCCACCCAGCTGCCGTGCCAGTCTAAGCCGTTGCGCACAAGGATCGCTCGTTCGTGACCATCAGGTGAAAGGTCGAGCCAATCCACGCTGGTCACTGACATGACCACCATGCAGAAGTTCTCATAGCCGTCGTCACGGGTCACCGTCTGGTTCGTGGGCTGGCCGTCGGATGGGCTGTCTATGGGTGTGCCCGGCACCAGCGGATTGCGAAACAGCACCAGGGAATGGTCCCGGCTGGCATCCCAGGCTGTGCGTTTGACACGGCCGTCTGTGATGACGTGAGCCCGGCCTTCCAGCCTGATCTGGAGGTTTTTCTCAAGATCGGCCGCCACCAGCGCCACATCCGGGTTGGCATTGATCTCGGCAATCTTGCTCGAGCGCACATCGGTGTGAAAGGTAATTTCGCGGACGTCCTCGGACACCCGGCGCAGCACGACATAGCGCACTTTAGCCGACCCGTCCGTGCTGACGGTTGCCAGTTGCGCAATGCTGTAGGGCGAACGTCCCGGTGCCGCTCCTTCGCGCAGGCAGGCCCAGACGGTTGCGAGAACCTGTTCGAGGCCGGTGTTTCCGGCGACCGGTTTGAAGGCTGGCGGGTGTGTGGTCACGGCTGTCCGTTTTCAGGTAATCAGGTGGATTTTGGCCAAGTGCTGCGCAACCTGCTGGTCAAGGGTGAATTCATGCCTGCATAAATTGTCCTTCACCCTGACGCCAACAAAAAAGGCGCCGCGGTGAGCGACGCCTCTTTGAATTCCCGATGCAAAAACCAGATTAGTCGATGTTCTCGCCGGCTGCGGACCAGCGGCCAAAGTTGGGCAGGTCGAGACCGGCGCCGGTGCGTTCGAATTCCTTGCGGGTTGTGCCGCCGAAATGATAGCTGGTGCCGACCATGATGGTGTGGTCGGTGTACTTTGTATCTTCTTCTTCATCGTCGTCGGCTTGAAGGTCGCGTCTGTAGTGATTACCGCGATAGCCGACAAACACTGCCGTGTCTCCGATGACGGGCAAGCCCTCCAGCACGGTGTCAAACCGGACGCCCCACTCTATTATCTGGGCATCGTTGGAGTTTTCGTTGTCTGTTTTACCATCCGCAAAGGCGGCTTCCAGTTGCAGGCGGGTGTTCGGGCTGATGAACCAGCGTCCAACGCCGCGTACAAAGGCGGCATCCCGAAATGCATCATTACCATCGCCCGGAAATTCGTCATCTTCTGAGTCCATGAACCCGGCCTGCAGGTAAAAGGTCAGATCCTCGGTGTAGTACTGGCCTTCGCCGCCGACAAACCAGAACTGGGTATTCTGGGTGTTCGGGTCTTCCTGACCGCCGTCGGTGTTGTCATCGCCCCTGCCGGCGCCAAAACCGCCGAATGCGCCGAACAGGCCACGGCTTGGGTCGCGCCACGAAAGATGCGCGCCGAACTGCAGAGCGTATTCAAAGGTATCGGATGAGAACTCGCCGCTAAACGCCGTCGAGCCGTACTCAAAATCAACATCGCTTTGTATCGACAGGTTTTCCCCGAGCGGCAGGCTCAGGCGGCCGGACAGGCCGGATGCGAGGAATTCGTCCTGGTCCGGCTCCACGTTACCTTCCGGATTTGAAATGAAAGTAACACCGGTCCAGCTTTCAACCACGCCGGACACAACCAGGTCCTGTATGGCCCGGTCGGTTTCATAGTCCGCTGCCTTGGCCGCATTCGCCGATACGGCAAGTGCCAGCGCTACAACCGACGACGCAACAACTGCTTTCATCTCCGCAATCCCCTCAGTTTCCTGGCCCGCCCCGAGCTTTGACAAACGATAGCTGCCAGAACGTCAGCGTACAATGGACTTTACTGGCAAAACGGCTGTTTTTTGGAAACTGTGTCTTATTTGTCACAGTCAAATCAGTACAGCCGCGCGATCAGTTCCACCGGGGCAATGCGTCCGGCTGCGATGTTGTCGGCCATGTTCTTCACTTTTATGGCCCGGCTTTCACCCATCAGGATATGTATGCCAAGCGGTGGCGGGCCTCCGGCGGCCTTGGTTAGCGCGGCCAGTTCCGCAAAGAACGCCAGGGCGAAGTGGCGCCGGTTTCGCTGCGCGGTGATTTCGAAGCCTGCCGTTTCAAGCGCTGATTTGTATTGACCGGGTGACGCCAGTGCGCTGGTTGCAGCGGTTTCCGCCCACGGCACCGGAAAGCTGATCCCGGTGTCGCCTGTCTGCATCACGTCATAGATGCCGAACGTGGCGCCGGGCTTCAACACCCGGGCAACCTCACCAAACAGGGTTTCCTTGTCGGCAATGTTCATGCCCACATGCATCATGTAGGCCGCATCGAAGCCTGAATTGCCGAACGGCATGGCAAGCGCGCTGCCTTCGACAAGCGTTATGGTGTTTTCCAGACCAACCCACCGGCACAGCACCTGTCCGGCCTGCACGAATTCTGCCGTCAGGTCGATGCCGGTGACGGTTGCGCCATAGTGGCTGGCCGCAAACCGTGCCGGCCCACCCAGCCCGCAGCCGACATCGAGCACATGGGACTGGTTGGTCAGCGACAGCTGGTCGAGGAATTCAACTGATGCCACGCGTCCGCCGATATGGAATTCGTCAATGGGAGCAAGGTCATCGATGGTGACGGTTTCAGGTGTCTTTCCGATCCCGCCGATCCCGTCCCTGATCGCATCAAGCAGCGAACCGTGGGTATAATGCTTGGCAACCTCGCGTGACCCAGCCATGACAATCTGCCTTTCGCTTCTGAAATTCTTGATATCTGGCAACGTGTTCCGGTCCAGTCTACTTGCACGGCAACTGGCCGCCAACGGGCATGTGCCGACAGTACCTGACAGTTGCGCAGCAGAAGAATTGGCGTGCAACACTGCACGAGCGGCAAACCAAGCCACTGTTGTAATTATGTCACACATTCTAAGAAAATGCGTATCCACACAGCTCACGTATTGTGGTGAATTCTGAATTCGGGCAGATTACGGACCGTATCGAGGCAATACAGAACAAAATCAGGCAGGGACATGTCATGAAACGCACTATCGCCGGAATTGCAGCAGCAGGTTTTTTCGCGACACTTGGTGCTACGGCGTCGCACGCCGCCGACCTGGAAACCGAGCGGGCATTGGGGCTGATCATTTCGGGCAGCTATGAGAGCTGGACCGGGGTTTCGGTCATCGGCGGCTTCGATACCAACGGAGGCGCCACTCCTGATAACGACGTTCATTTCATGTCTGGCGGCGAGGCACGATTGAGTTTCCCCCTCGGCGAAACACTGTCGATACAGCAGGATCTGAAGTACGAACTCAACAGTGAGCAGTTGTTTAACACCGACTCCGCGACGGGAGTTGATGACTATTTCGGCTATCAATTTCAGGCCACGACGCACTTTTCCTTCCTGAGGGATCCGTCCACGGGTTTGTTGGGGGTTTTCGGCGGCTTTGGCGGCGGTTACTCCGACAATGACGAAATGTCTGCCTGGTTCGTTGGCGGTGAATTCCAGTATTATCTGGGCGATTGGACACTCCAGGGACAGGCCGGGTATTTTTATTCGGATGAAGACGAGGCCTCTGCTGCGGAGACGATGCGCAAGGCGGTGTTTGGCCGCGGCGTTGCCCGCTGGTATCTCACACCCGACAGCCGTATTCAATTTGAGGCTTCTTACGCAAATGGGGTGTCAGACGAAGACGAAGATGATGCTGAGCTTTTTGAATGGGGTGCAAGGTACGATACCGTGGTCGCCGGTTTGCCGGTGGTTGGCGACACCACCTTGTTCGCGCGCTATCGCGGCAACTATTTTGAAAATACAGATGGCGGCGTTTCCGAAGAATTTGACGATCACACCTTTATGGTGGGAGCTCACTGGTCGTTCGGCGGAAGTTCGCGTCAGGAGCACGACCGCTTCGGTGTAGCACTGGATTCGCCTGATATCGTGCGCTGGGCCCAGTCCGGCGAGATACTGGACTAGACTTCCCGGTTAGTCATTGCAGGCAGACATCAACATGGCGCGCGGCGGGCACATCTCGCCGCGCAGCTGTTTGTGCGCGCGGCCAGAGCAAGGCGAAGAACGCTGTTCGATCGGAAAAGATGGATTGCTGCAGGATTTCGAGCCATGATGTCAGCTTAATTCGCAAGGGGGTCCCGGATGAGTGTTGAATTCCTGCTGACGTCAATTGTCGTCGTTCTGTTGCCGGGAACCGGTGTGCTGTACACGCTGGCCATTGGGCTGGGGCGCGGGTTCCGGCCCAGCATTGCGGCTGCGTTCGGCTGCACACTGGGCATTCTGCCGGCAGCGATTGCCAGTATCGTCGGGCTGGCCGCCATTCTGCACACCAGTGCGCTGGCCTTCCAGATCGTAAAGTACCTCGGCGTCGCCTATCTGTTCTACATGGCCTGGAGCATCATGAAGGACGGCGGCACGCTGGATGTCACCGAAGACACGGCGCCGGTTCCGGCCGGCAGGACGATCCTGAACGGCATGCTGCTCAATGTGCTGAACCCCAAGCTGTCCTTGTTCTTCATGGCCTTCCTGCCGCAGTTCGTGCCGCTTGATGCGCAAGGCGCAACGGCAAGCCTGGTGCTGCTGGCGGGCGTTTTCATGGCGCTCACCTTCATCATTTTTGTCGGCTACGGCGCCTGCGCGGCCATGGCCCGTGATTATGTAATTTCGCGCCCCGTCGTCATGACGTGGCTCAAGCGGAGTTTCGCCGGTACATTCGGGTTTCTGGGCCTGAGGCTTGCCCTGTCTGAGCGGTAGGTACGGCTCCAAAGCGCAGGCCGGCCCCAAGTCGCCGGCCTGACAATCGGTTCCGTTTCATCAAAACCGTGCTGCAGTGTGAGGAACTGCACTTGCCTCTTGCCGGGCCGCCTGCGATCAAGCAGCCATGACCAAATACCATTCACCAGCCACATCAGTCATTGTCATTGGTGCAGGGCTTTCCGGCCTCACCACAGCGCGCGAACTCGCGCAACGAGGCATACCTGTCACCGTTCTGGAGGCTCGCGACCGGGTTGCTGACCCCTGGCGTGCTCGACATCCGCAATTGCGCCTCAACATTCACCGGCATTTTGCCAGCCTGCCGGGGCGGCCGATGCCGGATAAGGACGGCACCTTCCTTCGCCGCGACACGGTCGTGGACTATCTTGAAGGATATGCAACCGACCTTGATGTGCCGGTCCGGTTCGGCGTCAAGGTGACCGGTATTGAGCGGGCAGGGTCTGTCTGGCGCCTGGCAACCGAAGACCGGACCTTGGAATGCAGCCATGTGATTTTTGCTACCGGGCGTGACCGGATCCCGCACATACCCGGTTGGAAGGGGCGGGATGGGTTCAAGGGAGAACTGGTCCACGCTGCCGATCTGGGTGACGTTGCCCGGCTGGACGGCAAACGTGTGCTGGTCATCGGTGCGGGAAATTCTGGCGGGGACGTTCTGAACCATCTGGCGCAACATGATCCGGCGGAAGTGTTGATATCCGTTCGCCACGGCCCGGCAATCGTGCCGACCCGGGTGTTCGGGTTTCCGCTGCACCGCGCGGCAAACCTGTTTGCCGCGCTGCCGGTTGCCATGCTCGACCCGGCATTCCGGCTGATGCAATGGCTGTTTTTCGGCAACCTTGCCCGCTACGGGCTCACAAGTCATCCGGATGGCGGTGGCACACGGTTGTTGAGAGATGGCATTGCATTTGCCATGGATGACGGCTTTGTCGCCGCCGTAAAGGATGGCCGTTTCAAGGTGGCCGGCACTGTAGCTGAATTCCGCCATGGCGAGGTTGTGTTTGAAAATGGGCAGACTTTCTGCGCGGATACGGTGATCTGCGCAACCGGCTATCACACCGGCCTGGAATCCTTGCTCGGCCATCTGGCAGTGCTGGACGACCATGGCGTTCCGCTGCATCCCGCCGGCGAGACCGACCCTGCCAACAATGGCCTCTGGTTCACCGGCTACCGGCCGGTATTCCAGGGATACTTTCATGCTGCCGCCGAAACTGCCGGGCGGATTGCGGATGCGATACAGACACAGCGCTGACGCCTCGCGACTGGCTGGACCTAAGCCAGACTCGAATTTTGACGCAAAAACCTCACAATTCAACCGTTTTCGGCCCAATAAAAAACCTGCGGGCAAGATCATATGCGTATCCGGGTGAGCCGTTCAGACAACGAATGTCACCTGACATGAATCTGCCCGTCAAGCTGACGGGGTGTCTAACTTTGGAGGGTGCGATGAAAAGACTTTTTGCTGTTCTTGCTGTTTCGGTGCTGGCTGTCAGTGCTGCACAGGCTGCGGATTTTGCCGATGTGGATACCGATGCCGACGGTTCCGTCTCGCTGGATGAGGCCGTGTCCATGATGCCGGACCTGACTGAAGATGCCTTCATTTCGGCAGATGCCAACGCGGATGGTTCGCTGACGGCGGATGAATTCGCCAGCATGAAAAACTAGCATCAAGCGTGCGCACCCGGATTGACGTTCGCTCATGCGAGGCCAGTCCGGGCCGCTCCAGCGGTTTGCTACACGCTTTCGGCCTCCGGCGCCGGGCCGTGGTAAATCATCTTCCAGTCCCCGGCGTCCTTGCGAAAGATGTTGATCATCCGCACGCTTCCCGGATTGAGTTTCTCCAGGCAGGTCACCGCCCAGCCGCCCGTGGAAAACCGGACAGCTTCGACCTCGCAGCTTATGTCGGGCGGCCGGCGCATCATCTGCGCCCAGCTCTGCAACACTGCCTCGCGTCCGTCAATCCGCCCGGTTGACGGGTGCTGCACGGCAACCGGCTCCCGCTCGCTCCATACATTTGCCATGGCCGCAGTGTCGCTTTCCCGAAACGCCCGGTAGAACTCGGTGTTGACGGCAAGAACCGCTTCGCGGTCTGTGCTGGACTGCGCCGCAGCGCCAGGCACTTGAACAGCCATAAACAGGATGAACAGAGCGAGGAGATGAAGACCCTGCTTTTTCGCGACCGACAACATAACAGTTTCCGCCTGTTTTTTTCGAGCCGTCACCAGAGCATGAAAATACCGGATCATGGTGTCCGGCCTTCTCTTTTACAGGAACATTTTAGCAGCATGATGTCCCGGCACTCCAATCACGCCTTTGTTCGCCCTGGGCACACGCGAGACCATCAGCGTCCTGCGGAGGAGGCCTGGCTCTAGACTTCAGTGATGGACGCGTGCGTTTTCAGATAGGCGCCGGCGTCCGGCGCCGGCGCCATCATGGTGTCGCGCCAGATGCGCTGTTCCGCGTCGATCAGGCCCAGTTCCCAGACACAGGCGATGACCGGCCTTGCGGCAGTATCCATGGGCTTGTCGTTTCCCCATAACGTACGTTCGATGTGCTGGCACAGCACGGAGCCTTGTATCCACCAGTGCAGTAGCACCGACACGCCGAGTTCGCCCGGGTGTATGACGACAAATCCGAGCCCGTCATCCTCACCTTCGGCAGCCACCAGCGCCGGCAGGTCGCGCTGCGCAAAGCCATGCGCCTTATTGACGATTTCGTCGGTAAGTTTTTGCCCGTCAGCAGTAATCCCATAGACCTTCAGGCGCAGATGACCGATTTGCCAGACACCGAGACGGGACACAGCGCGCGGCTGGTAGACGCCCGGGCTCGCTGTCTGGCTTGAAGTCAAGACGTGCAACCGGCCTGCTCAGGCATGATACTTGTTGCTCGGCGTGAACGATGACACGACAGGATCTCGCGGCTCGTTGACCCACAATTGCCGGTCCGGATGCATGCCTGCGCCCTGAATGGCGGGAACGGCAGACCGGCGCATGCGGTTGAGCAGGCGGGTATCGGCATCGCCGCAGGCCGGATGCAGGCCGCCGTTTGCCTCGACGGTTCTGGTCCAGGCCGCCTTGCGCGCAGCCAGTGTGGCCGGGTCATTCAACTGGGTACAGTTGAGTTCGTTGCTGTTCAGGTCCGCGATGATTTCATCGCCGTCCTCGATGAAGGCAATTGGTCCGCCGAGCGCTGCTTCCGGCCCGACATGCCCGATCACCAACCCGACCGAACCGCCGGAAAAGCGTGCGTCGGTCATCAGGGCCACGACAATGCCGCGCTCACGGCACAAGGTTGTAATGCGCGAAGTTGAATCCAGCATTTCCGGCATACCCGGCCCGCCGCTTGGGCCCTCATAACGCATGATGATCATGTCATGATCCTTGAAGCTGTCGGGATCATGATCGAGGGCATCGAGCAGGCCCTGTTCACCGTCGAATACGCGTGCGGTGCCACGGAACATGTTGTCGTCAAGGCCGCCCTCGACGCCGGCCAGTTTCAGGACGGCGCTGAACTCAGGCGACAGGTTGCCGCCAAGCACCCGCAGGCCGCCGGTCGGCTTGTAAGGATTGGCCACCGGATAGACAACCCGGCCGTCGGCTGCCGGCGTGTCGAGCCGTGCTACCTGTTCGGCCAGCGTTTCCCCTGTGCACGTCGGCGCATCGCCGTTCAAAAGCCCTGCCTCCAGCAGTTCCCTGACGATCACCTGAACGCCGCCGACTTTGTCGATATCCACCATCGAGTAGCGGCCATAGGGCCGCGCATCGGTGAGCACCGGCACGACATTCTGTGAGATGTGGTTGAATTCTTCCGGCGTGATGATGTCCTTCCAGAAATTCGCAAACCCGGCAGCGCGCGCGATTTCCGGCGCATGCAGCACGACATTGGTGGACCCGCCGACCGCCATGGCAACGATCAGCGCATTGCGGATGGAGTCGCGCCCGACAATGTCCCTCGGCGTGGTATCTGTTTCGATCAGGTTCTTGAGATAGCCGACCAGCTCTGCCGGGAACTGCTCCAGGCGGCGCGGGTCGTCAGACGCCGGCGCCACCATGTGCAGTGGCTGCATGCCGGCAACCCCGATGAAGGTCTGCATGGTGTTGTAGGTGAACATGCCGCCGCAACTGCCAAACCCTGGGCAGGCGACACACGAAATATGCATGCGCTCAGCTTCGTCCTTGTTGCCGGCCGCCTGGTAGGCGGTGACCAGGTCAACCGGGGTGTTGGACTTGGGATCAACGCCGGGATGGATGGAGCCGTCTGACATCATGATCGCGGGCCGGTTGTGCTCAAGCAATGCGGCAAGCGTGCCGACCGGTGGCTTGTCGCAGGCCACCACGGCGATGGTGCCGGCCAGGCCGCTGGCGCTCAGGTGTTCGCACACCGAGTCATGAGTGACCTCGCGCCCGATCAGCGAATAACGCATTTCGCGGGTGCCGTTGCGGATGCCGTCTGAAGTGGCAACGGTGTATTCCGGCTGAACCAGGCGCATGGGCATCTGGTCAGCCTCGCTGCCGATGCGGGCGAGCAGGTTGTCGTGGATCGCCTGTACCTTGTCCTGGACCCCGATGTAACACTGGCTGTCGCCCTTGTTCCCGATCACTCCCACGGATGGCTGGTGGATCAGGTCAGGGTCGGTTCCAAGTTCCCGCGCGATGCCGAAGGCCTGGGCGCTGCGACCGGGGTGTTTGTCGATGATGACGGTCCTGGATTTTGGCAATTTACAAATCTCCTCAAGCGTAAGTCGGCATCACAATAAACCGTAATGCGTAATCAGAGCAGTTCATTAAATGATTGACGGCCATGTGACCAGAACAGATCTGCCTGTGCAAGTTTACAAATGGCAATGAAGGCTGAATTTCAGCGAACAGGCATCGGTCCGACCCTTTTCAACCGCAAACCAGTTGGGCTGGTTCAGTCGCTGTCCAGCCTGGCCTGAAGGTCTTCCTTGATCTCATCCAGCGTCGCGTAGCGCTTGAACACCCTGCTGGCCAGCCATGAACCGAAGCAGCCAATGACGAAAAAGCTGATTACACCTTGCCACAACGGCAGGGCAACAAACGCCCACACGCCCAGCAGGGCGAAAACCAGCGATATGGAAA
The DNA here is from genome assembly GCF_900149695.1 of Anderseniella sp. Alg231-50. NCBI lineage: Bacteria > Pseudomonadati > Pseudomonadota > Alphaproteobacteria > Hyphomicrobiales > Parvibaculaceae > Anderseniella > Anderseniella sp. Alg231-50. The sequence continues at coordinate 664,384 of NZ_LT703004.1, read as the reverse complement.
ACTTCAGATAATGCGCCATGGCGCAATCATGTCAGATGGTCGTTAAAGCTCCGCTAAGGCGCAGACCGGGTGACGCGTTGTTGTATTCCGCTGCAGGCGGACGCATGCTTGGCGGGTCTGGTTGTCTGTTTTTGGGTGAACTCGGGTTATGGAGCTTCTTGTATTTGTCACGCCGGATTTCAACATGTCCGCGACGACCGGATTCCTGGATCCGTTCCGGGCAGCGAACTATCTGGACGGTAAATCGCATTTTCACTGGACTGTCGCATCTGCGACCGGTGGGCTTTGCCGTGCCAGCAACGGCATGTTGCTGCATACCGAAGCATTGGCCGACGTCCAGGATAACCCAGCCTCCGTGGTGATTGTGTCGGCCAGTTGGTCGCCGGAGAAGTACTGGCATGGACCCATTCAGACCGCGTTGCGCCGTTGGGCCCGGCAGGGCAGCACGATCGGTGCGCTGGACACCGGCGCCTTCATTCTGGCGAGAGCCGGTCTCCTGGATGGCAAAAGGGCAACAGTGCACTATGAGCACATTGATGCAATGAGCGAACTGTATCCGGGCGTTGAGATTTCTGAAGACCTGTTTGTGTTTGACGGCAACACGATTACCTGCTGCGGGGGCAGCGCGTCGGTTGACTTTGCCCTGCATATCATTCGCGGCACACACGGCGATGCGCTGGCCAATGCGGCAGCGCGTTATGTGTTTCACCAAAGCCTGCGAGCGCTGGCCACGCCGCAAAACCCCGAGCCTGTGGAGCCGCTCGGGAACACGGCTCCTTCCGCTGTAAAAAGCGCCATTGAAATGATGGAGAAAAACCTCGAAGAGCCGGTGTCAATTCCCGAAATTTGCAGCACGATAGAGATATCCCAACGCCAGCTTGACAGGTTGTTCAAGGCGTATGTCAAAAAGACGCCGGTGCTGTACTATCGCGATATCAGGCTCGATCGCGCGCGCGGCCTGGTAACTCAAACTGATATGCCGCTGGTTGAAGTTGCGGTTGCATCGGGCTTCTCCGGCCAGCCTCAGTTCAGCCGGGCCTACCGTGACAGGTTCGGCCTGCCACCCAGACGTGACAGGATCGAGGGCAGGGTTCCGTTTGAATACCGGGCATGGCCGATGCATCGGAAAACGTCGTAAATCCCTGAGGCCCTAATGCCGGGACGTGGAGATCGAGGGCGAAAAAAGACAAATTAACGTCTAATCATGTATATTGTTGATCGCGCGTTCCGGCGATGCTTTTACCGTGAAAATCAAGCACTCCGGCTACCGGCCGGCTCTTGCATGGGAAGCTTGCCATGACACAATTACCGTCGACAGAAGAGTTTTCCGCAATCAGTGCCGGTTATGATGCCGATGCCTCACGGTCACTTTCATTACGGGCGGAAGCGTACACCAGGCCGGAGTGGCATCAGGCCGATCTGAAAGCGATCATTTCCAGGTCCTGGCAATGGGTTTGTCACATCGAAAAGCTTCGCGATCCGGGATCGTATGTGACTGCGGACATTGCAGGCACTCCGCTGGCGGTCGTGCGAGACAGTGACGGCACATTGCGGGCCTTCTACAATGTCTGCAAGCATCGCGCCCATGCGTTGCTGTCGGGTGAAGGTACCACCAACAAGATCATGTGTCCCTATCATGCCTGGACCTACAGGCTGGATGGTCAGCTAGTGCGGGCACCGCATACCGAAGCACTCAAGGACTTTGATACCCAGTCGATCTGTCTGGACCAGATTCAGGTCGGGGAGTTTTGCGGGTTTGTCTTCGTAAACCTGGACCCTGAAGCGCCGTCTCTGGCTTCTCAGTCCGGTGACCTGGAAACTGAAATTCGCCATTGGGCGCCGGATGTCGACCAGCTCACGTTCGGCCATCGGTTGACCTACGACATCAAATCCAACTGGAAAAACGTCGTCGACAATTTCCTGGAATGTTATCACTGCCCAACCGCTCACAAGGACTTCTGTTCGCTGGTTGACATGGACACCTACAAGGTGACCACGCACGGCATTTATTCCAGCCACATGGCCGATGCGGGCAGCGGCAGCAACAGTGCTTATGATGTTTCCAATGCCACGGTGCGCACGCACGCGGTCTGGTGGCTGTGGCCCAATACCTGCCTGATGCGTTATCCGGGCCGAAGCTCGATGATCGTTCTGAACATCATTCCCGCCGGCCCGGACCGGACCCTGGAGACCTACGATTTTTTCCTGGAAACACCGGACGCCGATGACATGGAAAAAGAGGCGATCCGCTATCTGGACGAGGTGCTTCAGGTTGAGGACATTGGCCTAGTGGAAAGCGTACAGCGCGGCATGAACACGCCCGCCTTCGACCAGGGGCGGATTGTCAATGACCCGGAAGGTTCCGGCAAGTCGGAACATGCATTGCACCACTTCCATGGCCTGGTGCTGGATGCCTATGCCAGGATCGCGAAGTGAAGCCGCAGTCAAATATCGTCGTGATCATGGCCGACCAGCTGGCGCCGCATTTCACCGGAGCGTACGGTCACCGTGCCGCCAAGACACCCCACCTGGATGCGGTTGCGGCACGCGGTATGCGGTTTGATGCGGCTTACTGCAACTCGCCCTTGTGTGCGCCATCGCGCTTTTCCTTCATGTCCGGCCAGTTGATCAGCCGCATCGCGGCCTATGACAACGCGTCGGAGTTCAGGGCGTCGGTGCCGACTTTTGCCCACTACCTCAAGGCACTTGGCTACCGCACCTGCCTGTCCGGAAAAATGCACTTTGTCGGCCCCGATCAGAAACATGGTTTCGAAGACCGGGTGACGACGGACATCTACCCAGCCGATTTCGCCTGGACGCCCGATTGGGAAGCGCATGATGAGCGCATCGACAAATGGTACCACAACATGCAGACCGTCAAGGAAAGCGGTGTTGCACAGGCCACATTCCAGATCGATTATGATGACGAGGTGGGCTTCGCCGCCCGGCGCTGGCTGTTTGATTTCGCTCGCGACAAGGCCCACGGCAATGCCGCGCCATTTGCCCTTGTCGCCAGTTTCATCCATCCACATGATCCTTATGTCACACGCCCGGAATGGTGGGACCTGTATTCCGACGATGACATTGACATGCCGGAATACTTGCCGGCGCTTGAGGACCAGGACGCGTTTTCACGCCGCCTGATGGACGGCATTGAAGCCAGCTACGTACCGTTGTCAGGTGAAGAAGTGCGCCGGGCACGACGGGCCTACCTCGCCAATGTCAGCTATTTCGACAGCAAGATCGGCCAGATGGTGAAGACGCTGGAAGAGATCGGAGAGCTCGACAATACAATTGTTATTGTGACCGCAGATCACGGCGACATGCTCGGTGAACGCGGCCTCTGGTACAAGATGAATTTCTTCGAGCATTCAGCCCGCGTGCCGCTGGTGATGGCCGGGCCGGGTGTCGCGCACGGGACTGCACCAAATGCCTGTTCCCTGGTGGATGTCCTGCCGACTTTACTTGAGATCGCAGGCGGTGATGCCGCCATACTGGGTGAGCCTGTAGATGGCCGCAGCCTGATGCCCCTGGCCCGCGGAAAAACCGACGCCGTGGACGAAGCCATCGCGGAATACTGCGCCGAGATGACACCTTATCCGGTGTTCATGATCAGGCGCGGACCTTACAAGTACATTCATTGTGATCCTGACCCGGCCCAGCTCTACGACCTGGAGAAAGACCCGCTTGAAAGGGTCAACCTTGCCACTGATCCCGCCTACGCAAACGTTGCTGCAGATTTTGCCGCCGAAGTCTCGCAACGCTGGGACAGCGAGGAGTTGCGGAAAAATGTGATTGCCACCCAGAAATCCCGGCACGCCTTGCATGCGGCCATGCAGGCCGGTGCCGGTGAACACTGGGATTACAATCCGCCATCGGATGCAAGCCGGCAGTATGTCCGCAACCACATGGACTGGACCGAGGCGGCAACGCGCTATCGTTTTCCCCCTGCAGGCAAAGGTGACTAGGATGCAACTGAAGGACAAGGTGGCGCTCGTCACAGGCGGCCGCGGCGGCATTGGCCGGGCAATCTGTGCCCGCTTCCTCAAGGAAGGCGCGACAGTTTTCGCGGCTGACCTGAGCGAACACGGATCACTGGAAGATGCCGCAACTGACGACAGCCGCTTCGTGAAGCTGGATGTGACATCCGAAGCAGATGCCAAGGCGGCCATGGCGAAGGTCGACGCCGAGTGCGGCAGGCTTGATGTGCTGGTCAACGCGGCCGGTATCGAGATCGAGCACACGATCGAGCAGACATCACTTGATGACTGGAACCGTATTTTTGCAATCAACGTGACCGGCACCTTCCTGACATCGAAACACGCCTTGCCGCTGATGCGGCAGGCGGCAGCTTCGGGAACTGGAGCCTCGATCATCAATTTCGGATCCTATGACGGTTTCATCGCCGATCCCGGTCTTGCCGCCTATTGCGCCTCCAAGGGTGCGGTGCATGCCCTGACCAGGGCCATGGCCTGCGATCACGGACCTGAGGGCATTCGCGTCAATGCCGTGTGTCCCGGTTATGTGGACACGCCAATGCTGCGCAGTTTCTTTTCAGGTGAAGGCTCCGGCGCAGGCGGGGGGTCACTGGATACGGTGCTGGATGCGGTCAAGGCTGTGCACCCGACACGGACCTGCGGCACGCCTGAAGATATTGCCAATCTGGTTAACTGGCTGGCGTCTGACGAGGCGCGTTACGCATCCGGCCAACTCTGGGTGCTCGATGGCGGTCTGTCCGCGCAAGTCCAGCAGATGAGGCTCTAGAGACATGGCGAACCCTGTCATCATCACCTGCGCGCCGACCGGTGGCATTCATACGCCCACCATGTCGCCGCATCTGCCGATCACGCCCGCCCAGATCGCGACTGCCGCCATCGACGCGGCAGAGGCCGGTGCATCGATCATTCATCTGCATGCCCGCGATCCTGAAACCGGCAAGCCTGATCCGCGGCCCGAGACCTTCATGCAGTTTCTGCCGGTCATCAAGCAATCGACCGATGCGGTCATCAATATATCGACGGGTGGTGGCCTCGGCATGTCCATGGACGAGCGCCTGGCCGCTGCGACCCATGCCAGCCCGGAAATGGCGTCCCTCAATATGGGGTCAATGAATTTCGGTATTTTCCCGATGCTGGAGAAATATTCAGACTGGCAGCATGACTGGGAGCCGGCTTTCCTGGAAATGACCAGGGACTTCATCTTCCCCAATACATTCAAGACCATTGAGTACGCCATCAAAACACTGGGTGACGGTCATGGCACGCGGTTCGAGTTCGAGTGCTATGACCTGGGCCATTTGTACAATGTGGCCTGGTTTGTCGACAAAGGCATTATCAAACCGCCGTTCTTCATTCAGATGGTGTTTGGCATCCTTGGCGGTGTGGGGGCTGATCTCGACAATCTGATGCACATGCACACCATCGCGGACAAGCTGTTCGGTGACAGGTACGAATGGTCGGTGCTGGCTGCAGGGCGCCATCAAATGGCATTCGGCACGCAATCGGCCATGCTGGGCGGCAATCTGCGGGTTGGACTTGAAGACAGCCTCTATATCGGCCCCGGTGAACTGGCTAAATCCAATGCCGACCAGGTTCGCAAGATAAGGGGCATTGTCGAAAATCTCGGCTTGACGGTCGCAACACCTGCTCAAGCCAGGCAACGCCTGGCGCTCAAGGGCGGAGATCAGGTGAAGTTCTAGAGGAGGCGAGCATGCAGACCAGGCTTCTGATCAATGGTGAAATGGTGGCTGGCGACGGCGACGCCATATCCGTTGTCGATCCGGCAACCGGCGACGAAATCACAAATGTGCCGGAGGCCAGTGCCGAGCAGGTGGATGCGGCCGTGCGCTCATCTTGTGAAGCGTTTGAAAATTTTTCGCGCAGCACGCCTGCAGCAAGATCGGCGCTGTTGCTGCAGATTGCCGATGTTCTTGAGCAAAATGCCGAAGAGCTTGCCGGACTGGAAAGCATGGATGTGGGAAAACCATGGCCATCGGCGCTTGAAGACGAGATGCCGTTGACCATAGACACGTTCAGGTTCTTTGCCGGAGCGGCACGCACCATGACAGGTTCTGCGGCAGGCGAATATGTCGAAGGTCACACCAGCATGATCCGCCGTGACCCGGTTGGTCCCGTCGCTGCAATAGCGCCGTGGAACTATCCCTTGATGATGGCGGCATGGAAGCTGGCAGCACCCATTGCTGCTGGATGCACAATTGTCTTGAAGCCGTCTGAACTGACGCCGCTGTCCACTTTGCGGGCGGCGGAATTGATGGCAGGCATTTTGCCGAAAGGCGTGTTGAATGTCATCCACGGGCGCGGGCCGACGATTGGCGACCGGCTGATCAATGCGCCGGAAACAGAAGCCATTACCGTCACGGGATCTCCCGCCACCGGCATGGCCGCGATGAGAGCAGCGTCGAACCAGATACGCCATGTGCATTTGGAGCTTGGCGGCAAGGCGCCGGTGATCGTGTTTGACGACGCCGATCTCGAAGCGGTTGTCGACACTATCCGCGCCGGGTCTTACTTCAACGCAGGCCAGGACTGTGCCCAGCCCTGCAGGATCATGGCCCAGACAAGGATTTACGACAAACTGGTTGCAGAACTTGGCACTGCCGTTTCCTCCATCAAGGTTGGCGCGCAAAGAGCGGACGGCACCGAGATGGGGCCGCTGGTTTCAGCCGCTCAGCGCGACCGTGTTGCCGCGTTCGTCGATCAGGCAGATGCCGATTGCGAGATCGTTGCCGGCGGCAAGCCCCTGGACGGAGCCGGCTACTTCTACCAGCCTACCGTTGTGGCAAATGTGGGCAATGATGCTGAAATTGCCTGCAACGAAGTGTTTGGCCCGGTTGTCACCATATCGCGGTTTTCCGATGCGGACGAAGCCGTGGCAATTGCCAACAGGGGAAGATATGGCCTTGCCTCTTCGGTCTGGACCAGGGATGCAGGCCGGTCGATGGCGGTCAGCAGCCGGCTTCGCTACGGCTTTACATGGGTCAACACACACGGTGTCGGCACGCCTGAGATGCCATGGGCGGCGATGAAGGGTTCGGGAACCGGTTGCGACATGTCGGTTTATGCGCTGGATGCCTATACGTCCGTTCGCCATGTCATGATTGCGCACGCATGACAAAGCTTGTGGACAAGGTGGCGATTGTAACCGGCGGCGGTCGTGGTATCGGCAGGGCAATCGTCGACCGGTTGTTGAACGATGGCATGAAGGTCATGGCCTGTGGCCGAGGCGCAGAACCGGACGGGTTTCCTGACGCGGCAGGCTGGATGCAGGCCGATGTGTCGTGTCCCGATGATGTTGCCCGAATAGTAACCGAGACCATCAGCCGGTTTGGGCCTGCCACACTGCTGGTGAACAATGCCGGTGTTCAGGTGGAAAAGACCGCTGCCGACAGCAGCGATGACGACTGGGACCTGGTTATCGGTGTCAACTGCCGCGGCGTGTTCAACATGTGCCGGGCAGTTCTGCCACAGATGCAGGACGGCGGCGGCAATATCATCAACATCGGCTCCATTTCCGGCGTGGTTTCCGATCCGACAATGGCTCTCTACAACGCATCGAAGGCGTTTGTGCATTCACTGACCCGCTCCATTGCCGTCGACCATGGGCCTGCGGTTCGCTGCAACGCCATCCTGCCGGGATGGATCATGACCGCAATGGCCGAAGACGGATTTGCGCTCGCCGATGATCCTGAGGCCGCGATGGCCGACGCGCTTGCCCGTCATCCGGTCGGCCGGTTTGGCCAGCCTGAAGACATTGCAAACATGGTCAGCTGGCTGGCATCTGACGAGGCTGCCTATGTGTCCGGGCAGTGCTTTACCGTCGATGGCGGCATGACGGCCGCCTCACCACTCCAACCGGGACTGTTTTGACCATGGAATTCAAACATACCGCCGTTCTTGGCGCGGGCGTTATCGGTGCAAGCTGGGCCGCGTTGTTCCTTGCGTCAGGCAGAAACGTTGCCGTTTATGACCCGTCTGCAGATGCAGAAAAGGCAGTCCGGGAATACATCGATACGGCGTGGCCGATGCTTGACGGGCTGGGTCTCGTCAAAGGTGGCGATCCGGACGCCATTACATTTCATGTTTCGGCAGCTGATGCGGTTGCCGGTGCTGGGTTCGTGCAGGAAAGTGTGCCGGAACGGTTGCCGGTGAAGCATGACCTTTACGGCGAGATCGAGCTCGCGCTGGAGACCGGGGCGGTGGTTGCCACATCCGCATCCGGGCTGACCCTGTCGGAAATGCAGCAGGGTTGGAAAGACCCGTCGCGGTTTGTGCTTGGCCACCCGTTCAATCCACCGCATCTCATCCCGCTTGTGGAGGTGATGGGCAATGCCAGAACCGCTGATGATGTTGTCGAAGCGGCAGAGCGCTTCTATGCCAGCGTCGGCAAGGTGACCATTCGGGTCAACAAGGAAGTGCCCGGTCATGTGGCAAACCGGCTTCAGGCTGCCGTGTGGCGCGAGGCGCTTCATCTCATCAAGGAAGGGGTTGCCAGCGTGGAGGATGTGGATACCGCCATGTGGGCGGGTCCGGGTTTGCGCTGGGCGGCGATGGGGCCGACCATGTTGTTCCATCTGGGGGCGGGAGAAGGGGGCCTGTCATCGTTCTGCGAACGTTATACCGACAGCTTCAACCGCTGGTGGGATGACCTGGGTGTTCTGCATCTCAACGAAGACCTGGCCGGGCAACTGGTAAGCGGTGTTGCTGCTGAAGCAGGGCAGGCGAGCGTCGACCAGCTGTCAAATGAGCGCGATGCCATGATTGTTGCCATGCAGAAGGCACTGACAGGTCTGCGCCGGAAACCGCCTGAGACTTGAACCGGCAAAGATGCAGCGTTGGCCGCTGACGGTGCGCTCAAATTCCAAGATGCAGCTTCGGTTTCCAGAACGGCCGGAACAGTTCGATTTTCGGGCACCGGTCCATGACGACTTTCATGCCGGCCGCTTCGGCAATTTTTGCGGCTTCAGGGTGCGTGACACCGATCTGGCCCCACAGCACCCTGGCATTGATGGCGACGGCCTGCCTGGCGATCTCCGGCAGGTCCTCTGCCCGGCGGAAAACCTCGACCATGTCCACCGGCCGGTCGATCGAATCCAGGTCGGGGTAGACTTTAATGCCGCGGATTTCGGTCAGGCCCGGCCGCGGATTGACCGGAATCATGTCATAACCGGTTTCGTGCAGCACGCGCAGCACCCCATAGCTGAACTTGGTCTTGTCGGGACTGGCACCGACCATGGCGATGGTCTTCACCGACTTCAGGATCGTCTGCAGATAGTCGTCGCTGTAAGGCTGGTCGTGGTCGGTATGGCTTAAGCCATCAAGGCTGGTCATAAGGTGTCCTTGCGAGCTTGTTTTAACGGTGTTGCGATATCCGCCTTCAGTTCGTGCGGCTTGAGCGGGTCCAGGAAGGGGTTGCGATAGAGCTTGTCATGACTTTCCACCCCGATGTCGAACGTGCAGTCGCTTTTGGCGCGCGCCACGCACAAGATGACATAGCCGTCGGCGATTTGCCGGTTGTTGAGGGCGACCTGTGCGCTCTGGCTGACCTCGCCCTCGATCAGTCTGGCGGCACAGGTGATGCAGCCGCCATACTTGCAGCCATAGGGCAGGTCGACGCCCTGGGCGCGCAGGCTGTCGAGCAGGGGCTTCCTCGCATCGACCTCGTAGGTCGCGCCGTTACGGTTGGCGATGGTGATCGTGTGGGTGGTCACTTTTGCAATGTGCTCCTGGGTCCTGGTCTTAAAGCCATATATCGCTGGTGCAGTCGCCGCCGGGATAGCGGGTTTCATGGCAGCGGCTGGGACCGTTGGGTTCCTTGCCGAAATCAACCACGAAGTCGGGGTCAATCTCCATGCCGCCGGTTTCGGTGTCGCAATTCACCATCAGCATGCAGCCGCCATTTGTCCGGATGTCGGGATAGAACTGATTGTCCCAGGTGGAAAACAAAGAGGTGGTCACGTAAAGCCGCTTGCCGTCCAGTGACAGCTGGATCATCTGCGGTCCGCCGGTGACGTTCACGCCGTTGACTTGTGGTGCACGCCCCAGCAGTCCACCCATCCAGACCCGGCCGGTGAGCTTCGGGTTGTGCGGGTCGGATATGTCGTACTGGCGGATATCGCCGTGCAGCCAGTTGCAGAAATACAGAAAGCGGTCGTCCATGGACAACAGGATGACCGAGATTACACCCGGCACCGGGATCGGCCATTCCGGATGCGGCTCGTTTTCCACGTCGATGATTTTTTCCCACTGCCATTCACCGGCTGTATCTTTCCACCAGTGAATGATGTTGGCCGACAGGGCCGCGCCGACGAACCCGTGCGACGAGGCCGGATCGTGGTGAAAGCGCACCTCCAGCGGGATCAACCCGTCTTCGCCCAGGTACATGGTCTGCTTTGGTGTCTTTTTCTCGAAATCCCAGAAGTGGATCTCGCGCCCGTACTTCAGGTGCCCGACTTCTTCCAGATCGAAACCCGGCATGAAAGTGTTGGGTGCCGCCCATTCCGAGGACACCATCACATTGTGGCGCGGTTGATACCAGAAGTCATAGCCGAACTTGATGTCGCCCATGGAGTTTTCCCAGCGCCCGAGAATGTTGAACTCCTTGTCCAGATGCAGGTAGCCGCCCGGTGCATTGCCTTGCGCATCGCCCAACATGGAGATGATGATTTCAGAACCCAGGCAATGGATCGTGTGCGGGGCTGAAAGATTGGTCTTCGCCTTGATCTCAGATCCCTCGATGACCTTGAACAGTGCCGGATTGCGCGGGTCTGTGGCGCAGTCGACGATATGCAGGTTGGAGGAGCGCACGCCCGGCACAATCATGTACTTGCGTTCCATGCCTGCATCGCCATGGCATGACGAGCACGCGTTCCAGCCCATGTGATGCAGTTCATCGCCAATGCCCGGCATTTCCAGCCGCGAGATCACCTGGCTGTATGTGTCGCTGTCGGGATCGGCGTCAATGGTGCACAGATAGTCGGGCTTCTGAATGCCGGTGCCAGTATAGATTGCGATGGTATAGAGCAGGTTTTCTCGGGGTGCCTGCATCGCTTCGGCTGGTGAGGCATAGCCGGGGCCGCAACATTTCATGGGTGAATTCCTATCCGGTTGCCACTGTGTAGAAGACGAAGTCCGATTTTGGCTGGTATGTGTCGTACAGGTGCCGGCCGGCATAATTGCTGTCCTGTGTCAGCCAGTCCACAGACGACAGGCCCTTGTCTCGTGCGAAAGCCACAACGTTGTCAACCAGCAGGCGCCCTGCACCGGAGCCTCGCTCCGCCGGCTCGACGAACAGGTCCGCCATGTAACATGCCATGCCTGCGGTCAGTGTGCTGTGCCAGAGCTGATAATGGACGAAGCCGATGGTCCTGCCGTCTCCCCTGATCGCCAGGTCGCACCAGAAGTCGTTGTGTGGATCGAATATCCAGTTCCAGACCCGGTCAAATCCGTTTTCCGGCACGTCGACCTGATAAAATTCAAAATAGCCCTGGAACAGTGCCTGCCATCTGCTGCGGTCTGCTTCCTCAAGTCGCCGTATCGAAACGGTCATTAACGCCTCCTGGGTTGGAGATTGTCAGGTGAATTGATCTCTTCCAGCAAACGTCTTTCACCAGTGCAACACTGTCAATGTCCGCGGATTGATTTTCTGGCACCGGAAGGCGAGCTGTTCCTTAATGCCGGCACAGCAGGACGCAGGATTGTTTGCAATGAGTGTCGGACTGGTTCGCATTGATTGACCAATGGCGCGGCGCGATACATGCTGGTGGAACAGGGTTGGACGAGTGGTTTGAGCATCGCCATATGAGCACATCTGCAGACATTGATAAGCTGATCGCTCGCGTTGTCTTGAAGGATCGTGATGCGTTCAGACTGCTCTATGACCTTACTTCAGCGAAACTTTTTGGGATCTGTCTTCGTATCTTGAAGGATCGAGCAGATGCAGAAGACGTGTTGCAGGAGGTATATGTAAAGATCTGGAACAAGGCAGACAGGTTTTCAACCGGGCAGGCCAGTGCGATTGCGTGGCTGGCATCCATCGCCCGAAATCAGGCAATTGACCGATATCGCAGCCGCCGGCCGGCAAGTGATAACACCGATGAAATACCGGATATTGCAGATGATGCCCCATCTCCGGAAAACGCCATGCTGGCAAAGGACGAAACGCACCGGATAAACAACTGCCTTGATGAACTGGATGCAAAGCACGCTGCGGCGATCAGGCGAACCTATCTGTCCGGCTGGTCCTACCAGGAAGCCGCAGATGAACTTCAGGCGCCGCTCAACACGGTCAGGACATGGATCCGGCGCGGCTTGCTGTCCTTGAGAGATTGTATGAACCGATGACACAGGAACTGAACGACAAAGACAAATGGCTGGCCGCCGAGTATGCGCTCGGCGTGCTTGAACATGACGACCTGCGCCTGGCAGAGCAGCGTGTTGATGGTGATCCTGTGTTCCGCAAGGCGGTTGAGGACTGGCAGCAACAACTGACGCCGATGCTGAAAGACGTGGCGCCTGTTGCTCCACCCGCCGCCGTCTGGGAAAAAATTGAAACCCGGACTTCCGGTGAAACAGCAGGACAGACAAACAGCTTGTGGGACAGCCTGGCTTTCTGGCGCGGCCTGTCCGGCGTGAGTGCCGGACTGGCAACCGCTGCTTTGGCTGCCTTGCTGTTCCTGCCGGGCATCGGCATATTCACCAGCCCGCAGGAGGAAGGCAAGCCGCTCATTGCCACGCTCACCGCGAAGGGTGAGGCGCCTGCCTTCATTGCACGGTTTGATCCTGAGACCGGCGCCTTGTTTGTGCGCACGTCTGCCGGTGATGGGGCAGACAACCGGGTGCCGGAACTTTGGCTGATACCCGACGATGGCGTGCCGAGATCGCTTGGCCTGCTGGCACAGGCCGGATCGGGAAACCTGGCGGTCAGCAAGCAGAACCGGTCTGTGCTGGGTGACGGCATCACCCTTGCCGTCAGCCTGGAACCGGCCGGCGGATCACCGACCGGGGCGCCGACAGGCCCGGTTATCGCCACTGGCAAGCTGCAACCGCTATAGAAATTCAGCAGGTGCGATTCTTTTTTTCTATGGTTTGAAACTTATTCCGGAGCCTCCTCGTTACTGCTCGTGTCCAAAGGGACAAGCATTAACAACAAGGATACCCTCCAATGTCTAAACCTACGAAAATCCTCTCCTCCGTCGCTGCCCTTGCAACCGGGCTGGCCATGTCAGCAAGCATCTCGCTTGCCAATCCCGAAGTTGGCGGCGCGCCGATGTTCGAAAGCAAGAACATCGTCGAGAACGCGGTCAACTCGAAGGATCACACGACCCTGGTGGCCGCTGTTAAGGCGGCAGGTCTCGTGGAAACCCTGGCCAGCCCCGGTCCGTTCACGGTTTTCGCGCCGGTGAATATGGGTTTTGAAAAACTGCCTGCGGGCACGGTCGACACATTGCTCAAGCCGGAAAACAAGGACCAGCTGACCAAGGTCCTGACGGCCCATGTGGTGGCCGGAAAGATGTCTGCCTCGGACCTGGTGCGCAAGGCGAAGGCCAATGGCGGCCGGTACAACATGCAGGCCGTAAGCGGTGATGCGCTCACCGCCGTTATCAAGGGCAAGGCCCTGTACCTGTTTGATGAAAGCGGCGGCGCGTCGAAGATCACTATTGCGGATGTAAACCAGTCAAACGGCGTCATTCACGTGGTCGACCATGTTCTGGTTCCTCGTTAATCCGGGATGAGCGAAGTACGGGCCTGCCGACCAAGGTAGGCCCGTATTTCAAGCACTTAAGGGCCAGTTCCTGATTCAAAGGTATAACAAAATGAAAGACAAAACCTCCATCAACCGCCGCCATTTCCTGCAAGAAAGTGTATTTGCATGGACGGTGGCGACTGCCGGCCTTGTCATGGTCAGTGGCGTGACGCGGGTCGCCCGCGCAAACACCGGGGCACAGCAGTTTGAAATCGTGCGCACCCCGCAGGAATGGAAGCAGCTGCTCACCAAGGAACAGTTTGCCGTCCTGCGCGAAGAGGCGACCGAGAAGCGATATTCCAGTCCGCTTCTGAAAGAAAAGCGCGCCGGCAATTATCATTGTGCCGGATGTAATCTGGCGGTGTACAGCGCCGAGACAAAATACGACAGCAAGACCGGCTGGCCCAGTTTCTGGGATGCGCTGGAGAACGCTGTCGGGACCCGGCCTGACAACACCTTCTTCTCGACGCGCACCGAGGTGCACTGTCGCCGCTGCGGCGGACACTTCGGTCATATTTTCGATGATGGTCCGGCCCCTACCGGTAAACGCCACTGCCTCAATGGCCTTGCCCTGACATTCGAACCGTCGGCGAGTTAGGGATCGTCACGAATCGCCGGCAGGCCATATTCGTGCGGATTTCAAGAAGGGACGGTGGATCGACATCCACTGTCCCCGTTTGCCCGCCATGCGAATTGTTCGCCGCAACTTAGTGTCTTGCCCTTGTTCCCGGGTGCCGGAATCTGGACGGGTTTGCCGTGTGTTTGCTGAACAAACCTCTCGCCTCTATCCGTCATGTCACCTATTCTCAGTTTCAGGATAGATCGACGTGACTCAGAAAGTTGTGAGTATGAAGACGGCACTGGTTATGGGGGCAGGCGGGTTCATCGGACACCATTTGGTAACCCGTCTGAAAGAGGAAGGATTTTGGGTTCGCGGCATCGATCGAAAGTACCCCGAGTTCAACCCCACGACAGCAGATGAGTTTGTGATCGCTGATCTCAGGCTGCCAGAGCAGGTCGATGCCTGTTTCGACAGGGATGTCGATGAAGTTTTCCAGCTCGCTGCCGAAATGGGCGGTGCGGGTTACATATTCACCGGCGAGAATGATTTCGACATCATGTCGAGTTCTGCAATGATAAATCTGAATGTTGCCCGGTCGGCATCCCGCGGCAGTGTCGGGCGGCTGTTCTACACATCCTCAGCCTGCGTCTACAATCAGGCCACGCAGAGCGATACCGAAAAATACACCTGCAAGGAGAGCACTGCATACCCTGCCAATCCCGACAGCGATTATGGTTGGGAAAAGCTGTTTTCTGAACGGCTGTTCCAGGCTGTCTCTCGCAACAACCATGTGCCGACCAGAATAGGCCGGCTCCACAATATTTTCGGCCCGCAGGGTTCCTGGTGTTGCGGACGGGAAAAGGCGCCGGCTGCGATTTGCAGAAAGGTCGCCGAAGCCGTTGATGGCGGTGAAATCGAAGTGTGGGGTGACGGCAAGCAGGTGCGCTCGTTCCTGTATGTTGATGAATGCCTGGACGGCATATTGCGCCTGATGCGTTCAGATTGTGAGCGACCGCTGAATATCGGATCGGATTTTCCGGTCAGCATCCGTGAACTTGCCGAAATGGTCATCAGCCTTTCAAACAAACGCCTGACCATCAAGACGGTGTCCGGTCCGCAAGGCGTGCGCGCCCGCAGTTCCGACAATGATCTCATCGAGCTGCAACTGGGCTGGCGCCCGACACAACCCCTGCAGGACGGCCTCGAAAAAACCTACGCCTGGATATCCGATCAGGTCCGGAGCTCTATCGAGTCACGGCAATCCGCGTAACATCTGTTGACACCGACCGGCAGGGACTGTTGAGGGGCAGTACGAATTTGATGCAGAGAGTTGTGATCATTGATCCGGATTTTGAACAACTTGGTGGTCACAACATCACAGCCAACGAAGTCATCGCGGCCCACACAAAAGCGCCCTTGGACATTGTGTGTTCGTCCGGGTTACCCGAGGAATTCATCCTTGAAGGCGCGACGGTCAGGCCTGTTCTGCCGTTCAATTCATATGAAGCCCATCAAAGGTCAACTTCGTTGTCGCGAAAGGTCCGAACACAATTTCAAAAGCTGCTAAGGCGGAAACCGGGCCCGCAGTCGGATGAGACAGGATTTGGTGTCGAACTGTTGCGCGTATTCCGGTCCATGGACATTTCGGCACATGACGCCCTGATCGTCCACACCGGGTCTGCGGTGGTTCTCAATGCCATAATGGATGCACTTGACGGGGTCTCAGAAGCTGACTGGCCTGACCTGCATTTCCGGCAACTTCGGCCTCTCGAAAACATGTCCTATGAGCGCACGGCGCATCGCAGGCTGCAAAGAATGCAGGGCCTGGGCAAATTGTTCATGTATGCAGAAACCAATTCATTTGCGGCGAAACTGGCAACACTGGGATATGATCGCCGCGAAATCGAATTGGTTGAGTTTTCCGACATTTCCCGGCCTTTGAACAGCCGCCCCGACCCTGAAGCCGAGTTTGAGGTCGCCATGCTGGGAACGGTGCGCACCGAAAAGGGCCATGGGCAACTGGTGTCCATAGCCAGGTCCTACCGTGCCATCGTGGAAAGGCAGGGCGGGCCTCCGATGAAGCTTCTTATCCAGACAGGTGCTGTAAAAAACCGGAAACTCTATCGCACCATGCTGGACGACCTGGGAGAAGCGGGAATCAACTTTGAGCTTGCAGGTGAAGACACAGGCCTGGCCGGCCACTGGACTTGTCTGCAGCGCTGCCATGCCGTGATCATGCCCTATGACCACCGGCGTTATGTCGAGCGGGGATCAGGCATAGGAATCGACGCTGTTGCACATGCGCGACCGCTGGTTGTTGCCGGCAACAGCACGCTCGAGGAGTACATCAGAAACGGCAACGGCATTGCCGCCAATGGCGACCGGCAGATGGCCGAAGCCCTGCATGATATTGCGATGAACTATGCCGGGTTTGCAGACAACGCCCTGGAACTGGCAAAGGTGTTTCGGAAACAGCAGATGCAGAATGCGTTGTTCAAGCGGCTCAACGCGTCTGCTTCATAATCGGATCAAGCCGGCCACGGCCATGCGGTCTGAGGTTGCAGGTTGGGATGTCCATCCTTCTGTTCACGGACTTCATCCGGTCTCATATCCCCTGCCAGGCCAGCCATCTGGCAGCCGGTTGAAGTTATGTCTTGACCCTCACGCGGCGTGAGGGCCGATGGGAGGGCCATGAAAACGCGAATCGAGGAATATTCAGTGGGTCAGCTGGCCCGGCTCGCCGGTGTGTCGGTCAGGACCCTGCATCACTATGATGACATCGGGCTGCTGAAACCGGCGCATGTGGGCGCCAACGGGTACCGGCTTTACGGTCGCATCGAGATGCTGCGGCTGCAGGAAATCATGTTCTATCGGGATGTCGGGCTGTCGCTCGACGAGGTGGGACGCCTTCTCGATGGGCCGGCTGATGCTGTGGAACGCCTCATCCGGCACCGCGACCGGCTGCAGGAAGACAGCCTGCGGACAGCCCGGATCATCGACACGCTGAATGCCACGATCGCTCATCTCAAAGGAGAAAGAGACTTGGCATTGAACGACTTGTACACACCGTTTTCAGATGACCGGCAGGCCGAATATGAAGAATGGCTGACCAATGAATACGGACCGGATATGGCGGCAAGCATCGCAACGTCGAAAGCGGCGGTTGAGCAATTACCCGACGGCATGGCCGGTGCGATGAACAGGTTGAAGAACATCGAGATCCGGCTGGTTGCGGCATATGAGGCCGGCCTGGCACCGGAGGCGGATGACAACCATCCGATGCTCGAGCAGCACAGGGCCCTGATGACCGACATGTGGGGGCGTGATTGCACTGCCGACGGATTTGCCGGTCTGGCCGACATGTATACCTCACATCCCGATTTCGTCGCCCGCTACGAACGGCTCAGTCCGAAATTCTCAGGCTGGCTGCCCGCCGCCATGAGGGCCCACGCAGTTCGTCTTCGCGGACAGGGCTGATGCAAACCAACACCGTGCACCGACCTTGCCGAAGGCCGGTGTGATCCCATGCTATGCCAGCCTATTTTGCCGACTGTTGCCTGATGGCAGTTGCGCTGCGCGTGCGGACAAGCCGGACGAGTGGGAACTGCAGGATGCATTTTACAGGGCGCTGACTCAATCTCTGGATAAGTAGATCTAACGCTCTGGAATCGTTCAGGTTTATGCTCTCTGGTTGATGTAACCAAAAATCATCCCTGTCATACTGGGAGTAAGCGGTTTTTCAGAATCCGAAAGTGCCGGCCCGGTGCAATCTGATACGGGAAGGCAGGAATGACGCAGCCCTGTGCACCCTGATGTGCGGGCGATAGAACCGCCGCACATGGTTTATCGTTATGTGCACGTACTTGTGTGTCGTCACATGATATTCGATGATTTCAGGTCGGTTGTCTTCCGGAACATCGCTGGCTGTGTCAACAGCCGGCACATACCCCTTGGGATATTTAGGATATATGAAGTCCACGTCGATCGAGCGTTTTGACGAATATCCCGGCGCATATTTGACTGAATAAGCATGGGCCTGCGCCACCGGTAGCGACATGGCCAGACCAGCCAATATGACGACACGCAGATTGATCTTGCTTGTTCGGGATATCATGGGCGAACCCTTTCAACTGACTTCAAAGATGGCCGCATCCTTGCCGGGTCATTTAAGCATTGCCGTGTCGCCTTAGTAAAGAGCCCGCGGGGCCTTATGCCCCGATCGAAGCCGGCAGTTGTGCCAGCCTGGTTTCCACCGCGCTCCTGAAAGATCGGCTGACTGGAACACTGTCACCGGAAAGCAGTACAAGTTTCATGTTCTGTCCGTCCCTGACCGCGTCAGCAATTGCGGAGCAAGCGACCCAGTGGGAGCGGTGGACCTGCATGCCGCGCGCGTCCGGCAATTCGCGTACGATGTCGGAGAACCGGCACAACACCATGCGCACCTCGTTGCCGGTGGTAATCCGGACATAATGCTCCTGGGCCTCGGCCCAGATGACTTGCCCGTCCAGGGGTGGCTCGATGGCCGACAGCAGCGTTGGCGCCAATTCACCCACGCTCTCATGATCGCCGGGCAACCGCTGGGCCGCCGACTGTGCTACAGCACTTCCAAAAGCTCCCAGCGCCAGCCTTGGCAGTGACAGCAGCAGGCAGAGCGCAATATGGTTGTCGGACAGGTAAAGCAGTTCCAGCGCGAATGCCTGGACCCTGGATTGCGTGTCGGTGCCGGCGGTTCCGATGCCCAGTTCCGGATAACCCAGCACGATGTCCATCGCCGTGACCGACAGGACAAACAGCACATGGCTGACCACGATTGCGATCCCGGTCACCCAGGCAAAGGAAACTGTTTCGGTCAGGTATCTCTCGAGCACCTGGCGGGCGGTGAAGAACAGCAGGGCTTCGATGGCGATGCGGACAATCCAGTACAGATAGGTTCCCGGCAAAGATACCGGAATGCTCTGTGCCACCTGGCTCGACGCGATCAGCAATGCAGCCAGCAGGGCCGTCAGCGCCATGAATAGCTCTTCGCGGTTCTGCATTGGCACTCCGTTGATGCATTCATTCGTGCTTCTTGAACGGAACTATGTACCTATGTTGCTGGAAGTTAAAGTGGTTTTGCCGTGCTCGCCAGGCAGCTCCGATGCGTGGACGGCATTTGAGAATTGAGGCTCGGCACCCGATTGCAAACGGCCGCTGCTCGACGGTTAATGGCAGCGTGCGGCCCGTACCTGCGCCGTTCGAATTGCAACAGCATCAGGAGTGCCATCCATGAAATTGTCCAGACTTGCCATTGCGGCCTTGCCGTTTTTCGCAATCGCCCTTGCTCCAGCCATGGCTCAGGATAAATCCATGGGTTTCTTTATCACCAGCGTCGGCTCCGGTAACGGCGGTAATCTCGGTGGCCTTGCAGGCGCTGATGCGCACTGTGCGAAACTTGCTGAAGCGGCAGGATCAACCGGGCGCACCTGGAAGGCCTATCTGAGCACCCAGGAAGAAGGCAAGCGCGGCGTCTCCGCCCGTGACCGCATCGGTAAGGGCCCCTGGCACAATGCAAAGGGCGTGCTGATCGCATCCGATCTGGATCAATTGCATCTGGCGCCAAACCTGGTCAAGTCGACAGGGCTGGATGAAAACGGCAACCTGATCAATGGGCGCGGCGACAAGCCCAACAAGCACGATATCCTGACGGGCACCATGGCAGACGGCACGGCTTATTTTCCGCGCGTGAAGGAAGACCGCACCTGCAGCAACTGGACGAGTTCGGGCGAGGGCACTGCCACAGTCGGCCACCATGACCGGCACGGTGGCGGCAACACGTCGTGGACAGCAGCCCATAATTCGCGCGGCTGTTCCCAGGACGATCTTGCCAAGACCGGCGGTGCCGGCTTGTTCATGTGCTTTGCCGCTGACTAGGAAATATCAATTGTAAGGCGTACGGCCGGGTGACCCCGTTACAAGGGTTGCCCGGTTTGTCTTATTCTGCTCATCTCGGCACTTCGTGCCGGGGTTTATATCGCTCACGCAAGCAGCCTAGCGGCTGCGCTCCGCGGGGGCGGGCCTGACCGGCCCGAGGCCTGTCGGGCCTGGTTGGAATTCATCACTACGGTTGTTCAGGGTCGGAGAACGGCCTGAGCGAAGCGAAGAAAGCTGTTCGACCACAAAAAACCCGCGCGCAGCGAGGACCAATTAAAGCCGGTACACCCGGATCTTGCTGTTTCTGCCGCGCACTGTCTGCTCGCCCAGATCATCCAGGTCATGTTTCGATGTCAGCTGCTCGGCCGTTGTCACGGTGAGCAGCGTTGTCACTGAGCGTTTCAGTGACGGATCGTCGGTGAACTGCTTGCCGAGCTGTTCAAGGCGCTGGGCGAGGTTCACGTTATCGCCGATGATGGTGTAGTTGATCCGTCCCGGTGCACCGATATTGCCGACGGTGACCGGCCCGCTGTGCAGGCCGATGCGGATCTTGATTTCAGGTTCGCCTGCCGCAATGCGGGCCTTGTTGTCTTCGTCCAGGGCGCGTTCAATCGCCTGTGCGGCGCGCACCGCCCGGTCGGCATGGTCGGCATAATGGTCGGGCGCGCCCCAGAACGCCATGACGCTGTCCCCGATGAATTTGTCGACGGTTCCGTCTTCGGCTTCTATGCATCGCGACAACAGTTCAAAATGCCGGTTGAGCAGCCTGGCAACCTGTTCCGCAGCAATGCCTTCGGAAAGTCCGCTATAGCCGACGATATCAGTGAACATGACGGTGACATCGCGCTCAACCGAGGTTGGGAACTTGTCCGCATCCTGGCTGATCAGGCGCCGCACCAGTTTTTTCGGCACGTAGGTTTCAAACCATTTCAGGCCCTCCAGCATGGTGTTGAAGGCAATGGCCTGATCATTGAGTTCACGGAATGCGCTGCCTTTCAGCTTCGGCGTGTCCGAGATATCAAGCTGACCGATACGCGAAGCGGCATAAGCGGTGTCGACGACCGGCTGCGCAATTCTGCGACCGAGCCATATGGCACCCGCCAGCGCGACCAGCAGGGTGGCAAGACCGGCGAGTGCGGCCCACAGCAGCCGCCGAAACTCGGCGTCCACCTCGGAACTGCGAAAATAGGTGCCTACTTTCCAGGGTTTGCTGGCAAAGCCCGGCAGGTCGCGATAGATGAACACGTACTCATCGTCAAACAGCCTGAGTACATGGCCCTGAAGGTCACTGTCGGTGGCAATTTCAAGCGGGAACCTGCCTTCGGTCTGCCAGAAGGCTGCCAGCACCGGGTCGCCGGTTTCGGCAAGACTGGGCAGCGGGGCGTCTTCGTTGCGGTTGCCGCCACGCAGGCTGGCCAGGTTGGGGTGGGCCAGGACCGTGTCCCTGTCGTGCAGGATATAGACATTGCTGCCGATGTCCGGGTCGAAGTTGCCGAGATAGGAAGACAGCTCGCTGACCGTGACCGATGCAACCAGCAGGCCCGGTTTGCCGTCCGGATAGGTCACCGGTGCGCGGTAGTTCAGCAGTGTCTTCTTGAGCAGCGGCAGCCAGATCGGATCGCCCCACGATCCCTTGCCATCACGAACCGCTTTGGCAACACCATCCAGGACCTTCTGGTCGGATGAATAATCACGTTTGATCTCGATAAAACCGGTATCGGACCGGGCCACACCGGTGCCCTGGTAGGCATGGTCGAAATACAGCACTGAATCCAGTTGCGGCGCGGCCGACAGGCCACCCTTGAAGGTATCGATCAGCCTGTCGCGCTGGGTCGGGTCGAGCTCTCCGGATGCAATAAGCTGGCCGAGCAGGGCGACCTGGTTGCTGGCCGGGTCGAGATGTGTCTCAACCTTTTCCGATGTTGTGGCCAGGATCATGTAGGCCTGCTGCTGCAGCAGCTCCTGGGTGTTCTTGGCGCCGCTCCACAGGCCGATGAACAGCACGCTCAACACGGCGACCAGCAGCAGGGCGCTTATACTGGTCGCCAGGGTGAACGTGAGGGACACCCCGCCACGTTTACGCAGTGCCCGCGTTATCCCGAACATTTCCGACCACTCTCGATTCTCATGCGGCCCACGATAGGACATGCGGGGCTATTCGCGAAATTCTGACTTATATGGCAGGTCGCAAGTGGTTTTCAACACTGCAGAAATTCCCTGGCTCGCAAGCCTGTCAGGCTGTCTGGTCGTTGTCCCTGGTGATTATGCCCAGCACATCATTGGTGAGGAATCCGTAGGATCTCGGACACGCCATGTCCGGCACGACGGCGACGTCGTAGAGTTCGCCGATCTTGCCGCCCTGCCTGGCCATGCCGTTCAGGTGGCAACGGTCCTCGGCCACGATTGACGAGATGAAGTCCGGCTTCCACACGGTTTCGAAACTGTGAACGGGCGAGACCCTGGCGATGCAGTTGTAGGCTGTGTTGATGAACACGACTTCATTGTCGCTGGTAACGCCGACATTGATGTGGGCATCGACGCCGACACGTCCTTCAAAGCGGATGAAGCCAAAAGTTGTAGCTGTCCCTTAAGCTAAAGTGCTGGATTCCGCCCTTAAGGTCAGGATTTGACTCATGAAATCCCCACATTCTAATCCTGGCAGGACGTGTACGTCGCAAAAGTGGGTTCTTCCGCGATCACTATGCTGATTACTGGCGGGTAGGTGTGCCAGCCGTGATGGTTGTGGAGGTCACATTTTGCCCTGGTCCTGGTCGCCCCAGCCCGGCGGTGCCGGGATCAGCATGTCGAGCAGCGCGTAGCACAGTGTCTTGCCGTGCCGGTCCAGCCTCAGATTTACATTGACGCCGCCGTCCAGCACGTCCTCCAGCACAAAGTTCATCGCGCCTAAGTTCGGCAGCACATATCGTGTGATGCCGGAAGGCGGGCTGAACGCAAAAGCTCGCCCGCACAGCTCTTCGGTCACATGGGTTTTCAGGTGATCGAAATGCTGCGGGTCGAACGCGATCACTGAAATGTTCAGCCGGTTGCCCTTGTCTCCGGCGCGCCCGTGCGCCAGGTGCCGGACCGCGATCATCTCACCGGCCTTCGCAAGGTCCGTCATGGCGTATCCTCCAGCAGGTAGCCGCGCGAGACAGCCTCGTTCTGGCGCACCGCACCCGCCACGGTTGCAGTGCGGGCGGAGATATTGAGGCGGATGCCGCCGCCGCCGGCCGGGCCGTTCAGGTAAAGCGCCTCTACTTCATCGAGCAGGGCGCGCACCTGCGCCCGGTCATGCGATGCGACGGCCATTCTGAGGCGCACGTCGCGCGGGCGTCCGGCGTTGTTTTTCGCCTCGTCATACATCGCGCCGATAATGTCGAAATGCGGCGCTGCCGAAGGCGCGATTGTTTCAAGCCGCTGCGTGAGAATGGTGCGCGCCATCTGTGCCCGGTCGAGGCAGGTGTCACCCATATAGGAAATCTCGCCTTCGCCGATCCAGCCTTCATCGACACAGGTCAGGGTCTTCAGCCAGTCCGGCCTGGCATGACCGACACAACCGGTCAGCGTCACCTCGTTGTTGCCGGTCAGTTGCATGGCGACGCCCGAGATATCCATGACCACGTCCGGCGTCAGGTAGCGGGCCGGGTCGTGAATTTCATACAGCATCTGTTCCGTCACCGTGGCCGTCGTAAGCAGGCCGCCGCCCAGTGGTTTGCTGATTGTCAGACGGTCATGTCCGCGTGCAACGCTGGCGACCGGGGCACCGAGCCGGGTCAGGCCGGGCACCTGCTTGGCGCCGGTGTCGGCAAAATACCCTCCGCAGACCTGGGTGCCGCACTCGATCAGGTGGCCGGCCAGGGTGGCCTGCGCCAGCCGGTTCCAGTCGATCCATTTCAGCTCGTGCTCAAACGCCACCGCCCCGACCACCAGCGACGGGTCTGCAACCCGCCCGGTGACCACGATGTCGGCCCCGGCATCCAGCGCCTCCACAATGCCGTTGGCACCGATATAGGCATTGCGGGATATGGCGCGGCCGTCATGTTCGGTGTCGCTGACCGGCAGTTCATCGCCGAGCACATAGCCGACCTGGCGGCGCAGGTTGTGCTGTTTGAGGAAACCGGCAATGGCTTCGGCCACCTGTTTCGGCGCACTGCCGCCAAAATTGCTGATGATCTTGATATTGTTGAGGATGCAGGTGTTGATGCAGGCTTCCAGATAGCCGATGGCCCGTTCAATTTGACGGCGCTGGCCGTCATCGCTTTGCGCCAGAGCCAGCGTGCGTTCGGCCAGGCATTCGAAAATCAGGTAGCGGTGGCCTTCGAACAGGGTCAGCGACTGGGCGGCGATTTCACCCAGTTCACGCCGGTCGTTCGAAAACCCGGCCCCAGCCGCTATATGTACGTCGCCCACAGTTCAAATCCCGCCCGGTTGCGCCTGGCCGTATCAGCCGCGCCGTCTCGCCATCAGTGACAGGTTCATATGATACAGGGATTCTGCATCGGTTATGGAATTGAAAATGCACGTACGCACAAGCACGTCATATCACTGTAACAAATCCCCGGCAGGTACGGTTTTACGAGGCGGGCAGAACTTTCCGGAAATGTCAGCGTTTTCAACACCAACGATTGCGTATGTCGTTTGAAAAACGTCAAATTCAAGTGAAAGCAAAATCCGTCAAAAAATGTTCATTTGAAAATTTCTGATGCGCGCATGAAAATTCTGTGTCACGATCAAGCTCGAGGGAGACGTACAAATGCATGACATGCAATTGTCCGAGCGGCAGGTCGAGATCGCGGAGCTGGTGCGTGAGCACGGGTTTTTGACCGTGGAGAAGCTGGCCGGGCATTTCGGCCTGACGACACAGACCATCAGGCGCGACCTGAATGCGGTGTGTGACCACAACCTGGCCCGCCGGCGTCACGGCGGCATCGAGAGTTCGACCCGGTCGGAGAATATCGCCTATGAATCCCGCCAGATACTGGCACGGCGCGCCAAGCAGGCCATCGGCCAGGAAGTGGCCCGCCATATCGCCAACGGGTCGTCGCTGGCGTTCAGCATCGGCACCACGCCGCAGGTTGTCGCCGAAGCCCTTCTGAAGCATGACAGCCTGCGGGTGTTCACCAACAATCTCAACATTGCCATGCTGTGTTGCAGCAACCTGTCATTCGAGGTCAATATTGCCGGCGGGCGGCTGCGCAATACCGATCGCGACATTCTCGGCAAGGGAATGGAAAGCTTCCTGTCGTCCTACATGGTCGATATCGGCATCTTTGGTGTCGCAGGCGTCGCCGAAGACGGCACGCTGCTCGACTTCTACGAAGAAGAGGTCCGGGCCCGCAATCTCATTCGCGAAAACAGCCGCGAAACCTTCCTGGTGCTAGACCATACCAAGTTCGAACGGGCTGCCCATGTCCGTGGCGGCAGTGTCGGCGAGGCCACCAAGGTGTTCTGCAATGCCCGCCCGCCGGAAAACATCCTCAAGATCCTGGCGGCGTCCGGCACCGAGCTGATCGTATGTGGCGAAGAGGCGGTGGCATGACCGGCATTCGCATCAGCAATCTTGTCAAGCAATGGGACGACGTCCGGGCCGTCGATGACGTGTCGTTCGACGTGCCCCAGGGCCGCCTGACGGTTCTGCTGGGTCCGTCGGGATGCGGCAAGTCGACCATCCTGCGCATGATTGCCGGGCTGGAGGACGCCAGCGCCGGCGAAATTCTCATCGATGGGCGTGATGTGACCCGCGAGGACCCGTCCAGGCGCGGCGTGTCGATGGTGTTCCAGTCCTACGCCCTGTTCCCGCACCTGAGCGTCAGGGAAAACATCCTGTTCGGGTTGAAGGTTCGCCGTGTTCCCGCCGCTGAACAGGAAAAGCGGCTGGCCGAAGCCGCCCACATGGTTGGGCTTGGCGACCTGCTGGACCGCAAGCCGGCAAACCTGTCCGGTGGCCAGCGCCAGCGCGTCGCCCTGTCGCGTACCATCGTGGCCAACCAGCCGGTGTGCCTGATGGACGAACCGCTGTCTAACCTGGATGCCAAGCTGCGGGCTGAAATGCGCGACGAGATTTGCGCTCTGCAGCGCAAGCTGGCGCTGACCATGGTGTATGTGACCCACGACCAGATCGAGGCCATGTCGATGGCCGACCAAGTGGTGCTGCTAAAAGACGGGCAGGTCGAGCAGACCGGGACGCCCAGCGAGCTTTATGAAATGCCGGACACCACATTTGCCGCCGGTTTCCTGGGCATGCCGCCGATGAACGTGCTGCGCATGGATCAGCTTTCAGGCGCCGGGATGCCGAAAGGGGCCGTGCCAAAGGCCGAACCGGGCTGCATGCTGGGCATTCGCCCGGAGCACATCCGGATTGCCGACAAGGGACTGCCGGTCGAGGTCGCGTCAACCGACTATATGGGGGCCGAAACGGTATTGCGCCTACGTCATGCCGACGAGGTCGTGATGGCGCGCATCCATGGCCGTCCGCAAGTGATCGCCGGCGACAGGCTGAACATCGCCTGGGCGGCAGATGAAGTTCATGTGTTTGACGAAACGGGGACCAGGCGGGGAAGCCCGGACACTTAGGTGTCACCACCGGCGCAATGGAAATGTTGCGCCGGCAACTGCAACTGGACCAGCACCGCTGGTCCGCTGATTAGAAAAAGAAACGGAGAGGAGTCGTGACTAATGTTTAAATCCATCACCAGGACAATCGCCGGCGTCGTCGCTGCCGCTTGCCTGTCAGTACTGGCAGCAGGCCTGTCGGGCGCAGCGTACGCCAAGACCAAACTGACAATGTACTATCCCGTCGCAGTCGGCGGGCCACTGACCAAGATCGTCGACGGCATGGTCGCCGACTTCATGAAGCAGAACCCGGACATCGAGGTGAACGCCATCTATGCCGGCAACTACAACGATGCCCGCATCAAGGCGCTGGCCGCGCTCAAGAGCGGCCAGCCGGCCCAGCTGTCGGTCATGTTCTCGATCGATCTTTACGAACTCATCGAACAGGACGCCATCGTCGCCTTTGATGATGTGGTCCAGACGGACGAGGAAAAAGCCTGGCTGAAATCCTTCTACCCGACGCTGATGGAAAACGGCACCACCAGCGGCAAGACCTGGGGTATTCCGTTCCAGCGTTCGACCATCGTGATGTATTACAACAAGGATGCCTTCAAGGCCGCAGGGCTGGACCCTGAGAACGCACCGGCAAGCTGGGACGAGCTGGTTGCCGCCGGCAAGAAGCTCACCAAGGCGGACGGCTCGCAATGGGGCATGATGATCCCGTCGACCGGCTACCCGTACTGGATGTTCGGCGCGCTTGCCATGCAGAACGACCAGGTGCTGATGAACGGCGCTGGTAACGAGACCAACTTTGCCGCGCCTGCGACCGTGGAAGCCCTGCAGTTCTGGAAAGACCTGGGCGGCAAGCACAAGGTGATGCCGGAAGGCACCATCGAGTGGGGAACGCTGCGCAAGAACTTCCTTGAAGGCAAGACCGCCATCATGTGGCACTCCACCGGCAATCTGACCACGGTCAAGAAGAAGGCCGGATTTGACTTCGGTGTCGCCATGCTGCCGGCCAACAAGCGCCGCGGCACACCGACCGGCGGTGGTAACTTCTACATCTTCAAGAAGACGTCTCCTGAAGAACGCTCAGCGTCCATGAAGCTGATCAAGTTCATGACCAGTCCGGCCCAGTCGGCCAACTGGTCCATGCAGACCGGCTATATGGGCATCAGCCAGGCAGCCTACGACACCAGCGAACTGCAGGACTACGTCAAGGGTTTCCCGTATGCGGCAGTGGCCCGCGACCAGCTGAACTATGCAACCGCCGAACTGTCGACCTATGAGACAGGCCGTGTGCGCAAGTCACTGGACGATGCCATCCAGGCGGCGCTGACCGGCAGCAAGTCTCCCGAAGACGCACTGAAGGAAGCCCAGGCAACTGCAGATCGCCTGCTCAAGCCTTACCGCTGATATCTGACAAACCGGACACAGGGCGCATTCACCCGCGCCCTGTGTCCCTCGCACTGACCCTGGACCGGAAAGAGTTGAATGCATCTGTCGCGAGACACAATGAGACATGTGCACGGTTGGCTTCTGTTGACGCCGGCCGCCATCCTGCTGGTGTCGTTCACCCACTATCCGACCATTGCAACCCTCATCAACAGTTTCTTCTCGAAAGGCAATTCCGTGCGCCCGTCACGGTTCATCGGGATGGGCAATTACGAGGCCATGACCCAGGACCCGATCTTCTGGAAAGTGCTGGTCAACAATATGTGGTTTGCGCTGGGCACCATTCCGACCTCCATCGGGCTCGCCATCATCATGGCGCTGGCGGTCAACCGCGCCATGCCGGGGCGTTCATTCGTGCGCATGGCGTACTTCACCCCGACCATCCTGCCGATGATTGCCGTTGCCAACATCTGGC
This sequence comes from Anderseniella sp. Alg231-50, assembly GCF_900149695.1. Taxonomy (NCBI): domain Bacteria; kingdom Pseudomonadati; phylum Pseudomonadota; class Alphaproteobacteria; order Hyphomicrobiales; family Parvibaculaceae; genus Anderseniella; species Anderseniella sp. Alg231-50. The sequence goes on along the minus strand of NZ_LT703004.1, from coordinate 635,729 downwards.
TGTTCTTCTATTCGCCCGACATCGGCCTGATCGACCAGATCACCGGCTGGTTCGGGTTTTCCGGGCACAACTGGCTCGGTGATCCCGACACGGTCCTGTCGTCCATCATCGTCATGACGGTCTGGAAAGAAGCCGGCTTCTTCATGATTTTCTACCTGGCCGCGCTGCAGCACATTCCGCCGGAACTGGGCGAGGCGGCAAAGCTGGAAGGCGCATCGCGCTGGTACTATTTTCGCCGGGTGGTGTTTCCGCTGCTCATGCCGACCACGCTGTTTGTGCTGATCAATGCGGTGCTCAACTCGTTCAAGCTGGTCGACCATCTGTTCGTGCTGACCAAGGGCGGTCCGGACAATGCCAGCAACCTGCTGCTCTATTACATTTTCGAAAATGCGTTTTCCTATTTCGACACCAACTATGCCGCCACGCTGACCGTGGTGTTGCTGGGCCTGCTGGCGGTCATGGCGCTGGTACAGTTCTTCGTGCTCGACCGGCGGATACACTACCGATGAGCAAATCGCAGATGAAAAGCCGCAATTATACGGAAATCCTCGAGATTGTCGGGGCCTGGGTGCTCGCCGTGTTGTGGATATCGCCGTTGCTGTATGCGTTCTGGGCGGCCTTCCATCCCAGCGAATACTCGACGAATTTCGAGTTGCTGGCGCCGCTGACGCTGGACAATTTCCGCGAAGCGCTGTCGCAGGCGCCGTTCCTGCGCTACGGCATCAACACGTTCCTGCTGGTGACCATGTTGCTGGCCGCACAGATGGTTGTGGGAACACTTGCAGCCTACGCCTTTGCGCGGTTCCAGTTCTTCGGCAGCAATGTCGCGTTCGGACTGGTTCTGGTTCAGCTGATGATCACGCCGGAAATCCTGATCGTCGAAAACTACTCCACGCTGGCAAAACTGGGCTTCGTTGACACCATTACCGGTATCGGCCTGCCTTACATGGCCAGTGCTTTCGGCATCTTCCTGCTCCGCCAGGCATTCAAGTCGACGCCGAAGGAACTTGAAGACGCCGCCCGGCTGGAAGGCTGCGGCCTGTTCGGCATCCTGATGCGGGTCTATGTGCCGCTGGCCCGGCCGACCTACCTGGCCTTCGGGCTGGTGTCCATCAGCCACCACTGGAACAATTTCCTGTGGCCGCTGGTTATCACCAACTCGGTCGAGACCCGGCCCTTGACCGTGGGCCTGGGTATTTTCGGCGCGCCGGAATCCGGCGTCGACTGGTCCATCGTTTCGGCCGCCACCCTGTTGTCGGTGGCACCGTTGCTGATTGCCTTCCTGCTGTTCCAGCGCCAGTTCGTCCAGTCGTTCATGTATGCGGGCATCAAATGACCACGGTCGCCTCGTGGAACATCCAGAACGGCAAGGGCGCGGACGGCGTTGTGTCCCTGCCGCGTATCGCCGAGGTGATCTCGCGCATGGGCGAGCCTGATGTTATCTGCCTGCAGGAAGTGTCGCGGCATCTGCCGGTGTCAGGAGCCGGATTTGCCGTTGACCAGATCGCCGAGCTGGCTGACCTGTTTCCAGGCTATGAGGTGATCTTCGGCGTTGCCATAGAAGCGGGGCGCGCGCCGGGCGCACCGCGGTGGCAGTACGGCAATGCCACGCTGAGCCGCTTGCCGGTTGTCTCCGTGTTTCACCACGCCTTGCCGCAGCCGCCCCATGCCGGCGTGCGCCAGATGCCGCGCCAGGTCAGCGAGGTGACGGTTGCAACCGGCAACACTTCGCTGCGGGTGATGAACACGCATCTGGAGTATCATTCGCTTGAACAGCGGCTGGCACAGATTGCAAGGCTGCGTGAACTGCACCTGCAGGCGGCGGCTGTTGCGCACAGTCGACCTGATTATGATGACGCCGGCAGTTACAGCTTTCTCGACCGGCCGGAGAGTTGTGTCCTGTGCGGGGACTTCAATATCGAGACGGGATCACCGGAATATGCTGCCATGCTGTCCCCCGCCGATGGCGCCGCGGTCTGCTTCCGCGACGCCTGGCAGATTGCCCATGCCGACCGCCCGCATGACCCGACCTGCGGTGTGCATGACACCGTGCAATGGCCGCAAGGGCCGCACTGCCGTGACTTCTTCTTTGTTGCCGGTGCCGCAGCGAGCGCGGTTGAGGGCGTTTGCGTCGATACCGAAACCGATGCTTCCGACCACCAGCCGCTGATGCTGAGCATTGCCGGTACGCCCTGACAGGAGATTGCTGCCATCTTGCTTGCTGCCGAAAACACCGTGTCTGCTTCCTGGGCGATTGAGCGTTATGAGGACGTCCGCTCCAGGCTGCCCGGAGCAGTGTGCCCCGAACAGCCGGTCTGCGCCGCCAGTCTTGATGATCTCAGGGATGAGTTTGATGCATTCGTGTTCGACTCGTTTGGCGTCCTGAACGTTGGCGACGAACCCATTGCCGGTGCCCGCGCGCGCATTGACGCGTTGCGCGCGGCCAACAAGCAACTGCTCATCCTGACCAATGCTGCGACGGTTCCGCTGGGCCGGCTTGTGCACAAGTATTCGCAGCTCGGGTTTCAGTTCGAGGCGGCGGAAATCGTCAGCAGCCGGGAAGTGCTCACACGTGGGTTGAAGGCGTACGACGGCGAAATGAGGTGGGGTGTTGCGGCACCGCTTCAATCCAACATCGATGAGCTGCCGGGTCGTTGTCACCGCCTCACCGACAAGGCCGGATTTGACTACAGCGACGGTTTCATTCTGCTCTCCAGCCAGGACTGGACCCCTGAATTGCAGTCCCTGCTTGCTGAAGCAGTGGCAATGCGGCCACGTCCGCTACTGGTCGGCAATCCCGACATAGTTGCGCCTCGAGAAGGTGGCCTTTCACTTGAACCCGGTGCCTGCGCACATGAGATTGCCGATGCTTTGGGGATTGAACCGGTGTTTTACGGCAAGCCGTTCGGCAATGCCTTTTCAGAAGTGGCGCGCCGTTTTGAACCGGCGGTCGACCCGCACCGGATCGCCATGATCGGCGACAGTTTTCACACCGACATCCTGGGCGGTGCCGCCGCCGGCTGGCGCACCGTGCTGGTGACCGATCACGGTCTTGTAAAGGATCTCGACGTCGATGCCCTGATGCAGTCTTCGGGCATCGTGCCGGACTTCATCATCCCGTCTATCTAGGGTCTGCATTCAATCCCTGCTGGGCGGTCATGACCGGTTCACAGCTCACCGGGAAGTTCACCGAGCGGGCGATGAAACAGTATTTGTGGATATCGTGGTGAATGTCGTGGGCCCGGACAAGGTCACAACCGGCTTCGACCGTGATGTGCGGACGCAAGGTTGCATTCAGGAAACGTCCCGATCCGTCGGGCATGTTTTCACCTTGCGCCACCGGATCGTCGCGGTAGCTCAGGACGGTAATCTTGTCGACGCTGGCCAGGTGCAGGTACCACAGCATGTGACATGCCGACAGCGCCGAAATCAGCAGGTCTTCCGGGTTCATCAGCGTTGGATCACCGCCCAGCAGCGGGTCGTTCGAGCAATGGATGACCGGTTTTCCCGGCACTGCAATATCCCACGTCCTTTCGTAACCCTTGTAGGTGCGGGTGCCTTCGCCGGTATTGCCGGTCCACTCGACGCGGCTTGTATAGGTGTGGTTGTTGGCCATGATTGACTCCATATGTATACATGTATACATATTTGCTAATGGATTGATGGACTGTTTTCAAGGCGAAAAATGTGACTGACAACACCATTGTGGACGCACTGCGCGCCGACATCCTGAGCGGTGAGCTGCCGCCCGGGGCCGAACTGCACCAGGCTGGTATCGCGGAGCGCTTCGGCGCCAGCCGTATACCGGTCAGGGATGCGCTGGCCTCGCTGGCCGGAGAGCGGCTGGTGACGATCCGGCCCAATCGCGGTGCCTGGGTGGTCAGCCTGTCGCCAGCGGAAATCGGCGAAGTGTTCGAACTGCGCCTCATGCTGGAATGCAATTGCGTACGGGCTGCTGCGGCAGCCGCGTCTCCCGAGCAGGTTGACGAGGTGCGCTACCAGTTGCGCCGCTCATCGCTGGAAGCGGGCAGGGCGGGTTGGAGCAAAGGGGACCGGGATTTCCACGAAGCCCTTTACCAGCCGGCCGCAAAGCCGCGCCATGTCCGCCTGATCGGCGAACTGCGCAATCTGTGCCGGATCCACGCCAAGGGGTACGACAGCCTCAAGGCCCATACGCCGCGCTGGCTGGAAGATCACGAGGCAATCGCGGCGGAATTTGCCGCCGGGCATGCAACTGCGTGTGAAAAGGCACTGCGCAGGCATTTGTCGGCGACTAGGGATGTACTGCTTCAGGCCATGTCCGGCAGTTAGCTGCGCACTACAATCAGGCCGGCCCCGGCAATCAGGCCCATGCCGGTGACGGTTGCCAGGTCGGGGGTCTCCGCGAACAGCAAGAACCCAAACATCGTGGAGAATATCAGGTAGCTGTAGTCGAACGTGGCGACGATCACAGGGCGCGCAGCCTGATAGGCCGCAGCAAGTCCGACGCCTATGCCGACAATCAGCACCGCCAGCACCATGACGAGGCCCCATTCGCGCAGCGTCATGGCGGCCCACGGGCCCGACAGGAACGGTGGAAGAACTGTGCCCGACGGTTGCCAGGCGAACAGCACAACACTGACTGCCGCGCCGGTGATGAGCAAAACCAGGTTCAGCGAAATCGCCAGCGCCACGGGTGTATCGTGCTGGCAACGGTCGCGGGTCAGGATGGCGGCCAGGGCATAGAACAAACCGGACAGGACCGGCAGCAGGACCAGCAGCGAAAACTCATCGGTACCCGGCCTGATGATCAGCAGCACACCTGAAAACCCGGTGGCCACCGCCAGCCAGCCCCGCGTGCTCACCGGCTCACCGATCAGCACTGCTGACAGTATCGCGATGAACAGTGGTCCGGTGTAAAACCCCGCCGCCAGTGTGGATAGCGGCAACACCGGAATGGCTGCGTAAAGCGAAACATACATCAATACCAGCAGGCAGGATCTCAGCGTCACCCAGCGCGCTGCAGCCGATGCCAGAACGGCCGGTGTAGTTCGTTTCAACCCGGCAATGACCGCCAGCACCGGCAGGGCCAGCAAGGAGCGCAGCACATAGAGTTGCCAGAGTGTCAGGTCGGAGCTGGCATACTTGATGACGGCATCCTGCAGCGCCATCAGGAACACGGCGAAAACAATCAGGCAGGCGCCCGTGACCGGATTGTCGGGGCGGGAGGTGACAGATGAGGTGGTCATGAGATGTCCTCGACAGTTGTTTTGAGGCCACCATAGGTAAGGCATAACTATTCAATTAGACATTGCATTTGCAACTCACTATTGTCATTTTTCGAACAATGAGCATGAAACCTTTCAACGGTATCGAAATATTCCTGGCCATCGTCCGGCAGGGTTCGCTGCGCTCGGCCGCCAAATTGCTGGGCATGGGCGCACCTGCGGTCAGTTACCGGCTCAAGGCGCTGGAACGCGAACTGGATGTCAACCTGCTGGTCCGCACCACGCGCTCCATTGAATTGACGGACGCCGGACGCGCCCTTTTGAACCGGGCCGGTCCGGCCTTTGCCCAGATCGACGAGGCGATCGCCGAAGCCCGCGAGGCGGGCAGGGCGAAGACCGGCACATTGCGGCTGACGCTGCCGTGGAGCGCCTACCGTATTGCCATCGAGCCGGTACTGGCCGAATTTCAGGCCCAACACCCGGATGTCCGGCTGGAGCTGTCGTTTGATGAGGCCCTGGTCGATATTGTCGGCAATGGATTTCATGCCGGTATCCGGCTGGGCGACCGGCTGGCCGACGGCATGGTGGCGACACGATTGACACCGCCGCTGATGGCAGCGCTGTCAGCCTCGCCAGCCTATCTGGACCGTCATGGCCGCCCGGAGCGTCCGCGCGAGCTTTTGGTCCACAAGTGTATTCGCTACCGGTTCATCAGCGCCAACCAGGTTGCCGACTGGCAATTCCGCGAAGACGGTCAGGTGTTCACCGTCGATCCCGCCGCCAACCTGGTGTTCGACAGTTTCCAGTCGGTTGTGCAGGCAGCCCGCGAAGGCCACGGTATAGGCTGGTCGCTGCGCGCGGTTATCGAGCCTGACCTGGCTGCAGGCACGCTGCAGACGGTGCTGGACGCCTTCGCCCTCGAGCACCCGCCGTTCTTCCTGTATTACCCCGAGCACAACCGCCACCTCGACCTGTTGCGCCTGTTCATCGATTTCCTGGACGCACGGCGGAAGCGCTGAATGTATTGCGGGAAGCGCCATAGATAATGCCGCCGGCGCAAGGCCGGCGGCATCCTGGAGGCAGGTGTTGTATTTCCCGAACAGGCTGCCTCAGGCAGTCTGCAGGGTGTCTTCTTGCTTGTGCAGGCTGACAACGGCCAGCACGGTGCCGCCGAGAACCCAGTAATAGGCAGCTTCCAGCCCGGCAAGTCCGAGCGCAAACGGGGCGGCGACAAACACCAGGCCGACGAGGAAATCCACGGTCAGGTGCAGTTTGTAGGGCAGGACGCGGATGATGCCCAGGTGATGGTCGGTCAGGACGGTCAGCACGAAGGCGGCGATACCGGTTGCCACCGACAGCCAGAAGGCAAGCGGATTTACGCTGCCGAGGCCGAGAATGAACGGCATGGCGACAAGGCTGATGGCGACGGGATAATCGAGATAGGCATGAATGGTCTTTGTGATGAATCGGGGTAACATGGTTGGCTCTCCTGTGTTGGGTTGCACCGGCTTTGCCCGGTGATCTGGAGATAGTTTTATAGTTTGGAACCAATTGGTACAAAACACACTGAAACACGAATGCGTGAATTGTGTACCATTTGGTTTATAACTAGATGATAAGCACTGAAAGACAAAAGGCGACCTGATGGCACGGCCACGTGAATTTAAAGTTGAAGACGCCGTTGGCGGTGCCATGGACGTGTTCTGGGAGCACGGCTATGAGGGCGCTTCGCTGCCTGACCTGTTGTCCGGCATGGGGTTGAGCCGCGGCAGCCTGTACAAGGCTTTTACCGACAAGAAGTCGCTCTACCTGGTGGTGCTGGAGCGCTATGAAAAGGACTATGTCATTCCCGCCGTGGGACTGTTGTCAGGGCCTGATATCGCTGACGGCTGGGACCGGATCATGGCGTTGTTCGGCAATGTCATCGCTGACGTCAGGAAGGGCGACCGCCGCGGGTGCCTCGCCTGCTCGGCCGCTGCCGGGCCGGCGTCCGAAGATACCGATATTGCCGATGCTGTTCACCGCACGCTCGGCAAACTGCAAAAGGGGTTTGAAGTTGCCCTGAAAGCCTCGCCGGTTCACGCCGGCCTTGATGCGGCCGCCCGACGCCAAATGGCCGATATGCTGACGACGCAATATGTCGGTACGCGGGTCATGGCCAGGTCGCAGGCGCCCGTCGCCATGCTGAAACGCAGCGTTGCCTCCCTTCGGTTGCTGGCCTGAGCCTGCATGATTTACGGTACTTGACAGATTAGGACGGTTGCCCTAATTATCATTTGAATTAGGACGTGCGTCCTACACGCAGGAACTTGATGCATGAACGCAATGACCACGCGCGATCACATTGTTGCGGCAGCCGACCGGCTGTTCTACCGCCAGGGTTATGAGCACACCTCGTTTGCCGACATTGCCGGTGCGGTGCAGATTTCGCGCGGCAATTTCTACTATCACTTCAAGACCAAGGACGACATTCTTGAGGCCGTGATCGGCACGCGTATGTCTGATACGCGGCAGATGCTGGCGGAATGGGAAGCGGAAAGTGAAAATCCTGAACACCGCATTCGCAGCTTTATCCATATCCTGATTGCCAACCGGGCCGACATCAAGCGCTTCGGCTGTCCGGTCGGGACGCTGACCACCGAGCTTGCCAAGCTGAACCATGCATCGCAGGCAGGCGCTACCGCGCTGTTTTCGCTGTTCCGGACCTGGCTGCGCACGCAGTTCTCGGCTCTCGGGCTCGAAAGGGAGGCGGACCAGCTGGCCATGCATCTCCTGGCCCGCAGCCAGGGTGTTGCCACCCTGGCCAGTGCCTTCGGCGACGAAAAATTCATTCGCGGGGAAGTCAGTGACATGTGTGACTGGCTGGCATCGACTATCGACGGCACCCGGCCAGATCAACAGAAGAGGAATTGAAATGTTTGTCGTACTGCTCAAGTTTACTGCTGACAAAGCCCGTGCCGGTGAATTCATGGACGCCCACAAGGACTGGATCAAACACGGTTTTGGTGACGGTGTGTTCCTGATGGCCGGCAGCCTGCAACCGCAACTGGGCGGCGCCATCCTGGCGCATAATACATCACTGCCTGACCTGCAGGCCAGGGTGGCCGAGGACCCGTTTGTCGCCGAGAACATCGTCAGCGCCCACATTCACGAGATCACCCCGGCCCGGGCTGACGAGCGGCTGGATTTTCTGCTCGCCTGAGTGCTCATCCAATAGAAGGACACATTGAACGTGAGTGAGACATTCGAAGGACCGGACGGCCAACCGCGCTGCCGCTGGGCCGGCAGCGCGCCGGAGTTTTTAGACTATCACGACCGCGAATGGGGGTTTCCGGTGGATGATGACCGGCGGCTGTTTGAAAAGCTGTGCCTGGAGAGTTTCCAGTCCGGCCTGAGCTGGCGCACCATCCTCGCCAAGCGGGAAAATTTTCGCGCCGCGTTCGCCAATTTCGAGTTCGACAAGGTGGCCCGCTTCACCAAAACCGATGTCGAGCGCCTGCTCAAGGACGAAGGCATCGTGCGTCATCGCGGCAAGATCGAGGCAGTGATAAACAATGCCCGGTGCGCACAGGAGATGGTCGCCAGTGACGGCTCGCTGGCCGCCTACTTCTGGAGCTATGAGCCGGACGCGTCGCAACTGGGACAACCCCAGACCGCCTCAACCTCCGACGTGTCGGTTGCCGTGTCGAAAGACTTGAAGAAACGCGGCTGGAAATTCGTCGGTCCGACCACGGTGTACGCCTTCATGCAGGCCATGGGCCTGATCAATGATCATGTGGAAGCGTGTGTGATCAGGGCAGGGGTGGCACGAGCGAGAGAAAATTTCAGTTGCCCGGCACGGTGAAGAAACAATAGTTGCATCTGTGTATTCTTCCCTGTCAGGGTTCCTGTCACGGAAACACGTGCAACTGGACCAGCTCAGCGAGGCCTAAAGAGTGACAACCGACATTTTTGACCCGGCAACGATTCCGTTCATGGGGGCCGACGCGGGCATAAACCCCGATCAGGCCGACGCCGTCGTGTTTGGCGCGCCGCACGGCACGCCTTATCCGAACATCGACAATCAAGTCCATGCCGGTGCGCCGGATGCGCTGCGTGCCGCCATGGGAGAGGATTACGCGTGGCCGCACCATTGGGATTTTGACCTGGACGGGCCGCTGCTCGGCGATGGCGGGTTCACCCTTGCCGACGCCGGAAACCTGAAAACCTCAAGTCAGGATGGCAGCGGCAACAGGGCGGCGATCGAGGCCGCCACTGCGAGCATTGTGGAATCCGGTGCAGTGCCGATCATGCTCGGTGGTGATGATTCAACGCCGATCCCGTTCATCAAGGCGCTGGCGCCAGCAGGCCCGTTGACCATTATTCAGATTGACGCCCATATCGACTGGCGTGACGAACGCCGCGGCGAACCGCTGGGCTTTTCCAGCACCATGCGCCGCGCCTCCGAAATGGCGCATGTTGAACGCATCATCCAGGTCGGCATCAGGGGGCTGGGATCGGCCCGGCGCGAAGAGGTTGAGATTGCGCGCGACTGGGGGGCGGAAATCATCACCGCGCGGGCACTGCATGAACATGGTGTCGACCAGGCGCTGCAAGGCTTGCGAGAAGATGCCAACTGCCTGATCACCTTCGATTGCGATGCGCTGGATTCAGGCATCATGCCCGCCGTCATGGCACCGACGCCCGGCGGGCTCACCTACACCCAGGCAATCGACCTGGTTGCCGCCGTCACCGCCAGGGCCAACCTGGTGGCTTTCGACATGATAGAGTTTGTGCCGGAGCGTGACAGCAACGGCGTGGCGGCTTTCACTGCTGCCCGAATTGTCGCCAATGCGATAGGCTGTCTCGCCCGGCGTTGACGGTGCGATGAATCCCGGAGGCAGCTTTAGTGAGCCACCTCCGGGGGTCGGTTTCAATCAGGTTGCCGCCTGCGGAACTCCGTCACCGGCAGGCCGCCTATGCCCCAGTCCTGCAGGGCCACTTCGTCGATGACCACGAAAGTGGTGGCAGGAGACTTGCCGAGGACGCGGGCCAGCAGATCGGTCGTGCCCTTGATCAACTCCGCCTTTTGCTCCGCTGTCGGGCCGGTGCCGTCCGGGCCGCCTTCCTTTGTCACCTTGATGTTCACGTAGGGCATGTCAGGCTTCCTCGTGTTTTGCGACGTAGGTGAAGACTTTCGTCATGATGCGCCAGCCATGCTGGTCACGGCCCAGCGTCAGGAAGTCGAGATACTCGCGCTCCATCATGCTCATCGACGCCCTGACGAACGCCATGCGGGTGCCGCCGAACTCGATCGAGAAGATACGGTCATCGCGCACCTCGCCCCGGCTGGCAGGCGGTGTGCGTTTGTCGATCATGTCGAAATATTCGCCCAGCGACTTGTTCATATAGTCGCCCTCGATCATGTTCACATAGCGCGCATCCGGGTGGAAGATCTGTGCCAGCCGCTTCGTATCGGCGTGGTACAGCCCGTCGAAATAGCCGGCCATGATGTCGGTGACCTCGGCAAAGGCCTGTTGCTCCGCCATCACAGCAAGCCTTCCGCCTTCATGGCAGTCTGGGCTGCCGGACGGGCGGCGACGCGCTCGACGAATGCCGCCACAGCGGGCCATTTTTTCAGATCAATTCCGGTGAAGTTGGACCAGTTTGCAACCACGAACAGGTAGGCGTCGGCAACGGAAAAGCTGTCGCCCAGCAGATAGGTCCGGCCATCGCTCAGAATATCGTTGAGATAGTCGAACTTGCGCGCGACTGCCTTGCCCGCCGCCTGCTTGTCGGCCTCGTCGGCGGTGCCAGAGAAGAACGGGCCGAACGCCTTGTGCAGTTCGGATGCGGTATAGTTCAGGTGCTCCTGCAGCCGTGCTCGCGCGATGGTTCCGGCTTTTGGCGCCAGGTCGCTTTCCGGGTGCTGGTCGGCAATGTATTGCAGGATGGACGCACCTTCGGTGAGGACCTCGCCGGATGCCAGTTCGAGAGCCGGGACATAGCCTTTCGGATTGATCGCGGTGTAGTCGGCGCCGGATTTGGTGCGCCCGGCTTGAGTATCAACTTCTTCTATGTCGAAGGCTATGCCTGCTTCGTGCAGGACAACATGGCTGGCCAGTGAACAGGCGCCGGGTTTGTAGTAGAGCTTCATGGGATCAAGACCTTTCTCGTTGCATTCCGGTTGGGATTTCGAGACAGGTAAAGGCATTGATGATTAATTGATAATATTGATTTCTCATGATAACGATCTGAAAAATAGATCATATTTCAGATGTTGTGAGACTTGCCTTGACCTATGAACAATTGATCGTGCTGCACGCTATTGTCACCGAGGGAACTTTTCGCGGGGCCGCGGAGAAGCTGCACAAATCCCAGTCCGCTATCAGTCACATGCTGAAAAAGCTGGAGACCGAGATCGATGTTCCGCTGCTGTCGCGCGCTGCATACAGGCCGAAACTGACGCCCGAGGGCGAGGTGTTTTACCGGCAGGCAACGCGGGTCATGCAGCAGATGCAGCACCTCGGCAACATGGCTAAAAACCTGAGTGCGGGGCAGGAGGCCGAAGTGTTCCTGGCGGTCACTGCCACGTTCCCGCTGAAACCGGTCCTGGATATTGTCGGTACGGTGCGCGCGGCATACCCGGCCACGCATATCCGACTGGCGCGCGAAAGCATGGGCGGGCCGATCGAGCAGTTGCTGCGCCATGACGCCGATATCATCATCGCCACCATGGACGGCGTGCCGGTCGAGCAGGTCGAGGCAACCCCGTTTGCCGAGGTAACCATCATGCCGGTGGCCCACCGCGACTATGAACCGGCGCGCAGCGCCCACATGAAAACCATCTCCGAGATGCAAAGCTATACCCAGATTGTGGTAGCTGACAGCAGTTCCGGCGGCTTTGTCCAGAGCAGGGGCCTGCTGCCCGGCGGCTTGCGCTGGACGGTGTCCGACTTCGCCGCCAAGAAGGAAATCCTGCTGGCGGGAATGGGGTGGGGCGGCATTCCCACCCACATGATTGAACAGGAACTGGAAAGCGGTGAGCTGGTGCCCCTGAACATGGAGGGCTACCAGCCGCTGCGCTCGCAAGTGTTCCAGATCCGCCGCCGCGACCGCCAGGCCGGAACCGTCGCCCAGTGCATCTGGGAGAAACTGCTGGCGCGGTGATAGCCTGTGCCGGCGTTCCGTACGAGATCGCCGCCTGGCATTAGTCGATGCGGGTGAACGTGGCGGTGCCGACCTGCTTGAGGCCGGTATCGCCGAGAAAGTGCGGGCTTGCCACCAGCCGGATAGATTCGGCAGGCTGGTTTGCTTCATTGTCTGACGTATAGGTCGACCCCCGGTCGGTTCCCGCGTCCCATGCCCACAACACATAGACGGCTTCGTCGCGCCAGCCCGCGTCGTTGCGAAGATCAACACCCGCAACACCGGTAAACCAGTCCGGACTGGGGGCAATCATGGTGATAAACGACACTTTTGAATGGGTTTCGTTGACCGGGAATGTCACGGAAGTCTTTCCGGGCACCTTGGCAATGCCGTCGGCCTGAAACACATCTTTTACCCGCTTGCGCTCGATGGCTTCATCGAGTTCGGCGCGCAGAATACGTGGCCGGCCACGTTCCGCAACGGACCTGACGCCGCTGCTGGCGGTATTGCCGTCAGCAAACATGACATAGCGCCCGTGGTGAGTGGCCCCGATCAGCCCCGACATGTGCCCGCCTGCCGCCGGCCAGTCATATGGATGGGTGTCACTGCTCCAGCTGATGTCGATCCGCAGTTCATACTTTGCTTCCTCGGCTATGACCGATGAGGCGAAGCCCAGGGTCAGCAATAGTGCTGCAAGTATCCGGATCATAGAAAACATCTCCCGCTGTTGCCTTATGGGCCCTGGTTCTGGGCGCTGGTTGCCGCACACCGTCAAGCTATCCGATCATTACGCAAAAATCCGTAACGGGTTCACACAGTTCGTTGCAACACGATCACGATGGCACGATGAGATCATTGGCAGACGCAAGTGCAAAATGGTCCCTGGTGGCGTCCATGAACGCCTGGACCAACCGGCGCGGCCTGCCGTCCAAATGACCGAGCGCCAGTTTCAGGGCCTGTGCATCAGTGCGGAACGGTATGGCGAAAACCTCATCGCCGGCATAGGTGACTGCGGTGGCCGGGCGCATGTTCAGGATTGAGCAGCCGACGCCGGCGCCCACAAGGCTGCGCACCATTTCATGCGTAGATGCTGTCGCGACGATATTGGCTGGCCGGGAGGCGTCACCGGCAAGGCCGCGATAGTACTCATCGGTCATCGGCAAATTGAGCAGCACCAGCGGTTCATTGCCGAGGCCGTCACGTGTCACATACTCGCGATGTCGCAGGGCGTGATCATGCGGGACCAGCACATAGGGCGGGGCATCGATCAGCAGCTGACAGTCGATACCGGCCCGGACGTTTTCGGCAACAAACAGGATCAGGTCGAACTCGCCGTCGAGCAGGCCGGCCTGGGCGCGTTCATTGTCGGTCTCCACCAGGTTGACCTTGATGCCGGGATGTTCACGCACCAGCGGCGCCACGATCGCCGGCATGAAGGCCGGGGCCACCGGCGCGTAATAGCCGATCGTCAGGCTGCCCGACAGGGCCGTGCGCAGTTCGGTGCCTTCAAGGAACAGCGTATCGTATTCCTCCACCAGGTGGCGGATCCTGCGCATCATGGCAAGTCCGGCGGCCGTCGGCCTGATGCCCTTGGCCGGATAGCGCTGCACCAGTTGCAGTTCGAACTCGCCTTCCACCAGGTCAATGGCATTGGAGATCGCAGACGGCACCACATTCAGCTCAGCCGCCGCCTTGGCAATCGAACCGTGTTCTGCGGCATGCAGGAAATAGTTCAGTGCCTTGATTGAAACTCGCAAGCGGCAAAAGCTCCCCGAAAAGCTGAAACATCAAATATATTGATGTTATGAACCACAAAGTTCTGTTTTTCAAACTTTAGGTGCTGTGAGACAGTTCGCCAACACTGTCTGCTGGAAGCGCAAGTCCATGACGCAAACGACTGAAAACGAACCCGGTTCCGGCGACAGCGCCTTTGCCCGGCAATGGCACCATCGCCCGCCGGTGCCGGTCCAGGTGTCGCCGTTCTTCTCGTGGCCGCCTGATCCGGTGAGGATGCTGCGCTGGGTTGCCGTCCGTTGGTTCTCGATTGCCGAAAACACCATTCTTGTCGTGCTGGCCTATGTCACCTGGCGCTGGTTCCAGCCGGGCCTGGAAGAGGCTAAAACCCTGGCACCGGGTTGGATTGCCCAGATCTATGTGCGCAATCTCGTGCTGCTTGTGGCCATTGCTGGCGGGCTGCACCTGTATTTCTACACCTGGAAAAAGCAGGACAGGCGGCGCAAGTTCGACAAGCGCGAGCTGTCCAGGGGGACAAGTTCCTTCACCTTCAAAAACCAGGTGCATGACAACATGTTCTGGTCGCTGACCAGCGGGGTCGCATTCTGGACGGCTTATGAGGTGCTGATGTTCTGGGCCATGGCCAACGGCTATGCGCCCACTCTCCTGTGGGCGGACAACCCGGTCTGGTTTATCGCCCTGTTCTTCCTGACGCCGGTGTGGATTTCATTTCATTTCTACTGGGTGCACCGCTGGCTGCACTGGCCGCCGCTGTACCGGCTTGCCCATGCCCTGCATCACCGCAACACCAATGTCGGGCCGTGGTCCGGGTTTTCCATGCACCCCATCGAGCACCTGATCTTCCTGTCATCGGTATTGATCCACTGGGTCGTGGCGGCCCACCCGATCCATATCCTGTTCCACATGCAGCACCAGGCGCTGACCGCGGCCACGTCGCATACCGGGTTTGAAGGCCTTTTGGTGAAGGACAAGAGCCGGCTGGCGCTCGGCACTTTCCATCACCAGATGCACCACCGCTATTTCGAGTGCAATTACGGCAACCTGGAAGTGCCGTGGGACAAGTGGTTCGGCTCCTTCCACGACGGCACCGATGCCTCCCACGCCAAATTCAAGGAACGCCGCCGCCGGCTGTCGCAAACATCGTGATGGTGAAAGTGGCGTTAAAATCCTTCTTGCCTGATGCGGCAATCCCATTTTTCCGATCAGGCTTTGGTGTTCAGCACGCCTGGCACAGGCGTAGCGCGTCGTTGACTGCGGCGTGGATATTGCGGCTTGAAAGGGCGTCGCCGATGCGGTGCAGCTCGAATGCGGCATCCGGGTTCTTCACCCCGTCCGGTTCGGTTCCACGGCCCGCAGCCCAGTTTTCCAAGTGTGTTACACCATCGTTGGAGGACCGCTGGCGCAGCCCGTGAAACAGCTCGTCTGCAGGGTATGTGCCGCCGTCGAATATCACCTGGCCGGCAGAAATCTCGCTTTCCTGGCCGGTCAGTTCGCTCCTGAATGTGGCCGCCAGCCGGTTGCCTTGCTGGCGCACTTCAATCAGCAGTTCCTCGGTGTGCATCGGCAGATTGTTCTCCCGTGCCCACTTTCTCCAGATAACCTGCTCCGAATAGGTCTGCTCGGCTGCAAGCATGCTGTCGATCGTGACCAGGCGAACGGTGCTGCCCTGCCGGTGGCAGGTATCTGCAGCACTCAGGGCCACATGCCGCCCGGTACCGTCGACGACCAGCACATCGCCGGCGGGCTTCACGGTACCGTCGAGGATTTCCCAACTGCTGGTAATCAGTTCATGACCGGGAATGCGGTCAAAGTTCGGGACACCGCCGGTGGCGATGATGACCAGGTCCGGGTTGAGGGCGGTGACCTGGTCTTCATCGGCGTAGACATTATAGCGGATATCGACGCCCAGCTGTTCCAGTTCGCCCACCCGCCAGTCGACAATCCCGATCAGGTTCTTGCGCCATGATGCGCCTGCCGCCAGGAGGACCTGCCCGCCGGCCTTCGGGGCTGCCTCCAGGACCGTTACCCGGTGCCCGCGTTCACCGCATACCCTGGCGGCTTCAAGGCCGGCCGGACCGGCGCCCACAATGGCCACGGTGCGTTTTTTATCGGCAGGTTGGATGACCTGATTGAGAGCCGCTTCATGGCCGCTGGCCGGATTGTGCACGCATGTCGGGCGCATGTGGCCCATGCAGTGGGTGGTGCCGACACAGGGGCGGATCCTGTCTTCCTCGCCGGCGGCGATCTTGGCCACCAGGTACGGATCGGCAATATGGGCGCGGGTCATGCCGACCAGGTCGATCAGTCCTTCGGTAATGGCATGGCGTGCGGTGGCGACATCGGAAATCCTGGCGGCGTGAAACACCGGCAGTCTGATCTCGGCCTTGAAGGCTGCCGCCTTGTTGAGCCAGGGCGCATCCGGCGAGGCCATGCCCGGCATATTGTCGATAGCCAGTGCGGCAAAGGTGTCCATGCGCCCGTAAATGGCATTGAAGAAATCAATATGGCCGGCTGACTGAAACACTTTTGCGACTTCCAGGCTCTGTTCGAGGTCGAGCCCTTCCTTGTAGCCCTCGTCGACAATGAACCGGAAACCGACCAGGAAATCGTCGCCCACCGCCTTGCGAATGGCTTCGAACACTTCAAGCCCGAAGCGGCACCGGTTCTCCAGCGACCCGCCATACCCGTCGGTGCGGAAGTTCTGCGCCGGCGACAGGAACTGGCCGATGAGATGAGCGCCGGACAGGCATTCAATACCGTCCAGCCCGCCTTCCTTGCAGCGCTCCGCGGCGCGCGCAAAGTCAGCGATGATGCGGGCGATGTCATGATCGTCCATCTCGCGCGGGATCGACCGGTGCAGGGTTTCGCGCACCACCGACGGCGCCGGGGTAGGCAGGTAGGCGCCCTGGTCGAACTCGCCGCGCCGCCCCAGATGGGTGATCTGGCACATGATGGCGGCACCTTCCGCGTGAACCCGCTCGGAGAATTGCTGCAGGTAGGGCACGACGGCATCCACGCCCATATTCAACTGCGGCATGACCGAAGGACTGTCGATCGAAACGTTCGACGAGCCGCCGAACATGGTCAGCCCCAGTCCGCCTCTGGCCTTTTCAACGTGATAGTCCTGGTAGCGTTGCGCCGGCATGCCGTTCTCGCCAAGCCCGGCGGCGTGGCTTGTGCTCATGATGCGGTTGCGCAGCTTCAGGCCTTTCAACTGAAACGGTTGCAGAAGAGGATCATCACTTCGCGATCCCGGTGTCAGGCTGCCTTCGGTTGTCAGCATGCGTAAACGGCCTTCCGTTTGAAACAATGACGCCATTCAGGCGTTGCGCTCGGCAAGCGCACTTCACGGTATTTCAGAAGGCCTTGCAAGCTGAATGCGGGCTTGCCGCGCTTTATTCAGGCGGTGGTTGCAGCCGTCATGAAGGCTTTCAGTTTTGCCTCATCAAGCCGGTCATTGCTGCGCACCCCGGTGCACAGGTCCAGACCGAAGGGCCTGACTTCGCGGACCGCCTGCCGGGCATTGTCTGCGGTCAGTCCGCCGGCCAGGAACACCGGCAGCGGGCTGGCTTCTACAAACGCCCGGCTGATTGACCAGTCGTGCCGGCGGCCGGTACCGCCAAGTTCCGGCGTGTCTGCGCCGGGCCTGCCGGAATCCAGCAGAAACGCATGCATGTGAGGCGCATAGACCGGGATCAGGTCGAGTGCGCTCCGGTCCTCGACATGAATGACCTGCACCCGGCGCACATGGGGTTGCAGGCGGGCCAGTCTCGCTGCTTCCGTCTCGTCGATGTGGGACACGATCTGCACTGATGTCGGGCGAGTTCTGTCCAGGTGCTGAGATATCGCGTCTGCGGTTGTCCTGGATGTCAGCATGAAAGTTGCGACCGGGGGCGGAACGATGGCGGTGATATCCGCGATCTCCTCGTCACTGATCGGCCCGGGGCCGGACGGCATTTTGGCCACGAGCCCGAGGGCGTCTGCGCCCGCGTCAACTGCGATCTGCGCCTCTTCCCGTGAGGCGATGCAGCACACCTTGATCCTGATCCGCATGGCAAGATTTACCTCTCTGAACCACGCTCAGGCCGCGAGATGGCCGCCGGGCCGGGCGAAAATCTGTCCGAAACCGGCAATGTTGTCTTTGATGCCGGCGCGCCGGAGGCAGCTCCAGAACTGCGCCTGGTTGCTGGTGATGACCGGCTTGCCGGTCAGTTGTTCGATCTCGTCGGCGACTTCCAGTGAGCGGATGCCGCCGCATGACAGAAAGATCGCGTCCGCGTCGGGCCGGTCAATTTCCCGGGCAAAGGCTTTCCAGTAGTCGGGCGTCACGCGGCCGAACTCGATGCCGGTGGTCAGGTTCAGGCCCTGAATGTCAAGAATGTCAAATCCCCTGGCGACCAGGAATTCGGCTTCCGCGGTGTTGATCTCGTCCAGGTACGGTGTGCCGACAACCAGTTTCCTTGCCCCCACTTCGCGCAGCGCGTCGACGACGCCGGTCACCAGGCACATCGGTTTTGCCCACGGTGCTCCCTTGCGGATTTCAGCGAAAATGCGGTCCTCGCCGATGACGATCGAACCGCTGGTACAGCTGTAACTGATCACGTCAGGTTTGGTGTCCGGTTGCAAACGCGATGCAGCGTCCGCCATGTGATCGATATGCCGTGCCAGCGTTTCGGTTGTTGTGTAGTCATCCGTCTTGAGCCGGGTGATGTGAACCGCCACGCCCTCGGGCGCCATGGCAAAGAAATCAGACTCAGCCGCCAGGTCCGTTGACATCAGGATGAAGCCCAGCCGGGCGCGATGATGTTTGCCTTCGTCCAGTTCAGGCGTGCGGTGAACGGACGTCACCATGCTCCCGGTCTCGAACATGCCCAATCACCTCCTGCCTGATCATGTGGTCGGGACTACACGGCATTTCGGTTGCAGGTTCAAGCCGAAAACCGGACCGGCAACTGGCCTGATTTTCTGCGACTGCACACCTTCAGTTCGCCTGCTCACCTTCGCGCCACACGTCCTGGGGAAGCTCCAGCAGCCTGTTCAGCATCCACTGTCCGGCCACACCGAGGGCGCGCTGTTCGGTCCACACGGCGTCCACCCCCTGCAGGATGTCGCTTTGCTGAAAGGCATAGTTCAGCTGTACCAGCTCTCCTGTCCTGAGGCGGTCCGCAATGATGGAATACGGCAACTCGGCCCAGCCAAACCCCTGAGCGACAAGTTCGAGTGCCAGCATGGGGTTTTCCGCATACCAGACCGACGGGCTCTTGTTGTGGCGCGGGCGGCCTGCCTGCGCCGTGGGGCGGTTTTGCGGAACCAGCTCACGGAATTCTCTCAGGTTCGCATGCCTGACCTGCGCCAGGCGCGTCAATGGATGGTCACGTGTCGCCACGGGCACCGTCCGGGAATAGCCGACGCCGCGAAACTGGAATCCGGTGGGATAGCTTTCCTGCTCGATCATCAAGCCAAGTTCGGCACGCCCCTGTTTCAGCAACACGGCCATGTCCGTAGGATCAGGGGCAATGATTTCGAGCGATACGTGGGCAAAAGCCGTGCCGAAGTCCTGCAGCAGGTCCAGCAGCGGCTTTATGCTGATGCCCTGTTCAATCGCCACGCAGAGCTGGCCCTCAACGCCTTGTGACATTGACGTGGCCCTGGCCAGGAATTCCTGGTTGCCGAGCAGAATGCCTTTGGCATTCGGCAGCAGTGCCTCGCCCGCCTCAGTCAGCACCGGATTGCGGCTGCTGCGGTCGAACAGTTTTACATCCGCATCGATTTCCAGGTTCGCAATCGCGGTGGACACAGCCGACTGCGCCTTGCCCATCTGCCGCGCGGCGGCAGAAAACGACCCAAGTTCGGCAGCCAGAACGAAAGCCCGGAAATTTTCCATATTTGGCATAAACTGATCTATCTAAAAATTAGATGTAAACTAACTATTATATAGCCGTAATTCAGATATAAAGAAAAAAATTCAGGAGCACAGCCAATGTCACAACAACCAGCCATGCGCACCGGCGCAGATCGTCTGCGCTACACAGTGGTGTTCGAAATGACACTGTTGCTGCTCCTGGTCCCGGCAGGCGCGGTCTTTTTCGACAAGGGATGGGCCGACATCGGTCTTCTGGGGGTGATCCTGTCGACAAAGGCAATGCTGATAAATCTTGTCTATAACTGGTTGTTTGATCGCGTCGACGCCAGGGCCAACCGGATATCGTCCGATCGCTCCACCCTCGGCCGTATCCTGCATGCTGTCGGGTTTGAACTGTCGCTGGTGATCACGTCATTGCCCATCTACGTCTGGTGGCTGAACCTGACCGTGCTCGAGGCGTTGCTGACCGACCTGGTCGTGACTTCTTTCGTCGTGGTCTACACTTATGTGTTCACACTGGGGTATGATCGCCTGTTCCCGGTCGTGCCGCTGCAAGTGCCTGTGAGGGCTGAATAGCCGACAGGGTAAGCGGCAGGGGGACATCAACCATCCGGTTTACCGGCCCGGAAATGCGCCGGGCGCAAGTGTCCCTGATCGGCGATTACGGCCCGCCGTCTGGCCGCGGCGATCAGGCTGTCTGCCGCTTCTGCACCAACGCCAGATACCAGGCGTGCCCGGTCCGCACCGGCGGCTGCCTTGACCTCCTGGGCAGCGAACACAGCGAACCAGGCATTGCGGTCTCTGGCAGATATGGCCTTGAACCCCGCACGCTCAAGATGGCTGCAGTTTTCCTGCAGTGTCGCCATGGTGAAGTTCATGCCGTTGTTGAAGAACTGCTGCATTTGCTCGCTGTACGGCGGTGGGCTGCAACACCAGTCGCTGAACACGCAACTGCCGCCCGGTTTGAGCACCCGGAACATTTCCGCAAACAGCAGGGCTTTGTCGGCTATGTGGACAAAAGCGTCCTTGCTGAACACCACATCGAAGTGAGCATCCGGGAACGGCAGGGGGCCGGGTGTGACACGGCGGAAATCTACTCTTTTTTCTAGTAGTTCGGCTTGTGCAAGGACCTTGGCCCGGTCGAGCACAGACTGTTCGATGTCAATTCCGGTGACGCGCCAGGCGCCGAAACGGTTGACAAGCGCCAGCGCCGGGCCACCCGTGCCGGTCCCGATGTCGAGCACCGACCTGCCCGCAATAGCGACACCGGCTACCAGTTGCGAGACGTCGCTCAAGCCTCCGGGCGACAACCACCCCGGACCCCACCCGAGTTCCAGGCGGGCGATGACATCGGGCGTGTAAATCAGTTTGTGTTCCATAAAGCCAATTCCTTTGAACATGTCGAAGCGGGCGCGAACATAGGGCTTTCAAGTGCGATAATGTTTTGATACTCATCAAAATATGAAAGTAGGACCTGACATCTCCCGCATTGCCGCTCTCATCGGAGACCCTGCGCGGACCAACATGCTGCTGGCGTTGTTGAGCGGCGAGGCTTGGGCTGCCGGCGACCTTGCCCGGGAGGCGGGGGTAACGGCTGCGACTGCCAGTTGTCATCTGTCGAAACTGCTCGCGGGCGGATTGATAAGTCAGTCGCGCCAGGGCCGGTATCGCTTTTATTCACTGAAAGATGGCGATGTTGGCGAGGCGCTGGAGGTTCTGTTGCGGGTAGCCGCGCGAACCGGGCATACGCGCCATGTAGTTGCGCCGCTGGAAGCGCCGTTGCGGTCGGCGCGTGTGTGCTATGATCATCTGGCCGGAGACTATGGTGTTCGCCTGTATGGCTTCCTGAGGGCATCAAATCATGTCGTCGGGCCCGAAAGACGGTTGCGGTTGTCAGCGAGCGGTCGGGATTTTGCGGAAAAATTCGGTATCCGGCTGGACCTGTTGCAGCGGGAGCGGCGACCCTTGTGCCGTGTCTGCCTTGACTGGAGCGAACGCACGCACCATCTGGGCGGCCTGCTCGGTGCCGCCATGCTGGATCGGATGATGGAACTGAAGTGGCTGCGCAGGCAGCCGGACACCCGCGCCGTGGTGTTCACCGGCAAGGGCAGGAAGGCTTTCGCTGAGCTGACGGCATGAGCGCAACACTGGTTTCACCTGAGCCCATGATGCAAACAAAGTAATTCGATACAGCTGCGCTCCGGGCAGTGTTGGATGGTGAGCAGAAGGAGAGACAACCATGACTTATGTCGACGGGTTTGTGGCGGCTGTGCCGACCGCGAATAGGCAGAAGTTCATAGAACACGCGCGCTATTGCGCACAGATTTTCAAGGATCATGGTGCGGTGAAAGTGGTCGAGAACTGGGGCGATGACGTACCGGACGGCAAGCTGACCTCGTTCCCCTTGGCGGTCAAAAAACAAGCCGATGAAACGGTTGTTTTCTCGTGGATCGTCTGGCCGTCGAAGGAGGCCCATGAAAAAGGTTGGGAGGGGATCATGGAAGACGAGCGCATGAACCCTGAAAACGCCGAGATGCCTTTTGACGGCAAGCGTATACTCTTCGGCCGGTTTGAAACTGTGTTCGAGCAGTAGGGTTCAAACCCTGGTCCAGGCTTTCAATGACGGTCGCCGGGTTCAAACAGTTTTGAGTCCGTGTACAGCACCATTGACGCCAGCTTGTCGCCGCGAAATTCGATCACGTCACACATCGGGATTTTCACACCGATATCGAGGGTATACAGATGCACCAGATTATCGCCCTCGGCGATCATTCTGGAACCGGTGACCGCACCGTCGAATTCGAGCAGCGACTGCACGAATGCATCCGGATTGTCGTGCGCGCCGATCGGACCGTCAAAGGTGAAATCATCGGTCAGGGCGGATCGGATTTGCGCTGCATCCTTGACTGTTGCGCCCTGGTAGAATGCCTCAAGGGTCTTTTTCCGTGGTGCTGTCAATGCCATCGTCATGAGGTTGTCTCCTGGTGTTCTAGGTGCCTTGAAGAAGGAAATGATCAAGCAGCCAGATACCCGCCGCCAGGCAGATGACGTGCTGTGAGATAATCGAGAAAAGCCCGATAAACGGATTGCCGATATACATCCGTGCCGCATGCAGCAGACGGCCGACGAAGAAGATACCGGCACACCACCAGAGCAGGGCAGACGATGCACCGGCATATTCCATGAGGCCAAGTGCAATCAGTACCATTGGTGCAATCTCGACGAGATTGGCATGCGCCCTGATGCGCGCGCGCAATGCCGGATCTTGCGCATCGCCGAACTGGATGCCGCCGAGCCGGGCGCGGCGCTCGGTCACCATGGCGCTGAGGAGCACCAGCAGGATGACCAGGCCTCCGGCGAGGCTCGATGTGACAGGCAAGGCGATATCAGGCATGTCGGGCTCGCTGGTTTGACGTGGCCGAAACATCGGCATCAAGAACGTCGCCAAGACGGGCCAGCGTGCCCTGCCAGCCCAGGACATGGCGTTCGCGGGCGTCTTGTGACGGTAATCGGTCCTGGGTAATCGTGACTTCAGTCTGATCGCCTCGCTGGATAAAGCGGACGGAAACCTGTGTCCGGATACCGGCATGAATGTCCGGTGCTTCCCAGATCCATGAGAATACGATCCGCTCGGGCTGATCGATCACGAGGTACTGCCCGCCAACGCCGGGTCTGCTGCCATCCGGCATCGTAAAGCGTAGCCGGAACGTGCCCTGCGGCACGAAGTCAAAGTCGATCACTTCAAGGGAAATGCTCGCATCCGGTGTGAACCACTCCGCCAGGGCGTGGGCGCTGGCAAAGGCGTTGAAGGTACGTGTCCTGCCGACCCGTACCAGCCTGCGGACGGTGATTGAGTGTGTGGGCATGCAGCTGGTCACGCTTCGCTCTCCGGCTCTTCCATCTTTGCAAGATATCCGTCCAGTCGCTTCAGCGAGCCTTCCCAGAAAGTCCTGTGCCGTTCAATCCAGTCTTCGGCTTCATCCATCGGCGTTGTTTCCAGGCGAAACCGGTGGGTGCGCCCGTCAATTTCACGGCTCACCAGCCCGGCTTTTTCCAGCACCTTGAGGTGCTTTGATATGGTGGGTTGCGCCACATCGAACGGCTCGCACAGTTCAGTTGCCGAACAGGTGCCGTTCTTTGCAAGCATGGCGATGATCTGACGGCGGGTGCCGTCGCCAAGGGCGTGAAACGTGCGGTCCAGAGGGACTTGATATTGAATAGCCATATGGCTATATATTAATGGCTGAGAGCATATGTCAAGTCTGTCATTCCAGGAGGACACTGAAAGTGACCGCTAAACTGACCGGAGGCTGCACCTGTGGTGCGGTTCGATACGAGACGGAAGCCGAGTTCGAGTTTTCATTCAATTGTCATTGCAGGAAGTGCCAGCGCGCCACCGGTGCCGGGCATGCGTCGGCCTTTGCGCTGCCGGCCGATGCGGTCAGGATCACTGGTGACATCAGGGAATACAAAGGCTCAAGCGATGCCGGAGCCGCTACCTATGGCGGCTTCTGCCCAACCTGCGGATCGCCACTGACCAGCCGGACCGAACGGTTTCCGGAACGGCTGTACTTTCACGCTGCCACGCTGGATGACCCGTCGGTCTTTCAAGCCCGGTTTGTGCTGTTTGGAGAAGAAGCGCAGCCATGGGACCTGCCCGCGCCGGAGAACAACGAGGAAAACCAGCCATGAGAGAACTGGCAATACTGACATTCGTCACCCTGGACGGTGTGATGCAGGCCCCGGCGATGCCGGATGAGGACCGCTCCGGCGGTTTCGCAAACGGCGGCTGGGCAACCCCGTATTGGGAAGAAGTGATGTCGCAGGTTGGCCGCGAGGCAATGGCTGAGCCCTACGACATGCTGTTCGGGCGCAAGACCTACGACCTGTTCGCTGCCCATTGGCCTGAGGTCAGGAACGATCCTGCCGCAGACAGGATGAACGCGGCGACAAAGTATGTCGCGACCTCGTCACCGGATACCCTGAACTGGGCAAATTCGCATGCTGTGTCGGGCGATGTCGCTGGTCAGATTGCTGCATTGAAAAAACTACAGGGGCCGCTCCTGCAGGTGCATGGCAGCAGTGAACTGGTTCACACACTCATCGCAGAAGACCTTGTCGATGAGTTTCGGCTGTGGATCTTTCCGACGCTTGTCGGACCGGGCAAGCGCCTGTTCCGGCAGGACGGATTTCAGGGGCAGCTTCAACTGGTGAAGTCCGAAGCCTGCCGCAATGGTGTCGTCATGAACATCTACCGGCGCGACACTCAACGCTGAAAATGCGGAAAACAGACTTGAACAGTATCCGGGGACCCTGGAATTGAAACCTGTTCGATTGATGCAGTTGCCGATGTAGTGCAGTCTGGATTTCCCCAGTTGGCCGGATGTGTTTGGCATGCCCGGCCAGTGTACCGAACAGGCAAGCGTGATGTCCGCAACACACCATAGCGATGAGCATGTGCCGTTCCTTGATCCGTCCGATCCGGGCTTCTCCATCCGGTCTGAAGCGGTGCTGCGGGCCCGGGAGGCGAGCTGGTGGGCGCGGACGCCCTACGGTCTGGCTGTGCTGCGCTATGAGGAAATGAAGCAGATGATCAATCACCCGCTGTTGCGGCAGGGATCATACCGCTGGCCGGATCACAATCAGGCAGGCGGGGTGTGGGCGCAATGGTGGAAGCGCATGATGTTGAACCGGGAAGGCGCCGACCATGCCAGGCTGCGCAAGCTCGGGGCGCCCGCGTTCGCGCCACGGCTGGTGGCCGGAATGATCCCGAGGTTTCAGGAACTTGCAGACGAGTTGATACGTGATTTTGAGGCAGACGGCAAATGTGAATTCATGGACCGGTTTGCCGGACCCTATGCAACCCGTGTGGTTTGCGAACTGGTGGGAGTTTCACACGAGCAGTGGCAGGAATTCGCCGATCTTGCCGTCACCATGGGGCTTGCACTGGGGGTGACCTACGCCCGCGATGAAGCCCGGGTCGATGCGGCGACCACCAGGTTCTTTGCCATTGCGGAACGGATAGTTGCTGACCGCCGGTGCAAGCCGAGAGACGACTTCATCAGCGCCCTGATCAACGCCAATGAGGACAAGGACGCCCTGAGTGACCAGGAGCTGTATGACATGATCGTGCTGTCGATCTTTGGTGGCATTGATACGACACGCAGTCAGATCGGGCTGGTCATGGCCATGTTCATCGAACACCCCGATCAGTGGGCGTTGCTGGGTGACAATCCCGATCTTGCGCGTTCCGCGGTTGAAGAAGTCATGCGCCTGCGCCCGACCACCACATGGGTGACCCGCGAAGCTGTAGAGGATTTCGAGTTCAAGGGTGTACCGATTGCCAGGGGCACCACCATTCACCTTTTCTCAGGCGCGGCGGCGAGCGATCCTGATTACTTCACGCCCGGTTTCGACATCACCGCAAATCGCAAGCCGCATTTCGGATTCGGCGGCGGCAGGCATCACTGTATCGGATCACAGATTGCCAGGGCCGACATGACCGAAGCACTGAAACTGCTGGCGCAACGGCTGAAGAGCCCGGTCTATGACGGTGAACCGAAATGGTTGCCGGACAGCGGCAATACCGGGCCGCTTACCCTGCCGATGGCTTTTGATTCGCAAACGGTCGGGCAATGCGGAAACCCCCGAAGCCCCTGATGCGGCGTGAGTTGGCAGCTCCTGGAAATGCGCATTGCGTCATGAATTGCGGTATTGATGCGGGTTACTGTGACTTATTTGTCACAGTTTCCAATTTTGTGGCACAGAAATTGTCATAGTGCTTGAAATACCGCTTTCCCTAACTAGTATGCGCACTGATAAATAGTGTGTGGCCTAGGGGTATTGCAATGAAACTTATTCTACGTTCGACGGTGGCAGCGTTGACCCTCGGCGCATTTGCGGGAGCCGCCAATGCGGATATGGCCGATGTACCGAGCATGTGGAACGGTTTTTATATCGGCGGACAGGGCGGCTATTACAATTCGGAAATCAACTTCCCGGACGGTACCATACTTCTTTTTACAGGCCCGGACTCTGGTGAAGGGTTCACGGCAGGCGGTTATGCCGGATTCAACCAGATGATCAACGAGTATTGGCTGGCCGGTATTGAAGGCGACTACAATGGCGCGTTTGATGAAATCAGCAAGAAGGATGCCCCGTACGAACTTGACGCTTTTGGCAGTCTGCGTGCACGTATCGGTTTTGTTCACGAAAACACACTTCTGTTCGTGACAGGCGGCCTGGCTCTGGCTGATTACTCACCAACTGATGATAACCCGTCTGTGGATCTGCAACTGGGGTATGCAGTTGGCGCTGGTGTTGAACAGTTCGTTACAGAGAACATGAGCGTGAAACTGGAGTTCTTGTATATGGGCTTCGATCTTGATACCCCGTTCGGGCCGCCGGGTACTGACGGGGAAATTGCGACAGTTCGTGGTGGATTTGCATTCCACTTCTAGCAATCATGGTTTCCAACATCTAGACTTCACATGTGATACCAAGGTGGTCGCGGCTTCGATACGGTGCGGGACGAGGTAAATATGTCTGTAGGCGTTGACGAAGCAAAAAATATTTTGGCGAAATGTTTGTTCGTCAATCCAGACGATATTGAAGCTGAAGATGTAATTGCCGAGATAAAGCCTATCGACAGCCTGGCTTTTGAAACAATCATGCTTGAAGTGGAAGAAGCTACCGGTCAACCGGTAGAGCCTCACGATGTACTGCAGTTGCAAACGGTTGCCGACCTCGCAAAGGTCATTGCTGGCAAAACGCAACCTTGACTTGCCTGCGGTCCAAAGCGATAGGCTGACTCAATGACAAGTGAATTGTGCAGCTTGCTGTTTCAGCACGCCCAGAACCGGCCGGGCGAAGATTTCTGGACGGAATTCGGCAACGAACGTGTTTTTTTGGTGCAATCTGCCGCACTTTCCAAAAGCATTCTGGAAAATCTCGACGATTTTCCCAAGGACATGAGTAACGTGACCCAGATCTCCGGTCACTCCCGGCTCACCGAAAACGGTTATCCATGGCAAGTGCTGTTGCGTGCTTCCCAGCCAATTCTGGCCAACATCAGCATGAACAGTGTCTGTGAATCCGCCATCAGGCATACCAGTACTGCCGTCGAAACGCTTGCCGGTACCCAAGACGAACAGGCGCCGAGGATCGACCATCTGGTTGTCGAAGAAATTACTGCGTGCGTCTTGTCTGATTTGATTTTTGACATCGACCTCTCTGTACTCGGGCCTGACGTGGTCCGGGACGTTTCCCGGTTCATGCAGTACATCAAGCGCAATACGCCTTATTCCGGCAGCTTTGCCCGCAAACACGGAGCCGAGGAGTTTCGTGACCTGGGAAATCTGCGTTTGAAATGGCTGAAGAGGTTTTCCAACCTGCCGGAGGCTGCTCAGAACAGCAAATTCTTCAAACGGGTAAGCGATGCAGTCGCCAAACCGGAAGTCTCGGCAACTCTTGAACAGGAAGTACTGTTTTTCCTGAGCGCGGGTAGCGAAACGTCTGCTGCAACGATTTCCTGGGCAATGTTGCTGCTTGCCGATAACCCGCTGCTGCAGAGTGAGCTTCGAACCGTTCTGGATGAATACTGGATTGATGGTAAACTGGACTTCCGTTCCCTGCTGAAAGACGGCGGCCTGGCGTCATTCCTGCGCGAGGTCATGTGCTGTTATCCTCCGGTTCCCATGGTGGTAAGATCGCCGGACAAGGATGTTTGTTTGGCAAACCATGATATCCGGCAAGACAACCATGTAATTGTCTCGCTGCTGGGGATGGGGCATGGTCAATCCGTCAAGCCAAACGGAAAGGGCATCAGATTGCACGACCTGACAAATACTCCAGGTGATCTGGATAACTTGATGCGGTTCGGAAGTGGACCCAGAAAGTGTGGCGGGCAACGCATGGCAATGGCGGAAGTTTCGGTGGCCCTCGCCTGTCTGATTCGCAACTTTCAGTTTGTTCGCACACCAAATGAAGCAGTACGGTTTAGTTGGCAGTTGAGCATGACATGCGAGGACGGTGTGCCCGTCACCCTGTCAAAGCTGCAGCCGTCGTAGAAGTGGAGATGGCGTATGGGAAGAATGCCGGTTCAGCAACCAAAGCGGCCCGGATCGTCCGGCAGGACCTTTCCCGTTTCGGCCCAAAAACCTCAGGGCAGGCCGGTCAGGCTTGAAACCGAGACTCGTATCCTGCGCAGCTTGCGTTCGTCTGATGTCGGGCGCACCATGGCTTCCTGGTTTGAAGACCCGGTTGTCCTTGCAGGCCTCAATCTGCCTGCCGGCGGCATCACGCAACAAAGTCTTCGGGGTTATGTTGAAGAGTTTGACAACCGGCGCAAGTACATAATCGGGCTGTTCACAAAGCCGGACGAGCGTCACATCGGCTTTTTTCAAGTCCACGTTAATCTTTCCCATCGGGTTGCGCAGTTGTCTGTTGCGATCGGAGACAAGCAGTTTCGCGGTCAGCCGCCGTCAAATGAGCTGTCCGACCTGGTGGTCAAGGAATTCTTCGAAAAACGCGGGGTCGAAAAATTCGTGGCCCGGGTCCTTGCATCCAACTACAAGGCTCTCTGGTCAATGAAAAACTCCAATTTTGAATTTGAAGCCGTGTTGCGCGAAGACAACCTGATGCCCAATGGCGAACGCATGGATATTGCTCAATTCCGCCAGTTGAAGAGCAAATGGACCGGCTGATGCAAGCGCCTGTTCGTCGAACACCCTGACCCATGCCTTTAAGGGGCACCAACCGGGACGGTTAGCTTGGCGATGGCCTTT
This sequence comes from Anderseniella sp. Alg231-50, assembly GCF_900149695.1. NCBI lineage: Bacteria > Pseudomonadati > Pseudomonadota > Alphaproteobacteria > Hyphomicrobiales > Parvibaculaceae > Anderseniella > Anderseniella sp. Alg231-50. Next base: position 605,991 of record NZ_LT703004.1, on the reverse strand, counting down.
GATGCAACTTGTGCAGGGCAGGCAAGCGGCAAGGATATGCTAAACTCTCCGTGCTATGACTATTGATGGGCAATATAGACCGTAAATTCATACCGTTGGGTTGCAGATAACTGTGCTGCAAAACAACGGGCGAGCGCTTTCGAATTGCCAGATATTTGCCGGAGCCGATAATTTTCGAACATGTGATCGAGGATCTCGATACGTCGGCTGCGGCAATTACATACTTCGACGATAGGCAGGATATTGTCGATACCGCTTTGGCTTGCGGATCAAATGCCCACCAGGTGTCAGGTCCAGGAGGTATTAGAACTGTCCTTGGATTGGATTGACGAACTGTTTTATGCCACGGGTTTCAAGGTCAATGTAACATGCCACGGAAGAAAGCAGTCTTGTTTGCGTCGGGCGCGGTATTTCTCGTGCTGTTCGGATTGGCAGCGGCGTTTGTGTATCTGGCTTTCGCAATCAACAAGCACATCGATTTGTGTGATGATCCCACCTCCGGACGCTATATTCAGGATAAAGACAAGCGTCAGGAAGCGTGCTCGCAGTGGAGATGAATTCTCCTGTTATGCAGCGTGCGTTAAACTGTGCGAAAACCTTCTGTCGAGCAAGAAAGAAAGTCCAAGATGCCAACACCAGAACAAAGGCTGTCCGAACTCGGGCTTGAATTGCCGGCGCCGATCAAGCTGCCGGCAACACTGCATTTGCCCTTTACCTTCGTGAATGTGCGTGGTGACCGGGTGTTCATTTCCGGTCACCCGAAACAGGCGCCGGACGGCACGATTGCCGGTCCCTATGGCCAGGTGGGTGAACAGCTGACCACCGAGGATGCGCAGCTTGCGGCACGTGATATCGCGTTGTCGGTACTGGCAAACCTGAAAGCCGAGATCGGTGAACTTTCCCGGGTCGCAGGCTGGCTGCGCGTTTTCGGCATGGTCAATTCGGCGCCCGGTTATGACCTGCAGCATGTTGTGATCAACGGGTTCAGCGACCTGATCATCGAGGTCTTCGGGCCGGAAATCGGGCGCCATGCCCGGTCGGCAATCGGTGTTGCCGGTCTACCGATGAACTTTGCCATGGAGATCGAGGCCGAGTTGCAGCTTTTCGATAGCTGACTGTAACCCCGCGCCAGTGCGGGCTGTAACCGACAGTATGCGAATGCACCTGTTAGTCACTTCTTTTTCAGCTTCTGGACCTGACGGACGAGTTTCCCGAGCGCTTTGTCCTTGGACTTTCTCTGGGCAAGGCTGGCTGAATTGTGCCGGTCTTCGGCAACAAGTTTCTGCCAGCGCGCCAGCCGTTCACTGTCGACATCTCCGGCTTCGATGGCGGCAAGAACAGCGCATCCCGGTTCTGTCTCATGCTGACAGTCGTTGAACCGGCACTGTGTTGAAAGCGCATGCAGATCGGAAAAGACATCAGCCACCCCGGTTTCTGCATCGGTCAGTTGAAGCTCCCGCATGCCGGGTGTGTCCAGAACCGCGCAGCCATCCGACAGGATGTGAAGCTGGCGGCTTGTCGTGGTGTGGCGGCCCTTGGCATCGTCTTCGCGGATGGCCTGGGTTTCGATGGACTGGGTGCCGGACAGCGCGTTGATCAGTGTCGACTTGCCCACGCCGGATGATCCCAGGAATGCAAGCGTCTGGCCCGGCTTGCACCAGTCCGCCAGTTTCGACCTTGGCTCGTCGCCGCGGGCATCGAGGACCACGACCGGGACCAGGCTGGAGATTGCGCTTGCCTGTGCCACATACTGATCCGGTGTCTCGCACAAATCGGTCTTGGTCAGGACGATAACAGGTGCCACATCAGCCTCAAAGGCCAGGGCGATATAGCGTTCAAGCCGCGCCACGTTAAAGTCCTGATTGCAGGAAGACACGATGAACGCCGTGTCGATATTGGCAGCGATCAGCTGGGTCTGGCGGTCGTGCCCGGCGGCGCGGCGCTTGATCAGGCTCTTGCGCTCCAGAACGCGGCTTGAAGCTGGATGGGCTTTGTCGAGCAGCAGCCAGTCTCCCACCGTGGCATCGGGCCCGGGGGGAATGACCGTATCCACTTCGTCGCCCATCGCATGAAGGCCATTGCGGTGCACCTCGATGACGCGGGCAGGTGGCGTTTCGGCCATCTCGTCGACGCTGGTCTGCTGGGCGAAAAACGCCTGCCAGCCAAGGGCTTCCAGTGTTGAGAGTGTACGTGGTGCGCCGCCGGCTTTCGCGGTGGGCTTGAGGAATTGTGAGTAATCCCGTGTCATTGCTACGAACTTTCATGTTCCGGCCGCGGGCCGGGCCCGGGCATGGTGTCAGCTGCTTCTGAAGTGGCAAACGGACAGGGCATCTGCCGGTATCGGCAAATGTTGATTGCTGTCTGAGTTTTGCATCGGGAGACCATCTCGCCTCCCCACCTTACCGGGACATAAAACCTCCATGTTGACGTCTGTTGGTAGCATGGGCGGTCAGGTTTTTCCAGCTATGGTTGGAACCGGTGCGATCGCGGGACGGTATTCTCAGTGCCGAATTCTGCCAGGATCCAGTCGTGGAAGGCAGCGGCTATAGGAGCCATTTCGGTGTTGAACGGCCACACCATGTAATATCCGTTTTGTGTCTTCACCGTTTCGGAAAACGGCCGCACCAGCGCACCGCTGGCAAGATGGTCATCCACCAGATGTTTCCAGCCCAGGGCCAGTCCGGCACCATTGCACGCGGCGTCTATGACGAACGGGTAATTGTTCGTTTTCATTTTGCGCTGCGTGTCCGGCAGGGGAAGGCCGATTTCCGTCAGCCAGATTGCCCAGTTCATCCAGTGCCATTGTTCGTATTCAAGGTCGAGAAGATCGGCGGACGGAATGTCTTCAAGCCTCAGCCTTGCCGGAAGCCGGTCGAGGTGGCCGGGACTGCACACCGGAAAAACCTCTTCTTCGAAAAGCAGCCGGGACTCGTAGCCGACCCAGTTTCCCTGGCCATGGAGGATAGCGATCTGAAAATCGCCGTTGAGCAGGTCTGTCTGCACGTCGGTCGTGGTTAGCCGGAAGGTGCAATCCGGATGGTGCTGTTCAAACTGGCGCAGTCTTGGCATCAGCCACATGCTTGCAATGGATGTGTCGGTGACGATCTGCAGTTGCTGAATACCGTCGTCGATACAGGCTTCGTCGGCGGCATTGGCCAGGTGTGTCAGGGCAATCGAGACGCTGTTTTGAAACAGCCTGCCGCGATCCGTCAGTTGAACGGAACGGTGACCGCGCCGGAACAACGAAATCCCCAGACCGGTCTCCAGGCCCTTGATCTGCTGGCTCACCGCCGGGGCGGTTACATTCAGTTCCCGGGCCGCCAGCGTAAAGCTGGACAGCCGCGCAGCCGCCTCGAACGCGATCAGGGGGTCAAGGTGCGGAAGTTTCCTTCTGACATTTTGCATTAGCGTTACTTTCTCAAATGCCAAAGAAATGATGTTTTGCAGGTATTTTTGGATTAGTGCAACTTTTGTAACGTGAATTGTCAACTCACTTGCGAGGAGCGTGAACATGCAGTCTTCGGTACTTGAAAAGCGAAAAAACGACGCTCCCTTCCGGGCAGATCCGGCTGCGTCGTTCACCATGCCTGCGCGATTTTACACCAGTACGGAAACCTATGAGCTTGAAAAGGAAGCGATCTTTTACCGGACATGGCACTATGCCGGGCACGCATCGCAGGTTACCGGGCAGGGCAGCTACTTTACCACCGCCATCCATGAACAGAACATTTTCGTGGCTCGCGGACGCGACGGTGAATTGCGCGCTTTCTACAATGTATGTGCCCACCGCGGCCATGAACTTGTGCACGGAACCGGCAAGAAGAACGTCATCACATGCCCCTATCACGCCTGGGCATTTGACTTTGAGGGTAACCTCGTCAGCGCCCGCAACTCGGAGAATGTCGCCGGGTTCAACAAGTGCGACTTTGCGCTGAAACAGGTCCGGCTGGAGGTTTTCTGCGGCATGATCATGGTCAACCTGGACCCTGACGCGGTTTCCTTTGCCCAGCAGTTCAAGGGCCTGGAAGACGAGATTCGCCACTACATGCCGTCGGTCGACACTTTGGCCTTCGCGCAGCGCGACACTTTTGATGTGGCGTCGAACTGGAAGATCCTGGTCGACAATTTTCTGGAGTGTTACCACTGTGCGCCGGCGCACAAGGATTTCGTCGATCTCGTCGACATGAATTCGTACCGCACGATTACCCACAAACGGTACTCGTCCCAGTGCGCCGCGGCACCGCGCACCACGACCAGCAATGCCTATTCCTTCGAGCCGGGTGAGGTTGACTTCGGCTATGCGGGCTTCTTTGTCTGGCCGAACTTCACCATCTGGATTTACCCGGGCGAAGCCAACCTGTCGGTCCTGCAGATGAATCCGAAGGATCCGGCGAGAACCATTGAGTACCAGGACTGGTTTACGCCGGGTGGCGTCCTGACGCCGCAATTGAAGGAGGCTGCCGACTACCAGAAGAATGTCCTGCAGCCGGAAGACATCGGCTTGTGCGAAAGCGTGCAGCGCGGCCTGAATTCAAGAGGCTACAACCAAGGCCGTTTCATCGTCGACCACGGCAAGACGGAACTGAGCGAGCATGCCGTTCATCACTTCCAGTCCATGGTCATGGAAGCGCTTGGGGCCGAGCTTGAATGATTGCCCTGGCCTTCCATGGTAATTTTCAGCAATTCAATTCCAGGTCGGTCGGGCCGAACCAAGTTCACAGGCAGGTCTGGACCAGGCCATGGGGACACCTTCGACATCAAGCGGTGCCTTCAGTCTGTGTGCCTTACCCCAGGGGGTATGCTCGATTGCGTCGGAATAATCAGACGAGACAGGGTGCAAATCCTGCGATGCCGGATCGTCCTGCCGATAGGCGAACAGGAGTTCGGCGGTGCGGGCGAGTGACAGTTTTGCAGATCCGACAAGGTTGCTGCTTTCAGCAATTGCAATTGCCCGTATCGCAGCTGCGGCCATGAGGTAACCGGTGGCATGATCAAGGGCCTGAACCGGCAATGGTGTCGGCTTGTCGTTGCCGGCATGTGTCATTCCGGCGTGCGCAATGCCACAGCTCATCTGCACCAGGCTGTCGAACCCGCGACGGCGCGACCAGGGTCCGGTCCATCCATAAGCGTCCAGGCGGACGTCGATCATTGAGGGGGCAATCCGGCGGCGCGCTGCGTCTCCGTAGCCCAGGACTTCAAGCGCATCGGAACGAAAGCCGTGAATGAACAAATCGGCGTCGGAAAGCAGGCCCTCGAAAATCGCTCGGTCATCCCCGTCACGCAGATTGAGGCGGCAACATCGTTTTCCCAGCGTGATGTCGGGTACGACGTTTGGCTCGTCCCAGTCCACTGGGTCAATGCGAAGTACGTCGGCGCCGAAACCCGCCAGCGTTCTGGTCGCGACCGGGCCTGCCAGGACCCTGGTTAGATCCAGCACGCGCAAGCCTTCCAGAGGGCGGCCTGGAGACGCCGGCCGGCTCCTGATTGTGCCCTTGTGCATATCGGTCCAGGCAATGAGCGGTTCTGATGCCACTGCCTTGCCCTGAAGATGGCTGGTCCATGCCGAGCGGGGTCGCATCGCAGCGGCTGCGCCACCATTGTCGACAATCGCTGTTTCAAGCTCATCAACGGACCATGTGGCAACGGCTTCAGTGACCGCCTGTTTGTTGACTGCGCAGTCCAGCACCTCGACAGCTGCCGAACGGTGATGCAGCAGGTTTGTGTGAAGCTTGATCCAGCCGTCCCTGCCTTCGTAGTCTCCTGCGATGGCGTTCCAGGCGGGCGGCATCTCCCAGTCTACGGGATAGATGGAGCGTGCAAACCAGAGCGACGATAATCTGCGGTCGACGGTAACGCGGGGCCGGTGGCCTGTAATGCCTGACTGGCACATGAGCGCGGAGATTGAGCTCCCGACGGCGCCCAAGGAGGAAGTTGCAAGGTCTGTGACGGCAAAGCTTGAAGGCAGGTGGTCTTCGCCAACAACCTCGATGTCGTCATCGAGATCGAGCGCGTCTGAAATCTCATTCATGGCGGCATGATACCTGTGCCGGCCAGCGGTGTCGCGGTGATATTTTCCCGCCGGATGTTACTGTGATGGCGATCCGTCAACCGGTTGCCAGTTGGCCCGGCCTGCGATCGGCAACCAGGTCGGTCACGCCGGCACCAAGCCACATGCACACAAGCGCAATCCACGCCGTCAGCGCCAGGACAGCACCGCCCGTCATGCCGGCACCAACCGCGCACCCGCCGGCCAGCATGCTGCCAAATCCCATCAGGCTGGCCCCGGCTATGTAGCGCGGCATCGGCGCGTGCTCGTTGAATGTCTGGATGTGGAATTCACCCGACAGGCAGGACGCGACGAAAGACCCGGCAAATACACCCGGCACCAGGCCCAGCCCAAAACCCAGCGGCAGGTTCGGCTGGTTTACCACGGCCATCAGTGTATCGGTTGACGGGCCGGTGAAACTGACGCTTTGAACCGGAACGATGTCGAAGGACTGGCCGGCCAGTGTCGCGGTGAACCACCATCCGGCGGTGACTGCAATGCCCACTGTCAGGCTGGTTGTAATCAGCGAGGTTGCAAGCCTGTGATGCAGGACCATGCCCGCCGCCAGCGCCAGTATGACGAGACCTGCGGCCAGCCCGCTATTGTGTGGAACGTGGTCCATCAGGTTTCTGGCTTCCGGCCCGACCAGCCATAGTGACGCGAGCTCGAGCCGGGCAGGCGACAGGACGCCCCGCAGGGACGCCTGGGCCACCACGGTCAGGATCAGGCCGGTGATCAGGGCTCTCAGATTGCCTGTTGCCGACAATACCAGCAAACGGCTGGCACAACCTCTTGCCAGGATCATGCCGGACCCGAACATCAGCCCACCGATCACCGCGCCGGACAAAGAGCCGGTTGTCGACAACTGGCGCACCGATGCGGCGTCCAGAATGTCTGCTGAAAACAACAGCTGCACGCCCAGCAGTGCGGCTCCGAACGCCAGCAGCCAGACGGCTGTCCTGGGCCCGAGTGAACCGCGCCAGAATTCGATAGTCGCTGACCTGAGACAGAACCGGCTGCGCTGTGCCGCAATACCAAACACGAAACCTATGGCGCCCCCGCCGATGGTGGCACTTCCGGCGTCACTGAAGTTTTCTATCAGCCAGCTCAGGTCCACCGGGGTCTCCCGTCATGCCGGTAATTCCAGTCATCTCGGGAGAGCCTGCGTATCTGAAATACGCCATCTGTCATCCCGCCATGAAGTGCTAGCACCGGCACAGGACATCACCTTGATCTGGATCAACACAGGGGGCAGCGTGGGGTGGACCGGAGGCCTGTCGGTTACCTGCTAGAACAGCCAGGTTTCGACATTGGCGATGGGCTTTCCCGCCGATGCGGCCTGCAGGCCCTTGACGCATCGGATTATCAGCCACACGGCAACTGCCAGGAGCAGCAGGAAACCTATGCCGACGATCATCAGCGCGGCGCTGATCAGGGAATAGAGCAATCCGATCCAGAAGGTGCGGATGGCGTAACGGTAGTGGGTCTGACTGACCTGATCAGCTTTGCCCTGATTGAGATAGGCGAATATCACGCCAACCAATGTCGACAACCCGCCCAGCACGAAGCCGGCCAGGTACAGGATATAGACAAGGGTCACGTTGTTCTTGCCGGGGCCAAGCCAGTCACCGGAACCGGTATTTGCAGGCGTATCAGGCATGTCCGCCCCTTCTTTTTGTAATGGTTGGATGTGATCCGGGCACGTGCAGCAGATTAACCAATTTTCGCGTTTTGTCACTGCCGTCAGCGCCATCGATTTGAATCAGGCTCTCACCGTACCTATCTAAAATATTGATATTTATGGAGAAAACTCCTCTTGGGTTTCGCGAGTAACAATGTCCGGTTTCTGTGCCTGACGACGGCGCTGGTGCTGGTCGTGCTGATGGCTCTGCTTTGGACGCCCACTCGAGCGCCGTACTTTGACCGTCACGACATGGCTTTTCAAACGGGAATTTCCAGAACTGTTGATCCGGGATGCAGGCTGCCTGGCGGCACGGACAGAATTCATCTCGAGTACCCCTATATCAGGTGTTCGAATCTGCAATCCATACTTGGGAAAGTTTTCGACCCGGCGGACGCCGTCAATGACGCAAAGTTGGATTTGCAGAGAGGCGCCTTCCGTTTCATTGGAAGAACCGACACATCGCGATCACAGATAGTGATACCGGGGATCGAGTGTGCATCTGAAGGTTTGCGAAATGCACTTTACGACAGCTCGTGTCTGGTGATGCTGCCACCTGTGTGCAAATCGCTTCCTGACTTTGACAAGTACGCCAAAGCATACAACACCGCGCCACTGAACAAACCACCTCGCAGCTCTTCGGCCTGCAAATGATCTTTGAGCAGTTGCCAACTCACAGATCGGCCAGCTATCAAGCTAGCTGAGTCTGGCAGTTGCAATATGGGCAGGATCACGAATGAGCACTTCCGGGCAGGACCGTTTCGACACGTCGGGTTGCAGGTCCACCATGATGGCGGTTGTGACTACCGGCAATGGTGATTACGACAAGCTGGTCTATCGCGAAGTGCCGGTGCCTGAACCGGGGCCGGGTGAAGTGCTGCTGCAGGTGCTGGCTGCGGGCATCAACAATACCGAGATCAACACCCGGCTTGGCTGGTATTCCGCCTCGGTGACCACCAGCACAGAGGCGGCTGCACAGGTTGATGCAGCGCCGAAGCAGGACGGCGGCTGGAACGCGCCGACGCCGTTTCCGTTCATCCAGGGCACCGACTGCTGCGGGCGCGTGGTTGCGGTTGCCGACGGTGGCGATGAGACCATGATCGGCGCCCGGGTCCTGGTGCGCTCCTGCATGCGCCCGTCCGGCTACGCCACAATGGACAATGTCTGGATGGGATCGGATTTCGACGGTGCGTTTGCGCAGTTCGTGAAAGTGCCGGCGTCGGATGTTTTCCCGGTGGACTGTGACTGGTCCGATGCCGAACTGGCCACTATCCCTTGCGCTTACGGCACTGCGGAAAACATGCTGCATCGAGCCGGAGTGTCCGCAGGCGAGCATGTACTCGTAGCCGGTGCGTCGGGCGGGGTCGGTTCAGCGGTTGTTCAACTGGCCAGGCGCCGTGGCGCCAGGGTGACGGGTATCGCGGCAAGCGCCAAGGCTGACCAGGTGAGATCTGTCGGCGCTGATGAGGTCATCGACCGCAATGACGACGTCGTTGCCCGCCTGGGCGAGCACAGTGTCGACGTCGTTGTCGACAATGTGGCCGGACCGGCGTTCGGCGGGATGCTTGATGTGCTGAAGCGGGGTGGCAGGTATACCTCGTCAGGCGCAATCGGCGGGCCGGTGGTTTCTCTCGACATGCGCACCTTCTACCTGAACGACCTGACCCTTATCGGTTGCACCGCGTGGGACGAACCGGTGTTTGAAAATCTGGTGTCCTATATCGAACGCGGTGAAATCCGGCCTCTGCTGGCAAAAACCTTCCCGCTCGACCGGATCGCGGAGGCCCAGCGTGAATTCCTGAAGAAGACCCATGTCGGCAATTTCGTCCTGCTACCGCCGCAATAAGTCTGTCCCGGCACCGGCCCCTATCCGGCTGCCTGGCTGCCGGCCCCGAAATGTTTGCGGTAATCGTTGGGAGACAGGCCGACCGCTCTCGTCATGGCGCGGCGCAGGCGTTCGTCGTCGTTGAAGCCGCAGCGGTCGGCTATGGCGGTGACCGGCAGGCCGGTGTCTTCAAGCAGCCTGCGGGCGGCTTCCACGCGAAACCGTTCCACTGCCCGGGCCGGTGATGAGCCGGTTTCTGACGCATAGACGCGGGCGAAATTGCGGGCACTCATGTTTGCCTCCTCGGCCAGCTTTTCCACCTTCAGGTCGCGGTCGAGATTGTCGATGATCCAGGTGTGCAGGGCCTCGAAGCGCCCGCCGGCATCGCTTGCCTGCTGGTCCAGCACGGGGCTGAACTGCGACTGCCCGCCCGGACGCATCATGTAGGCGACCAGAGACCGGGCCAGTGCCAGCGCGGCTGTGCGCCCGTGATCGTCTGCCACCATGGCCAGCGCCATGTCGATGCCGGCGGTAACGCCTGCCGAGGTCCAGACATTGCCGTCGCGCACATAGATCGGATCAGGATCGACATTTACCTGCGGGAATTTGTCCTGCAGGTGAGAGCAGGACTCCCAGTGGGTCACACACCGCCGGTGATCCAGCAGCCCGGCGGCTGCCAGCACGTATGCCCCGGTACATATGGACGCCACCCGGGTGCTGGTCGCAGCCAGGCGCCTGACTTCGGTGATGAGGGCCTCGTCGGCTGATGCAGCGCGTGTGCCGGGGCCTCCCGCCACAATCAGCGTATCAATTGCCGTGTTCGGCCATTGCGCGATGGTGTTGGCGGAAATCGACACGGTCGTGTCAGTTTTCACAGAACCTGCCTCCAACGCCAGTATGGCTGTCTCGTAACTGGCGGCACAGACACTGTTTGCGTCTTCGAAAACCTGCAGCGCGCCGGACAGATCCAGCAGTTTCACCTGTGGAAACACGATGAAAACAACACTGTGAGCGGGTTTGGCAGAAAACGAGGTCATATTGTCATTTATGCCAAAGCTTAGTCTGCTAGTCTAGCCCCGTCGAAACCCGCACGATCTGCAAAGGAGATGTTGAACATGCTGTTGCTCAAGCCGAACTGTGAATGTTGTGACAAGGACCTGCCGCCAGCGGCCACCGATGCGCGCATGTGCACGTTCGAATGTACTTTCTGCGCCGAGTGTGCCGAACAGCGCTTTGGCAATGTCTGCCCGAACTGCGGCGGCAATCTCGTGGTCCGCCCCATCAGGCCGCAAAGGCACCTGGTGAAGAACCCGGCTTCGACCAAGCGCTTTACCAAGGACCATCCCGAATGCGCCGACCTCGGTTAATTTCCTGATTACCTGAAAAGGATTTTCCCCATGCGATCCATTGCAGCCCTGGTATTTCCGGGCTTTGAAACCCTCGACCTGTTCGGTCCCATCGAGATGTTCGGCATGCTGCCCGAAGAGTTCAGCCTGTCCATAGTGGCCGAACAGGAAGGCGAGGTGGCCAGCACCCATGGCCAGCGCGCGTGTGTTGATCACACGTTTGCCGCAGCACAATCTTTCGACATGCTGCTGGTCCCCGGCGGGCCGGGAACCAGGGCCCAGGTTGACAACCCCGCAATGATGGACTGGTTGACGGCAAAAGCCGCCCAGGCTGAAACTATCATGTCGGTGTGTACCGGGTCTGCCCTGCTGGCAAAGGCCGGCCTGCTGGACGGCCGCAAGGCGACCTCCAACAAGATGAGCTTCGCCTGGGTCAAGGAGCAGGGCCCCGATGTGGACTGGGTCGCCAGGGCCCGCTGGGTCGAGGACGGGCGGCTGTTCACCTCGTCAGGCGTGTCTGCCGGCATGGACATGAGCCTGTCTGTGATCGAGCGGCTGCATGACAAGGACACAGCCCGAAAGGTTGCGCGCTACGCCGAGTATACCTGGCATGAGGACGCCGCCCATGATCCGTTTGCAGAGCACTATGGGCTGACCTGAGTCTCTGCCGCCAGGGCAGGGTAATTCAACTATACCGTGTACTGTCAAAATATTTTCCATTTACAATAAAACTTTTTAAAACAGATATTTATGAATGCTTTGGAGGGCTGGAAAGCGCTTGAGCCGCCTTGAGCGGATCAGTTTTTTGTTGAATCGATGCGGGAGAACATATTAAGAACATTTCATGTATATGGAGACGGTTCAGGATATCTGCGATCGCAATGCGCACCTTGAAGTCAGGTGCGTGCCGTGCACCCGTTCGGTGGATATTCCGCCGTCTCTGATACCGAGGAGGATCCCGCGCGACCTGCCGATCCAGCTGGCTGCCGCTCATTTCGTGTGTTCCGGCTGCGGCGGCAGGCAGCTTGTCAGTGCGTTGTGGGATTACAGGACGGCAAAGGGCAGGGGACGCTGATCAGACATGGCCAGGAACAAACCAGCCGCGCATGTGCGCAACCCGTTTTATCATCCCGTACCGGAAGAATACGATTATGCCCGGCTGCTTGACGCGCTCAGGGAAAGCCGCGAAATGGCGCGAAAACTCACCCTCGGCTGTGGCCTGCGCAACCCGATCTATCGCGAAACCGAAGCCCTGATCGCCCAGATCGACGCCGTTGCAGCCCTGACCCGGGTGTCAGGCGCATCCGGGTTCGTCAATCCTGATGACAGCACGGTGACGGCGGCGCGCCAGTAGGCTTAGGGCGACGCAGGTCTCGATGCCTGGATGAAGTTGTTGTCATGGGACTCTTTATGGCAGTTCGTTTCTCGATTGAGAGAAGCAAACAGGATGTAGGATAAGTTCTTTTTATCTTGTATGGTCTTGCTGATAATTGAAAAGCATGTACACGCTCCGATCATATTCAATGGCAGCGCTTGTAATGACTTGGTGTTGGAGTGCGGCAAGATGATCGGAAATGTGCTCAATATCAAACAGCTTGAGGCGTTGATCTGGGTCACGGAACTTGGCAGTTTTCGTAAGGCGGCACATCACCTGAATACAACTCAACCCAACATCTCGTCACGGATTTCCGGACTTGAAAAGACGTTGGGAGTGGTTCTGATGCAACGCGACGCCGGGTCCATTCAGCTCACCGACAAGGGACGTGAAATTCTCGAAGCGGCTCGCACCGTAATGCGTGATGTGGAGCGTATCGTCGAAATTGCCGACCGGTCAGATCTTGTCGTTGACAGATTACGATTGGGGGTGACCGAGTTGGTAGCCTGCACTTGGCTTCACGCATATCTGCGGCGCATAAAAGCTGCGTATCCTGCACTTAACGTTGAACTGACGGTGGACTTGTCCCGCAACCTCGATAGCGAGCTGAGTGCAAACAGATTGGATCTCGCCATCCAGACCGCGCCGTTTGCAAGCGTGGCAAGCGGTGTTATCGAGCTCGGGAAATTTCCTTACATTTGGGTCGCGGGCATGCAGATGGCAGACGCACTCAAGGGGGACCTGACCGTGGCGGATTTACTTCCGCATTCCGTGCTGACCCATGCTCGCCACACACAGGCCTACGTTGAACTGGTGGAGCATGCACACGAGAGTTCGCTGCCGACCACGAGATTTGTCGCCTCCAATAGTCTCGCGTCCTGCGTGCAGATGGCTGCTGACGGAATGGGGGTCACGCTGCTTCCCAGAGCGCTTGTCGAAAGAGACATCGCCAACAAGCGGCTTGTCGAAGTTAAGGTGAACTGGACGCCTGCGCCGTTGCGGTTTGCCGCCAGATATCAGTCTGAAAAGGCGGCTTTGTACCTGATTCATTCCGCAAAGCTTGCTGCTGACGCAGTGACCGAGTTTTTAAGCAGCTGAACACGAAGATATTCAGGATCAAATTTTTTTATCACTCATATATTGATAAATAATTTGAGGCTATCCAGTGCGTCCCGCAAATTCGAACCAGCTGGTTTGAGGTGGGTCCTATGAAAAAGCAATCTGTGCGCCTTGGTGTCGATATTGGCGGGACGTTTACCGACGTCGTTCTAGAGGTCGACAACTCATCGTATTCGACCAAGGTGCTGACCACTTATGTCGCGCCTGAAAACGCCATTATCGGTGGGATGCAACAGGTCTGTACAAAAGCTGGAATCACACCGTCCGAGATCGGTCAGATCATCCACGGCACCACGCTTGCAACCAATGCACTGATTGAGCGGCGCGGTGCCAAGACCGCATTGATCACAACTGAAGGCTTTCGCGATGTGATAGAGATGCGTACTGAATCGCGGTTTGAGCAATATGATCTGAACCTCAATCTGCCCGAGCCGCTGCTGCCGCGTCAGATGCGTTACACTGTGCCGGGTCGCATTGATGCGAGTGGCACTGAACTGATGCCTCTGACGCGTGCAGACGTCGAACCAGTAGTCGATCAGATCGCCGCTGCCGGGTATGAAAGCGTTGCGGTTGGCCTGATCCACTCCTATCTCAACGATGCGCATGAAACGCTGGTCCGTGATGTGCTGGCCGAGAAAATGCCTGACGCGATGGTGTCGCTGTCGTCTGAGGTCTCTCCGCAGATGCGTGAGTATGAGCGGTTCAACACAGTAGTCGCCAATGCATACATAAAGCCGCTCATGAAATCCTACCTGAGTCGCCTTGAGGGGCGTCTGCGCGACGAGGGTTCGCACTGCAACATATTCCTGATGCATTCCGGCGGCGGGATTATTTCCATCGAGAGTGCTGCAGAATTCCCGGTGCGTCTGGTGGAGTCCGGGCCTGCCGGCGGAGCGGTTTTCGCGGCCAACATCGCGGCACGCTATGGACTGGACAAGGTCCTGTCATTCGACATGGGCGGCACAACGGCCAAGATTTGCCTGATCAAGAACCAGACACCCAAGACGTCGCGTGTGTTTGAGGTCGCGCGCACCTACCGCTTCAAGAAAGGCTCCGGCATGCCGATTTCGATTCCCGTGATTGACATGGTCGAAATCGGCGCCGGCGGTGGCTCACTCGCCCATGTAGACAGCCTGCGCCAGATCCGCGTTGGACCGGAAAGTGCAGGGTCGGAACCGGGGCCAGCCTGTTACGGACGCGGCGGAGACAAGCCCGCGGTCACAGATGCAGACCTTGTGCTGGGCAAGCTGGATCCGGAAAATTTTGCCGGCGGCTCGATCAGGCTGGACTCACAGTCTTCAGCAAATTCGCTCACCACTGTTCTGGGTGACGTGCTGGATATGGATGCAACGACTGCTGCCTTCGGCCTGGCCGAGGTCGTGGACGAAAACATGGCAAACGCCGCCCGTGTTCATGCGGTTGAAAATGGTGAGAACCTGTCGGAATACACCATGATCGCCTTCGGAGGCGCAGCGCCGCTTCACGCCGGGCGTTTGTGCGAGAAACTCGGCGTGGGGCGCCTGCTGGTCCCGCCGGGGGCAGGGGTCGGCTCCGCCATCGGATTCCTGCGTGCGCCCTTCAGCTTTGAGGCGAACCGGTCAGTCTATATGACCCTGGACGGTTTTGATGCGGAGAAGATCAGGTCCCTGCTGGTTGACCTGAAGGCCGAAGCTACCGGGTTTGTACGCAGTTGTGACGCCGACAGCCCGATCTTGTCCGAATTCAAGGCCTATATGCGCTATTCCGGCCAGGGCTGGGAAATTCCCGTCACCCTGACAGAAGACCAGGCGATGAACCCGGATGTCGCCACGTTCGAGGCACGGTTTATTGAGGACTACACGAAGCTGTTTGGCCGTCCTGTTGAAGGAATGAACATCGAGATCACGGTTTGGTCGGTGAATGCCACCACACCACCGGAGACAGTCGCTAGAGTGTCCGAGGATCCAGGCTCCAGCGAGGCACCCGCACAAGGTGACCGGAAACTGTTCGATCCTGTTGTTGCCGACTTCGTCGATGCCACCGTCGTTCTGCGTAATGACATGACACAAGGTGCTGCTGTACCGGGGCCAGGCGTTATCACCGAAGACGAGACGACCATCATCATCCCCTCCAGCCGCACTGCGGTCCGCCAGCCCGACGGCTGCATCGACATCCTTGTGAAGGCATAGCACCATGACAAAAGGACATTCCAACGTCGCCTATCAGGTCATGTGGAACCGGCTGATCTCAGTTGTCGAGGAACAGGCGCAGGCGCTGGTGCGCACGGCCTTTTCGACTTCGGTTCGCGAGGCTGGCGATTTGTCAGCGGGCGCTTATGACGTGCAGGGCCGGATGCTGGCGCAAGCCGTTACCGGCACGCCGGGCCACGTCAACGCAATGGCAGATGCGGTGGCGCACTTCATCCGCCGCATCGCACGAGACAACATTTTCGAGGGCGACGTCTACATTACCAACGATCCATGGGAAGGTACCGGGCACCTGCACGACATCACCATGGTCAGCCCGTCATTCCACCGTGGCAAACTGGTTGGGTTCTTCGCCTGTACGGCCCATATCGTGGACATCGGCGGACGCGGTTTTGGCGCTGATGCTGCAAGCGTCTATGAAGAAGGTCTCTACATTCCGATCATGAAGTTTGCCGAGCGCGGCCGCGTCGATGAAACGCTTGTCCGGATCGTGCGCGGCAATGTGCGCGAACCCGATCAGCTGATCGGTGACATGTATGCGCTGGCAACCTGCAATGAAATCGGCCACCGGCGCCTGATCGACATGATGGAGGAGTTCGCGCTCGACGATTTGAACGATATTGCCTCCTTCGTCCTTGAAAACTCGCGCCGCGCCACGATCGAGCGGATCGCAGCGCTTCCGCGCAAGACAGCGACAGGCGAGATGACCATAGATGGATTCGACACACCGATCACGCTTAAGGTCAAGGTCAGCGTTCATGAAGACAGGATTGTGTCTGACTTCACCGGCACTTCGGGTCTCGACAAGAAGGGCATCAACTGCCCGCTGGTCTATGCCAAGGCCTATGCATGCTACGCGCTCAAGGTCGCAATCGCGCCTGAAATACCCAATAACGCTGCGTCCCTCGCTCCGTTTGAGATCAAAGCGCCAATCAACACCATTGTTAACGCCATACACCCTGCACCTGTCGCTTTACGACATATCGTAGGTCACTTTGTGCCGGATACCGTCTTCGACGCATTCGACAAGATCGTGCCGGGGCTGGTACCGGCAGAGGGCGCAGGCTGTCTGTGCAACTTCCAGGTCTCGTTACGCCCGCGAACCGACGCGCCTGCGCCGGAAAACGCGCGGCGGTCCGAGGTGTTGACGTTCAACTCCGGCGGATCGGGCGCGCGTCCCGAACATGACGGTCTGAATGCCACTGCGTTTCCATCCGGCGTGATGACCATGCCGGTTGAAGCGACAGAACACGCCGGCCCAGTCATCATATGGCGTAAGGAACTACGACCCGATTCAGGCGGCTCCGGCAAGCTGCGCGGCGGCCTTGGACAATATATGGAGGTGGGCGCCCGGGAAGGTCACGAGTTCGACATCCAGGCAATGTTTGATCGCGTCAAGCATCCCGCGCGCGGGCGTCGCGGTGGTGGTCCCGGTGCTGCAACCACAATTGTGCAGGACGACGGCACGCCGATGAACGGCAAGGGCAAGCAGTTCGTCCCGCACGGCCGCAAGGTGATGATGGCGTTTCCCGGCGGTGCCGGCTATGGCGATCCAAAAGACCGGCCGGTCGAATTGGTGAAGCGCGATCTTGAGCGTGGATATATCTCTGCTGAAACAGCAGCCAATGACTATGGTCTGGGCGCGTCCGATATCGCGGCCGTCCAGGCGGCAATAGCCAAGGGAGAAGCAGTCAAATGACAACACAGGCACCGCAGGAAACCAGCTATGACATCGTTATCGTGGGAGGCGCCATTATGGGTGCTTCTGCCGCCTGGTTTTTGTCGGATGACGCGGATTTCGATGGCACGGTTCTCGTCGTGGAAAGAGATCCGACTTACGAAAACTCCTCAACGATGCATACCAACTCCTGCATGCGTCAGCAGTTCTCAACCGAATTGAATGTTCGGATTTCCCAGTTTGCAGCGGACTTCGTCAAGAACCTGCCCCGATATATGGGCAATGATGACCGTGTCCCGGATCTGGAAATCAAGAATTTCGGCTACATGTATCTGGCGGACAACGACGATTTCGCCGACGTCCTGCGCGAAAGCCAAGCCACGCAAGTCGCCGCCGGTGCGGCAACGCAATTGATGACACCCCAGCAGATCAGGGAAGCCTATCCATTTTATAACGTGGATGACATTGTGCTGGGGTCCATCAATCTTGTGGATGAGGGGTTTTGGGACGCAACGGCGGTATTTGACTGGTGGCGCAGGTCTGCCCGCGAGCGCGGCGTGGAATTCGTCCATAACGAAGTTGTGGCAATGACCAAAAACACTGCCGGCACAAGGGTCGAGAGCATTACACTCAAATCAGGCCAGCAGATTGCATGTGGTCAAGTTCTGAACGCATCTGGTCCGCGCGCGATTGAGACGGCAAAGATGGCCGGCCTCAATGTCCCTGTTGAGCCTCGCAAGCGGTTCTCGTGGATTTTCTCGGCGGAAACGCCGCTGGACCGCGATCTGCCGCTGACGATTGACCCATCGGGTGTTCACGTGCGTGAAAACGGAGGCGGCACCTATCAGTGTGGCGGCCATTCCGATGTCGACCCCGCCGTCGATTACGATGATTTTCACATGGATCACAGCATCTGGGAAAATCACGTCTGGCCTGTCCTGGCCACACGCATCCCGCAGTTTGAGGCGATCAGGGTGCAGTCAGAATGGGGTGGTCATTACGCTTACAATACCTTCGATCACAATGCGATCATGGGACCGCATACCCAGGTCGAAAATTTCTTCTTCCTGAACGGCTTTTCCGGCCACGGCCTGCAACAAAGCCCCGCCATGGGGCGCGGCACGGCGGAGATCATGGTGCATGGGGCCTACAAATCGCTCGACATGTCGCCGTTCAACTTTGAGCGCATCGAACAGAACCGCCCGATCATTGAAAAGGCGATTATCTGATGAAACTGGCCCAAAACCGTTTCACCCGCGCAATTGCGGCGGGAAATAAACAGGTTGGCCTGTGGATTTCGCTTTCCAGCCCGTTTGTTGCCGAAGTGACGGCACCGGCGGGCTACGACTGGGTGCTGATTGATATGGAGCATTCGCCCAATGATTATTTCAGCGTCCTCGGGCAACTGCAGGCATTTTCAGCGACCGACACGACCGCAATCGTGCGGCCGGAATGGAACGATCCGGTTATTGTTAAACGGCTGCTCGATCTGGGAGTGCCGGGGCTTTTGTTCCCGATGATTCAAACAGTGCAGGAAGCGGAAAAGGCGGTGGCCTCCACACGCTATCCACCCGGTGGCATACGTGGCGTGTCCGGTGCGACCCGTGCGACCAAATTTGGCCGGGTGACGGATTACGTGGCCCGTATCGAGGATGAAGTAACGGTTGTTCTGCAACTCGAAACTGCCGCCGCTGTGGCGCGCGCCGAAGAGATTGCGGCTGTTCCTGGCGTCTCCGGCATCTTCTTTGGGCCCGCCGACATTGCTGCTGACATCGGCAAGGTCGGCAAACCGATGGACGCAGAGGTCTGGGCGATTATCAGGCCCGCCGCCCGGAAACTGATCGCCATGGGCATTCCGGTCGGGACGCTGGTTCTTGACCCGGTCTTTGCGGCAGAACTGCTGGACGAAGGTTTCACGTTTGTGGCCTGCGGAACCGATGCATCGTTGCTTGCAAAGGCCTCTGATGCGCTGCTGGGCGCTGTGAAAGGGCAGCTAAAATGAACTTTGCCGCCTCCCGTCTTGCGCCGGTCAAGCCATCCGCGTCCGCCTGGGTCTCACAGGCCGCCAAGGCGGCAAAGGCGGCAGGTGAGGATGTCATCGACCTTGGGTTGGGCGAGCCGGATTTCGACACGCCGCCTCATATCATTGAAGCCGCGCACAAGGCCGCATTGAACGGCGAAACCCGCTATCCGCCGACAGGCGGCACGGTTGCGATGAAGCAGGCAGTAATGGCCAAGTTCGCACGCGAGAACAAGCTGGCATACAGCGCCGATGAAGTCATCGTATCCAACGGGGCCAAGCAGGTCCTGTTCAACGCCATGATGGCAACACTCGAAGACGGCGACGAGGTACTGCTCTGCGCCCCGTATTTCGGCCAGTACAAGGACATCGTTCTGATTCTTGGCGGTACACCGGTAACCCTGCCGTGTCCTGCAAGCGACGGGTTCCGTCTTACCCCACAGGCGCTTGAGGGGGCCATTACGCCAAGAACGCGCTGGATCATGCTCAACCTGCCGTCCAATCCGGCGGGAACTGTGTATTCCGGTGACGAGCTGCGTGCGCTGGGAGCCGCGCTGGAAAAGCACCCGGATGTCCTGATCCTGTCAGACGAGATTTACGAGCATATCCTGTTTGATGGCGCAGAATTTCTGTCTTTCGCCGCCGCATGCCCGCACCTCAAGGATCGCACGCTGACCGTCAACGGCGTCTCCAAGGCCTATGCAATGACCGGCTGGCGGATCGGCTATGGCGCAGGCCCGCAGCCCTTGATCGCAGCGATGACCAAGGTGCAAAGCCAGATTTGTTCCGGCGCCTGCGCAGTGGCTCAAGCCGCTGCTGCCGCTGCCCTGAACGGACCACAGGATGACGTGCGCAGGTTCCGTGCAGCCTTTGAAGAACGCCGCGATCTGGTCGTTGCACGTATCGGCGAAATAGACGGGTTGACGCTCGACCCGCCAGGCGGTGCATTCTACGCGTTCGTCGGTTGTGCCGCCTTGATCGGTGCCGTCACCGAAACAGGTGAAACCCTGCATGATGACGCCGGGATTACCGCCTACATCCTGAAGGAAGCCCGTATTGCCGCCGTACCCGGCAGCGCCTATGAGCTTTCCCCGTTTTTCCGCATCTCGACTGCCGCTTCTACCGAAGTATTGTCTCGTGCAATGAACCGCTTAAGCGCTGCGGTTTCCAAACTCACCCTGTCATAAAGGTCCAATCAGATGAAAAAACTTGTTCTTACCGGGGCCGCTGGCCGGCTTGGATCTTACCTGCGCGAGCCGCTGTCCGCCATGTGCGACGAACTCGTCTCAACCGACATCGTTGATGACATCGGCTCGCTTTATGAGGGCGAGGTCTATGCAAAGGGCGATTTGGCAAGTCTTGATGACATGATGCGAGTCCTCCAGGGCGCCGAGATGGTTGTTCACATGGGGGCCTATGCCGATGAAGGCCCGTTTGAAAAGCTGCTGGGACCGAACTTTGTCGGTGCCTACAACATCTGGGAAGCGGCCTATCAGAACGGGCTGAAACGGGTGATCTACGGTAGCTCGATCCATGCCGTGGGGATGCATCCGAAAACTGATTTTATCGACACCGAAGTCCGCCATCGCCCCGACACCTTCTATGGCCTGGCCAAGTGCTTTGCGGAGGACCTGGGTTCGATGTACTGGGACAAGCGCGGCCTTGAGAGCGTGCATATGCGGATTTTGTCCTGTGCGCAGGTCACCAATGCCCGCGCTCTTGGCTCCTGGCTGTCCTACGACGACCTGATCCAACTGACGCAACGCAGTATCGAAACACCAGTTACCGGATTTTCAGTCGTCTATGGTGTGTCCAACAACGACCGCGTGCCGGTGGACAACAGCAAGGCCAGCTTCCTCGGTTACCGGCCAAAGGACAATGCGGAACGATTTGCAGAAGAGATTTTGGCCGAAACGCAACCAATGGACAGCCAGGACCCCGGCAACATGTGCCACGGCGGTCCTTTCGCGAAAGTCGAGTTGGGCAATAGCGGCGTCGCGACAATGAACATCATCGACGACACCAGGAAAACCTGAAATCGAGAAGCGACACGTGAAGCAATGGCCGTGTTGTTTGCTGTAACCGAACCCAAGCCGGTGGATTATACGGTGACAGCCGCGTGCCGATTGGCTGGGAGCCATCGTCCGCAAAAGCAATATCCCTCAGCAAATCTTAAAGTTGTTTCCGTACCTTCGATCCACCCATCCGGGAGGAAACGGACAGGAAAAGCGGTCGAACAGGACGCATGGTACGGAAAGTGGATTGATGACAATAGCGGAAATGATCGAAAAGGCCTGGCTCATGCTGATTGGTCTTACCGTGTTTGGCGGCGCCCTCTATCTCATCTGTTTCAGGGATTCCTACCGCTGGCGCTATCTCGGCGAGTTTTACCAGGCCCCGTGGCGGCGTCCCATCGAAACCCGCTACTTCCAGCACGCCGTCATGTATGGCAAAGGCGTCGCCTCGAAATCCTATAACGGCTTGCTGACCATTGGCGTTCACGAGCACGGCCTTGCACTAAGCGTCATCCCGCCGTTTTCGTTCTTCCACAAACCGCTGTTCATTCCGTATGCCGAGATCAAGGGCTGGCAACAGTTCTGGTACCTGAATTCAAAGTCCTATGAACTTGAATTCCTCAGTGCACCGGATGTGAAGCTGGTTATGCCGGCGTCGCAGGTAAAATGGCTCCGGGAAAAGTCCGGCGGGCAGATGGCGGTTGTCAGCGAACCCTCGCCGCACAGACAAAGGCCAAACTTCTGGTACGCCGTCATTGTCGTTCAGGGGCTGATGGGGATTGGGCTTTTGGCGTATCTTGTGTTGAACGGGGGAAATCTGTCGGTCTGACCCGGTTGACCTGCCGGATCGGGCCTGTCCATATACCCGGACCAGGCGAGAATTTCATCCGGAGGACAGACAGCGCATGAACATACAGTCCAGACCATCGCTCTACGAGCCCACCCAAGACGGGTTGATCTTTCCGGAAATGCCGTCCTTCTCCAGCCCGGAAGAGGATCGTCAATATCGCAAGCAACATCTCGTCGGTGCCTGCCGCATGTTTGCGAAACAGAAATTCGACTACGGCTTTGCAGGACACCTGACGGTGCGCGATCCGGAGCGCAAGAATCTCTACTGGACCAACCCCATGGCGGTGTCGTTTTCGGCTGTCAGCCTGTCGAACCTTATCCTGGTGGATCATGACGGCCAGGTGGTGGAAGGCGATTATGCGGTAAACCGGGCCGGCTTCGTGCTTCATGCCGCCGTCCACGAGGATCATCCCGACATTGTTGCCATGTGCCACGCTCACACGATCTATGGCACGACCTGGGCGGCAACCGGCCGGGAACTGGACCCGATCAGCCAGGACGCGGCGGCGTTCTTTGAAGACCACTGTGTGATTGACGAGGAGGCGGGCAAGGTTGCCGTTGAAGTCGAGGCAGGCAACAAGGTCTCGGCCGCGTTTGGAAAATACCGGGCCGCGATCCATCGTAATCACGGGCTGCTGACGGCAAGCCGCCACAGCATTGATGCTGCGGCATTCTGGTTCCTGGCTCTCGAACGATGCTGCCAGCAGCAACTCGTGCTGGAGGCAACAGGCATCAAGCCTGTACTCGTCTCGCCGGAGAAGGCCCGATACAGCAGAGAACATGTCGGCAGCGAATACATCGGCTGGCTGCATTTTCAACCGCATTATCACGAGGCGCTGGCGGACAATCCGGACATGCTTTCCTGATCGCCCGGATCGACGCCGTTTCGCTGTGGACGGAATCTGATTGATGAAAATCACTATGAACGGACGGTCTCCTGCACGGCTGCGGGAGGCTGATCCGGTGGTATTTGTGAATCAATTGTTAACCGTCTTTCTGAACTCCGTTTTTACTGACGTTGGGGCAAACTCGTTAAATAGCAAGCAAATTCATTCAGGATTTGCTCACCATGTGACGGCGGTTGAAATGTGGGAATACAGCGATCATGACGGATCACAATCTGAAACTGGCACACCGCCGCAATCACCGTAGCGTTTTCTTCACCGGAGCAGGAGTGCTGTGCGCCGTTGCCATAACCCTGGCCGGCTGTTCGAACCTGTCGAAAGAGAAGGATGGGCCTGCCGCTGCCAGCCAGACCGGGCAGGTAAAGACCGAACGGGCAGCGCTTGCGAAATCCGAACGGGCGCGAAAAGCTGCCGGTCGAAAGCTGGCCGTTGCGTTGGCTGCCAACAAAACTCTGAAAAAGGAACTCCTTGCCGCAAAAACTTCTGCCGAGAAGTATCGCGGCGAAGCGCAAGCCGCTGACAAGGATATCGCGGACCTGGAAGCCGAACTGGCCAAGGCAAATGCCGGTCCGGCCGAAACGCAAAAAATGCTGACAGCAGCTTCCCTTGAGACCGGGGAGGCCCGTGCCGAAAACGAAAAGCTGACCAAACAGGCAGAAGCATTGCGCAAACAACTGGCCACGGCAAAGCGGCAAACTTCCGATGCCCGGGCAGCGGCAAAAACCGCGCGCATTGAACTCGCCACCGCGAATGCCGAGATTGCACGCTTGAAGGCCGGGCCGGCTGAAACGCCAGACTCATCGGCGGCCCAACAGTCCGCTCAACCGCAACAATGAGTTCCAGCACTCAAATGCAAGTCTATGTCGCACCGGAAGTCGCAGAGGTTGAAGCGCTTCATCCCTACCTCCAGGACAAGGCATTCCGGGCGCTGCCTATTCGCGCACAACTGGCAAGACAAGCCGGTGTCTTGCAGGCGGCACACGCAGCAGGCGACCAGCGTGTTCGCATGCATCTGATGTCCTGGTGGCCGGAGGCAAGCGGCCGGTCGCTTGGCGATGTCATGAATGCGAGATTGAGTCTGCAGGAAGCTCTGTTGACAATGGCTCGCGAGTACGGGTTCAGGGACTGGCACGAAGTCGACGCTTTGGGCAACTCGGCATCACCCAACCACTTCGAACAGGCCCTGGATGAGCTGCAGGCCGGTGAGATCAAGAAACTTCGGCAGCGACTGGATAAGGACCCGCAATTGGCCAATGAGCAATCAGCCTACGGTCACCGGGCGACACTGCTGCACTATCTCGGGGCAAACGGGGTGGAAAGCCATCGCCAGCGAATGCCGCTCAATGCCGCGGACCTGGCCGGTCTGCTGATCGGTTACGGTGCCAATCTTGATGCAAAGGCAAACATGTATGGCGGCGGGCAGACACCCTACGCGCTCGCGAGCAGTAGTGCCCACCCCTACAACGCCAACATTTCTGTTGAACTGAACCAGGTGCTCAGCGGGCAGTAACTGCGTGGACAAGGCAGGCGTTCTTGATCTATCTTGGCTCAACTGTCGATGCCTGATCCCGCGACATTCCATCTGACTCGCCCGGTGTTCTGACGGTCCATGAACAAGTGGTGGGATTGGCCCCGAATAGCGTTGATTGCGGCTTCAGCATCGGCCGCGGATTCCATGTCAGACGTTGTAAGCAACGTGTCCAGTTCTGGAAGAAAGTCAGGGTCCAACGAGAAGGCCGCAAGAGCGCAAGCGCATTGACGCACCCGCTTGCTCTTGTCCTTCAGGCCCATGAAGCCAAGTTGTTTTGCGGTTTTTGAGTGCCTGGCGAACTTGATCGCCGTGTATATTATGGCCTGGCGGCCACGCCACGTCCTGAGGTCGGGAAAGCACTCAACCATGGTCGGCAAGGCCTGTTCTGCGTACACAACAAGCTGCTCACGAATGGTCTCGACATCCTTGCTGGTATCCATCGATACGATCAGACTCACGATGTTTGCGCGGTCGTTCACAATTGCCCCCTTTATTCCGTCCTCTGTGCCGCGGGTACATAAAGCCTAATAAGACACCTGGGATCGGTCAATTTGGGCTCACAATGGAAGTTCATTGCAGTTTCAAAAAGTGACCACAATGCGGACCTGGATGTCATTTGGGTGTCCGCGTCAAACGCCTGTTATCGTTGAGTTAATTCAAAAAAGGAGAAAGAGTTCTAATGGTGCTTCCCAAGCCTCCCCTGACCGGGGCCTGCCTTTGTGGATCAGTGCAGATCAAAGTGACTGCATCACCGCTTCTGACTTTGGCATGCCATTGTCGCGACTGTCAGAAACTAAGCGCAAGCGCGTACTCATTGACCACGATGTTCCCGAGTGACGGTTTTTCCTATACGGGGGAACTGATCAAAGGCGGCCTCGGCTCAGGCGGGCGAACGCATTACTTCTGCAAATCATGCCTGAATTTCGTTTTCTCTCGAATTGACGGAGCCAACCAGCGGGTTAACCTGCGCACCTCGGTGCTCAGCGAAGCCGCGTCTTTTGAGCCGTTCATTGAATTGATGACAGACGAGAAAATGCCCTGGGCAAGTGTACCTGCCGTTCACAGTTTTGCTAGAAATCCAGAGTCTCCCGAAGAGCTACAGACGCTTATGGACGAATATTCGGAGCGGTGATTTCAGTCTCATGGTTCGGAGAATTTGAACGAGCCGACACGTCGTCCTGCCGGCTCAACGCGGTTGACCTGCCAGGCCAGCCCTGCCCATATATCGCCCATGATTTTCAATTTCGGTTCCATCAATGTCGACCATGTCTACCGGGTGGCGGAGATGCCGGCGCCGGGTGAGACCCTGGTTGCCTCTTCGTACCAGAAACTGCTGGGCGGCAAGGGCATCAACCAGTCGATTGCCATCGCCCGGGCCGGGCAGGTGCCTGTTCACGTCGGTGCGGTGGGCGGTGATGATCACTGGACCATGGAGCAGGTAAAAAACTTCGGTATCGATACATCCCACATCGCGCAATCTGCAGACCCGACAGGGCATGCGGTCATTTATGTGGATGACGCCGGTGAGAACCAGATTGTCATTTTCGGCGGTGCTAACCAGGACCTGAAACCGGTACAGATTGAAAAGGCGTTCAAGGCCTGCCACGGCGGCGATCATTGGGTGCTTGTCCAGAACGAAACCAACCTGCTGGCAGACATTGTCGATCAGTCCAAAGCCGCCGGCTTCAAGGTTGCCTACAGTGCCGCGCCGTTTGTCGCCGACACTGCTGCTGAACTGATAGACAAGATTGACCTTCTGGCCGTGAACGAAGTTGAAGCGGAAGCAACTGCCCGGCTTCTGGGAGTGGAGGTCTCGGAGATTGCCGTTCCTGAAATCCTGATCACCAAGGGCAGCAAGGGCGTTGAGTTTCACAGCCACGGCGAGAGGCACCATCACCCGGCATTCCAGGTGGACGCTGTGGATACAACGGGCGCCGGCGACACCTTTCTGGGTAGCTTCCTGGCAGGACATAGTCAGGCCGCTGAGATAGGCCAATCGCTGCGCTATGCGTCAGCCGCCAGTGCTCTGCAGGTCACCCGGCCCGGAGCCGCTGTTGCCATTCCGGCCCGCGAAGACGTTGAAACGTTTCTGAAACAACAGGAAGCCTGACCGTGCACAAAGTCATAATCGATACGGATCCCGGTATAGACGATGCTATGGCAGTGCTGTTTGCCTGCCTTTGTCCCGACATTGAACTGGTCGGACTGACCAGCATTTTCGGTAATGTCACCACGGACATCGCCACCCGCAACGCCAAGGCGCTTGTGGAAATGGCACGCCTCGACGTGCCGGTTGCACGCGGGGCAGACGCGCCCGTTCAGCAGCCCGCCAGGCCGGTTGCCTGGGAGGTGCACGGGCGCGAAGGCTTTGGTGACGTGGCGCCGATCACGCCCGCCGGACAGCATGTGGATGAAACCGCGGCGGAATTCATCTGCCGCAGCGTTTCGGAAAACCCCGGCGAGATTGTCCTGTGCCCGGTAGGTCCGCTGACCAACCTGGCCCGGGCGCTGGAACTGGATCCGGCCATTGCCGGCAAGGTCAAGTCTGTCACTGTCATGGGCGGCAGCCTTGACGCAGGCGGCAATGTCACGCCGTCTTCGGAGGCCAATATCTGGCAGGACCCGCATGCCGCCGACGTGGTTTTTGCAGCGGGCTGGGACGTCACCATGGTCGGACTCGACGTGACGCATCAGGTGAAATGCACGCCGGCGCATTTTGCGCATCTGGCCAAACCGGCCCCGGTTCTTGGCGGTTTTCTCAATGACGCAGTACAGCATTATTTTGAGTTTCATCGTGAGGTCGATGGTTTTGATGGCTGCTATATGCATGATCCAAGCGCTGTTGTGTCGATTGTCCGGCCTGATCTGTTTGCAGTTGAACGCGCGCCCTTACGTGTTATCGTCGACGGTGAGGAAACAGGGCGCACTGTTCGCGCGGCAGGTTCGGACCGGCCGGCCACGTCGGTTTGCACCGGCGTTGAGGTGGATGCGGTGCGTGACTTGTTCCTGGAGACTGTCAGTAGCGGATTTTGAAAGAAACAGGGATACATGTCCGACTTCAACGTACTTGCCATCGACTGCAGTGACCCGGATGCCGGTACCAGGTTTGTCACCTCCCTGCACGAGACCGGTTTTGCCATCCTGAAAAACCACCCCGTCGAACCGGGCGAGATCTCCCGCATGTATGAAGCCTGGCAGCAGTTTTTCGCCGGCGATGCCAAGCATGAGTTCGCCGCGCAGCGCGGCGACATGCATGGCTATTATGGTTTCAAGTCGGAAAATGCCAAGGACAGCGCACACAAGGACCTGAAGGAATTCTACCATGTCTACGAGACCTCGCCGGTCCCGTCCGACGTGGAAGCCGAAACCCGCGCCTTCCATGCCAGGATGATGGAGATCGGCCGCCTGCTGCTCGGCTGGCTGGACGAGAGCACACCTGACGATGTCAGGGCGGATTTCTCGCAACCGCTTACCGGTATGGTGGATGGAAGCACCCAGAACCTGTTGCGGGTCCTGCATTATCCGCCGGTCGAGGACGATGCGGAGCCCGGCGAAATGCGTGCGGCGGCACACGAGGACATCAACCTGATTACGCTGCTGGTAACCGGCAGCGAACCCGGGCTCCAGGCACAGGACAAGCACGGCAACTGGCACGATGTGCCGTGCCAGACCGGTTATATCACGGTGAATGCCGGTGACATGCTGGCCAGGGCCTCGGGCGGATACTATCCTTCAACCAGGCACCAGGTGGTCAATCCGCCTGACAGTGCCAACCGGTCGCGGTACTCCATGCCGCTGTTTGTGCATCCACGCCCGGATGTGAAGCTGACGGAAGGCCTGTCAGCGGGCGACTATCTTGCACAGAGGTTGAAGGAAATCGGGCTGGCATAAAATACGGGTAACTGAAAGTGCAGATAACTGCATGGCCAAAACAGGTGAGGGAAAATGCAAAACATTCTGAGAATTATCGTTGTCGGTATCTTCGCCATGCTGTCCGGCGCGGCCTGGGCCGAGGAGTTCAAGCCTGCCGTTGTCTACGACATGGGCGGCAAGTTCGACAAATCCTTCAATGAGGGCGTGTACAACGGCATCAAGCGCTTTGAAGAAGAAACCGGCGTCAAGGTCATGGACTTTGAAGTCACCAACGAAACCCAGCGCGAACAGGCCATGCAGCGTATGGCCAAGCGCGGCGCAACCGTGATCCTGGGCGTTGGTTTCGCCCAGGCAGACGCGATCAACAAGGTGGCCGCTGAACACCCGGACAAGAAGTTTGCAATCATCGATGTGAGCTGGCTCGACCAGCCGAACCTGCGCCAGTATGCCTTCAAGGAACATGAAGGCAGCTACCTGGTCGGCATGGCCGCAGCCCTGGCGTCCAAGACAGGTAAGGTCGGCTTTGTCGGCGGTATGGACATACCGCTGATCCGCGCGTTCGCCTGCGGTTATGTGCAGGGTGTGAAGAAGGTCAAGGCCGACATGGAAGTGTTGCAGAACATGACCGGTACCACGCCTGCGGCCTGGAACAATCCCGGCAAAGGGGCAGAGCTTGCCCAGAGCCAGATCGACCGCGGTGCGGATGTGATCTACCAGGCAGCCGGCGGCACCGGCATTGGCGTCATCCGGGCAGCGGCCGATGCGGGCAAGTTTTCAATCGGCGTGGACTCCAACCAGAACCATCTGGCGCCGGGTTCCGTCCTCACCTCGATGCTGAAGCGCGTCGATGTTGCCGCCTATGAAACCTTGAAAGATGCCATGTCCGGCAAGTTTGAGACCGGCGTGCGCTCACTGGGGCTTGCCGAGAAAGGTGTCGGCTGGGCGCTCGATGAACACAACGCCAAGCTGATTTCCGATGACATGAAGGCCAGGATCGAAGCGGCAAGTGCCGACATTGTTGCCGGAAAAATAACCGTGCACGACTATCGCAGCGACAGTTCCTGCCCGAATTGATCCCGCAGGCAGCTTCGCGCAAGTGCAACATGACAAGACCAGTCCGGATGCTGCCATCGAGCTGATCGATATCTGCAAGTCCTTTGGCCCGGTCAGGGCCAACCAGGATGTGTCGCTGCGGGTCGAGGCCGGTTCCATCCATGGCATTGTCGGGGAAAACGGCGCCGGCAAGTCAACGCTGATGAATGTCCTGTACGGCCATTACCAGGCCGACAGCGGCGAGATGCATGTTGGCGGCCAGCCGGTTTCACTGCGCTCCAGCGCCGATGCGATTAATCTCGGTATCGGCATGGTGCACCAGCATTTCATGCTGGTGTCCAACATGACGGTGCTGGAAAATGTCATGCTGGGCAGCGAGGGCGGGCCGCTGCTGCGCGCCGGCAAGCGCGAAACCCTGAACACCTTGCAGAAGCTTGCCGACGATTACGGCATGGAGGTCGACGCCGACGCGGTGATTGCCGACCTGCCGGTCGGCATCAGGCAGAGAATCGAGATCATCAAGGCCATCAAGGGCGGTGCCCGCATTCTCATTCTCGATGAACCCACCGGCGTGCTGACACCCGGCGAAGCCGACAAGCTGTTCGAGGTTCTGAAAGCCCTGCAGCGCAACGGGGTAACGGTACTGCTGATCACCCACAAGCTCGATGAGATCATGGCGATAACCGATGCCGTGTCGGTCATGCGTCATGGTGAGATCGTCGGGCACCGGCGCACGCAGGACACCAGCCCGGCCGAGCTTGCCAGGATGATGGTGGGCCGCGATGTGCTGTTGAGCGTCGATCGCGGCAGTGCCCATCCCGGTGACGTATTGCTGGAGGTGTCGGGTCTTGCCTGCACCTCGTCGCGTGGCAGGCAGGTGCTGAGCGATATCAGCTTCGATGTCCGATCGGGTGAAATTTTCGGGATTGCCGGCGTGTCTGGAAACGGCCAGACAGAGTTGCTGGAGGTCATCGCCGGGATGCGGAAATTCGAGGCCGGATCGGTCGCGCTGCTGGGCGAAACCATCACCCCGGGTGCGCCCAAGACCCCGGCGCAGATCCGCGATCTGAGGATTGCCCACATTCCCGAGGACCGGCACCAGTTCGGCCTGATCCTGTCGTTCGATGCCAAGGGCAATGCCATTCTGGGCTACCACCAGTCTGAAGATTACGGGTCGGGATACTTTCTCGACGAAGACGCCATTGCCAGCCATTGCAACAAGCTCATGTCGGACCATGACGTCAGGCCCGGCAACCCGGCGCTTGCCGCCCGGAATTTTTCCGGCGGCAACCAGCAGAAACTTGTCATTGCCCGTGAAACCGACACGGATCCAAAAATCCTGATTGTCGGCCAGCCGACCCGCGGTGTCGACGTCGGCGCCATAGAGTTCATCCACAAGCAGCTGCTGGCCCTGCGCGATGCAGGTTGTGCCATCCTGCTGGTGTCGGCCGAGCTTGATGAAATCATTGGGCTGTCCGACCGCATCATGGTCATGAACGGCGGCAGGCAGATGGGCATCCTGGACAGTGCGGACGCGGGCAGGGACCGCCTCGGTACCATGATGGCCGGTATTGCGGAGGCGGCAACGCCATGACACCGGCACCACCCTTGCCCCGATGGGCCGATGTTTTTGTCCTGCCGCTGATCAACCTGATCGTGGCGCTCCTGGTGTGTGGGCTGATTGTGCTGGCGCTGGGCGAAAACCCGTTTGTCGCCATCGTGGTGATGATCAAGGGCGCTTTCGTCTATCCCGGCAGCCTGGGTTACACGCTCTACTACACCACCAATTTCATCTTCACCGGCCTTGCCGTGGCGGTTGCTGCGCACGCGATGATGTTCAATATCGGTGGCGAGGGCCAGGCCTATATAGGCGGGTTGGGGGCAGGGCTGGTGGCTTTATGGCTGGCGCCCATGGCGCCGCTGGTGCTGGTCATTCCGCTTGCAATCCTTGCCGCTGCCCTGTTCGGCGCCGTGTGGGGGCTGGTGCCGGGATACCTGCAGGCCTATCGCGGCAGCCATATCGTCATCACCACGATCATGTTCAATTTCATCGCCAGCGCGATCATGGTCTGGCTGCTGGCAGGCGCACTTATGCAGCCGGGACAGCAGTCGCCGCACACCGCACAGTTCGCCGTATCCGGGCAGATGCCGAAGCTGCATGACATGCTGAATGCTCTATCTTTCAACGTGGCGGCATCACCGCTCAACCTGTCTTTCCCGCTGGCGCTGGCGGCACTGTTCGGGTTCTGGGTCCTGATCTGGAAGACCCGCATCGGTTATGAAATCCGCGCTGTCGGGCAGAACCCGAAGGCGGCGCATTATGCCGGCATCAACGTACCGTTGGTCATCGTCTTTGCCCTGGCCGTGTCAGGTGCCTGCGCCGGGCTGATGGCCACCAACGAAATTCTCGGCGTGCAGCATCGCGTGGTTCTGAACTTCACCTCCGGATACGGCTTTGCCGGCATCGCCATCGCCCTGATGGGGCGCAATCATCCGGTCGGCATATTCTTCGCCAGCCTGCTGTTCGGCGCGCTGTATCAGGGCGGTGCGGAACTCGACTTCGAGTTTCAGTCGATCACCCGGGAAATCGTGCTCCTGATACAGGGCATGATCGTCCTGTTTTCCGGCGCGCTCGCCTACATGTTCTCCGCTCCGCTGGCCAGATTGCTGGCCCGGTTTCTGGTGCGGGCGAAACCGGCCGCAGGTGAGGTGTGATGTCGGATTTCGCCTTCCAGTTCCTGTTGACGCTGGATGCCACGCTCAGGGTGGCAACGCCGCTCATCCTGTGCGCCATGGCGGGTATCTTTTCCGAGCGCTCCGGCATCATCGACATTTCACTGGAGGGCAAACTGCTGATGGGCGCGTTCGTCGCGGCAACCGTTGCAACCCTGAGCGGTTCGGTCTGGCTGGGCACGATCTGTGCGATTGCGGCTTGCGTGGTACTGGCGCTGATACACGGCTTTGCCTGCATCACCCATCGCGGCAACCAGGTTGTCAGCGGCCTGGCCATCAACATGCTGGCATCCGGTCTGACGGTCACCGTCGGGATTGCCTTGTTCCGGCAGGGCGGGCAGACACCACCACTCGGCAACACGGAACGCTTTCGCCCCATCGAATGGTGGTTCGTCGATGCGTTTGACGCCATTCCGGCCATCGGTCCGATCTACCGGGAGCTCATCAGCAATCACAACATCCTCGTCTATGTGGCCTTGGTTATGGTGCCGGTAACGGCCCTGTTGCTGTACAAGACCAGGTTCGGTCTGCGCCTGCGGGCCGTCGGGGAGGTGCCGGAGGCGGTGGACAGCGCAGGGGTTTCCGTTACCTGGCTGCGCTACCGGGCGGTCATTCTGACCGGCCTGTTCTGCGGCCTGGCCGGCGCTTACCTGTCAACCGCGCAGGGCGCAGGGTTCGTCCGCGAGATGTCGGCTGGCAAGGGCTATATTGCACTTGCTGCGGTGATCTTCGGCAATTGGCGTCCGGTGCCGGTGCTTCTCGCCTGCCTGTTGTTCGGGTTTCTTGAAGCCGCCAGCGCCCGGTTGCAGGGCGTTGAAGTACCGCTGATCGGCGAGGCGCCGACCCAGCTCATGCTGGCGCTGCCCTATATCATGACCGTACTGCTGCTGGCCGGTTTTGTGGGCAGGTCATCGCCGCCGTCGGCAATCGGCGAGCCTTATCAGAAGTAAGCACCTTCATGTGTGCAACAGTACGGCTTCTCGCTTGTCCAAATCAGGAGTGACATGCAATGGCGCATCACGATCATGACCACAGCCATGGCCACGTACACGGCACGCAAAACCAGCGCGCGGTCGGTATTGCGGCCCTGCTGACCGGCGGATTCATGATCGCAGAGGTGATCGGCGGCGTTGTTTCCGGATCGCTGGCGCTGCTCGCCGATGCCGGTCACATGCTGACCGACTTTGCCGCGCTGGTTCTGGCCTGGTTCGCCTTT
Organism: Anderseniella sp. Alg231-50; assembly: GCF_900149695.1. NCBI lineage: Bacteria > Pseudomonadati > Pseudomonadota > Alphaproteobacteria > Hyphomicrobiales > Parvibaculaceae > Anderseniella > Anderseniella sp. Alg231-50. The sequence goes on along the minus strand of NZ_LT703004.1, from coordinate 572,540 downwards.
CGCCTGGCCCGGCGCCCGGCCGATGAGGGCCGCACCTATGGCTTCGACCGCTTCTCGGTATTGGCCGCCTTTGTCAACGGCTTGACACTGTTCGTCATTGCCGGCTGGATTTGTCTTGAGGCGTACAAACGCCTGAACCAGCCGGTCGAGGTCATCGGCGGGCTGATGTTGTGGGTCGCTCTTGGTGGGTTGATGGTCAACATCCTGGCGTTCTGGGTGTTGTCACGCGGGGAGGGCGACAACCTCAATGTCCGCGCGGCTGCTTTGCATGTGGCCGGAGACCTGTTCGGTTCGGTGGCGGCGCTGGCCGCATCGCTGGTGATCATCTTCACCGGCTGGATGCCCATTGATCCGCTGCTCTCGGTACTGGTTGCCCTGATTATCCTGCGCTCGGCATGGCATGTGGTGCGCGAAGCCGGCCACATCCTGCTGGAAGGCGCTCCGAAAGGCTTCGACCGACGCAAGGTCGCCGAAACCATCACGGCGGAAGTAGCGGGCGTCATCCGCGTGCATCACGTGCACGCCTGGTCGATCACCCAGGAACGCCCCATGGCGACGCTTGAGGCGGAGATCGGTGACGGTGCCGATGTTGACCAGGTGCGGCAATCCATCAAGCACGTCCTGAAAGAAGGCTTCGGCATCGACCACACCACGGTTGAGATCAGCAGGGCGGCAGCGGCCCGGGGCCTGCCGGACTAGTCGCGATCTTGTCATTTGTTGTCTTCCGGCCGCCTTGCTAACGTCAGGTTGGTTGGGGCCCGTGGTGCACACCGCATGTCATCCTGATTATTGCAGTTGCAGCACCGGGAAACCGCACAAGGAGCCCATCATGTTGAAATCTCTTATCCGAGTCGCCGTGCTGGTGTCGGTCTGCCTGTTCGCGGGCGTTGCCGGTGCCCAGGACATCAAGCGGGAAATCACCAAGGTTGCCGGTGACGTCTATCGTTTCCAGAACAAGTTTCATTTCTCGCTGGTCACCGTGACCAATGACGGCATTGTCATTGTCGATCCGATCAACGCCGATGCCGCAAGCTGGCTGAAGGATAATCTGTCAACCATCACCGACAAGCCGATCACCCATCTGATCTACAGCCACAGCCATCTTGATCACGCTTCCGGCGGTAAGGTTTTTGTCGATGCCGGCGCCAAGGTCATCGCCCAGGCCAATGCCCCTGACGCCATTGACGGCGTCGCGGTGGACGAGCGCTTTGACAACACCAAGACACTCGAGATCGGCGGCAAGACCTTCGAGTTGACATGGCTCGGCAAGGGCCACGGTGAGGACCTGATAGCGGTTGTCGTCAGGCCGGAAAACGTTGCTTTCATCACTGATGCCGCATCGCCCAAGCGCCTGCCGTTCCGCGATATGCCGCGCTCCGACATCGATGGCTGGATAAACCAGGTCAAGAAGATCGAAACACTCGACTTCGAGATATTTGCGCCGGCTCACGGCAATGTCGGCGTCAAGGCTGATGCCGCAGATGCCCGCATCTACATGGAGACACTGCGCGAACGGGTTCTCGCCGGTCTCAAGAGCGGCAGCACGGTCGATGAACTTGCAGCTTCGGTGAAGATGGAGGAATACAAGGACTGGCTCAGCTACGACAACTGGCGCGAACTAAACGTCCGCGGCATGGCGCGCTTCCTGAAGGAAACCGGGCAGGACAAGTAGTTTTCGCCGGTCGGACAGGGCTTTGCTTCGCTCACGCAAGCAGGCTTCGCCTGCGCTCCGCGGGGGCGCACTGCGTGCGGCGGCCGGTCGGCCTTGCCTCGGCACTTCGTGCCTCGGATTGCAGTTCATCACAACGGTTGTACAGGGTCGGAGAACGGCCTGAGCGCAGCGAAGAAAGCTGTTCGACCAGCAAATATGCGCAGCCGTAAGGCTGCTTGCGTGAGCGGAGTAAACCCAGCACACCAGTGATTGGCGATCTGCGTCAACCTCCAGCCTCTCCGGTAAATACCGGTCGCAGCCGGCGAAGGCGGCGGGACATGAAGCGCATGAAGGCTTCGATCCTTTTCACTGATCGGAGGTCGCGGTGGGTCAGCACCCAGATGCCGGGATAATCGAAGGTGGCTAGGCCGGGCAGGCGGGTCAGTTCAGGGTCCGGGTCACCGAGAAAGCATGGCATCCTGGTCGCCCCGAGCCCGGCGCGCACGGTTCCGACCGCAGCCGACATATCATCCAGTGTCAGCACCTCGCGTATGTCCGGCCATGCCGTCCTGACCTCGTAGGGTACGCGGGTCCAGTGGGCAAACCTGATCCAGTCGAGAGGCTTGTCCGGGTTCGCTTTTAGCGAAGCCGCGTAGTCATGGCTGACGTAAATTGCCGAGCGCTGCTCCGCCACCTGCGAACCATGCAGCGTTGGCGCCGGAGATCTGGAAATGCGAATGGCGACATCCGCCTCGCGCCGGGCCAGGTTAAGCGCCTCGTTTGCGGCCAGGATAGTCAGGTCGATGTCCGGGTGCTGTGTGCAGAATTCCGGCAGCAGAGGGGCCAGCATGCGCTCTATCAGCAATTGCGGTGCGGTAAACGACAGCGGGCCTTTCAGGGCCTGGTCGCGTGAGCCGATGGCAAGGCGCAATGTCGAATTTGCCTCTTCCATGGCTTCTGCGGCCCGCGCCGCCTCGAGGCCGGCTTCGGTTGGCCGGTAACCGCCCGGCAGCCGGTCAAACAACAAGGCACCGGCGGCGGTTTCCGCTGAACTGATCCGCCGTGACACGGTGGCGTGATTGACCCCGAGTACCCGCGCAGCTCCGCTCAGGCCGCCCTGGCGAACGGTTTCCAGCACAAACCTGAGGTCACTCCAGTCAATCATGGTCTGTGCATTATTGCACAATATATCCGCAAGTATAGCGTATTTTCGAACAGAGAATGCGTGCGTAGGGTGATGCCACAAACCAACCTGAAGGATTTGCCCCATGACCACGCACGCCATCGTCAACCTGCATATCACAACCCCTGAAAGCCTTGCGGCCTACCGCGAAAAGGCAGCCGATGCGCTGACCAAACACGGCGGCGCGGTGCTGCAGGCATCGCGCGAGCTTGAGGTGATTGAGGGCGATACAGAGCTGCCCGACATGGCAGCCATCCTGACCTTCCCGGATCACGCGGCCGGTCTTGCCTGGATCAATGATCCGGAACTGGCGGATGTCCATGCCCTGCGCCGTGGCTGCGGGCGGTCGACGATAGTGTTGCTTTGATATTGGTCGAACAGCTTATCCGCCTTCGGCGGGCCGTTCTCCGACCCTGAACAAACGTTGTGATAAACTCCTCCGAGGCACGAAGTGCCGAGGCAAGGCCGACTGGCCGCCGCACGAAGTGCGCCCCAGCGGAGCGCAGCCGTAAGGCTGCTGGCGTGAGCGGAATAAAACAAGGCACGAACTATCGAAGAAAGCTGTTCGACCACAAAAAATGACTCTCCCCAAACTCACCCGCCGTCGCAGCAGCTGTCGCCCTGCTGGATGGGCGGGCAGGGCATCGTGCCGTAGGAGCAGTAGACGCAGCAGTCGCCCGGTTTGGGGCGCAGAACCGCGCTACACCCTTTGCAGTCATAAAACCACTGGCAGGCATTGGTCGGCATGGTCTCGGTTTCGACATGCCCGCATTCGGGGCAGGTGATGGTCGATGTCAGTTCGGCTGAACCGTCTTGCGTTTCCATAGGGCATACACCGTGATTGCAACGAAAATGGCGAGTGCAGGCAGCAGTACATAGTCGAGCACACCAACAAGTGCCGACAGCCCGATCGCGCCCAGCAACACGACCAGAACCGGCGTGAAGCAGCACAGCGCCGCTATAACGCTGCCGATAATGCCGACCTGCAGAAGTTTGCTGCTTGTCATGGGCGCAAGTCTACATTGTTTTACATCACTCACGCCAGCAGCCTGTCGGCTGCGCTCCGCTGGGGCGCACTTCGTGCGGCGGCCGGTCGGCCTTGGCTTGGCACTTCGTGTCTCGGGGGAGCTCATCATTACACTAGTTCAGGGTCGGAGAACGGCCCGCCGGAGGCGGATAAGCTGTTCGACCACTATCACCCATACTGCGCCACGCCGTTGCCGAAGGACCAGTTCTCCTTCACAACCTCGACAAGGTTGATGAAGACATCGCCCGGGCGCACGCCGGGATCGGTGCCGAGATTGTCGGCTATGGCGGCGTAGAGCGCCTTTTTTTGTTCGACCGTGCGGGTGTTGTTGGCGGTGATCTGGATAATCACCAGGTCATCGCTACGCTGGATGCCCAGGTAGTCTGCGCCATAGTCGAAACCGGCTTCGTCGTGTTCGGTAATGGTCATGAAGCGATCGTTTTCCGGCACATCGAACGTATCGCGCATCGCCTTGTAAATGCCGTCCATGACGGCTTTGCGGTAGCGGGGCGGTTTTCCCTGGCGCACGGAGATTTTTGTCAACGGCATGATGCGGTCTCCTGACAGTTCATGTGCTCAGCCTGTCCAGGCCGGGCTTGGCGAGATGGGCGACCTGATAGGCCATATGGCCGGCGTGATCCGTGCTGGTGGTTTCACAAAGCGTGAAGCGGGCAATGCGCCATGTGGCCAACTCGATGCCGACGACTGAGGCAACCGTGCCCGGCCGGGCAGCGGCCTGCCGGTTGCGGTCGGTTTCAGATGCGCGCAAGCTCGCCAGCGACTGGCCGCGCGGCATGTCGCCGTCTTCACGGTATAACATGGTGGCGTTTTCCGAGGGGCCCCTGGCTGCATCGATGGCGAGCCATGTCTCGACCGTCGGCCTGCCGAATGTGTCGAACACGTTCTGGAAACCTTTGTACCAGAGGAAATCCACGACAGCCTCGATCTCGAACCACAGATAGAGCGACGAATAGGCGTTGTCCGTCGCCCCCATCAGCCCGGCGTCTTCAATGGAAAATGCCTTGAACGCCAGGTGGGGCCGATCGTCGAACACCGGCCCGCCTTTCGCGACCCTTGAGCGGATGATCGACATGTCGTAGTCCGCCGGCAGTCGGTGTCGGTATTGCTTGATGAACATGTGCTGTCTCCTTTGCGGAGGATCAAGGCTAGACAGTATTCAATTATTCAATCAACATATGAATCGTTATTTCAATCATTCGAAAATCATATGACATGAAGAAATCCCTCGACCTTGATGCCGTTCGCGCCTTTGTGCTGGTGGCAGATCTGGCCAGCTTCACCCGCGCCGCCGACGGCCTGCAAACGGCGCAGGCGGCCATCAGTCTGAAAATCAAGAAGCTGGAGGACCGGCTTGGCTACCGGCTGCTGGATCGTACGCCGCGCCACGTGCAGTTGTCTGAAAAGGGTGAGGCCTTCATTGATCTGGCCCGTGACCTGCTGAACGCTCACGACAAGGCCCTGTCCGGGCAAAACGCGGAACAGCCGGCGCGTGTAACCATCGGCATCAGCGACCATGTTGCAGGCCCGGAACTGCCGAAGATGCTGCAGACGATTGCCCGTTATGATCCGGCGCTGTCCCTTGAAGTCAGCATTGCCGCGTCGCGCGACCTGCTGGAGGCATTCGGGGACGGGCAGTTTGATGCGGTTGTTTTCCGGCGCGAGCATGACATGCGCACCGGAAAGGTCCTGTTCGAGGAACCCGTCAGCTGGCTGGCTGCCCCGCAATTTTTGCATCGCAAGGGCGAACCCCTGTCCATTGCCACATTGTCATCCGCCTGTGGTCTCAGAACCCTGGCGACCCATGCGCTGGATGACGCCGGTATCGACTGGCGGGAGACCTTTGTCGGCGGAGGCGTTGCGGCAGTGGGGGCCGCAGCATGTGCCGGCCTGTGTGTAACGGTGCTGGCGACAAGGTTGGCGCCTGCCGGTACTGTCGATATCGGCGGAAAACTGGATCTGCCGGCGCTTCCGCATTCACAGGTTACTGCCAAGGTCCGCCGCCGGGACAGACGTACCAATGAGGCAATCAATCTGTTCCTGGCGGCGTTCAGGGGGCATTGAGCGCGGTGTGTTGTTCCGCATTTCTTTGGTCGAGCAACTCATCCTCGCTTCATGGTTTGCCTTATTCCGCTCACGCCAGCAGCCTTCGGCTGCGCTCCGCTGGGGCGCACTTCGTGCGACGGCCGGTCGGCCTTGCCTCGGCACCGTGTGCCTCGGAGGAGTTCAGCACAGCCGTTATTCGGGGTCGGAGCACGGCGCGAGCGCAGCGAGCAAAGCTGTTCGACCAGCAAAAACCAGCGGCCGTCAGGCCGCCTGGTCAACTGCATGCGGGGTCCTGAAGCCGACAGCCAGCCGGTTCCACACATTGATGGTGCCGATCGCGACACTCAGCTTGGCGATCTCCTCCTCGGAAAAATGTGCTTGCAGTTCTTCATAATCCGCATCGGGTGCGCCGGAGGTGCTGATATTGGTCAGCGCCTCGGTCCAGCCCAGCACGGCCCGCTCGCGCGCATCAAACACGCTGGCCTCGCGCCATACGCACACCAGGGCGAGCCATTGCTCACTCAATCCGTCTTCGCGAGCATGTTTGACATGCATGTCGACGCAAAACGCGCAGCCGTTGATTTGCGATGCACGCAGTTTGAGCAGGTGGATCAGGCGCGGTTCAAGGCCTGACTGCTTGGATACAAACAGTTCAAGGGCCAGCACCGCCTGGTAGGCGTCCGGCGATGCTTTCAGGTAATCAAGACGCGATTGCATGGGATACTCCTTTACTAATTTCCATTTTCACGAACTGGGTTTGGGTTGGCGCAGATGGCCGGCAAGAAACGCACAGCCGCGCGCGGCAATGGCGCCGTCATCTGCTGCTTGCACCTGGTCAATCAGATCCTGGATGGTGACGCCGCGCAGTTCGCTGCGATAGGCGCGTTCGGCGCGCAGCATGGCGGCGTTGATCTGGCAGGGGGCGGCGAAATACTTTTGCGGCAGCGGGTCGGGCCCGTTCTGGCGAATTTCCTTGCAGCGAAACGCAGGCTCCGGCCCCTCAACGGCCAGCACGATGTCAAGCAGGCTGATATCGCCCGGCTGCCTGGCAAGCCGGTAACCGCCCCGCGGCCCCGGCACCGTGCCGACAATGCCGGCACCCGACAGCACTTGCAGGTGCTTGAGCAGATAGCTCGTCGAAACACCATGCAACCCCGCCAGCGAGGCGGCTGACAGTAGGCCGTCTTCCGGCAGCGCTGCCAGCACTGTCACGCAATGGATCGCCTGCTCAACTCCGTCACCGAGTTTCATGTGGGCCTCTCGAAATAATCATGGATAAATATTATCTATGATTCTGTTTATGAGTCAAGAAAGTTCATTCCGCTCACGCCAGCAGCTTGGTTATTGGTGGTCGAACAGCTTTGCTCAGCACTACGTGCTTCGCGCCGTTCTCCGACCCCGAACAACAGTAGTGATGAACTCCTCCGAGGCACGGGACGTGCCGAGGCAAGGCCGACCGGCCGTCGCCCGAAGTGCGCCCCAGCGGAGCGCAGACGTCAGGCTGCTTGCGTGAGCGGAATGACCCCTGGCACGGGACGTGCCGAGGCAAGGCCGACTGGCCGTCGCACGAAGTGCGCCCCAGCGGAGCGCAGACGTCAGGCTGCTTGCGTGAGCGGAATGACCCCTGGCACGGGACGTGCCGAGGCAAGGCCGACTGGCCGTCGCACGAAGTGCGCCCCAGCGGAGCGCAGACGTCAGGCTGCTTGCGTGAGCGGAATGACCCCCGGCACGGGACGTGCCGAGGCAAGGCCGACCGGCCGCCGCACGAAGTGCGCCCCCGCGGAGCGCAGCCGTAGGCTGCTTGCGCGAGCGGAATGACCCCTGGCACGGGACGTGCCGAGGCAAGGCCGACTGGCCGTCGCACGAAGTGCGCCCTAGCGGAGCGCAGCCGTCAGGCTGCTTGCGCGAGTGACATAAAGCAATCTTGACACCTTGGTACCAAAATTATACACATGCCTCATGAAGAAAATCGAACGTATCCAAACTGGTCTGCGGCTGGAAAAACGGTTGCTGAAAGTTCTGAAGGGCCTGGCCGAGCATCTCGACATGTCGGTGGCCGAACTGATCGAAGCCATGGCCCTGCATGCCTTTGAGGGCAGGGCGCCGTTTTCGGCTGAGACCATCGGCAAGATCAACCAGTTGAAAAGCGTCTATGACCTCGACCTGACTGCCGAGGACAGCCATCGGACCAGTGACAGCGAAGGAGATGCCTGATGGTGGATTATTTCGACAAGCTGCAGCGGCTGCGAGCCGGCACACTGGCCCCGAAGGACTTTTCTCACACAGATCATGTCGGCGTGGCCTATGAAGCGCTGATGCGGCATGACTATGTGGAGGCAGTCGGTATCATATCGCGCGGTATCAAAACGCTGGCCGCGGCAGCCGGTGACACATCGAAGTTCAACGCCACCATTACTATGGCGTTTGTCAGCCTGATTGCCGAACGCATGCAAGCATCCGCGCATGACAACGCGGCAGACTTCCTGACCCGCAACGCCGATCTGACGGGTCCTGATGTGCTGGCGCCATGGTACTCGCGCGAGCGCATTACCTCACCGTTGGCCCGCTCGATCGCCCTGTTACCCGACCGGGCGCCGTGATTTTGGTTCTTGTTTATCGCTCCCGCCAGCAGCCGAAGGCTGCTGGCGGGAGCGGAGTAAAACTCCCCTAAAACTTTGCTCCGGCAAATCCGGCCAGTGCCTCGATGCGCTGCCTGATATAGGCGAGTGCGTCTGCGGTACACGGCGTTCCGGCACACTCCTGCTCGCCGATACGGGCAAGGTCGGCGGCAATGCCCATGGCGGACGTGGCCATGTGCTGGCAGTCGGCAACCAGGTCGGCGCGGACGGGGGCAGGGGGTGCTGGGCGGCTCATGTACAGATCTCCTGTCTTGGCCGGTAGTCGGCAATCAGGCGCATGCCGGGTGCCGGGGTGAAATTCCGCCAGTTCAGATACCAGTCCTGCCTCGTCGTACGGTTACGGGTGCGTGCACAGCGCATTTCGAAGAAACAATAGCCCGGTCCGCCATAACCGAATTCACGGGCCGTGATACGGACCTCCCGACCACCGCCACTGGCGTGCCAGTCACCGCGCCAGAAAGCGCAGCCATGACGTCTGACCGCCTCGCACTCGATCGGATCCTCTTGAGGGGCCGGTTTGACAGGTGGCGGTGCTGGTGGTGCCGACATCGGACCCGCCGGTCTGGAAAGATCATGCAGGAAAATGTGACCCATGGCGACCTCGCTGAAACTTCTAAATGAGTGCGTGTTATATAGTAGGTATAGTCCTATCATGTCAATAGGAAAACACCTATAACAACAGGAAAATTCCTGCTTGCAGGCATGGGCAACACTTCACGTCGGCTGCATCGGGTGCATTTTGGGTTTATTTTTGCCAGGCAGAAGCCGTGATGAACCGTTGCCGCAATGCGTGTTGCAAGCGCAGGCAGGAAACCGCCCTGTTTGGCTGACTGCTCGTCAAAACTCGGCAGCCATTCCGCCTGGATGTCAGCCCTGTGAGGTCTCCTGGGTCGCAACGCGATCCTGATCGGCTGGCGCGGCGGGCAGCAGCAAGGTTACTGGTTGGAATCTGCTGATTGGGATGATTTGTACTTCTGCATACCCCACTGGATCGCGTGTGCGAGCAGGTATCCGACAATCAGGAAAATCAGGCCTGCGGCAACCATGCGGCCTATGGCGTATCCCGCGCCTTGCGGAAACCCCGATACCATCCCTGTGATCAGCCTGAACAACATGCCGGCTGCAGCCAGTGCACCACCGCTGATCAGGGCGATGAGGTTGTTGGTCATCTTGCGTGGGTTGAACCCGCCTTGCCAGTCGAGCTGGTTTCCGGCGCTGCCGAATTTCAACCGGTGGACCAGCCTGGCGATCGCGCGCGATGCAAGGTAACTGGCAAGTCCCAGTGTGGTTGCAAAAATCAAAGCGCTGAGAAAGCCGGCGGCCTGGTAGCCAAGATCATATCGCGGGTCAAATGACAGGGCCAGCATCATCACGGTTGCGGCCGCAATGAGCACGCACAGACCCACGCCGACCCGGTGACCGAGGTCATCAAAAACCGCCCTGCGCCTGAAAAATTCGGTACTCACCTGGTGAATCTGCCGACATATCGCCCGACAATCGAGATTTCGTCCAGGCGCAGCTCCTTGGTCATGTGGTGCGGATTGTCAGACCCCACGCGAACCATGATGTCCTCGTCACCGGGATCGCTGGACACTTCCAGCCGTTTCACGATGACCCCGCCAAACTCGTCTGCCAGCACGAACAGGCCCGGCGGTGACGGCTGGCGGATGCGGGTGTCCACGAACACCACGTCGCCGTCCAGCAGCGTTGGCGACATGCTGTCTCCCTGCACCGGGAACGCGGCCAGGTTGCCGGACCTGGCGTTAAGGCTGTACAGCAGCCAGTCGGGCAGGCGCCAGTGGTCACGTACCACTTCGCGGCTGAATGTCATGCCATTGGCGGAATGTGATTCAAGGGCGGTAAAACCGCCCCCGCCGGCGCCTGCATGCACGTCGATTTCCGGTATCTGCTGCTGCGCGCCGGCAGCAGGCTTGCCGGGCCGGGTGCCTTGCGGTCCGCCAAGCTCTGCCTGGTCCACGCCCAGCTGTTCGGCCAGCAGAATGCGTGAGCGCTCGTTCAGCTCCTTCGGAATGCCGCGTTCCAGGTACTGCTGCAGGTAGGCGTGATTCTTGCCCAGCGCCAGCGACAGGCTCTTCATATCGAGGTTCTTGTCGCCGATAAGCTGGCGGATGCGTTTGCGTACGGGATCAGTCATAGGAATAAGCCTCTCAGGTAATAGGAGAAATGTCCAATAGGAATTTTCCGCTTGCGTTATAGGTATAGTCCTATTATGTTAACCTGCCGTATCCGATCATCAGGAGAGGCAGTTAATGACAGCAGGAAAACCACCGGCAAATGTGGCAAACGCGGCAAATGCAAAGCCGTCCAAATGGACGCCGGAAAAGGTCGAACAGGTCAGGAGGCTGACGGCTGCCGGCCACACGTCGCGGCAGATCGGCGCCATGATGGGCTCGACCCGCAATGCCATTGTCTCGGTGTGGAGGCGGTTCGGCATTGAACCGGTCATGAAGCGTAATACCTGGGACGAGGCCGCCATAACCCGCGTGGTGCAATTGCTGGATGAAAGGTGGGCCTATACCGAGATCGCCGCCGAATTCGGCGTCACCCTCGGCACCATCGGCAATGTGGTGACCCGGCACGGCCTCAGGCCACGCAAACCGAAACCCGGCAGGTTCGCCATCAAGGCGCCGGACTTTGACGCCGATGCGGTGTTCGACAGGAGCCCGTTCAAGCCGATGTTTGCTGAGGGTTTCGCCGGTCAGGCCGGCAAGCTCGCCATGGCTGACCTTGAAGACCATCACTGCCGCTTTCCCGTCGACCAGCCGGACGGCACGGTCAAATTCTGCGCCGACACGCAACAGCACGGTTCGCCTTACTGCCCGGCTCATCACGAAAGATGCTGTGGCGGGCCGGCGATTACCTTCAAGAAGCGGGCGTGAGCGCATGCCTGAACCCGGTTCCCGAAGAATACAGCCCAACAAGAGGGGGTTGACCATGACCCGGCCGCGCGGAAAAATCGACCAACTGGCCCGTGAGTGCGGGGTGGAAATCCTGCCCTGCCACAAGGCCAGGAGAGGGCATACCTACAAGGTCACCCACGCCCGGCGCACCTTGCAGCGCATGTTGCGTCAGCACGGCCCCGGCCATGTCCGCCTGACACTGCGATGCATCGTGGACTCCGGCCGTGCCAACGCGTCTGAACTGCACGACGACACCATAGGCGCTGTATCGGACGTGCTTGCCCAAAACCCCGAAATTGCCGGTATGGACGGCATACTGGACGCGTTTGAAGCCCTGAGCCTCGCAAAAATCCGCCGCGCCCAGGCCAAGGCATTCAGAACGGCAAGGCGCCATCGCATCGCGGCAATACTGGTAGATCGGCTGCTGGGGGAGGGATGAAAGATGACGTAACGGAGTAATTGATTGTCATGATCAACGTCTTTGTGGTGATCTGCGGTGATGGCACAGAACGAAGGAGGCTGAGTGATGACCCTGAGGAATCCATACCTCAAGGCCGGTCGACTTGCGGACGTGATCGCGGCTATTACGGCATTGGGAAACTACCCGTACTACAAACTCAGTTTTGACAAGTGGGCAGAAAAAATTGTCAACGATCCGGGACAGGCCGGAAAATGGCAGGCGGTTTTCGCCGAACATCCCGAATTTTTCAGAATATCAGGTGACAAGGCAAGCCTCGTCTGGCGCAGGCAGTTCCGCAAGCTGTTTCATACAAAACACATGGGGGAGGTCACCCGCGAAGAATTCGACGCTATGTCACAAGAGGAAAAGGAGCGAATTTCAAGACGCCCGCTTTCTTCCGGTGAACTGGGAACATTGATCGAAACGACGGTCAACTTGCACCAGAGGGCGCTTGAGCAGAAAGTTGCAAGTCGTTACTGGATTCCCCTGGCAACAGCTTCGCTGGCTTTTTTGGGAAGTTTGGTTGGCGGATTGATTGTCTCGTGAGATTGTAACTGATGTCTGGGTCGGACAGGCTGTTTGTTCCGCCACTCCGACCCAGCAATTCCAACCCGCTTGCTGTCACTCGGCCGTAACCGGTGAAACCCGCGGCTCCGTCTCCAGCTCACGCATCTGCTGTACGCGTTGCTCGTCGGTCGTCACTTGCGGTGACAGGTCCTTTACCTCCGGCAGGGTGGTTTGCTGCTGCACAACCGGTTCCTGCCAGGTGTTGAGCGTATTGCGCGGGCCATAGGTCGCTGCAGAGCGCATCGACATGCTGGCAAAGGCGATCAGCAGGACGGCCACCAGAGCGCTGTTGACCATGCTCTTGTGCCGGGGCCTGAAGTCCTGCGACTTGAACAGCCAGTGACGCGCCAGCAGGGCGACACCGATCAGGACCAGCATTGGTGCCAGCACGCTGAAGCCCAGTGAAAAACTCAGATTGAGAAACTGAAAACTCATTTGCGGACCTCCTTGGCAAAGATGCGCTGTTGCATGCCGACGGTGCCGAGCGCGTCAAACGGCACGAACACCGTATTCGGGTTGATGGCCATTTTCTCCAGGACCTCGAGCCGCCTGTACTGCAGGTACTTGTCTGAAACGGATTCTGCATAAATCGCATTTTCCTCGCGCGCGGCCTCGGCCTTTTCACGGCGCACCTTGCGGTTCAGCTTGGCCTTTTCCAGCTCGGTCTGTAGTTGCACCAGCGCGATCTGCTTCTTGGCTTCCTGTTCTTCGATCTCGACGCGGCGCTGCGCGGCAATTTCCTTCTGCTTGGTTATCACCTCGGGAAACTGCACGTCTGCCAGCGAGAAGCGTTTGATCGACAGTGGTGTGCTGGACAGCGCCTTGGTCACCACGTCCCTGAGTTCCGCGTTGATCCGCTCGCGGCTCGAGGCAACCTCGTTGATGGTGTATTTCGCCATCGCCGTGCGCACGATTTCGCGCATGATCGGCTGGCCGTAAATATCGTAGATGCGCGATATGGTGATGACCCCGCGCTTCGACGTGACCCGGTCGAAAATGCTGTCCAGGGCTTGCGCGTCATTGCGCACCGCCAGGGTAAAGCGCACGTCAAAGCTCATATTCAGTTGCTCGCGCGGCATGAACAGCTTGAAGGTTTCCTTGACGCCGGTGTCGCTGGCTTCGATCAGCACCAGCCGGTCGCAATACCAGAAACAGGCATCCAGCCGGAAACGTGACGGCGGAATGTTCTCAGGCGCGTAGCCGTTCTTGGTGAGGATCTTGCCAATGTGCGCAGGCGGTACTTCCACCCGCTGGCCGAAAAACGGCGCAACGACGAAAAATCCTGCAATGGCGGCAAGTACGCAGCTAGAGGCTGCTATTCCAAGGTATCTTGAAGTGAGTTTCATGATTTTCTCCTCTCTCAAATTGTTTTTCTTGCGTTTATTGGTGGCAAACAGTTCCCCTGAGTTACGCCGGGCGCGGAAATTCCCCCTGTCGTGTCATCTCCAGTATCAAGAACGACCGGCAGGTGGTGCGCAGTGCTGACGGATCGGATAAAGGTAAGTGTTTTTAAAAATGAAAATCCCATGCATTAATACATATATGGGTATGCGAAATTTAGTTTACAAGAAATTTCAACAAAACCGTTTTAATCAAGCATATTTTATGGAAAAAAGTATTTTACACATTAATAACAAATGTAGTTTATGAAAATATGAATCAGTATATTGAAATTGAATTGTGGTATGTTGTGATTTGATGAAAATACCGGTTCCAGCTGCCGCGGGAATGGTGGCAATAAGCCAACCGACCGGACGGTCTCCTGGCTGCAGGCAGGCACAGTGATGAACTCCGTTCAAATGCACGAAGTGTGTTGCGGTGAAGCGCAACCACACGCTGCTTGCGTGAGCGGGATGAAACAGTACACCAGATGCCCATTCAGGAGTGACGGCATGTGACGACGGCGATGTGCTCTGCAAAAAGTACTCACCACAAAACCTGCTCCTGGGGATGAAGAATACTCTACTCACCGCAAGTCTTGCATCACATGCCGTCCTGCACAGGACGTAGCCGAACAAGGGCTAAAAGATGATGATGTCGTGGCAACTCCATGGTTACCCACACTGCACAGCGTATGCGGAGTAAAACCGGCAGCATACGTCACAAATTGTGGATATGCGCCGCGTTGAATTTCCATGATCTGATCGCCTGTCGATGAACCGGTATCGCAGGAGTGACAGTTCGGACGCGGCGGCGGCTGGATGCGACCGGCGCTTGACGGACCGGGATTGCTGCCGGTGGTTGTAATGCCAAGCCCGGCAGCGACCGTTAACGATTGATTCATACTATCAGAATTTCAGATTAAAATCAGCAAAGACAACCGCTTGTACGGGCAGCTTGATTTTGCGCAATCACTGGTTGAGTGGTTGCGATTAACGAGGAAATTTACTGCCTGGAAGCATGATTCGGCGGTTTGCTCATCAGGCTTGCGCCAATTGTGGCGGAAAGCTGAACCGCGGATGAACATGAATTTCAGTTAACATTCAGGCGATGTTTGTCAATGTGCTGATCAACGGGTCGGGCAATATGACCACCAACTGAAACGGAACCTGAAACCATGATCAACAAGACCAATTTGATGGCAGTGGCGATTGTAGCAGCTGCCGCTTTCACCGCCGTACCATCGGCCAATGCAACCGTTGCCGCCGGCATGTCTGCCGCTAGCGCGGCAAGCACCACGGCTGCTACCACCACTGCACCTGCAGGTATCGTCCTGGCGCACGGCTACGGCGGTCACTGGCATGGCGGCTGGGGCGGCGGCTGGGGTGGCGGACACTGGGGCCACGGCCACCGCTGGCGCAAGTGCCGCTGGCTGAAGCGGAAAGCACGCCGCACGGGCCGCCGCTACTGGTGGAACCGCTACTACAGATGCCGCAACCGCTTCTATTGAGCCGGTAACAGCAATCTGTGACTGACAAGAAGGCAGCCGGAGCATCTCCGCGCTGCCTTCGACGTTTGTGAGCGGGGTGACTATCAACTGGTTTCACTCGCCATTACTGTAACCCTCGTGCGCACGTGTCAGGACATAACGGCATTCCTTCAACGCCAGCGGACTGTCACGGCGCTGCTGCACCATGTAGCGGCACTGGACGTTGAGGATTGCTGGATCGGAGCCGGCCTGATCCGCAATGCGGTTTGGGATCACCTGCACGCCATGCCCGTCGAGCCTGTGCCGGGAAGCGACGTTGACGTGATCTATCACAACCCTGCCGACATCAGCCCGGACCAGGACCTTGCAATCGAGAAGCGTCTTTTCGAGGCACACCCGGCCATTCCCTGGTCTGTGCATAACCAGGCTCGCATGCATGAGGCAAACGGTGATGCGCCATATCGCAACATTGCAGAGGCAATCAGTTGCTGGCCCGAAACCGCAACCGCAATTGCCGCCCGGATAGTTGCCGGCAAGGTGGAGATCATTGCCCCGCACGGAGTTGACGATCTTGTCGGCATGGTTGTTCGACCAGGTCCAGGCTTTGCTCACAAGCTGACAATCTACCGGAACAGGATCGCGACCAAGAAGTGGGCGCAACGCTGGCCAGGGCTGCAGTTCATCGACGTCTGATGTATTCCGATGGCGACCGCTGTCTGCGCCAACGCATTCCCTCGGCAATCTCGATTGTTTACCGGCAGGCATCCAGTCGTGTTATTGCAAGATTCCGGTCGGCAAACCGCCGTGAGTTCAACTCGTTTTTCTGTTTGATAGGTCATCCCGCAACCGGATGGAAACCCGCCATGTCTGAAGAGTTGATCATAGATCTCAGCCGCCAGCCTCAGGAGCGCTGGGCGTTCTCAGACACCCAGCTTGATCATGCCCGCCAGTTGATTGACGTCTATCGCAAGGATTTGGGGCAGTCAGCCAGTCTGGCGGAGACGGTGGCACAGGCGGTGCGGCCCATTCTGCCTGCCGACTACTGGGGCGAGATGCAAAGTGTGGCGTCGCGCGTTGGCGTGCCGGCTGATCTGCTGCTGTTGTGCAATGCCTACTACGATGTGTTCAGCGCGCTGATCGGCTGCACGGCCTTTGCCGTGGACACGCCTGAAGGTCCGTTGCATGCGCGCAACCTGGACTGGTGGACGGAGAACCGGTTGCTGAATGAAACCTCCATGGCCTGCCGGTTTACCGGTGCGCCTGCCGGCGAGTTTATCTCCATTGGCTGGCCCGGCTATCTGGGCGTCTTGTCCGGCATGGCTCCGGGCCGGTTTGCGATCACTCTCAATGCGGTTTCAAGCGAGGAAGCCGCACAGATTGCCTTGCCGGTTTCGTTTCTCATCAGAAAAACCTTCGAGGAGGCCGGGAGCTTCGGCGATGCTGTTGAGCGTTTGGCGCAGGCGGTGATTCCGGGCAACTGCCTGCTGCTGGTCTCCGGTGTCGGGCCCGGCGAGATGCTGGTCATCGAGCGCACGCCGACACGCAGCGCCATCCGTCAGGCCGAGGCCGGCCGGGTCATCGTGGCCAATGAGTATCTGAAACTGGATGCGAAAACCGCGCCCGCCGACACCGAGCTGCAATCATCATCCTGCAGCCGCTATGACAGGATGGCCATCTTGCTGCAAAGGCCTCCGAAAGACCTCCAGGGCTGCATCGGCTATCTCCGTAATCCGGCGGTGCAAATGGACATCACGGTCCAGCAAATGGCTTTCCATACAGCCGGCGGCGGGTCGTATTGGCAAGCCGCGTGACAGCAATCCGCATCCCTGTCGGGATGCGCTGGCTGACATGAAGAAATCTCTCAACAGGACGAAAATGTCGACAGGCGGCATTCGCAAGGAAGCAGGGCGCGCAGCTGGCAATGACTGATTCATATTCTTAAAACCGTTAATTTACATGTTTCAAAACAATATCTTAAGTGCTCAAATTGAATCAGTGGAAATTTCACCCTTGCCGCACACCGCCCGTTGGTTGATGAAAATCATGGTGATGGCTCACATCAGCGGCTAATCAAAAACATTAAGCTTGGTGACGCCTGTCTGGAGCGACAGCCGCCCCTGGTTATTCCTGTTTGACCGCTCGCATTACCTGGCGCAACTTTCATCGCATAACCATAATGCGCAGGTAGATCATGCTATGATTTTGCGAAAATGATGGAGGCATGATGACAAGTTCGCAGACAGCTTATGCCGACGTACTGGAGAGGTATCGGGAGCTCGTTGCCGATACCGCGGGCGAAAAAGTCAAGGGCAAGGCCAGCCCCAACACGTCGATGAACGGCAACATGTTCAGCTTCCTGGACAAGACAGGCACGCTGTGCATTCGGCTGTCCGAAGAAGACCGGGCGGCCTTTGCTGCCGATTTCGAGGCGGGCCCGGTTGTGCAATATGGTGCCGTGATGAAGGAGTATGTTTCGGTGCCGCTACAAGTGCTTGCAGACCCGGATGCACTAGGGGGATGGTTTGCCAGAAGCCTGGCCCACGCACAGAGCCTGCCTGCCAAGGCGACCAGGAAGAAGTAGCAGCTGACCTCTGGTACTGATTATCCGCCAGGACTGCATCTTGTCCGCCTGTCGTGATCAACGCTAAACCGTAACCTCAATTCATAAGAACAATACGAGGCATGCATGGTTGAAACGTCAGGGCTCAATCACCTTGGTCTGTCGGTTTTCGATCTGGATCAGACAACGGCGTTTTTCACCGAGGTGCTGGGCTGGCAGGAAATTGCCCGGGATGACTCCTATCCCAGAAACTCAGTCACCGATGGCAGGCTGCGCCTGACCCTGTGGCAGGTGGACAGGACGGAACAGGTCACTGCCTTTGACCGGCGCGCCAATGTCGGTTTGCATCACATGGCAATGGAGGTCGAAAGCGAACCGCGGCTGGCAGAGCTGGCCGACAGGGTCGCAGCCTGGCCGGGTGTCAAGGTCGAGTTCATGCCGGAACCGGTGGGCGACGGTCCGCGCAAACACATGATGTTTGCCGAACCCGGCGGCCTTCGCCTGGAACTGATCTGGCCCGGATAGGACGCGGGAGCACGTTCCGGCCTCTATTCCGGACATGCCTCAAACTCAGGCACTTCCGCCGATACCCGTTTCAGTGCCCATTTGCAGCTTTCGACGACCAACCTGCCTTCGGCGCCCGGCAGCGCCTCGGTAGTGAATATGGTGTCAGCGGCAAAGCTGAATGACTGGCCTGCGCTGGTGGCAGGAAAAATCCGCACGAGTTCCTTATAGTCAAACCGGCCCTTGCAGGCCTCAAGGTATCCGGCCATCACCTTGCCACCGGCGATCTCCTGCACCTTGCCCCGGTAAAGCGACGGCTTGCCCTTCGTCTCGGGGCTGATAACGGCAAATGTTTCGACATCCAGGCTGGTGCCGGTGTGCCGGATGTTGGCCAGGAAAGACCGGCTGAAACCGCCCGCCGCGCCGCCGTTCACATGGTCACAGACGAAGTGACCCTCATAAGTGCCAGTCCAGGAAAACCCCTCTGCGGCTGCAGGCAGGGAGGACAGAGCCAGCACCAGGCAGGTTGCAATTGTGTTCTTCATGGTTCTCTCCGTGCAAGAGCCTGTGTTCCCGGACGGGAAAAGGCCTGGTTCGTATGATGTCTTCAGTGTCCGATGAAATCAGCTACTCCGCCTAAAGACAAGTTGGTTCGGAGCCTATTCGCTAGGTTTTCCCGCTTGATGCCTGTAGGCATTTTCGTGGGTGGTACAGGCATGGGCGAAGAGAACGATGATCAAGACGGCGGACGCAGCGGATATCGGCAGGCTCATCGACACGCTGGTTTTGGGATTCGCCGCAGACCCGATATAATCGAGGCATCAGGCGCGCCGAGTTTGTTTCCCATGGTGCGCCAGCCGCAGTGACGAATGCGGCCCCGCGTCAGACTCTGCTCAGATTTTTCAGCACAAGTTCGGGTGCTTCCAGTTGCGGCAGGTGACCGATGCCGGGCAGGGGCGTGAACGGGCCCTTGCCGACAAGGCCGTGCAGAGCCTTGCCGCGCGCCAGCGGTATCCATGGGTCATCTTCGCCCCACAGGATTTTGACCGGGCAGCGGATATCGCCGAACAGGGGTTCAACCTCTGCCGTATAGCGCTCGTCGGCTTGCGCGAACTGGCGGTAGAAACTGCCGCGCCCGGCCTCGCTCAGCCACGGTGAGACAAGCGCATCAAAGTCGTCGGCATCTATGTCCGAAATCAGCGCGCCCTTGATGTAGGCTTCCACCACAGCTTTGTGAATGTGCGCCGGCAGGCCGAGAAAGGCATCCACGTGACGACCTACATGATCGAAGAACTCCGATCCCCACGGTCGCATGGCGACGACGTTCATCAGCACGTAGGTTTCAAATTCGCAAGCGTGCAGCAGGTGCGCCCGCAAGGTAGTGGCGCCGCCAAAATCATGGGCGATGACATGCGGGCGGGCAAGGTTCCAGTGGGCAAGCATTTCCGCAAACACCCGGCCCTGCACATCCAGCGATGTGGCCTGGTCGGCGCGCATCTCGGAGCGGCCATATCCGGGCATGTCATACCAGTGCACCTTGTACTGCTTCGCGAGTTCCGGAATCACCCGGTGCCATGAATAGGACGACCATGGCCAGCCGTGCGCCACAACAAGGTCAGGCCCGTCACCGGCATTTCCGGCGGCCACTTTTCCGGCGCTGGTTTCAAAGGTCTCGTTCAGGTGCCAGGTCATGGATTACGCTCCGCTGCAGTGTGTCGTTCATACGTGGTTACTATGCCGTGATGTTGTAAACCGTAAGCTGCGGTCAATGGCGGTTCAATTATCTGCGCTGTTAAAAATTTATTGAACCAGCATCATCTCGACCTGTTCAACATCTGGCCGCGCACCGTGGTGCTCAAGAAATGCCTGAAACCCAACATCCCGGCACTTTCGCAAAGCTGAATACTGTCTGAAACAAGGCAGATGGAGTTACGGTCCCACATCGTCGAAACAAGTGATTGATTGATTCCAGGACAAGAGCTGTAGAGTTGAAGCAATGCGATTGGTATGCAGGTGTCGATTGACTACATAATCAGAGCTGGTCACTACTTAATCTACCGGTTATTTGCTCGTCAGGCCGACATGGTTAATTAATTCTTTCGATTTAACCACGAATTAGATTCAATTTGACAGATAACTCAGCGACTCGCTACTGTAAGGTAATGTTTCCTGGGCCCTCTGGAAGCAGTTTTCTGCGCAGCATGGACGACCGTTGTGTAGATGCGGTGGGATATGGACCGATGTGTCGCCCTTGTTAGTTAGTAACAAGGAGTAACGGCATTGAAAAAAGTCGAAGAAAGCTCGCAAGACGAGCTTAGTGAATCTCAAAACAGCAAAATGGACCGTAGAGACGCGTTGGCCAAATTGGGCCTGACGGGTCTTGGCCTTCTGCTTGCCCCTTCAATTGTGACGATCAGTGAAGGACATGCCGCACGTGGCGGCAAAGGCGGCGGTAAGGGCGGCGGTAAAGGCGGCGGTTCCGGCGGCGGCAAAGGGGGTGGTTCCGGTGGCAGGGGCGGCGGCGAAGGCGGCGGTTCCGGCGGCGGCAAAGGCGGCGGTAAAGGCGGCGGCAAAGGGGGTGGTTCCGGCGGCAAGGGCGGCGGCGAAGGCGGCGGCTCTGGCGGCAAGGGTGGCGGCAGAGGCCGTGGCTCCGGCGGCAAGGGCGGCGGCAAGGGCCGCGGTTCCGGCGGTAAGGGCGGCGGCAAGGGCCGCGGTTCCGGCGGCAAGGGCGGCGGCAAAGGCCGCGGTTCCGGCGGCAAGGGCGGCGGCAAAGGCCGTGGTTCCGGCGGCAAGGGCGGCGGCAAAGGCCGTGGTTCCGGCGGCAAGGGCGGAAAAGGCGGCAAAGGTGGCGGTTACGGCGGTGGCAAAGGCAAGGGCCACGGCAAAGGCAAGGGCCACGGCAAAGGCAAGGGCCACGGCAAGGGTCGCAGGGGCGGTTCGTCGGCAAGTGCATCCGGTGACGCTTGTGGCAACTGGGAAAACTCGCCACGGCGCTGCCGCGACTGGACCGGGCAGTAGGGCAGTAATAGTGCCATTGGCACAATTCCTGCTTGGCTCACACGATAATACTGCTGCCAGGGCTTCGGCTCTGGCAGCAGGCCATTTTCAGTCCAGGGCATCGCATGTTGCAAGTTCCAGAAAAAACCCAGGCCGCTCAAGCCGAAACCCGCCGGCTCAAGATTGGCTGGAACGGTGTGCACTGGATTGTGGATGTCGCGGGCTGCGGCGATCTGTTTTCGGACCTTCAAAAAATCCTTCGTGGCTGGGACATTGTCGAGCAACCGGTAACTGCGACGATCAAACCTGCCATGGTGTTCAGCAGAATGGGCGACGTGTACGACTGGAGACTTCCCGCCAATGATCTGACCGCCGAAAATCTCTTTGGCTGTCCGGAAAGCAATGCCGGTGCAGTCCGGGATTTCCACTTTCTGTTTAACGGCTGGTTCGGTGACGAATTTCAGCAATATTTCACATTGCACTGTGCTGCGGTAAAGGTTGGTGATGGTGTCATCCTGTTTCCGGGAGGGCATCGGGCCGGGAAGAGCCTGTTGACGGTTGCGTTGGCCGCGAACGGTCACACGGTGTTCGGTGACGATGTCGTGGCAATTGACCCGGTCACGACTGAAGTGTTGTCACTCGGTCTGCTTCCGCGTATCAGGTTGCCGTTGCCGCTTCAGGCCATAACGTCTGAACTGCGCCAAACTCTGAATAAACACTCCATCCTGGGTGATGCCGAGCAACAGTATATTGACCTGGCGGCTGGCCAGATGGCTGAAGTTGGCAGGTCGTCTCCGGTCAAGGCGATTGTGCAACTGAAGCGCACCAACAAGACAGGCGCCGCCAGCCTCGACGATATGACAAACGGCGCTGCACTGCGCTCACTGATCAGCCAGAACTACAGCACCGGTATGCCGGCCAGTTCGGTGTTTGATCATCTGCACAAGATCGTGGAAGGCGCATCCTGTCACTGCATGACTTACCACAAGGTTGACGATGCAGCTTCTCTGCTCGAGGCTGTATTCGACTGTCAACCTGGCGATCAATCAGGGGTTGGGCAATGACTGATACGAATGCCCGCTACTGTCGCAACCCGGAGATTCTGCAAAGAGAGCTGGATGGCGAGATTTTCCTGATCGACGATACGCTCGGAAAAATCCACGCGCTCGACCCGATGGCGTGCGGGATCTGGCGGCTGCTGGAACAGCCGATAACAAGCTATGACATCGTTGCGATGTTCTACGCTGCGTTTCCTGACCGCAAGCCCAAGGACCTGCGCCGCCAGGTTTCCCGGCTTTTGGACGACATGCGCCAGAACAGCCTGGTGATGCACGCCGCATGATCGCGGCTGCAGCGTCTAACCACCCGCTCAAAAGATGGCAGATTAAGCTTCCTGCTGTGAGAAGGATTTCCTTATCGCCTCACCATCTGCAATGGGCACCTTTTTCCATTGCGACGGCGACGGCATCAGAAACTCGTGCGATCCGCGTACCTGATCTTCCCTGGACGTGACGATCAGGTCAAAGGAAACCGAAATTCGGTCCTCATCAGTCAGGTTCGGTTCCACCGAGTGGGTCAGCTTGGCCGGAAACAGGACCAGACGGCCTTCAACCGGTGAATACTGCGCGCTGTTGTAGTTGAAAGCGTTGCGCTCGAAATAGGAGCCGGTCATGCCCGTGCTGATGCCATGCGAAATTTCGTTGGGGCAATGGTCATTGAAAAAAGTCGTGCCGCCCGGATCTCCGTCGCTGGGTATGGACACATAATAGACCGAGCTGACATGGGCTGTGTTGTGGGCGTGCGGCGACACCACCTGTCCCTTGCGGCCGATGACAGGCCATGACCGCTGGATGTGAACATCCATCTTGTCGAGGTCATGGCCAAGTATTGTCAGGTATCGCAGGACATGGGCGCCGACCTGATCTGTCAGCCAGTCAAAGACCGGATCATGATGGATGCGATCCACGCCATGTATGTCGCCGGTCCAGCTTGAACTTTCAGTTGTACGCTGTTCACCGGAAGACGCACGCAGAGCATGTATATGCTTCACAAGGGTCTCCTTGTGCGACGCGCTTTCAGGTAGATCCTCATAGTAAATTGCCAGTGGGAACCAGCTTTCGACAGCCACTTCAGTACTCCTGAATTGGGTTAGTTCACTTCTACATTGAATTGTAGGTCATTTTTCTGAATTTGGACCGGTTTTGGCGGAAAATGCTTAATTTCGATGGTAAAAATGGGAAACGGTGTCACGCAGTCCGGGCACTGACACCGAATTCTGCCAGCAGCAGGCGTTCCCCTCTTGCGCTGAACTTCACCACGCGCGAGCCGTCCACCCGTGACGCCCAACCAAGGTCATAAAACCTGTTGAGCAGGGCGGTGCCCAGCGAGCCCGCCAGGTGGGTGCGGCGCGAGCTCCAGTCGAGGCAGGATCTGCACATCGGACGCCGGCTTTTTGACAGGACCTCCAGGTCAACCCCGAACCTGGCGGCAAACTCTTTCCCGACGCCGGTCAGGTCGACGTCGCCGTCGGTCTCGGCAAGATAACCGCGGCTGATCATGCCGTCATAGATCGCCACGCCCAGGTCTCCGGCCAGATGGTTGTAACACACCCGCGCCCTGCGCAGCGCTTCATCCTTCGGGCCGGTCCGGGTGCGCACCAGGCCACGGCCCGCCGCCAGTCCCATCATGGCTTCCAGAACACTGCCGACTTCGTCATCCGCCAGGGTGAAATAGCGGTGCCGGCCCTGCTTGCGTTGCCGCAACAGGTGCGCGTCCTGAAGCTTTTTCAGGTGCGAACTTGCAGTCTGCACCGTCACGCCCGCTTCCGACGCCAGTTCACTGGCCGTCAGCGCCTTGCCGCTCATCAGGGCAGTGAGGATGTTGGCCCGTGCCGGATCACCAATCAGGGAGCCGAGCAGGGCGATGTCGGGGCCTTCCTTCATGCTTCGATGGTAGTCGAAGCATTCGGGCAATGCAATATGTCACGGTTCGATGATCAACGAACCATGGAGGCGCAAGTGCTGACCTGCTTTATCCGCTATCACATCGACCCGACCAAACGACATCAGTTTGAACAGTATGCCCGCAATTGGGGTGAGGCCATCCCGCGCTGCGGCGCTGACCTGATTGGCTACTATGCACCGCACGAAGGCTCCAGTACGCTGGCCTACGGGGTCTACAATATCGAAAACCTCGCAGCCTATGAACAATACCGCGCGCGGCTGGCGGCCGACCCGCTGGGCCGGGAGAATTACGAGTTCGCGCAACGGGAAAAATTTCTGCTGCGTGAAGACAGAACCTTTCTGACACTTGCATCCGCGCCGCAGCCGGGTGACGGGGCAGGGCAGTGAGAGCGGCTGAGAAACGAAAAGGGTAGCAAACTCGTGAGCGCATCCGCCAAACCGGTCCTGATTGTCGAGCTTGCCCTGCTTGGACTGCTGGCGCTGCTGTGGGGTTCGTCTTACCTGTTCATCAAGGTGGCAGTCACGGAAATTCCGCCGGTCACGCTGATTGCAGTACGGGTAACAATTGCTGCCCTGTTCCTGCTTGCCGTTCTGTCATGGCGCAAGGACCATCTCCCGCGTGATGGCCGGACGTGGCGCATGTTGCTGTTGCAGTCCTTCTTCAACTCCATTGCCGCCTGGACGCTTCTCGCCTGGGGCCAGCAACATGTCGACAGCGGACTGGCCAGTGTCCTCAACTCCACGTCACCGATCTTCGTGTTCCTGTTCACGGTCTTCATCACCCGGCATGAAGTGACCAGCGGTCTGAAACTCTTCGGTGCCTGCCTCGGCCTGCTTGGCGTCACCATGATCGTCGGGGTCGATGCACTGGCCGGCCTCGGCCAGCAGGTGGCAGGGCAACTGGCGGCAATCGCCAGTGCGGTCCTGTATGCCTGTGCCGCGATCTACGGCAAGCGCTTTACCCATATCTCGGCAACCGCGACTGCGGCAGGCACCATGATCTGTGCGGCCGTTGTACTGGTGCCGGCCAGCCTGCTGCTGGACCAGCCCTGGACGCTGGCGCCATCAATGAAAGCCATCGCCGCCGCCTCCGTCCTGTCCGTGTTGTGCACGGCTTGCGCCCTGCTGA
The DNA here is from genome assembly GCF_900149695.1 of Anderseniella sp. Alg231-50. NCBI lineage: Bacteria > Pseudomonadati > Pseudomonadota > Alphaproteobacteria > Hyphomicrobiales > Parvibaculaceae > Anderseniella > Anderseniella sp. Alg231-50. Next base: position 547,006 of record NZ_LT703004.1, on the reverse strand, counting down.
TCTATTTCCGCTTGCTGAAGACGCTGGGGTCCATGGGCACCGCCAGCCAGGCTTACCTGAGGGCCGGAGTAGGGGTTGTACTGGGCATGGTGTTCCTGGGCGAGCAAATCACCCCGGTGATCGGTCTGGGCCTTGTCGCGGCCATCGTCGGTGTGGCGGCAATCAACCTGCCGGAGCGCTTGAAGCAGGTGCCGGGAGCGTGAAGGCGGGTTTCGTGCAGCTAAGCCAATTTCCTGATAAAAGATAGTAAAAACAAATATTTGACTTGCGGGCCTGATTCAATTCTTCAACACTTAACTGTCTGATTGCGCTTTTTGTATCGCGTTCCGCATCCTGTTTGGGCTTTCAGGACAGCTCAGCCAGGATGTCGGTGTGCTCCGGCACCCAGCCAAGCTCCCGCACTGCCTTTGCGCTGCTCATTTGCTGATCAAGTGCATACCCGACCGCCCAGCTCCCAATGTCTCTAACTGCCTCGTCTACAGTCAGCACTTCCAGGTCGTCCGGTTTTCCAAATCGCGTCGCCAGTGTTCTAGCAATCCTGCCGACCTGCATTGAGACGATGCCCGCGCCGTTGAAACCGGCACCGGCTTCGCCGCGCTCCAGCATCAACGCATACAGCACGGCCAGGTCCATCCGGTGAACCAGCGGCCATCTGACGTCTGCGCTGCCGACTATCCGCACCCTGTCCCTGTGCCGTGCATCGTCTGCCATCTGCTCAAGCACGCCGCCGTCGCGCTCGTAGACCATGGCAGGGTAGATGATCATGCCGCGAACCTGCCTGCTGTCGCGAACCTGGCGGGCGGTTTCGATACTGGAAGCGAATTCGGGCAGGGGATCGAAAGGGGTGTCTTCCGTGGCGATGGTGTCGCCGGTGGCGCCGTAACTCCAGCACCCGTCAGTGTAGATCACGGTCCTGCCTGCATCCGGTGTGGAGAACGCCTGCAGCAGTTTTGCAACCAGTCGCCGCTCAACCTGTGCCTCGTCGTCGGACCAGGTGGATGCGGCATTAATCACGGCATCGAATTCACCGGCACGTCCGGTCCAGTCGTCGGGTGAGCGGATGTCCCCGCGTATCGTGTTGAACCCGGCGGCGCGCAAGGCCTGCTGTGAACTCTCGGACCGGGCCAGGCAGGTGACCTGATGTCCGCGCCGGCGCAATACGTCGGCCACCGGTCCCCCGATTGAGCCCGTACCGCCGAGCACAAGAACACGTTGGTTTTCCCGCATCATGATAGGTCCGTAAAACACTCTGATCGGATAGATCGCCCGTTCAGATCAGTGTTCCGCCATCACCAACCAAATGCAATGGGCCTCGATGCCGCTACCGGTATCAAGGCCCATTGATCATTGCTCCAGATCAACCGCACCTTGTAATGCGCGGGTGAACTTTTCAGAGGCCGCTCAGGTGCCCATCGATTTCGACATGGGCAGAACGCGAATCCGGCGCCCGCCTGCTGCGGCAATGGCGTTGGCCACCGCCGGGCCGATCGACGGCACGCCGGGCTCACCGACACCGGTCGGCTTGTTGGCGGACGGGACAATATGCACATCGACTTCCGGCATCTCGCTGATCCGCAACGGCGTGTAGGTGTCGTAATTGCCCTGTTCCACTTCACCATTCACCAGTGTCAGTTCCTCGGCCAGAATCGAGCCGAGGCCGAAGCCGGTGCCACCTTCCATCTGCGCCTTGATGGTATCCGGGTTCACCGCGATGCCGCAGTCAACGGCGACCGTGACCTTGTGTACCCTCGGTGTGCCGTTGTCCATCGAGATCTCGGCGATGTGCGCCACCACCGAACTGAAGCTCTCATGAACCGCCAGCCCGCGGAAGCGGCCTTCAGGCGCCGGCGTGGACCAGTTCGCCTTGTCGGCAGCCAGTTTCAGCACCGCAGCATGGCGCGGATGATCTTTCAGCAGTTCCATCCGGTAGGTGTATGGATCGGCGCCTACCTCGGCGATCACCTCGTCCAGGAAGCTTTCCACCGCATAGGCGGTATGGGTCGAGCCAACGGCACGCCACCACAACACTGGCACTTTCACATCGGTCGTCGTCAGGCCGACATTGATGTTTTCAATGCCGTAGGGAATGTTGGACGCGCCTTCAACCGAGGTGCCGTCCACGCCATCCTTGATCAGGCCTTCAAACGGCGTGCCGGAGACAATGGACTGGCCGACAATGTGGTTGTGCCACGCAATCAGCTTGTTGTCCTTGTCGAGACCGGCCTTGAACGAATGCACATAGGCCGGACGGTAACGCCCGCCGCGCATGTCGTCCTCGCGGGTCCACTGGACCTTGACCGGTGCCCTGAAGCTGATGGCGCCGGCAACCGAGACGGCTTCTGCAACCACATCACCGTCGGCCACCGCGCGCCGCCCGAAGCCGCCGCCGGTTTTCATGACGTGCATGGTTACCTGCTCCGGCTTCACCCCGGCAATCTTGGCGGAAATGCCCTGATAGACGTCCGGGATCTGGTGCCCGCCCCAGACTTCCAGTGTGCCGTCTGAATTCTTGCGGGCCACGGCGTTGAGAGGCTCCATTGCGGCATGGGCGAGATATGGAAACTCATAGGTCGCCTCGATGACTTTGTGCGCTGATGCCAGGGCCGCCGCCGCATCGCCTTCCGTGCGTGCGGTGGCCTGCTGCGCTTCCCCGGCCTTGGCCTTGTATTCGCTGATGATCTCGGCACTGCCGCGGGTTTCAGCCTGGGTCTCATCCCATTCGACCGTAAGCGCCTCGCGTCCCTTGATGGCTGCCCACATGTGCTCCGCGACAACGGCGACACCGCGCGGAATTTCCACCACGTCAGTGACCCCGCGCACCTTCAGGGCTTCGGCGGCGTCGAACGATTTCACCTTCGCGCCGAATTTTGGCGGATGGGCCACAACGGCGGTAAGCATACCGTCGAGTTTGACATCGATGGTGAAGTCATGCGTGCCGTTGGCCTTGGCCGCACTGTCGAACCGGCGCAGTTTTTCGTTGCCGATCTGGGTCCATTCAGCAGCGTCCTTGAGTTTTGCCTTCTCGGGCACTGGCATGGCGGCGGCTTTCTCCGCCATGTCGCCGAAGGTGGCTGTGTTTCCGGACGCGTCGGTCAGTCTGCCACCGGAAACGCTGACCTGCGAAGCGTCGACACCCCAGGTTTCAGCAGCGGCGGCAACCAGCATTTCACGCGCTGCAGCGCCGGCCTGGCGATAACGGTCGAACGATGTTGCAATGGACGTGGAACCGCCTGTGCCCTGTACCGCGCCGCCCCACATGATGTTGCCGTAAAGCTTGGTGTTGCCGGCTGCACCTTTCACGTCGACCTGTGACCAGTCGGCGCCAAGTTCTTCAACCACCAGCGTGGCCAGACCGTGATAGGGGCCCTGGCCCATGTCGAACTGCGATGACAGGATGGTCACCGAATTGTCCGGCGCGATGTGGATGTAACCGGCCAGCGGGTTTGCAGCGGCAGCAGCCGTGTCGGATGTTGCACTTGCAGGTGCGGCCCGCAGTCCGACCATCAGGCCGCCGGCGACGGCAGATGCGCCAAGCAGAAAACTGCGGCGGCTGGTTTCGATTTTTGCAGGGTTCAGATCTGAAATGATTTTGTTCAACATGGGCTCAGGCCTCCAGGCGCTTGGCGGCTTCGTGAATGCCGGCGCGAATGCGTTGATAGGTGGCGCAGCGGCACAAATTGCCGGACAGCGCGTCATTGATGTCTTCGTCTGTGGGCTTTGGCGTTTCGCTGAGCAGGGCGACAGCGGCCATCACCTGGCCGGACTGGCAGTACCCGCACTGTGGAACATCAAGGTCGGCCCAGACTTTCTGGACGGTTTCGGCAACCTTGCCGGTGACACCTTCAATGGTGGTGATGGCTGAGCCTTCGGCGTCCGACACCTGCAACTGGCAGGAGCGGGTCGGCACGCCGTCCACATGCACGGTGCACGCACCACACTGGGCAAGGCCGCAGCCGAACTTGGTGCCGGTAAGGCCTGCCACGTCGCGTATGACCCAGAGCAGCGGCGTGTCATCGTCGACGTCATAAGACTTCTGCTCACCGTTTATATTGAGATTGAAAGCCATTTGAAGAACCTCTCTGTTTAGCCCAGCGCCTGAACTGAAAACGGCGTGGGGGTACGGATGGATTGGTATCCAGACTTAAAAGTCTGTAATGGTCGCATCGTTGGCAATTTCACTCAGCGCAGTTGATCATCCGCATAAAGTGAGACATCTGCTGCCAACACCGGCGAGCTGGTACCCGATACTTAGGCACGGGCAGGGTTGATCGCTTGCCGCATACTCCGGAAAACTTGCCTATTCCTCCGATCCGTCGGATTTTGGGATGATTGGTGATCCGCAATTACATATATCTTGCGTGATCAAAGGACCTTGCTCATGAAACTCCGCGAAGTTGCCGAACACGTGCAACGCCACGCACTGAAACACCCGCCGTCGGATCAGCCGATACCGCTGGCCGTGGATGGCTTGTCGATCTTTCGGCAGGAGAACTGCACGACGTTCGAAGCCATGCTGTACCAGCCGGTTGTCTGTTTGATCCTGCAGGGCAGCAAGGAGTCCGTGATAGGTGACAGGACGGTCACATATGGCACAGGCGACTCGCTGGTTGTCAGTCATGATGTGCCGGTTGTTGCCCGTGTCACCGAGGCCAGTGCCGAAAAACCCTACCTTGCAGTGATACTTGAACTTGATCTGGGGCTCATCCGCAGCCTCGATGAAGAGATCGGGGCCGTTGCACCGGAAGAAGGGGGTGCGCTGTCGCTGGCTGTCAGCGCATCGGATGATGCGCTCATAGACGCATTTGGGCGGTGCATTGCCCTGGCGGACCGGCCGCTGGAAGCCGCGGCCCTGGCGCCACTCATCATCAGGGAAATTCACTTCCGTTTGCTGACGGCGCCTCACGGCGCCATGTTGCGCAGGCTAAGGTGGCGCGACAGTCACGCAAGCCGGGTCCAAACCGCCGTTTCGCACATACGCCAGAACTACAAGTCCGGGCTCACCGTTGCCGACCTGGCCAAACTGGCCGGCATGAGCACATCGTCTTTTCACGAGCACTTCAAGTCTGTTACCGCCACAACGCCGCTGCAATATCAAAAGCACCTTCGCCTGATGGAGGCAAAGCGCCTGCTGTCGGAGGGAAACCACGCTGTATCAGCGGTGGCGTATGAAATCGGATATGAGAGCCTGAACCAGTTCAGCCGTGAGTATGCCCGCAAGTTTGGCGCCTCGCCGCGCAAGGATTTGACGAGGTTGTCGGCATCCGGTTGATGCATTGCCGGTTGGCTGAAGCAGTTCTGGAAAAGATGCGCAGTAGAAAAAAACATTAAAAACAAATGCTTAGATGTGTAATTTTGATTCAGTTCATCAAGTTGAACCCGCCTTTTCAGTACAGCAAAGTGGCGATCTCGGCGCCTATCTGCATGTCGGTTGTGTGGCCAAAATGACAGGCCCTCAGATTGCCGGACTGGTCGATGACAATTAGAGAGGGAGTTCCCCGCAGCTGGTAGGCTGACATGGTTTTGGGGACGTCCCTGGTTCCTGCTTCATCAACGCCAACTGGAAATCGCAGCTGGTATTCGTGAATGAACGCTTCAAGTGAAACAGGCGTCATCGCCGCGTGATGTTCAAACACAGTGTGAAGTCCCAGCACGGCCACCTTGTCTTCAGGAAACAGTGCATGAACCTGCTTTGCCTGTGGCAACCCGTGGGACACACAACCGGGGCACAGCATCTGAAAAGCTTCGATGACCACCACCCGCCCGCGCAGGCTTTCCAGTGTTATTGACTGCTTGCAATTGAACCATTGCGACACGTTGAGTTGCGGTGCGGGTTGAAAATTTTGGTCACTCCTCATGGGGTTCATCTCCAATTTGTCAGCTGGGCTTCGGACTCGGTGCGGCGGGGCGCCTGCAGAGTGTCCCGCCGAACTGTCGTCGAACGGCTATTCCACCTTGCCCGGCAGGCTCAGATCACCTGATGCAATGTCGAATACGTCGGCGACGCAAAGCAGCGGCGCATGCACATTGGCATTTACCTTCAGGGCCGAGGTGACACCGTCATAGGAAGCCCCGGCAATAACATCTGCATCAGCAAACGCCACGTTGATCTTCACTTCGGGGCCATCAAACAGGGGAGTGAACCCGGGGCTGTCGATAAAGATCGGCAGGCCCGGCCAGGTTGCCGGCATGGCGGGCGTTTCACCATCGGGAATGTCGCGAACGCCCAGCGCACCCCTGCCGCATTGTTCCGTCGGAGTCAGGACCACCCAGTGACTGTGCCATTTGCCGCCGTCATTGGCAGGATCGCCATCACCATCTTCATCATAAAGCGGTGTGTCGTCGAAGTCCGGATGACTGGTTGCGGCAAGTGCCAGGATACCGGTCTTGCCTTCAAACCCCACTGTCGACGGGTCAAGCGATGTCGGCCAGACATAGGACAGCACCGGCGCACCGGCAAGCTTGCCCGCAGGTTCCGGCGTCTTCGATCCTGCCTTTCCGTTCGTGGTCATGTGGAAAGTAACCGTGCGCCCGTTGCGATGGACATGTGCGGCAAGAATGTCGAAGGCGGCGGTCTTGGAACTGTCGGCCTTTGAAAGCACCGCTCCCTTTTGATGAACGGCGTGGCTTGCATCTGCATGGGCGACAGTCACGCTGGCAGTCAGGGCCAGTGCTGTGAGGGCTGCAAGTTTCATTTTCTGAACTCCTGTTGGTTGCTGATATGCTGCATACTAATAATAGCGACTCCTAATTATTGCAATAATTATTTTGAGTCGCTATTATATTGGCATGACACAAGATGACCTAAACCGCGTCCGCGACCTGATTGATCGTATTGCCCGCCTCAGTGCTGCTGATGAGTGGAGTGACGACATCAACCCGACCCAGTGGGTCGCCTTGTCCTACCTGGCCAGGGCGAACCGGTTTTCCAGGGCGCCGTCGCAGGTTGCCGAGTTCATGGCCGCAACCCGGGGCACCGTGTCTCAAACGCTGAAGGCCCTGGCCCGCAAGGGATTGATTTCAGAAATCCGTTCGGCGGTCGACAAGCGCTGGATTTCCTATTCGGTCACGGACGACGGCATGGCCGTTCTGAGCAGGAAGACCATTGTCGACGAAGCAGCATCGAACCTGGATGACGCCGCCGTCAGCCGGTTGGCTGATGGGCTGGAAGCACTTGTACGCCAGGCCCTGGCCTCCAGAGGCAAGCGTGCCTTCGGTATCTGTGCGTCATGCCGTCACCACAAGAAGCAGGGGGCAGGCGGCTACTGCATGCTCCTGGGCGAGCAGCTCACAAAAGCCGATGGTGCAAAGATCTGTCATGAGCACGAGGAGGCTGCCTAGATGTCCGGTGTTTCTGAACCGCGCGGAAAGATCCTGGCTCTGTTCACCGGAAAGATTGAAAGCCGCTGGCCGGGAAAAGCGCCGTCGGCCATCAACAAGCAATTGGCTGAAGCGGCATTGCGCCTGGAAGAAAATGGTTTTGTGGATGACCGGCAGGCAGATCTGAAGGTTCATGGCGGACCTGAGAAAGCCGTTCATCACTATGCATCCGAGCACATGGAATTCTGGCGCGGGATGTTTCCGGAACAGGGAGACCAGTTCGTGCCAGGTTGTTTCGGCGAGAACATTTCCACAACCGGCCTGCATGAAGACAATCTTTGCCTGGGTGACATTTTAAGCCTGGGAACGGCGCGGGTGCAGGTCTGCCAGGGACGCCAGCCGTGCTGGAAGCTGAATGAGCATACCGGCATTAGGGCAATGGCGGCGCAGTTTCAGAAAACCGCCTGTACCGGGTGGTATTACCGCGTTCTGAAAAATGGCGTCGTTGCTGCGGGTGACGACATGAAACTCCTCGACCGCAGCAATCCGGAGTGGATGCTGAAACGGCTCATCACAGCCAGGTTTGATCCGAATCTCGCCGTTGCTGACGCGCTGGAATTGTCACGGTTACCGGCTCTTTCAGCCAACTGGAGACAGGCTTTTGAGAAAAAGAGCCAGTCCGGATTTACGGAGAATACGGATTCCAGATTGCTGGGAACATGATTGCAACGCGTGCGAGTTTTTGGATAAAATCCTTCCAGAACAATAGCTTGGGAGCCAGGTCTGATTCATGCCATCAAGCAGGGAACCAGCATGCGCACATCTGATGCCATCACGTTGCTGATTTTTTCCTAGGAGTGCAGAGCCCCGACCCGTGCCAGTGCATCCCGCGCGATCAGGATGTGGAACGGCAGGATTGTTTTCAGATAGAGCCAGCCGCCAATGTTGTGTGGATGCACCCAGGTCGCCAGAAACACACGGCCGTTCTGCGACACGACAGAGACCCGGAAATCCAGGTGCTTGTCGTTGAACCCGGCAATCAGTTCGCGGCCGGTTTCGGTTTCCACCGGAAACACCCCGACCTTGTCCGGTGCCGCCGGGCCGTCATTCGAAAGCCCGAACGGCGAGGTCACAATCCGGCGGATGTGCAGAAGAAACCGGGCCCATCCGGGAAAGTCGGTGATCACTTCGGCAGCCCGGCGCGGTGACAGATCCGATGCCACGCAGTAACAGTCCAGGAAGTCGGTTGCAGCAACACGCTCGCCCAGAAGGCTGTGTTCGGGCAGTTCGGTTGCGGTCACGCCGGTTGCGTACATGTTCGGCCATCTCCCAAGTCGTCATGGCGTCGGGTTACTCTCTTGCAAGATAGGCTGCAGCGTTCCCGATTGCACGCACCGGCGCTGTGTCAAAGCACCTCAGGGTGAGGGGCAATTACCCGGCTGATCGGGTCAGCTTGAACTTTCGCTTCCCAGGGCAGGGTCAAGCAGTTCGCTTATCATGCGGCTGCCGTGGCCGTGCGATGCTGCACTGGAGAACACCTCGAGTAACGCCGCAACCAGGTCGGAATTGCATGAGTTGTTTTCTGCCAGCTCGGTGAAATACGAAAGGTCCTTGACGCTGTTGTCGATGGAGAATTTGTATCCCTTGAAATCTCCCGCAACCGCTCCGCCCGCAATGCGGTCAAGCCCGACCGATTTACCCGAACCGTGCTGCGCCAGCTCGTACAGCTTTTGCCAGTCGACACCGAGCGCTCTCGCCTTCCGGAAAGTTTCGATAACAAGTGCCGCAGTCCCGAGTGCCAGAAAATTGCTGACCAGCTTGGCGCGCGCGCCGGCGCCGGCCGGCCCGAACTGTTCAACCTGCCTGCAAAAACAAGAGAGTACACCGCGTGCCTTGTCGGACAACTCCCCGTCACAGCCGACAATGGCGCCGAGCACACCCTCGCGCGCCTGCTGCGCTCCACCTGTCACCGGTGCTTCCACATAGGTTACGTCCAGCCTGGTCAGGATCGAATTGATTTTTTCGGGGCCGCCGGACGTGTTGGTTGTCGTATCGATGACCAGCATGCCGGGCCTGAGTACCGGTGTGATTTCCTCAATGACCTTGCAAGCAGCAGGGGTGCCGGTGACGCACAGCACCACGACATCAACCAGCGCAACCATAGCGGCCGGTGAGGAGGCTTCAAGCGCGCCTCTGGATACAAGGTCCTCGATCGGCTCACGATTGCGATGCGCCACGACATGAAGCTCATGGCCCGCAGCCAGCATGTTTACGCCCATGCCGTGCCCCATGAGACCGGCGCCAATCAGGCCAATTTTCATGTTCATCTCCTCTCTGTGTTCCGATGCGGTTCCCTTGCCACTGCTGAGTTGTCAGTCAGTTGGCGGCGAACCCCTGCCTCCCAGCAACTTGGTCACTCCAGTTGCGGCTCTTTTGACCTTCGGGCCGAGTTCGCGGATCACGTCGTCCGGCAGCCGGGCCGCCGGGCCGGAGATGGAAATACCGGCTATGGCTTCACCGTGGAAATTGTGGATCGGGGCTGCAATGCACCGCATGCCGTAATGTCGTTCTTCATCGTCGTAGGACCAGCCGCGCGCGCGCGTGGCTTCAAGGTCTGCAAACAACGCGTCCGGTGACGTCAGGGTCTTGGAGGTGAACTCCTCAAGTCCCTTTTTCTGCAAAACCTGTTCAACCTTGCTCCGCGGCATTTCGGCCAGCAGCGCCTTGCCTATGCCTGAACAATGCATCGGTCCACGGGTTCCGACACTGAAGAATGCCCGGATCGGATTTGGCGTCTCGATCTGGCTGATGAACACCACATCGCCGTCATCTGCGATGCCCAGATTGGCCGTCTCGCCGGTTTCCTCCATGAGCCGGCGCATGACGTCGCGCCCGGCTTCAACCAGGCTGGTGCGCTGAACAAAGGCACTGCCGATCCGGAATGCCTCGATGCCGATCATCCATTCCTGGGTGGATTCATCAAAATCAACAAATCCCCGCCTTTGCAGGGTTACCAGCAGGCGGTGGGCGGTCGAGGCCGGCATGCCGACGCGCAACGCCAGTTCGGTCAGCGTTGTCTTGCTTTCCTTGGCCACGATGACGAGCAGTTGAAGACCCCGGTCGAGCGCCTGGACTGTTGCCGCATTGGTATCTGGTGACAGCGACCGCGGCCTGCCGCGTGTCCGGGTGGTTTGTTCAGTCAATTTACCGTCTCCTGATGCCTGCACAATCGGATGCTTTCAGGTTACGTGATTGAAAAAAAATTTCAAATAAAATCAAAAAATCGAATTCGAAAAATTATTAATCGTTAAAAATCAATATTTTATATTTTTATACGTAAAATGAAATGTTTTTCCAGAAAAATTGAAATTATATCGGATCCATGTATAGTCAGTGTAATCATGATCAAGTGGAGGAAGCGACATGACTGGCCAGAACCCCGTCTTCATACCAGGTCCGACCAACATACCGGATCGTTTGCGCTATGCCATGAGCATACAGTCGATGGATCATCGCGCGCCTGATTTTGTAGAACTGCTATCGCCGGTCCTAGCGGATCTGAAGAAGGTTTTCAAAACCCGGACAGGCCAGGTGATTTCGTTTCCCGGCAGCGGTACCGGCGGCTGGGAGGCGGCGATCACCAACACCCTGTCTCCCGGGGACAAGGTGCTTGTCGCCCGCTTCGGGATGTTTTCTCATCGCTGGATAGACCTGTGCCAACGCCACAATCTCGATGTCGAGGTGATCGAATGTGAGTGGGGCACCGGCGCCCCCGCCGACCTTTACGGCCAGCGTCTGGCTGCGGATAAGGATCACCAGATCAAGGCGGTCCTTGTTACCCACAATGAAACTGCAACCGGTGTACGCAGTGACATTGGCGCTGTCCGCAAGGCGATGGATGAGACTGATCATCCCGCCATGCTGTATGTCGACTGCGTCAGCTCGCTGGCATCCATGGATTTCCGCATGGACGAATGGGGTGTCGATCTCGCCGTCTCCGGTTCGCAGAAGGGCTTCATGCTCGCGACGGGCATGGCCATTGTCGGGGTCAGTCAGAAGGCACTGGCGGCATGTGAGACGGCCACCTGCCCACGCTGCTATTTCGACTTTCGCGACATGGCCGGTGCCAATGCCAAGGGCGGCTATCCCTACACGCCGCCCTTGCAGATCATGTATGGGCTTCGCGAGAGCCTCGACATGCTGTTTGAAGAGGGCCTGGACAATGTTTTTGCCCGCCACTACCGGATTGCCGAAGGGGTGCGTGAAGCGGTCAGGGCATGGGGTTTGCGCTTGTGCGCAAAGAGCCCGGACCTGTATTCGGACACGGTCAGTGCGGTTTACGTTCCCGACGGGTTTGACAGCAATGTGCTCACCGACCATGCGTTCGACGTCTACGGCGTGTCGTTTGGTATCGGACTTGGTGAAATGGCCAACAGGGCGTTTCGCATCGGCCACCTTGGCTCGATGACCGATGTCATGGCATTGTCAGGGATCGCTGCAATCGAAATGGCGATGAAAGACCTGGATTACCCGATTGAACCGGGCGCTGGTGTCGCGGCCGCGCAGAACTACTACCGTGCAACCGCCCGCCGCCCGCAACTGCAAGCTGCGTGAGGATACCATGAACGATATGTCCCACCTGACCATTCCAAGCTATGAAGACGTCATCGCCGCCCATGCCCGGATCGAGCCCTATATCCACCGCACGCCGGTTCTGACGTCGAGCTATTTCAATGAGCTGACCGGCGCGCAACTGTTCTTCAAGTGTGAGAACTTCCAGAAGGCCGGCGCGTTCAAGGTGCGCGGCGCGTCCAATGCCGTGTTTGGCCTGGACGACGAGACGGCAAAGAAGGGCGTGGCGACGCACTCGTCGGGCAACCATGCCCTGTCGCTGAGTTATGCCGCCGGCAGGCGTGGTATTCCGGTGACGGTTGTGATGCCCCGGACGGCACCTGACGCCAAGAAGGCGGCCGTACGCGGTTATGGTGGAACCGTGGTTGAATGCGAGCCCAGTACATCGTCGCGCGAGGCGGTTTTTGCCGAGGTTGTTGCTGCGTCAGGCGCAGAATTCGTCCACCCCTACAACGATCCCCGCGTCATCGCCGGTCAGGCCACGTGTTCGAAAGAACTGGTTGAGGATATTACAGAGCTTGATGCCGTCGTGGCGCCGATTGGTGGCGGCGGCATGATTTCCGGTTCGTGTCTGACGCTGTCACACATTTCACCGGGCACAAAGATTTATGCAGCCGAACCGCTCAATGCCGATGATGCCTATCGCTCGTTCAAGGCCGGTCACATTATTGCCGACGACGCCCCGCAAACCGTTGCCGATGGTCTCAAGGTGCCGTTGAAGGAGCTGACCTGGCATTTCGTGTCGAACCACGTTGAGGACATTCTGCTGGCGACGGAACAGGAGATCATCGATGCGATGTACCTGACCTGGCAGCGCATGAAGATTGTGATCGAACCGTCGTGTGCCGTGCCGCTGGCGGTGATCTTGAAGAACCGCGACGTGTTTGAAGGCAAGCGTGTCGGTGTCATCATTACCGGCGGCAATGTCGATCTCAACAAGTTGCCCTGGCTGCAGGATCAAAGTTGAACCGCCAATTCCTAGAAGGGAGAAATGTCATGAGCTTGATGAACAAAATTGAAGGGCTTGAAGTCGGCTACAACGTCCCGGCTGCCGTTGGCATGGACGAAGCGGACATCCAGACCCCGTGCCTGGTCGTCGATCTGGATGCGCTGGAGCGGAATGTTATCAAGATGGGCAACTTGGCCAAGGAGATGGGCGTGCGTCACCGCGTGCACGGCAAGATGCACAAATCCGTCGACGTGGCGCTGCTGCAGGAAAAGCTGGGCGGCAGCTGCGGTGTCTGCTGCCAGAAGGTCAGCGAAGCGGAGAGTTTCGCCCGCGGTGGCATCAAGGATGTGCTGGTCTCAAACCAGGTGCGCGATCCGGCCAAGATCGACAGGCTGGCCTGCATTCCCAAGCTCGGCGCACGCACCATTTGCTGCGTCGATGACATAGACAATGTGGCCGACCTGTCTGCTGCGGCAGTGAGGCACGGCACCGAGATCGAATGCCTGGTCGAGATAGACTGCGGGGCAGGGCGTTGCGGTGTTACGACAACACCGGAAGTGGTGGCGATTGCCAAGGCGATCGCTGCCGCCGACGGGCTGAAGTTCACCGGCATCCAGGCATACCAGGGCGCCATGCAGCACATGGATGACTATGATGACCGCAAGCAGAAGATCGACATCGCCATTGCCATGGTCGCTGATGCCGTCACTGCGCTGAAGGCCGAAGGCCTTGACTGCGATATCGTCGGCGGCGGCGGCACGGGCTCTTACTATTTCGAGGGTGCCTCAGGCGTTTACAACGAGCTCCAGTGCGGTTCCTACGCGTTCATGGATGCAGACTACGGCCGTATCCTGGACAAGGACGGTAATCGCATCGACCAGGGAGAGTGGGAGAACGCACTGTTCATCCTGACATCCGTCATGAGCCACGCCAAGGCCGACAAGGCGATCTGTGACGCAGGGCTCAAGGCGCAGTCGGTGGACAGTGGCCTGCCGGTCATTTTCGGGCGCACCGATGTGGAGTACGTCAAGTGCTCTGACGAACACGGTGTCATAGCGGATCCGGACGGCAAGCTGAAAGTGAACGACAAGCTGAAACTGGTTCCCGGACACTGTGATCCGACCTGCAATGTACACGACTGGTACGTTGGCGTGAGGAACGGCAAGGTTGAAACGGTCTGGCCGGTCACCGCGCGCGGCCTGGCGTACTGAGGAACAGATCAATGCTCATTGTTTCCGAAGAAACCTGCCAGGCGGTAGTGGGGCGTGGCGACGCTTTTGCAGCGGTCGAGAGTGTGTTTTCCGCCATGGCCAGCGGCGATGCCTACAATTTCCCGGTCATCCGTGAGGCAATTGGCCATGCCGATGCCTTGTATGGTTTCAAGTCCGGCTTTGACCGGGCCGGTCTGGTGCTGGGCCTCAAGTCCGGCGGATACTGGCCCGGTAACCTGGACAAGGGGCTGACCAACCACCAGTCGACAGTGTTTCTGTTCGATCCTGACACCGGTCAATTACATGCGCTGGTCGGTGGCAATTATCTCACTGCCATACGCACCGCAGCCGCCAGTTCGGTTTCGATTGCCCACCTGGCACGCAAGGACGCCAGGGTGCTCGGCATGGTCGGTGCCGGTCATCAGGCCGGGTTCCAGCTCAGGGCGGCGGCCGAACAGCGCGATTTTGAAAAGGTCGTGGCGTGGAACTTTCATCCCGAGATGTTGCCGGGGCTTGGCGCCGTGGCAGAAGAAATCGGCCTGCCGTTTGAGGCGGTCGAGCGCGAGCAGCTTGGTGCTGAAGCGGATGTGATCATCTCGATTACCTCGGCCCATGAACCGCTGATGATGAAAGACTGGATCAAGCCGGGCACGCATCTGGCCTGCATGGGCACCGACACCAAAGGCAAGCAGGAGGCGGATCCTGCGCTGGTTGCGGCGGCGACCGTGTTCACCGACGAGATCGCGCAGTCGACGACGATCGGCGAGACCCAGCACGCTATCTCCCAGGGACTGATCGGTGAAGATGACATCACGGCCATCGGCGACGTTATAAACGGCACTCATGCAGGCAGATCATCCGATACCGAAATTACACTGTTTGACGGTACCGGTGTCGGGCTTCAGGATCTGGCGGTGGCCTCGGTTGCCGCGAGGCTTGCAGATGAGAACGGCAAGGCTCAGCGTGTCCAGCTCTGATGGTCGGCCAGGTGATCGGGAAGCGGGTGCAGGTGATGAATATCGTTGTTATCGGGTTCGGTGCGATCGCATCCTATGTGTCGGCCAAGCTGTCGGAAGACTCTGATGTGGTCGTAGCTTGCGTGCTGTGCCGCCAAGGTCGCGACAACGCGGCAGTCGACGCGCTTGGGGCTGGCGTGAAGCCGATCAATACGGTGGATGATATTCCCGGTGATACTGATCTGGTGATTGAATGCGCCGGACACGCCGCGCTCGCTGAGTACGGGCCGGCGGTCCTGCAGCGCGGCATTGACCTGATGTGCACGTCTAACGGTGCGCTGGCCCAGCCCGAATTGGCAGACAGGTTGAGCAGTGCTGCACAAGCGGGCGGATCACGGCTGCAGCTGGTGTCGGGTGCGATTGGTGCGATTGATGCTATTGCGGCGGCCAAGGTCGGCGATATTGACCGTATCGTGTACCGGGGCCGGAAACCTCCACAAGGCTGGAAGGGTTCGCCGGCAGAAGATGCGATCGATCTGGACAACCTTGATGGGCCGGCATGCCATTTTTCCGGCTCCGCGCGCGAGGCCGCGCTACGCTATCCCAAAAATGCCAATGTTGCGGCAACCGTGGCCCTTGCCGGGTCGGGCCTGGATGAGACCCGGGTCGAACTGGTGGCCGATCCGACAATAATCGAGAACATTCACGAGATTGAAGTCGAAGGCACATTTGGAAGATTGCAGTTCAGGATTGACGGCAAGCCGTTGCCGGGAAATCCGAAATCATCCGCGCTCACCGCCATGAGCGTCGTGGCGGCGGTCCGCAACCGGATGGCGCGTATCAAGATGTGAAGTGTCTTCTAGGTGCTGTCACTGGCAATCCGTTCCAGAATCCGCATGGCATCCTGCTCGCGTCCCTCAGGCACAAACAGGTGATCGTGGAAAAAGCCTGACACGGGATTGACGCCCATGTCATGCCGGGCGAGTTCACTGGCGATATGCGCGATAAAGCCGACGGCCTCGAGTGACGAATGCACGTCCAGCGTAATCATCCGGCAGGGAAACTCACAAGCCAGACCACACGCTTCGGCTTCTGTCTTGCGAAGCACGAGGGTTATGCCTTCGGCCTCCCGGAAAACCATACGCGGAGTGATGTTTTCCGGTATTGAATCGTCCGGCAGTGTGGCGAATACATAAACCCCCTCGACAAGCTGTGCCGAAAGCGATTTTAGAAGTTCATTCAGGTTCGTCTCACCGCTCATGAAAATCTCCTCCGGCTCCTGAGTGAAACAGTCATTGCTGTCTGGTTACGACAAACCCTGCAGTTCGACTATTCCTTATTGCAGACGGCTTATGAATTTCTTCAACCTGATTGACTGGTGGTGTCCTGACGGATCGGCAATATTGAAGATCACGGTTGCCTCCGGGAAAGGCCCTTAAGCATCGGTACCAGGCTGATGATCAGCAGGATACCTGCAAGGATCAGCGGATAGGAAAATCCGCCCAGTTTTTCAAACGCCCAGCCGGCAGCAATGGGTCCGGCAATCTGTCCTGTCGCGAAGGCAAACGTCATGACGGCGACATGACGCTGGGCGTCTCCCGGCCCGGCAATTCGATGCGCCTCCTTCATGCCGGCCATGGTGATGACCATGAACGTGCCACCGACGCACAGCGCTGCGATGATGATGGCGGCAATCGATTGCGAAACCGCTGGAGCCAGCAGGCCGAGAGCCATGACGACCTGTGCGGCCAGCCAGATTTGCCTGTTGGAGTAGCGTGACTGAAGCTGTCCGATCAAAACCGTTGAGACCGCTGCGGCGGCGCCGAAGACGGGCCAACCCAATCCGAATATCAGTGGCGACGGCAAGATCTCCTGCGCCATCACGGGCAGGTAGGTGGCAGGAACGATGTATCCGAAGCCCATTGCGGCGTAGGGCAGGATAATGGCCCAGGAAAGTGGTGTTTTGCGAATTTCCTCTCCTGCGGCAGCATCTGCCGACGGTCGGTCGAAATCAATTCGCTGTACACACAGGTATATGGATCCTGCCAGCGCCAGGCCACCGAACCACAGCCACATCATATAGCTCGGAACTCTCAAGATCATCATGGCCAGCACAGCCACGCCGACAAGCAAGATGCCGGCCCCGACGCCCGCGAACACCCAGCCCTGCAGGTTGCTGTGCTCAGGCCCGGTGAGGGATCTGATGTGATAGGTGCTGACGATGATCAGGATAAGAGCGCTGCAGAAACCGGCCAGCCAGCGCGCGCCAAGCCAGGCATAATGGCTATCGGTTACGCCCATCGCAACGGTTGAGACGACAATAATGACCAACGACGCCATCAGGATTTTTCGCGGTGTCGCGATGCCATACGCACCTGCAAATGCGCCCATCGCGTATCCGATGAAGTGGACGGAGGCGATTATGCCGGCGGTGCCTACATCCAGCAGGCCGTCACCCAGCATCACCGGCAGCACCGGCGTGTAGGCGAAACGGCCGATCCCCATGGCAAGCACAAGGCAAAGAAACCCGGAAAACGCGATCAGTACTGGTGATTGTCTGGCTGGCATTCATCTACTTTACGAACTTCCTGCCATCTGCAAAAATGATTTATAGAGAATAACTGGTTTTGATAATGAGAACGATTTGAGACTGGACATCGCATCGCTGGAAGTGTTTCAGGCCGTTGTCCGCCACGGCGGGGTCTCGAAGGCGGCTGCGCAATTGAACAGGGTGCAATCGAGTGTCAGTACCCGCATCCGGCAGTTGGAAGATCAGTTGGGCGAACCCTTGTTCCTGCGCGACAACAGGCGCATGACACTGACCGATGCCGGCCGCAACCTGCTGCCTTATGCCGAGCGCATGCTGACCCTGGCGCGTGAAGCCGCCGATGCGGTTAAGACGAAAGCGCTCAGCGGAACCCTCCGCATAGGCACCATGGAAAGCACTGCTGCAGCGCGCCTGCCCAAACTGCTTTCGCGTTTTCATGCCATGCATCCGGATGTCTCGATCCGCCTGACGACGGCCACCGCCGGTGCTCTCCACAACAGTCTGAGCAACGAAGAAATAGATATTGCCTTCATTGCAGAACCGGTCAGCAACAAGGGCTTTCAGACGTTGCCGGTCTTTACGGAAGAGCTTTGCCTGGTCGCGGCGAAATCATTCACCTCGATAGAAGACACCGCCGCCTTGAACGGACAGACGATTGTCGCGTTTGAAGAAGGTTGCGCTTATCGCCGTTACCTCAATGACTGGCTGCTCGGCGAACAGATAGCACCTGGAACGACGCTGGCGGTCGGGTCCTACCTTGCCATGCTGTCATGCGTGTCCGCCGGTACCGGGTTCGCCGTGATCCCGAAATCCGTGCTGTCCATCGTCGATGTGCACGAGACGCTTCAGTATCGCATGCTGCCCGGTCGGTATGCGCGGATCAAGACGCTGATGGCCTGGCGAAAAAACTACACCTCACCCAAGCTGAACACCCTGCAGGAGTTGCTGGCTGTCAAGGTGTGACCGCAAACAGAGGTGCTGCCAAAATTACTTAAAAACAATCACTTACCGTTTAGATCTGACTCATCTGATCAACGAACAGGGTTCGGCCTGCTCACTTGCCTTGACTGAAAATAGCCCTAATGACGGCTTACCCGGATTGCCCGGAAGATTTGTTCTCGAAGGTGCCCATGACACAGCTGATACCGTTCACCATTCGCAGGCTTGCATCAGGTGACAGCGACATGGTGCGAGACCTGCTAGTTGTATTCGGGCATGCATTCGAGGACGAGCCGACCTACGCTCATGCGCAACCCGACCGGCAGTACCTCGAGAAGCTGCTCGGCAATGAGACGGTTATCGTGCTGGCTGCAATGCAAGGCGCAGAAGTCGTCGGCGGGCTGGTGGCCTACGAACTTGAGAAACTCGAACAGCAACGCAGCGAGATCTACATTTACGATCTGGCGGTCGCCAAGCCACATCGCAGAAGAGGCATCGCGACGGGCCTTATTGAACAGGTCAGGATCATTGCAGCTGAGCGCGGCGCTCATGTCATGTTTATCCAGGCTGACCTGGAGGACGACCCCGCCATCCAGCTCTACACGAAGCTCGGTCTCCGCGAGGACGTTCTGCATTTTGACATTGCGGTGACATGAACTGGTGGCTGGTCGTTTGCCTGAAGGCGCGATGCGGCAACTCCGATGATCCCGTCGTGAATGGCTACCCCGCACGCAAGTCATTGCCCGATGCCTGAACCTGTTATAGAAACGTCCTGTTCTCAGGGCGGGGTGAAACTCCCCACCGGCGGTAAGCAGCGAGTTCTGCAAGCCCGCGAGCGCCTTCCGCCTGGAAGGGTCAGCAGATCAGGTGCGATGCCTGAGCCGACGGTCATAGTCCGGATGATAGAGAAAGTACGATTGCCGGCCGCTGTTCGTATGGCCGGTATCGTTCAGGATCGCCTTGGTGACGTGTCTTGTTGCTTGAAGGGAGATCTTGTGTGACGCATACCACTTACGCATTCATCAAAGCCAACTGGCATGCCGATATCGTTGACCGGGCGCTGGAAGGGTTTTGTTCCGTCATTCCTGCCGGCCAGGTAGACGTCTTCGACGTGCCGGGCGCTTTCGAGATGCCGTTGCTGGCATACGAACTTGCCGTGACGGAGAAGTATGCAGCCATAGCTGCGGCGGCCTTCGTCGTTGACGGTGGTATATACCGGCATGACTTTGTCGCCGATGCCGTCGTGAACGGCCTCATGCGGGTCAGCCTGGACACCAGGGTTCCCGTGCTGTCGGTCTCGCTGACCCCGCACCAGTATCAGGAAACCGATCATCACAATGAGATTTTCCAGAAGCATTTCGTCGAGAAGGGCCGCGAGGCTGCGCAGGCCGCACTGGCAATAGGCAGGACCAAGGCGGCATTGGCAGCCTGATGGAGCCGGGCGAGAGGATGGCCACTCCATCCCTCATCCTGCGCGTTTGCATCGAGCAGATGTTCAGAGCGATACGTCAATCAAAAAACCCCGGATACTGATGCCAGCATCCGGGGGTTGAGTATCGCAGAGAATAAAGTTCAATCAGAGGTGTCTGGCGTTCCACTGTTCCAGTGTCATCATCTGAACCCCGAGGCCGGAATAGTTCACCCGGTAGAAGCCGTCTGCTCCGGTGACCAGCGCTTGTGGGTGGGTTACTTCCAGGTCCTGCGCCATCACGCCAACCCAGGTTGTGACCAGGTCGGACTTGTACTTCCAGCTGTAGAGTTTGATGCCGTCTTCGGTTTCGCCCAGCGCCACGATATCCGTTTTGAGGCGGCGGTCGGAGGGCTGCTGCGGGAGTTCCCCAACACAACCGTGGTCGAAGTTTGGCGTATCAAGGGTGGCACCCTGGCGGTCCACGGTGAGCATGTCGCCGGAGAACGAATAACTGGTGCCGACCATGAATGTATGATCGTCCAGATCATCGCCGAAGGCGCAATTGTCGCGGAACGTGCCGCGATAGGCCACATAAAATGGTGTGTCACCAATGACCGGCAGGCCGCCTACCGTAAAGTCGTAGCGCGCGCCTGCTGAAAATATCTCGGCTTCTCCGGCACTGCCGAAGGCAGCGCTCACGAGATCAAGGTTCACATAGGTGCCCTCGATCTGAATGCGACTGTCCGGTGTCAGGAACCAGCGCAGCACGCCGCGGGCGAACAGGCCATCGTCAGGGGTCGGGGAACTGAGAGCCACCAAGCCTGTGGTCTGCGTATTCGCGTAGTCAACATACCCGCCCTGGGCATACAGGGTGATGTCGTCGAGATAGACCTGCGCCTCACCGCCGATGAACCTCACATCATATTTACGTCTGCCAAAACTGGTGACGCCGGCGCCGCCGAATGCGCCGAGCAGGAAGGAGGAAGGATCACGCCAGCTGACATGTGCCGCGCCTTGGAAGGAGTACCGTGGACCGATGACATCATTGTCACCTGGGCTTTCAAGCGCGTTGGAATTGTATTCATACTTCACGTCGGACTGGATCGAAAGATTGTCGCCCAGCGGTAGGCTCAGACGACCTTCGCCGCCATTGGTGAATACGGTGTCATCATCCTGTCCAGCGTCAATGATCTGCACGCCGGTCCACTGATCAACGACACCTGACACGATCAGGCCCAGTTGGCGTTCCGTCTCAAGGTCCGCTGCTGCGGCAGGCGCCGACAAAGCGAAAAGCGCGACAGACGATGCCAGGATAGTTTTTCTCACGTCAAAGCCCCTGAAAGTTGAATTACAATCCCCACATACAACCAAAAGACCAAAAGATATTGCGCAAGGGAAGCATTTAATCCGCAGTCACCGCAGTTTTTTCAAATATGTGACATTTCGGCCACAGTAAGTCGCATGACTGTTTTTCAGATTTTTGACGTGTTTAGGTTTTATGCATGGTGTCTTTTTCTTGCGAAGCCGGATAGGGCTAAAATCGCAAAGGCCAACATGTTGAGGGCTTTTCAATGAGGAAGCGATCATGAATGGGTCGGACCGGCAGATCGGTTCGGCCTTCGACTCTGTTCGGGCAATTGACTACACGGTCATTTTTGTCCGCGATATGGAAGCGATGCGCTACTTCTACGAAGACATTATGAGATTTCCAATGTCGCGCCAGCTTTCGTCGAACTGGTTTGAATACAGTGTCGGCGGTAATACGCTGGTGCTGTCCCGACCGGGGCTTACCGCAGCGGACGTGCCAACCCCTTATGGCAGCGCCTCGCTGCATCTGGCGTTCAAGGTTTCAGCGCGTGAAGTGGACCAGTGTGCAGAAGAACTCATGCACAAGGGTATCGATCTGGTGTCGCCACCCACAAACCGGGACTTTGGCCATCGCACACTGTTCTTCCGCGATCCCGACGGCAACTTGCTGGAGGTGTTTGCTGAACTCTGGACTCAGAGACCGGAAGCCTAAAAGGGTTGCCTCAGTCGGGCTTGAGCCTCAACCAAAGCGGGTGCCTGGTCACCATTGACCGGTCGCCGGATTCATCCACGCCGGCTCTGGCATCAACATGGCGCCGCAGGAATTGTACGACCGCCTTTTTCGGACTGGTGAACTCCAGTAGCTCGTGCCTGCTTGCCAGTGGTTCATCTTTGTAAACAACAGATGAGCTGCCATTGTCCGGATGCAGGAACGGCTGGCAGTCTCCCCTGGAAACGCTCTGAAACCAGGGGTCCTTGGAACCCACCAGAGCCAGGACCGGCTCTGAAGTGGGTGCGCGCAGTCCATTGTATTCAGGCCAGTCGTCATGGCAGGTCCAGCCTTCAATAATGCGGGCTCGTACTTTTTGCCGCTTGTTCTGGGGCTGGAACGTGGCAGCCGTGATGCCGCCTTGGCTAAGACCCATCAACACAATCCTGTCCGCATCCACAAACGGCAGTTTCCTGACCTGCTCAATGGCATATCCGGCATCCGCCTGGCGCATTTTGAGCGTTTGCCGATACATGCCAGCAGTGTAGCCGTCCACCTGGCAAGATCGCGGATACTTTTTGCGGGCCAGGCTGGCAGGTGCCACGACCACGAAACCGTTTTCCGCCAGAAACTTCGTTCGCATGTGCGTGCCCGACCAGAACCCCGAGCAACCGTGCATATAGATCACGACCGGCAGTTTTTGCGTAAACCCGAACTCACCTTTCAGCAACTCCGGCGCCGAGGTTTCAAAGGACTTCTTGTACTTGTTGTGCATGTGCGGCAGATGCACGATTGCGGCGTTCCAGGCCCTGCGCATTTCGGCGGGATCGGTCCAGTCCGACGGGATCATGTCCTCTGGCCTGGCAAAAGTTTTCGTACTGTTGTGGAGACCTGTTGTGTTGCCGGAATAAGTTTCAGCCGGCGGTGACTTGGGAAACAGCAGATTGAGAATACCGCTCGCGAACCTATTGGCACCGTCTTGAATGTCCGGTTCAGCCCGCACCGGTTGCGCAACGAACAAACCCGCAAGGACGACCGCCGAAACGATCAGGCGTCTGGACAGCGCTCCTGTTGCAGGGATCATTCGCATTCAACCCTCACATGTTCGGAAAACAACGTTGCCGACCGTGAATTATTGTGACATTTCGGCATCTTACAGACGACCAACATGAATGTGAAAGAGGCATTCGCCTGAATTTTTGACGCAGCTTCTAAAAACTTTGTGAACACCCGTCGCCATTTGTCATGGCGCGGTAACAGCCTGTCCGGATTGAGGCACAACATGGTGTTATCTTCGGTTTTCGTGTGCTTCCCGGTCTTGTGAGCCGGGATTTACATTGACGCAACGCTCAAGCAGTAACTGGCGTCGTGAACCCGGATGGTCTGCAAATCAAGTTTCATGTGGTCACCGTCTTTCAACAGGCTGTCCGGACATGAGGCACGTCGGGCCGGCACATTAATTTCAATGTCCCGAAAGTCCACGCCACATCCCAGACCTGCCGCTTTGGAAACGGCTTCCTTCGCGGTCCACAGTTCGAGGAATGCCTGCCACGTTTCGTCGTCGCCGTGCCGCTGCAGCCATGCCTTTTCACGAGCCGTCAACTGGTCCAGGGCAGGGTCGGTGTCCTGGGTCCCGGACACACGTTCCAGATCAACTCCGACCTCGGCAGTCAGACTGGTCGCGACGGCAACCAGGCCATCTGCATGGCTTATGCTGAACCGGATGTCGGGCATGTCTGGCCGTACCGCCGGTTTGCCACAGTCCCCGCTCACAAACTCCCAGTCTGCCGGTTGAACAGTGTCTTCCGTCTCGGCGGACAGACGATGCCGCAGCAAGGCACGACCTGCGATGAAGTGCTGGTGGCGCGCCATGCTTGACAACCGCGCGGCCCAGGCATGTTCTTCCTGGCCAAGGGCATCTGTTCCCAGCCGTTGCAGCACATCACATGGACGCGCATATGCAACACTCCAGCCGGTATCATCCATGTCCGTGGTCATTGAACATCCTGCTCGTTTGCACCGGGGCCATGATTTTTCCGACAATGGCTCGCCTCTGCATCAGTTCGCGACTGTTCTGCGGAGTTTCAGTTGTCGCAGGATAGGTTTGCGATGGTTGCCTCCATGGCATAGCCCGGTCTTTGCGACCGCTTTGGGCCGTGCGCCTGCCGGTCAGGTCAGGCCTGCTCACGGGCCTGGCGACTGCTGTTGAAGTTGCGCTTCGGTGTGCCGTATCCATGCTGGCCGGATTGCCCTGCCATGTCTGCCCGGCCGGCACCACTTCGCCCTTCATCAGGAAGGCGTTGGGTGCCAGGGTCGAGCGATCGCCCATTTCGACACCGTAGTGCACGAAGGCATCCGCACCGATGGTGCATCCGCTGCCGATGCGCACGGCATCGGACTTGAACAGGCCTTCTTCCAGCGAGTGTGCTTGCACGATGCAGGCCTTGTTCAGGTTGCTGTAGTCTCCGATGTGCAGCAGCGTCTTGTCGTACAGGTAGGCGCCGTCGTCGAATACCATCTTGCCGACACGCACGCCAAGCGCCCGCGACATCAGGTTGCGGAACGGGGTGCCGTGGAACAGCATGTTCAGCGGATGACCGCAGAATTTCCAGTGCCGCTCGTGAAACAGGAAGTAGGGGTCATACATGTTCACGGTGCGTGCCTGCAGGCGGTCAAAGCCCAGGCTTGCCCGTTCCAGCAACGTGAAGTACGCGACAGTGAATGCGATCACCACAAAGCTGCCCGCGAGAATGGCGCCCATCGCGTAGCGATCATAGTACTGGATCGCGACAAACATCGTGAACACGGCAACGAAGGACACAAACCAGTGGGCCATGAACACGGAGCCGATGGAAACCATGTTGAACCTGTTCTTGCGGGCCACATTGCGGCGCAGCACATCCGGATCATCAGTTGCGGCATTCTGGCTGTCCAGCCTGGTTGCGCGCGGGACTTCAAAGGCAGGCGATCCGAGCAGGCCGGTGTTTTCGCGCAACGGCCCGTCAATGGGTACCATGGTCTTGGTGCCGATCAGTACATTGTCGCCGGTTCTGCTGCCAGACGGCATGACGATGGCGTTGCCGAGATAGTTGTCGGCACCAATTCTTACCTCTGCCAGCGTGAACGAAGTTGCCGACGTTTCCATGTTCGACATGGCGATGCCGTCCGACACCATGCTGTTTGCGCCGACATGGCACAGGTGAGGGTTGTCGTGCACCTGGTCGAGGCCGAAGTTCGATCCGGTCTGCTTGCCGGGTGCTATCTTCCAACCGACAAGTTCCAGGTACTTGGTGATGCAGGAGCTGTCTCCGAACAACAGGTTCAGGTATCCCCAGTTTGTCGACAGTTGCACAAGCCGCTGCACTATATAGTGAAAACCGAAGAGTACGTAGGTGCGCTTGGTACCCAGGAAACAGTTCAGGAGCGGCGGAACCACACGCAGGAACACGTATCCCGCCATGAGAATGCCGGAGTATACCAGGAAGGACACCCACAACCCCGTCGGCGCGAGCGCCAGGACCACACTGGGCAGACTGTCATAGTTCAGGCCTTGCGCACCGGAATACGAGTGCAGGATGAAATAACAAACGATCATAATCACGATCGGTATCGGAGCCAGCAGCAGGCTGGCTGCCGCGACCAGTCCGGCATAGCTCCAGCGCCGCAGGCTGGAACACCGCATGGGTTCCACGGCGTTGAAATTGGTCAGGGTTTCCTCAGCAGGCGTACCATGACAGCGCTTGCCTGTTTCGATCTTCTGGCCTTTCTGCAGGGTAGACGCGTGTGCAAGCTGACCACCACCTGCGATGACGGTGTCAATATCCAGATGGCTGCCGGTGCCGACATAGGCATCAGCGCCAATTGATATCGGCCCGGTTTCTATGACGTTGTTGAGGGCGCGATAGCCCTGCGTCATGGTGTTTTCACGGATGATGCTGCCGGTACCGACGCTGAACAGGTCGGTTGTCACCGGAGCTTTCGACAGGATGACGGCATGCCGTCCAATCCGTGCGCCGAGCAGGCGCAGCCACATATTGTACAGAGGCGTTCCGGCAAACAGATGAGCCGGTGACAGGTCAAACAGCAGTTTGACGAACCAGAAGCGGAAATAGTTCAGGCTCCATATCCGGATGGAGCTGGACTTCCAGCGCCAGACCAGAAGCCATTTCGCGACAACCGGGATGAAGACTGAAGCGGCGCCAAAACCAAGCACACACAGAAATACCCGGCGGTACAGTTCGGCGGCATCGTCGATTGCGCCGGTGGCCCATTGCACACCGGAAACAACCGCGGCAATCAGGCCCACGCCCAATGCCAGGTAGGTGGCGAGCTGCAGGGCGCCGCAAAAGGTGTATTGCAGCCGGGACGGGGTTACCTGGGGTTTTCCGCTCTGCCGGAATTCCTCCAGGGTCGGGGCTTGTTTTACTTCCTGTTCGTCCAGTTTCTCCGCCAGTTTTTCCACCGTGGGATTGGCATAAACGTCACGCATGCTGACATTTGCTGCCGCTATCCTGTCACGGATGGCGGAGCAGAAACGCGCCATCAGCAGGGAGTGGGCGCCCAGGTCGTCAAAGAAGTGGTCTTCAATTGAGACTTCCGGCAGCTTCAGGGTTTCAGCCAGCGCCGACGCAACCAGCCTTTCGGTCTCGGTGCGTGGCGCCTGTTTCGAGCCTGCTGCCTGGCAGCGTGGCCCGGTGGGCGGCGGCAGGAATTTTCTGTCCGCCTTGTTGCTGTTCGACATCGGGATGACGTCGAGCTGTTCGATGTACGCAGGTACCATGTATGGTGGCAGCTGCTCACGCAGTGACGCGATGATCTGCTCGCTGTCGATACCTGTCTGTTCGCATTTGGGGCTGCAATAGGCAACCAGCTCAACCTGGCCCGGCGCAATTTCGAACGGGTTTACAACTGCCTGGGCAACTGTCGGGTTCTTCAGGATCAGGGATTCGATCTCCGTCAGTTCAATCCTGTAACCCCGGATCTTGACCTGGGTATCGATGCGCCCGAAATACTCAATCTCGCCGTCATCATTGAAGCGGCCAAGGTCACCGGAGCGGTAGATCCGTTGCGACGGGTTGTCCGGCAGGCCGACAAAGTCGGGAATGAATTTCTCCGCCGTCAGCTGTTCCCGGTTCAGATAGCACCTTGCCAGCCCGATGCCGGCAATGCCGATCTCACCGGTCTCGCCATGGCCAGCCAGTTTGCTCCCGGTCTCGTCCAGAATGACGATGGAATAGGTCGGCAGCGGCTTGCCGATGGTCACCGGCTTGTTGGGATAAAGTTCGGTCAGCGTTGCGGTAACCGTGGCTTCGGTGGGACCGTAGGCATTCAGGATGCTGCGGCTTTCATTGTGCCAGCGCGCTACAAGGTTGTGCGGGCATGCTTCGCCCGACAACAGCAGGACGCGCAGGTCAGGCAGGTCGCTCTCGATGGTGGCCAGCAGCGTCGGCACACAGCACATCACCGTTACGCAGTTGGCCCTGAGATACTCCGCCAGGTCTTCGCCGATGAGGTTGGTGCCGGGGCTGGCCGGAACCAGCGTTGCACCGGCCATCAGCGGTACCCACAGTTCCTCGACCGAAAAGTCAAAGGCAATGGTCATGCCCTGATAGACCCGGTCGCCCTTGCGGATGCCGTAGGTATCGGCCGCGACCCTGACGAAGTTGCAGATGCTGGCATGGTCGATGGCCACGCCCTTGGGTTGGCCGGTGGTGCCGGAGGTATAGATGATGTAGCTCAGCTGGTCCGGCGCACGCATCGACTTTGGTGATTTGAGACGCTCCGGGCTGTGCATGTCCATGTGTGATGCGTCATCGTCGATGAACACCTTGGTGCAGGCCAGGTCGGAGAGTTTTTCTCTGAATGCACTCTCAGACACGATCGCACGCACGCCTGCGTCTTCAAGAATGAAGGAGATCCGTTCGTTGGGAAAACTCTGGTCCAGGGGCACGTAGGCGGCGTGCAGTTTCTGCACCGCCAGCAGCACAACATAAGTGTTGAACGACTTATCCAGCAGCAGGGCGACCCGGTCGCCCGGCTTGATGCCCTTTTGCTGCAGATGACGGGCTGCCTGGTTGGCCCGGTTATCCAGTTCGCGGAAGCTGTACTCTATGCCCTCGGCAATGACCGCTGGACTGGTGTCTTCACCAGTCTCAGCGAGCCTGTCGCACAGGGTCTCGAAGAGGTCCTCCAGCCGCTCGCCCTTTGACCAGCGAACACCGGAAGCTTCCGGGACGCCGAAAGTTGCGGGTTCGCCAGCTGCCAGTTGCTGCTGGTGAGGGGTACCATATTTGGCTTTACGGTCCTTGTGGGAACGTTTGACCCGCCGCCGGGTCCGCATCGGTAAGTCTTGAACAGTCATCAGATATTCTCAAGCTGCAGGGATGGAATGGTTGCCTTGTTCTGCGCAGCTGCCAGGGAAGCATTCCCTGTCTTTGCGGGACGGCGTTCCTTCCTGCACGGAGCAGGATTAAGGACAGCGCGGAAAGCGTTTTCCAGAATGTCGAGGCCTTCATTGAGTTCAGTGGTCTCGATCGTCAACGGCATCAGGAATTTGATGACCTCGTCATGCGAACCGGCACGTTCAAAGATGGCGCCGTTCTTGTAAGCCTGCGCAGTAATGGCAGCAGCCTTCTTGGCATGCTTGCAGCAAATGCCGCGCATCATGCCGCGGCCGCGAAGCTCAACCACCTCATGCGAGTAAAGCGACATGATCTTCTGCAGCCGGGTTTCCAGAAGCGCACTCTTTTCCGCAATGCTGTCGGCGAAGTCAGGCGTACCCCAGTAATGATCAAGTGCTGCAGCAGCTGTCACAAAGGCGTGGTTGTTGCCCCTGAACGTGCCGTTGTGCTCTGCAGGCTTCCACTGGTCGTGTTCCGGCTTGAGCAGCACCAGCGCCATCGGCAGGCCAAAGCCGGATATCGACTTGGACAAGGTCACGATGTCAGGCTCGATGCCGGCGGGTGTGAAGCTGAAGAAGCTGCCCGTGCGCCCGCAACCTGCCTGGATGTCGTCAACGATGAGCAGGATCTTGTGGCGTTTGCAGATCGCCTCCAGCCGGCACAGCCAGTCGAAGCTGGCCGTGTTGATGCCGCCCTCACCCTGGACGGTTTCGACGATCACCGCGGCAGGATGGTCCAGGCCACTGGCCGGATCGCCCAGCATGGCTTCCATGTAATCGAGCGTATCGGTTTTCGCGCCCAGGTATTTGTCGTACGGCATCGAGACAGCACCTTGCAGCGGCAGTCCGGCGGCGCCGCGGAAGTGGCTGTTGCCGGTGAGCGCGAGAGATCCCATGCTGACACCGTGGAAGCCGTTGGTGAACGAGATCACCGTGGTTCTTCCGGTGACCTTGCGGGCAATCTTGATTGCGGCCTCGACTGCGTTCGTACCCGTCGGTCCGGTGAACTGAACCTTGTAGTCAAGTCCGAGCGGTTCCAGGATTGCATCATTCAGAGACTGCAGGAATTTTTCCTTGGCACAGGTGTGCAGGTCCAGCGAGTGGGTAATGCCATCGCTTGATATGTAATCCACAAGCGCCTGCTTTAGCACCGGGTTGTTGTGCCCGTAATTGAGCGAGCCGGCACCGGCCAGGAAATCGATATACTTGCGGCCATCGGTGTCCCAGATCGCTGCGCCCCTGGCCTGGTTGCACAATAGCGGGAAGGCGCGCGCGTATGACTGCACCGACGATTCCTTCAACGCAAAGATATCTGCCTGCGGGGCAGGGGTAGTGTTCTGATTGTTTTTCATTGCAGATCTCCTTGGTGAAATATCCCGTTGGATACGGTGACACTGACGGTCCGCGACAGCGTTGCGTGAATGTTTGGTGCGGGATGTGGAATTGCAGGTGGCAGGTGCAATCGGCGTGCTGCCGGTCTGGATGACCTTGGCATCGTCAGAAAATTGTGAATGCACAAACCGGAATGCATCGAGTTTTGATCGAAACAATCCGCCCTTGGTGTTGCTCTCATCGCGGACCGACCAGACAGATGGCCGAACTTCACACATAAACACCTGTGCCTGTTTTACAGGCTTCTTGTAGATCCCTGCTTGCGCAGGTTCGCCGTTAGTCATCGCCGTAGCCCCGTTTCATTTTGATACAAGCCGTTAAGCTTTGGTTGCTGCCCAATTCCATAGCAACAACTATGCCACCTGAAGTTGACTCAGATTTTTGTTAACCTGTTGTGTTAACAGTGAAAATTACGCTAATGGGGGTTGGGTCAATTTCACATTGGGCGCGAAGATGCATCCATTGGTATATTGAGAAGCAACGGTTTTGCCAGGATTGGGGATTTCCGTACGTTTTCATGGATAAAGCCTGAAATCTGCACCTGCAGTGAAGATTGCGATACGGTTTTCCGGTTCAGTTCGGGTGCCACCATTTGCCGGCCAGCACAACGCCGTGAACGTTAACCTTTTTATCACCTGCCAGCGTCTCGCCTGTGACATCGACATAGTTAAACCTGCCGTCATCCACGCTGAGGATGGCGGCATCGCCAATCGAGCCCGGTTTCAGGTTGCCGAGGTCCGGCCGGGACAGGGCCCGCGCGGCGTTCTCGGTGGTCGTGCGGATGACTTCAGGAAACGACATTCCGAGGTTGAGAAACTTGGACAAGGTGGTTACCTGATCAAATGCCGGACCGTTAATGCACAATGCATGAACGTCGGACGAGATCGTGTCAGGGTAAAACCCGTTATCCAGCATCATGCGCGCAACCTTGAACGAGAACGATCCCATGCCGTGACCGACGTCGAACAGGACACCGCGCTGGCGTGCAGCCAGCACCTCCGGGCGAACCTTTCCGTCCGGCGTGACAGGTGTGTTTGGAAACGGCCTGAAGCAATGGGTCAGCACATCGTGGGGCCGCAGTCTCTCAACCACTTCACCGTATGAAGGCGGTGGCTCGTCGATATGAACCATCATGGGAAGTCCGGTCTCTTCTGCGACCTGTATGGAATGTTCAAAAGGCGCCATGCCATGAATGCCGGACGCCCATTTCCCCAGCCTTATCTTGATGCCGACAATCAGGTCGCGGTTGGCCAGTGCGACCTCGACAGCCGTCTGCGGATCCATCAGTCGCAGTTCTTCACTCTCGCCAACCATGATGCGGTTGGAAAAGCCGAAAATCCCGGCATGGGATATGTGCAGATAAGCGAGGACTCTCACGTCGGATTTCTCGATGACATGTTTTCGAAAGCCGGCGAAATTTCCAGGCCCGGTGGAACCGGTATCGATTGCCGTGGTTACCGCGCTTGTTCTGCAGTACTCCTCGGCATCTATGCCAAGCGAAGTTCCTCCCCAATAGACATGTGTGTGCATGTCGATCAGGCCGGGTGTCACATAATGCCCGCTGACATCGCGCGTCTCGACACCGGCCGGCACGTCGATATCTCGTTGTACTGCCGCTACCTTGCCGGACCGGAAGGCCACATCCATGGGTCCGTCTATGGCCTGAGCGGGATCGACAACATGCCCGCCTTTGAGAA
The DNA here is from genome assembly GCF_900149695.1 of Anderseniella sp. Alg231-50. Taxonomy (NCBI): domain Bacteria; kingdom Pseudomonadati; phylum Pseudomonadota; class Alphaproteobacteria; order Hyphomicrobiales; family Parvibaculaceae; genus Anderseniella; species Anderseniella sp. Alg231-50. The sequence goes on along the minus strand of NZ_LT703004.1, from coordinate 515,537 downwards.
CCAGATCATACATTGCCATGGCGATACCCCTTGCTACGCCAACAAGCTGAAACCACCGTTCGTCTGATGTCAAATGGGAGCGTGGCGTACCAAGTTCAGTGATGGTCGCAACGCAATACGCACTGCAAGCCTGTCATGAATTCTCAAGCATCCTGACGAAATAAACTGCTGAAAGCACGAGGCCGAACGCGATGACGCCAACCCGGAGATAGGCGTCGTTGACCAGCCGGGCATAGCGGCCGCCCAGGTAGCCGCCGATACTGCTGCCGAGCATCATGACGCCAGCTTGTGGCCAGGCGATGATGCCGCCAATACCAAAGACAACGATGCTCAGGATCGTGAAGCTTGTGGCGAGCAGGTTTTTCAGGCTGTTGGCCACGTGAAACGATGTAAATCCCATGATTTGAACGATGGCCAGGATGATGATGCCGAGGCCTGCGCCGAAATAACCTCCATAGATGGAAAACAGGAAAAGGACCGAGTACAGCAACCATGTTGCAGACCGTCCCTCGAACAGTTTCATGAGGCACCGGCGTATTCTGTCTCCGAAGGCAAACAAGCCGGTCGCGGCCAAAATCAGAAACGGTATCAGAGCCTCGAACACGGCCGGGTCGGACACCAGGAGCAGCAGGGAGCCGGCGATGGCTCCCGCACCCGACACAATCAGCAACGGCCAGACAGCAGCTCCGACCCCTGCCAGTTCGCGTCGATAGGCTGGAAGGGCAGCTGCGTTGGATGGCAGCATCGCCAGGTAATTTGTAGCGTTCGCCACGACCGGGGGCAGGCCTGCTGCAACAAGAGCAGGAAAAGTGAAGAGGGTCGCACCGCCTGCGACGGCATTCCAGGCGCCTCCCAGAATACCAATTCCAATCAAAAACAAAGCTGTATCAATCGACATGTATGACCTCGCTGGTTGTGAGGTCAGGAAACTAGGTGCGGCCTTGTATTAAATAAAATGAATAGTTATTATAGAAGGCATGAACAAAAGCGAACGTATTGGTCCAAGCAGCGAGCTTCTGCAAACCTTCGTGGTCATCGCAGAGTGCGGAAATTTGACAAAGGCTGCAGATATTCTGGGCCGAACTCAATCAGCCATAAGTGTTCAGGTTCGCAAACTGGAAGACAACCTGTCGACGCGGCTTTTCGAGCGCCACGCGCGAGGTATGGAACTCACCGAACATGGCAGGAAACTGGAACCGATCGCCCGTGGTTTAGTTTCGGAAATACACAGTTTGGGCGGTCTGTTTGAACCGCCCCTGAAAGGGCGGTTGCGCGTTGGCATCCCGGATGATTACGCAGATACCATATTGGAAAGGGCGCTCGTGGCGTTCGCCACGCGCCATCCCGGCGTGGAGGTTGTCGCACAATCAGGCTGCACATCGGGCTTCGAAGCAGCGGTTCGTTCCAACCAGCTGGATATTGCTGTCTGCTCCGGACCCGATTTGAATGCCGCCGACGTTTTTTCCAGCGAACCCAATGTATGGGTCGCACATGAAAGCCTCAAACTCGACAGGACACAGCCGGTGCCTCTTGCCATTCTCGATCGTGGTTGCTGGTGGTCGAAACTGCCTGTCGACGCGCTGGATGGTCTGGGCCGCAAGTGGAAGCCGGCCTACACGAGTGAGAGCTTTGCCAGCATCAAGGCCGCGATCCGGGCAGGCCTTGCCGTCGGAGTGTTGCCGAGATGTACTATTGAAGAGTGCATGACTGAGCTGACTGAGCATCACGGTTTTCCGTCACTGCCCGTCTCGAAGCGAGCCATATTCATTGCCCAAGACGCGCCGGCGGACTTGGCCCGGGCAATGGCCGAAGCCATTCGAGGAGCCATGCATTGAGGAAGTATTATCAAGCCCGCCTGTGGCCCTTGTGAAACTGTCAGCCATCTCACTGCGTTTGTGAAACGCGCCTGCCTGCAATAGTTGCGGCAACGGCCATTGCCCCGGACAGCGGGGCAATGAAGAACTCCGCCGATCCCAACATCCACAGCGTCAAACCGGTCAACGCGCACCATGCCAATGGCACGATCCATGCCAGCAGGGTGAGGCTTCCGTGGCTCAAAACAAGAACGGCAAGTGTGGCGACGACGCCGGGGTCGGCGGAAATGCCAATGAATTCGACACTGTCCAGTGATCGGCCCAGCGCAAGAGTTGCTGCCGGATAACCGATCAGGGCAAACAGGTACAACACCATGGCAGTCCTGCCTGCCGCCGTCCCGGTATACCTGATGTCAGGACATTTCGGGGCGGCAGCGAACCAGGCAAACAACAGCCCCTGCAGCCAGAACACGGGCGCGATGTATCCTGCAGCCAGGTTGATCGCTGCATATTGAACGAAAAAGAAGTGTGAACCGGTCCATATCCATAACAGGCCAAGCATGCTCCAGACGAGACGGTTGTTTACGCTGCCTTGCTTCAACACAAGCAGTCCAACAGTGAGCCCCAGGGCCAGGGTGGCCAGATGGGCAGGCCACAGCGTTGTGTTCAGTGGTTCGAACAGCCCGATATAGGCCTGCAGTGAAAACAGCAGCAGATCTGACAGCGAGTAGCTCGACCACTCAGCCATTCAAAGCTGCCCGACATAGTCCGCCATGCGTTTGCGCAAAGCTGCATCCGGCAATATCCCGGATGCCGCCGCCAGGTTCTCCCGGACATGTGCCACCTTGCTGGTGGCAGGAATGGCGCAAGCAACGGCCGGGTGGGAAATGACGAACTTCAGCAGGAACTGTGCCCAGCTGGACGCGCCGGTTTCCGTCGCCCAATCCGGCAGCGGGCTGGAGCTGAGCCGCTCGACCAGGTAACCGCGCTGAAACGGCCGGTTTACGATGACCGCAATTCCGCGTTCCTTCGCCAGCGGCAACAATCGCTGCTCCGCCTCACGGTCTTCCATATTGTAGGTGAGTTGAACGAAGTCGACCGGCTGCGACGCCATAATGTCTTCCAGGTCAGCGTGCCGGCGACCATGTGACGTGGTGATGCCGATATACTTTACGTCGCCTGCCGCCTTCATGGATTGCAGCAACTCAAGGTGCTCACGCCACGCGACAAGGTTGTGCACCTGAACCAGGTCAAAGCCGGGCACGCCCCAGTGACTGCGTGATGTCTCGATCTGGCGGCTGCCATTGCCCGCAGAAGACGTCCACACCTTGTCGGCAGAAAACAGGGCTCCGGGCATGCCGAGTTTTTTCAGGCCATAACCTATGGTTGCCTGCGATGAGCCGTACATGGGGGATGAATCTATCATCCGGCCGCCGCTTTCAAAAAACGCCGCCATCACGTCGCTGCTGGCATCAAGCAACTTCCGGTTGTTGCCGACATTGAAGGTGATCCAGCTGCCCAGACCGACCAGCGGCAGCATTTCGCCTGTTGAGGCCAGAGGTTTTGCGAGCGGGGTGGTGGCTGCGCGTGCGGGCATCAGGCCCGCTGCGGTTCCTGCAAAGGTGGCGGCCATCGATCCCTGCAACACGCTGCGTCGGTTGATCTGCATGGTCAGTCTCCTAACGGTAGAACGGCACTCATCATGTGTTTCATATAGATACCCTCAGATATCGACCTAATTAAAACGCGGTAAAGGTCACACGGCAAACTCGCTCAGGCCGGTCTGCCTGCTGTTTATGAAATCCCAGTCATAGCTGACCCCGAGACCCGGACCGGCCGGAATCGACACACAGCCATCGCTGTCGATGTCTTCGAGCTGGTCGCCATAACCACATGTATAGATGGGCGGTTGCATCGAATTGAACATGCCCGGCCCAACCAGTCCCATCTCATAGTAATAGGTGTTGACGATTGCCGAGAGACAGTGCCGGTGCATGGGACCGGCGGTATGGATCTGCACATCGATGCCCAGAGCCTCGGCAAAGCCCGCGATCTTCATGGTGCCGGTTATGCCGCCATCCAGTTCCGGGTCGATGTGGACGATGTCGGTGCCGCCCGCGATCAGGAAGTCCGCCTTTTGCTCAAATCCCCTGATGTGTTCCGACACCAGAAGTGGTGTCGTGATGAAGTCGCGCAGTTTTTTCTGTCCGAACGCGCTTGAAGAGGCATCCCGATAAGGATCTTCATACCAGAAGAACTTCAGGTCGTCGCAGGCCCGGCCGACTTCGACGGCGTCAAGGAAAGTCGGCAGCGATGATGCCGGATCCGTCATCAGCCGCATACTGTCTCCGACCCGTTCGCGCACCGCCGTCATGATGGCGATTTCGCTTTTCGGTTTGCCGTCCCAGAAACCATGGATTTTGAATGCCGGATATCCCAGCTCAGCGCACTGCTGCGCAAAATCCGCATAGGCTTCTATACTGTCCAGTCCTCCCGTCAGGCTTTGGCCGGGAAACGTGCTGGCATAGGCCGGTATCCGATCCCGGTATCCGCCGAGCAACTGGGCGACGGAACAGTTGTATTTTTTCCCGGCAAGGTCCCACAGCGCCCCGTCTATTGCTGCAATACCGGCACGGTCAAAGTGACGGAATGCATTTTTCAGGTCTTCGAATATTTTGCCCCGGTGTTCGGCATTCCGCCCGATCAGCATAGGGGCCATCTGGCTGACCTGCGCGCATGTCATGGCATTGGCCATGTAGTGGGGCGCGAACTCGCCGCGCAACCCGTCATCGGTTTCGATCACCGTGACGAATTTTGTGACCGGCAAATTGCCGTTTTTGACATAGGTCATGATGTTGGCGCCGAAATTCTCAAGCTCGTAAGAAAACGCATGAACGGCGACGCGGCTGATGGTACTCACGGATTTTTCCTCCAGAACAAAGTGTTGGAATGTTCGTTGCCGGTCAGTTGACCGGTCATTTGGCCAGCAGGCCATCGGGAATTTGCGCCCGCCCGGTTTCGATAAAGCAGGCCCTGTCTTCGCGGCCTGATTTGCGCGCGGCGGCAGCCGCCAGGTCCCAGCGATACGTCACCGCGATATGATCGACGTTCCAGCCCGATGCTGACCTGGTAAGTATGGCGTAGCGGGCGTGTGGACTGCCTGCTTCCACCGTGTGCAATACCGGTTCGTCATTCCAGTAGGCCGGTAGCCCGACGCTGCCTGGGTTCATGACCAACTGGCCGTTCGGCAGCCACACCGAGCGCGGAACATGCTTGTGCGCGCACACAACGACATCGTTTTCAACACCGCCCAGCCGCTGCCTGATTTCTTCGACGTCGGCAATTTCAACCCGTCCAGGTGTTATTTTTTCGATCAGTTCCGAGGTGTCGCTGGCCGGGGTGCCGTGACAACAGAAAACCGGCCCCAGGTCGAGGGTTTTCGGTAGTCCGCTCAACCAGGTGATCTGGTCCGGGGTGAGTTGACCTTCAACATAGGTTTCATAGTTGCCGGCAATGCTCGCTATGTCATGATCCATCAATTGCGCGAGCGTTCCGCCAGGGTCCATATCCGCATCCGCGCTGTCACCGAGATTGACAATATCTGCATCTGCAATACCGCGCTGCCGGATGTCATCCAGAACGGTTGTCAGAGCCCAGCTGTTTCCGTGAGTGTCCGCAATAACCGCAAGTTTGTTCATGGCCATCATTTAGCAGAGCTGCCGCGTGCCGCCAATACAACCGGCGACACCTTGCCGATCGGGCCGGTCATTGCCCATGACATTGGAGGTAATTGATACCATGCAGCATGACTGAAATCCTTTCGGCAAACTCCGACCAGGAAAGGATTTGATATGTCTACAACCACCACAGCCAGGACTTTCATAGGGCTGAACGCTGCGTTCTCTGCACTCACCGGACTGGAGCTGATCATTTTCCCCTTCGCCGTCGCGCATCTGATGTTCTCAGATCCTGCAGGCTGGACAACTCTGGCGCTGAGGCTGCTTGGCGTGGGCCTGGTCCTGTTTGCGCTGGACCTGTTGCTGATGGCCACAAACCGCTTTGTGACGAAAGGCGAGGTGATGCTGATCATATTGGCAGACATCGGTTGGTTGATCGCCAGCGCTGCACTTGTTCTTCTGACCGGATATCTGTTCTCAGACGCAGGCCTGCTCATGATCGGCATTGTCGCTGCTTTCGTAGCCGTCTTTGCAGCCGGCCAGTATGTCGGTGCCGGCAGGATTGTCGCCCCGCAAAGCCGGGTCAGCATTCGCTCGAAAAATGGAAAACTAAGTGCCAGCGTCAGGCGGGTGGTTGCCGCGCCGGCCGAGACGGCCTGGGAGGTCATGACAGATCATCCAGGTTATGCTGATGTCGCCGGCAATATTTCAAAAGTCGAGGTGCTTGCAGGCGAGGGCATCGGCATGACGCGCCGCTGCTTCGGCCCGAAGGGCGAAAACTGGACAGAAACCTGCAATCAATTTCAAGAAGGCCGGTCATACGGTTTCAGGATCCACACGGAAGCGCCTGATTATCCGTATCCGATTTCCGATCTCCAGGGCCGCTGGTCAGTTGAGCCCAAAGGGCCCGGGTCAGAATTCTCAATAGACATTGAGGCAAAACCGAAGGGCGGTTTTCTTTCCCGTGCGCTGTTTGCCTCGGTGGCCAGGCGCCAGTTCAAATCCATACTGGTTGACCTGGCCGACGCATGGGCAAAACGGATGGAGCATGAAGCACGGACTTGAGCTGCAGACGCCTGGCAACCGGTGCGGGTACGTTTGTCACCGCACCGGATGCCGGTTCACATGCCGGTTTGTGATGTCCAGCATATAATGGCGACCAACCGGAACCGGGTTTGTTTTATATTGTTGGGATAACCCTTGAGTTCATTGAGACAATACCGGCAATTTGCTCGTCGCGGTCAATTGTCCGGCGGCAGGTGTTCTGCCGACGCCATTTCCTGATCGTAACGCTGCTGCGAGCGGGCGGCTTCAGCCTGGATCCAGTCGCGGAATGCGGCGATCCGGGGGCGCGATTGAGCGCCTTCCGGGCAGACCAGATAGTAGGCCGCGTCGGCTGGGAAGTGCACGTCGAACAGGCGCACCAGGCCGGCCGCTTCCAGACTGCCGTCCACATGCGCGCTGCGCACCAGCGCTACGCCCTGGCCAGCGATTGCTGCCTGCAGGGCCATATTCGAGTTGGGAAAGCGCGGGCCGTGGTCGATTGGCAGACCCGGCACACCGGCAGCTGCGAGCCAGGTGTCCCAGTTCGAGCTCATCACTTCGTCGTGGCGCAGCAGCAGGGGGAACCGTACCAGGTCGGCAGGGTTTGCCGGCATGCCGAGGCGCTTCACCAATTGCACGCTGCAGACCGGGAAGACATACTCACGGAGCAACAAGGTGCTGTGCAGCCCGGGATAGACGCCGTGGCCAAGCCGGATTCCCAGATCGACATCGTCCACCGCGAAATCGACGAACTGGTCCATCGTAGAGATCCACACATCAATCCCGTCATGGCGTTCCCGGAAGTCGCTGAGGCGGGGCACCAGCCAGGTTAGTGCGAATGATTCCAGCGTACTGATCTTGAGGGCGCCGCGTGCATCTTCGATGCGCAGGTTTTCCAGGGTCGCCGACAGTCGTGCAAAGAAGTCCCGCGCCACCGGCACCAGCGCCGCACCGCTTTTGGTCAGGGCGAGGGGACGGGCATCCCGTGCAAACAACTCAAGGCCCCAGAGTGCCTCGAGATGACGGATCTGATGACTAATCGCACTCTGGGTCACGTTCAGCTCGGCTGCAGCACGGGTGAAGCTGCCGTGACGAGCGGCGGCTTCGAGCGCTCGCAGCGCCGCAAGCGGTGGCAAATGATCGGGCATAACAACATGAGTATTAACTCATGTTATTCATGAGGACAATTCCTTTGGAAAAACTGATTGGCAGTGCGAAATTATCGATCCGTACATGAAGGAAATTCATGAAATCAATGATTGATATGGAGATGGAGCAACAATGGACCCTCGGATCGGTCGACGCGTTGTCCGGGACCGCTGGGGTGAACCGATTGCCCCTCTGCCGCCGGATCCTGAGAGCCCGAAACCCAAACCCTGGCTCCGGCGTATTATCGGCTGGCTTGTGGCGCGATTCACGAGACGGAACAGGCATGAAGAGTAGGGGCTGGGCCTGGTAACCCCCGAATTGTTCGTGACAGACGGGACCAAACAGATCTGGACGATGCCTGGTCACACCGTATGGAACTCAGGGTTAGGGCGTGGCCCTAATCCGGAACACCTTTCGAGCCGTAATGTTACAGCAACACAATGCTGTAAGGGCCGAAACAACGATGCCGTCTGTTCAGAATTTCCCGACCGGGTTTCGCGCCGTTGTCTTTGGATCAAGTGGCGGAATTGGCCGGGAGATGTTTGACATCCTTGAGACTGAGCCTGCATGCGGTAGCGTTACCGGTTATTCCAGATCGACGGTTCCGGGTTTCGACCTGGAAGACGAAGCATCGATTGAGCGGGCTGCAACAGCCATGGCCGACACAGGCCCGGTCCATCTGATTGTTGACGCTACAGGCCTGTTGCACGATGCGCAGATGCAACCGGAAAAATCGATCTCCGCTGTCGACCCGCAAACTATTGCCCGCTCGTTTGCCGTCAATGCCACCGGGCCCTTGTTGCTGTTGAAACACTTTCATCATCTTATGCCGCGTCATGAGCGCAGTGTGTTCGCTACAATTTCAGCGCGTGTCGGCAGCATCAAGGACAACCGGCTTGGCGGCTGGTACGGCTACCGGGGGTCAAAGGCGGCGCTGAACATGTTTCTCAAAACGGCCTCTATCGAGATAGCCCGCAAGCGGCCACATGCAGTCTGCCTCGCTCTGCATCCCGGAACAGTCGAAACGCGGCTGTCTGCACCATTTGCCGGTGACAGGGCCCTGCTTTCGGCAAATGTAGCTGCCAGACTGTTGCTTGACGTGATCGACAAGGCCGACAGCGACGCCACCGGCTCATTCCTCGCTTATGACGGCCAGGAGATTGACTGGTGATATGTCTGTCCTGACCTGAACGGGAGTTCATGATGAATTTAAATCGCAGATTGATTGCCGCCGGCTTCATTGCCTGCGCCGTTTGCCTTCCCGGCTTCGAACTGAAGGCGGACAAGATGTCCGGGTTTCAATTCAGCTTCGATGGCTTTGACGGCAACCCCTTGCCATTGAACAGGTTTCGCGACCGTGTCGTGCTCGTGGTGAATACGGCAAGTGAATGCGGCTATACCGGTCAGTATGCGGGGCTTGAGAAACTGTGGCAGGACTACAAGGGCAAGGGGTTGACGGTCGTCGGTGTCCCGTCAAACAATTTCGGTGGCCAGGAGCCGCTCAAGGGCGAGCAGATCAAACACTTTTGCACATTGAACTACGGCGTGACATTCCCGCTGGCTGATCGCACTGACGTGGTGGGGCGCACCGCTCATCCGTTCTACAAGTGGGCGATTGAGCAGGCCGGAGAAAAAGCCCGGCCACGCTGGAATTTCCATAAGATCCTGATGGGCCGCAATGGCGACATTACCTCGACATTTGCGACTGCCGTGGAACCGACAAGCACAGAAGTTCGCGCCGCAATTGACAAGGCACTGGGAGCAGGTTCTTGAGCACTGCCTGCCGGGCTGCAGTTCTCAGGGTAATCTTGCTTGCAGTTTTTACCTCGCTGCTTGTCCCTGCGCTTCCAGCTTCAGCCGGACAGGCAGGTGCAGGTTGGGACGCACTGAAGAACGGCTCAGCCTTCGTGATCATGCGCCATGCGCTGGCACCGGGAACCGGCGATCCTGAAAACTTCGACGTGGATGACTGCAGCACGCAGAGGAACCTGTCGGACAAGGGCAGGCAGCAGGCACTCAGGACCGGCGAGCTGTTTCAAAGCAACGGGATCGCCAGCGCCGAAGTCTGGACAAGCGCCTGGTGCAGATGCTTTGAAACCGCGAAATTACTCGCTCTGGGCCAGGTTCGGACGCTTGAACCGCTTAATTCGTTCTTTCGCCGGCGCGACAGGCGCGATGCGCAAACTGCAGCACTGAAAAACTGGCTGCAGGCACGGCCAGACGGCAACCCGCTGGTTCTGGTAACACATCAGGTCAACATCACCGCCCTGACGGGCATCTATCCCAAGTCGGGTGAAATGATCTTTGTCGAGATGGGCGCAAACAATTCGTTGCGCGTTATTGATCGCGCAGGAATTATAGAGTGATTTCTGTGGAGCGGCCCTAAACTTGCTCCGGACCGGGTTCGTCTTGCGGCTTAGGCTCGGGGGAAAATCTGCTACGATTCATTCGGTTCACTCCGCAATTGACTTTACGACAAACTTGATTTTGCGGAGTGTCACCCGCGGTGAATCCCAAGTCAACCAGCATAACCGTCTGTCTGGAAAAGTGCAGCGTCGCTTCGGATTCGGTAAACTCCGGAATACACCGCTCTTTGTAAAATCAACACTGGTTGTCCGGCTTGACGCCACAACACGCAAGGCTCAGTTGCCGGAACAGACCCCGGCAATTTGGCGATACGCTTGTCACATCCTGAAGAGCGGCACGATGAAGCCAGTTTTCAGCGTCAGCGGGCGAGACCATGTGAGTTCTCCACAGAAAGTGGATCCACAAGCCTGGCAGGGTACGGCGCGTGATGCAGGCAAAAACCAGGCCGCCTGGACGGGCAACGCGGACCATCTCGCTCAGGGCTGCAACCGGATCTGGAAGGTGCTCCAGAATGTGCCCGGCCATGACAATGTCGAAACTGTTGTTGGCGTAGGGAAGCCGTTGGACGTCAGCCTGGCGCAGTGCCACGTTAAGGCCGATTTTTCGCAGTCTTTCACCGGCTTTGCTGAGCATGACAGGGGAGATGTCGACCGCATCAATTTCCACGGGCACGGCGCATGCCCCCGCCAGGGCTTCCGACAGGGCACCTGTCCCGGTTCCACAGTCCAGCGCCCTCAAATGCTGCGATGATCGAGCTGCCGGCCAATGTGCAAGCGCCTGTTTGAGCAGGGCTCGGTAGGCGGGCATATAGTCCAGCCGGTCGATTATCTTGTGCCACCCGGCAGCGGCGAGATCGTAGTTGGCGACAAGGTTGGCTGCGTCATAGGGCTGGCGCTGCAGCGACAGGTGCCAGGACCCGAGCCGGCGGGCGAATACAGGTATTCTGCCGCCGTTGTCGGTATCGCCGCCTGCAGGTGCGCTGGACGAGGTGGAACGGGTAGGGGTGAGCATGAGCGGCCTGCTGGCGTCTTGGGATGATTATGGTGTCCGGCAACGAGTACTTGTTTCAAACCGGTTTTCTGGCCACGACAAATACGCTCGTGCCCTTGCCCGGGGTCCACTCCTGCTCAATGACGAAGCCCTGGTTCCTGATGCTGGCGACCAGTTCCTGTGTCGTGAATACCCGCAGCAGCGGCAATACGCCAAGCGCGTGTCCCAGCGGGCCGATCAGTTTGAAGAAACTCATCGTATTGCCGAGGCAGACGGTGCTGGACACAAAGACACCGCCGGGTTTCAGCATCTTGTGAACCTTGGCGATGGCCAGGTCCCGGTCAGCCAGCAGGTGAAGGATGCTCAGGCCCAGCACCATGTCGAAGCTGCTGTCAGGCGCAGTGAAGTCGTCGATGGCGGCGCGGGCGAACGCGACATTGCGTATACCGGCTGCCTGGGCCTTTTGTTCAGCAATCTCCAGCATCCTCGCAGATATGTCGATTGCCAGGATACGGTCGACCAGCGGTGCATGTTTAAGCGCGGTGGTGCCCGTGCCGCAACCAAACTCCAGCAGCGTCATGTCCGGTCGCAGGTAGTCTTGCGTGATCTGCAGCTTTTTCTGATAAGCCGCTTCATCCTTGACCGGTTGCCGCGCATAGCGGTCGGCGATTTTATCCCAGAAACGCGAAGATGGTGGTGTCATGGCAGGTGTGTAATCCGTTGAGGTCATGGTGCAGTTCCTAAACTCAGATAATGATTTTCCCGTGTCGGCTCCGGTTTGCCCACTACTAACCGGATCGGAGACGGCGCGATGTTGGGTATCTAAGTAGCTCTGCAAATTCGAATGGTGAATTGACTAAATTCGAATATGCTATATGCGAAATTGCATGGATTGGCGTTCTGTAAAATTCGACTGGAACCGCGCACGCGCGTTCCTGGTAACCGCTGAAGAAGGATCGCTTTCGGCTGCAGCCAGGGCACTGGGCATGGCGCAACCGACGCTGGGCCGGCAGGTCAGGGCATTCGAGGAGGAAGTCGGGGTCCTGCTCTTCGAGCGGATTGGCAACGGCCTGAAGCTGACCACCAGCGGTCTCGAACTGGTCGAGCATGTCCGGGTCATGGGCGAGGCCGCAGGCCGTGTCTCCCTGACCGCCTCGGGCCAGTCGCAGCAGGTGGAAGGCCCGGTATGCATAACCGCAACCGAGGTCGCAGCAGCATATATTCTTCCGCCGATCGTGGCGAAGTTGCGTGCGGCTGAGCCGGGCATCACGGTAGAGGTCGTTGCAACCAACAATGTAAGTGACCTGCGGCGCCGTGAAGCCGACATCGCCATTCGCTCCGGCAGGCCGACCGATCCGGACCTGATTGCGCGCATGCTGCGCAGCAACACGGCCAGCCTGTATGCCTCTGAAAACTATCTTGAGCGGATCGGGAATCCGCAAACCAGCGAGGAACTGTTGCAGGGCGAGTTCATGGGGTTTGAACAACAGCAGCAGTATATTGACGGGTTGAACCAGCTGGGTTTGAAAGTGACGTCGCAAAACTTCCCCGTCATATGCAACAATCACATCGTCCAGTGGCAGATGGTCAAGCAGGGCATCGGTATCGGTGTGATGATTTCACAGGTCGGTGACGCAGAACCCGGTGTACGATTGGCGGCACCGTGGCTTCCGGCGTTCGAGATCGAGGTCTGGCTTGTGGCGCACCGGGAACTCAATACCAGCCGGCGCGTGCGGCTTGTTTTCGATTTCCTGGCCGGAGAACTGGAAAGCCTTTAGTTGGCGCCTGTCTGGTCCAGGACATCCGTGATCGCGTCCTGCAGATCACCGATCAAATCTGATTCCTGTTCCAACCCCACATTCAGCCGCACCAACCGGCCGCCATAATCCTTGCCGGGCCTGTCGAGATCCGGATAGACGACTGCCAGGCTGGTCACGCCGCCCCAACTTAGGCCGATCCTGAATATTTTCAGGCTGTTGATAATCGCTTCAACCTGGGCAGGCGATACATCGTCCTTGAACATGAAAGAGAAGACGCTGGCAGAGCCGGTGAAGTCCCTTTTCCAGCTGTCGTGACCGGGACAGGAGGCAAGCGCTGGATGAAAAACTGTCTCAATGCTCGGGTGTTCAGCCAGCCAGTTGGCAACGGTAAGTGTTGATTTCTCCAGCTGATCAAGCCGCACGGCCAGTGTCTGCAGCCCACGCAGGGCGAGGCTGCAGTCATCGGGAGAAACCGCCAGGCCCAGTTGCCGGTAGATGGGCCCCAACGTCTGGTAGGCCGCCTCATCACGTACCGAGACCGAGCCGAGAAGTATATCGCTGTGGCCGCCGACATATTTTGTAAGCGCCTGCATGCTGACGTCCACGCCATGGGCAAACGCGTCAAACAGCACGCCGGCGGCATAGGTGTTATCCAGCGCGACCGCAACACCGCTTTCATGCGCGGCTTCGACAATGGTCGGGATGTCCTGGACCTCCATGGTCACCGATCCCGGGCTTTCGCACCAGATCAGCGTTGTATTGTCCTTTATCAGGTCTCTTATTCCGCCGCCGATCAGCGGGTCATAGGGTTCGACCGTGACCCCAAATCCGCGCAGCAGGCCGTCTGCCATTTCGCGGTTGGGACCATATGCCGATACCGGAATTAACGCGTGGCTGCCTGCCTTGCAGAACGCCAGGTAGACAAGCGCAATCGCGGCCTGTCCGCCGGGGACAATGAAAGTGTGGCGTGCGTTTTCCAGATCGGCAATTCGCGCGGCAAGTTCCAGGGTGGTCGGCGTGCCGTACAAGCCATAGGTATAGCCGTTCTCGGCCTGTTGCCAGTCATCGGACACCGCGCCCTGATTATCGAACACGACCGTGGAGCCCCGGTAGACGGGCGTGGCGAGGGATTTGTAATCCCGTCGTGCGCGCGGCGCGGGATTTAACAGCTTTGTTCGCCAGTCCATTGTTGAGGCTCCCTGTTGAGACATGTGTACCGAGCGTCGATCCGATTGTTTTCAAGTGGATTTCCGCTGTGGTGTCAACACCGCCTGTCTGTTTGGGACCTGCGTTGTCATTCAGATCATTCACGCGTAACCTTTGTGCCGACATAGCTGTGGCCTCTGTTGAAATATGCCGGACCACCGCTGCAGGTACGTTTATCCTGGAGCCTGGTCAGAAATCCCTGAGACTTGACGTGACAGAAGTTTTGCCACACTGTCACATAGATAAATATGAATATGTATGGTGGGTGAATTTATGCGCATTGCGTCTGCGGCCGTCAGTTGTATCAGCATGATGGGGGCAGCATTCGCGGAGGGTGACCCCGAATATGGGCAATACCTTTCGTCCGAATGCGTGACGTGCCATCAGTCTTCCGTCACCGGGACGATACCCGCAATCGCCGGCATGAATGAGGATGGTTTCATCGCACTGATGAAGCTCTATCGATCCAAGCAACTCAACAATCCAACGATGCAAACTGTCGCCATGCGGCTGTCTGATGAAGACATTGCAGCACTGGCTGCTTATTTTTCAGCGCTCAAAGCTCCTGACTAGGAGCGCAGGTCAAATCAACAATCAGGAAATCTGGGAGGATGAAAATGGCTATCGTAGACAGACGAAAATTTACCACCGGTCTGCTTGGAGTGGGTGCTGTGTCCGCCGGTTTGAGTTTGCCGGCTTATGCCCAGGGCAAAAAACCCCGCGTTGTTGTGATTGGAGGAGGGGCCGGTGGTGCGACCGCTGCGCGTTACATTGCCAAGGACTCCAAAGGCGCAATTGACGTTACGCTGATTGAGCCGACAAGGAAGTACTACACCTGTTTCTTTTCCAACCTGTATCTGGGTGGTTTGCGTGACTATGACTCCATTGGTCACACCTATGACGGACTGGCTTCCGGTCACGGCGTAAACGTCATTCATGACTGGGCGGTTTCCGTCGATGGTTCTGCGAAGACGGTGGAACTGGGCTCCGGCGCAAAGGTGGCCTATGACCGGCTTGTGGTTTCGCCCGGCATCGACATGAAATATGACTCCGTTCCCGGTTACTCGATAGACGGACAGGATACCATGCCGCATGCCTGGAAGTCCGGAACCCAGGTGGCGTTGCTGAAATCGCAGGTTGAAAACATGCGCGAAGGCGGTACCTTCGTCATGGTGCCGCCACCCAACCCGTTCCGTTGCCCGCCCGGGCCGTACGAGCGCATCTCGATGATTGCGCATGTGTTGTCGAAGAAAAATCCGACTGCAAAAATTATCGTTCTGGATCCGAAGGAGAAATTCTCCAAGCAGGGCCTGTTTGAGGAAGGTTGGCAGAAGCACTACCCCGATATGATCGAATGGATTCCCGCTTCGGTTTCCGGCGGTGTGAAGAACATCAATATGGATACGATGGAAATCGAAACCGATATTGACACCTTCAAGGCTGATGCGGCCTCGGTCGTGCCGGCTCAAAAGGCTGGCGCAATTTGCGACCGTGCAGGCATAACCGATGGTGACTGGTGCCCGATTGTGCCGTCAACCATGCAAACCAAGGCGGATGAGAACATTCATGTGCTGGGCGATGCATCCGTCGCATCGGCAATGCCGAAGTCAGGCTTCTCCGCAAACAGCCAGGCCAAGGTAGCGGCCATGGCAATCCGCGGCGCTCTGACCGGTTCCAAGGTGTTTGATCCGCGTTTTGCAAACACCTGCTGGAGCCTGATTGACGCCAATGACGGCGTGAAGGTCGGGGCCAACTACAAGGCCGGAGCGGAGAAGATTGAAGTCGCCGACAAGTTCATTTCCAAGACCGGCGAAGACGAGGCGCTGCGCAAGGCGACCTACGAAGAATCTGAATCCTGGTACACTGCCATATCAGCGGACATGTTCAGCTAGCCCTTGCACCGGTTGGTGATTGTTGACCGTTAAATGCCGGGCCGCCCGTTCCTCGTGACCGGGCGGCCCGTCGCTTTCCTGTCGTGTCGGTCCGGCGGCGAGCAGGAGGTCGGGCGGTTCAGTTGTAGCTCTTCTTGAGATCGAACTGTTGCATCTTGCGGTACAGCGTGCTGCGGGCAATGCCGACCTGTTTGGCTGCAAGGGTCAGGTTGCCGCCATTGGATTCAATTGCAGCCTTGATCATCAGGCATTCCATTGAGGCCAGATCACTGCCGCCAGGTGACGGGTCAGGTGAATCCACGCCGCCCGGGCGATCCGGTTCTCCAGCGGCAATGCCGGCATTCAACACATCAGACGCATCGACAAATCCGGCCGGCGATGTCAGGTGCAGGCTCTCGACCAGATTGCGCAGTTCGCGCACATTGCCGGGCCAGCGATAGCGATTCAGCACCTCCATGGCAGGCTCTGAGAACTCCAGCGGCGGTTCATCCAGGTCCTTTGCAATCTGGTGCCTGAAATAATCCAGCAAGATAGCGGCGTCATCCCCACGCTCTCGCAATGGGGGAACAGCAATTTTGATGGCGCCGACGCGATAGTACAAATCCCTGCGGAACCGGCCTGCCTCGACTTCCTGCAAGAGGTCGCGATTGGTCAGGGCTACCACCCGCACATCAACGCGGCGGGGTTTGTTGTCCCCAACTCTGTAGATGACATTTTCTTCAAGCGCCCTAAGCAGGAACGGTTGTATGTCCAGCGGCAGTTCGCCGATTTCATCAAGGCACAACACCCCACCGCTCGCCTGCTCGAACTTGCCCTGCTTGCCGTCGCGCAGGGCGCCTGTAAAAGCGCCGGGCACATGTCCGAACAATTCACTGGCAATCAGTTCCTTGGTGATGGCACCGCAGTTCACCGTTACAAAGGGTGTCTTCGGCGATACTGCAGTGCGCGCATGAAACAGCTGGCCGAACAGTTCCTTGCCGACACCGGTCTCGCCTTCGATCAGAACCGATCCCTTGCCGGCAGCAACCCGGTCAATCAGGTCAATGACCCGTCTGACCTCGGGAGACTCTCCCAGGATGACCGGCAATGGAACACCGGTCTTTTCAATGGGCGTCAGTTTTCCGTCCGGTTTGCCGGGCAGCACCGGTGATAGTCTGGCCGTCGACGCCCGCTGGTTCTTGTAGACCAGGACCGTGCCGGCTATTGCACCATTCAGCCGCAACTGCCTGATGATCTGCGGCGTGACACTGAGCGTCAGCGAATCTGCGACATCTGCCTCTGTCATGTTCGGCCGTGGCTTAAACAGGACATCGCCCACATTGACTGCCGAGCGCACTGAACCACACACATTCAAGGCGGACATGTTCTTGTGGCAGACCACTTTGCCGGCACGGTCGAGAAGCACCAATCCGTCTTCCTGATTGTGGCTTGGCGCGTTGTCGAGAAATGTCTCCATCAGCCGCAGGCGTTCTCCCGCACCACGCTGAAACAGGTTCTGCTCAATCTGACGCGCTGCGATTACCGGCACAGTCATGTTGTGACGCTGGAAGATTTTTGTCGGGCCGGACAGATCGACCACCCCGAGTACACTGCCGTCAAACGGGTCGAATATCGGCGCTGCGGCGCATGTCCAGCCTTTGACGTCCTGGCAGTAATGTTCCGCTGCATGGATCAGCATCGGCTTGCCGGTCTGCAACGCCGTACCGATACCATTGGTGCCGGCCACTTCTTCATTCCAGCGCCCGCCGACTTCCAGATGAATGTCACGGCCAGCTTCCAGGACCCGATTGTCTCCATAGTTTTCGAGAATGACGCCGTCGCGGTCCGTCAGGATGATCATCGCTGCCGTACAGTCGAGCAGGTTCTTCATGATCGACATGGAGTCTGCGGCGGCCTTGATCAGTTCATGATTGTTTTCATGCAAGTGATGCAGGTAGTCATCGTCATTGCGCACGACAGCCCCGGTGCCGCGGGCATCGATGCCAACCGATTTGCAGCGCATCCATGAGTCCTTCACCACGGAACGCACACCCGGACAGTCCTGTTTGTCGGTGTCCGTCAGGAACGACTCCCAGGCGGTCATGATCTGGTTTTCGCTGTAGTTCAGCTTGCCGGTTCCGGCTATCAGAGACAGCGCTTCCTCGGTGTCGGATGTCACCGGGTTGTCGGGAATAGTCGGCTTATTGATCATGGGCTTGCCGATCTCCGAGCGTTGGCCGTGCGCCTGACAGTTCCCTTGTCTTTGTTACCGAGGTACTCATGACAACCTTCTTTACAGTTCCAGCAGCCGTCCGCTCCTGACTGCAGCCAGGTCCGTGCAACGGGTTATTTCAACCCCAATGCCTGCCCGATTTTCTCAACCAGATCGTCTTCGGAAAAATCCCCGTCAATGATCTGATGATCAAAGTCACTCAGCAAATTGCTGATTTCATCTTCCAGCGGCGAATAGAAATTGTTCTCCCGGGTAGCGAGGAAGAATTCATTGCGATCTTCGAACCGGCGCACCTCGCCAATATGATGCTGCTGTTTGTGGGTCTCGCCATCAACGACGACAACTCTTCCGTTAAGGCTGATGCGCACATAAGGCGGATGGTCTACTGACGGTGCCGCGGCGGCACCGAAATGATGGATCACCAGCCCATCAGGCTTGGGAGGTTCGGGCTTGTGCTGGTTTGCAGAATAGGCGCCGCCGGAAATGTGATCTGCCAGTGCCCTGATTGTAGAGTGGTTTTCCGACAGAAGTCGTCTGGGATCAGCGTGCTCGCGGCGCGGGCCATCCTTTTTCGAAATGATTGTAACCAACTGTGGTCCTCCCCGTTACTGACTGAGCGGTAAACCTGGGCACGATCCAACGTTTTCCAATGGCGCAATTCTGATCAGTTCCTGCCATGCAACGCTGATATTATGCACTTTATATCATTTTTTGACATTTTTATGCTGAAATTTAAGGCACCAGCACCCCGCGCCCGGCAAACCGCCGGTTTTTGAAGTCATCAATCGCAACATTTATGTCATCCAGCTTGTACTCGGTGTAGTGCATTCTCACTTTGCCATCGGCATGCAGCTCCATCAGCTCAACCAGCTCGGTAAAGTTGCCGACAAGGCTGCCGCCGATGTTTATTTCCTGCACGACAAGGTCGACCGTTGGCACTTCAACGGCGCCGCCATAGCCAATGACGAACATCTGCCCGCCCTGGCACATCATTTTCCAGCAGACATTTTCGACGCCAAGCTCGCCGACAAAATCCAGGACAACCTGCGCCCCGCCACCGGTGATTTCGTGAACCTGTTCGACAACGTCCGGTCCGCCGTCCAGCACAAAGTCTGCGCCGAGTTCCTTGGCCAGAGCCTGCGCGGCCGGTTCACGGTCCACGGCAATCGTCCTGCAGCCGGAGATTGCCTGCAGGGATTGCAGTGCTATGTGGCCAAGCCCGCCAATACCGACCATGACGCAGTAAGCCCCCGGCCGCAGCAGGGCGGCCGCACGCCTCGCTGCCCGGTATGCAGTAATGCCGGCATCGGCCATGGGCGCGACTTCCAGCGGGGTCACATTGGGGTTGAGCTTGATCAGGGCACGCTCATTGGTAATGAAATAATCGGCAAATCCGCCATCAAGCCCCAGGCCGGGAAACAGGGAATCGCTGCAATGCATGTCATGCCCGTACCGGCAGTTGAGACAGATACCGCACGAACGGTGCGGATGGCAGATGACAGCATCGCCCGGTTTGACCGATGTGACCCCCGAGCCGACGTCTTCGACCCATCCGGCGTTCTCGTGCCCCATTATGTAGGGCAGCAAGGAGCCTTCCGTGTCCATGATGTTCTTCCACACACCTTCAATGATATGGAGATCCGTGCGGCACAGCCCGGCAGCGCCGACCTTGACGATCACGTCGTCCGGCCGGTTGATAGTCGGCGGTTTCACCTCTTCCAGCGCCAGTTGAACATTCATCGCTGGGTCATAATCGTGGAGCAGTGCAGCTTTCATGGAACGTTCCTCACTTCTTGGTCCTGTTCTGTGTCCGGCAGTTGGTTCATGCCCGTCCGAGGTTTTCAGCACCTCCGCCGAGCGCGGCACCCGCGGTGGGATCTTCATCTTCGCCAAGGTCCCCGATCAGGGTTTCCGTTGTCAGGATCAAAGTGGCGACGGAGGCCGCGTTGTTCAGGGCGCTATAGGTCACCCGGACCGGGTCTATGATTCCGGCATCGTACATGTTGACGAACTCGTCGATGGAAGCGTCATAGCCATAGCCGCTGTTCTTCCGCGTCACTTCCTCGACGATGCCGCCACTTTCGCGACCCGCATTGCGGGCAATCTGGGTGAGGGGCTGAAACAGGGTTTCCCGCACAATTTCGACGCCGCGGGCGACGTCCCCCTTGCTCTGGGCGGCAACTTCATCAAGGGCTGATGCGCAGTGGATCAGCGCCGAACCGCCGCCTGAAACCACGCCTTCTTCATGGGCGGCACGCACTGCACTAAGTGCATCGTCGATCAGCTGGACTGTTCGTTTCTGCTCAACGGGCGTAACGCCGCCGGCATAGATTATGGCGGTGCCGCCGGACAGTTTGGCCAGCCGTTCGCGCAGCTTGTCCTGTTCTATGTTTGGCGGGGCAAGTTCATACTGGCGCTGTACCTGATTGCGCCTGGCCGCGATCACTTCGGGTTTTCCCTTGCCACGGATGATGACCGTTTCGGATGCTGAAACGCGTACCTGCTCGCATTTGCCCAGGTCATCCCGGGTGATGTCTTCCAGCCGCTTGCCGAGATCCCGGGCCAGGACCCTGCCGTCCAGCAATATGGCAAGGTCATCCAGCATGGCCGTGCGCCATTGACCATACTCGGGCGGGTGAACAACCACATACTGCCCGGGGCTTCCGTCTTCCAGCAACACCTGAACAGTTTCCGGCTGGATCTCTTCCGCAATGATCAGCAGTGGCTGATTATCCTGTTTCGCAATGGCTCTTGCGGTGTCCAGTTGCTCGGGAGACCTGATCTTCTGGTCGGTTATCACGACGTAGGGGTTGTCGAGGACCGCCAGCATCTGCTCGACATCGGTGACCATGTGATGTGACACATATCCACGCTCGAAGGACATGCCTTCGATGATCGACAGAACCGTGTCGATGGTGACCCCGTAATCGGTGGTGATGACGCCGTCAGCACCAACGGTGTTGAACGCCTTGGCCACCAGCGATCCAAGTTTGTCATCAGTCGCGGCGATCTGCGCGACGCGTTCCAGAACGTCCGGATCGGTTACGCTGCGCGAAGAAGATTTCAGCTTGTCGACAAGTACCGCGATGGCCATGTCAATGCCTTTGCACAGGTCTACGGGCCGACCGCCTTCCTCCAGGGCTTTCACACCTTTCTGGATCAGCGAGTCCGCCAGAACGATGGCCGTCGTCGTACCGTCACCGGCAACTTCATTGGTTTGCATCGACACTTCACGCACCACCTGGGCGCCCATGTTTTCAAACCGGTCGAAGAGTTCGACCTCGGAAGCGATACTGACGCCGTCGCGCGAGATGATCGGAGTGCCGATCGGTCGGTCAATCATCGCATTCATGCCCTTGGGACCAAGCGTCGGCGTGACCGCCGCGGCCAGTTTGCCCACGCCTGCGGCAAGTGCCTGGCGCGCCTTGTTGTTATGCAGAAGCAGCTTTGACATGTCGTTCTCCCGTTACTCACTGTTGTTGGCCACCTGAATGGCGTTAATCCGATGTAGTCTGCCGGGTATTGTTGTTTTGTCCGCCGGATGCTGCCGGCGGTACTTTGTCCAGTATGAAGTCAAGCAGCGTCGGTTCGCCGTCGTGCGGTTCCAGTTCCTTGTACCGGGCGTTCAACAGGCCCCGGCACAGGGCGCCGTTGAATTCCATATTGATGCGAACCGACCTGAGATCCTTCAGATGGTCGTCCAGGCCGGCTGCGGCCAATGGCGAACCGCCATAGTCGGTGAACACACGGTCATCGGGGGCAGGCGCGTATCCAAGCTCTCCGGCAAGTGCCAGGTAGCGCGGTTTCTGCTTCGCCGCTTCATCTTCGTCAAACCGGAATGCCGCAAGTTGTTCCAGCGTCATTGCGGTAATCCGGCTGTCGCTCCAGCCGATTTTTCGCAATGCCAGCAGCAGGATTTCCTGACGCCGCTGAAAGGCCTTTTCACGAAATTTCTCGCGAATTTCATCGAGCCCCTGATCGGGAGCAAGATCGGCAAAGGTTTTCTGAAACGACAGGCCGGTGTTTACGCCGGTGTTCACCTGTTCTGAAAACATGTGGTCTTCAAGCTGCACGCTTGCGTGTGAAACCCAGTCCAGTTGCTCGACTTGCACCCGGATATCGTTGGCCATGAGAAAGGCGAAGTTGGCCGAACACCAGTAGGTCGGGAGCCGGAAACTGACGGTCACGTGATCATCACCGTCAATTTCCACCCGCTCGATGAAGTGCATGTCGGTTACCGGTTCATCAAGTTCCGGGTCGCACACCTTTTCGATCTGCGCCCACACGGTGCGCACTTTCGGATCTTCCAGATCGACCTCGAATACCCGGGTTTCCTGTTGCTTGCTCACGGTTATTCAGCCGCGATCATGACAGGCGATGAAGCCAGCGTCGCCTTCCGCTGCTCCACATCGATATTGTAGAGTTCGGCGGCATTCAGACCGAGAATCTTCTCCTTGATTTCCGGTGTCAGGTCCACGCCGGCCTGTTGCTTGATGTCCTCGGGCAGCTCAAACGCCCACAGTTTTTCAACCAGCCATTGCGGTGTCCAAATGGCGTAATCCGATCCGAACAGGATATTGTCCTCGCCGACCCAGAACAGCAGTTCTGAAATGATCTCCGCGAAGTAGCGCGGGCGGCTGTGAATGAATGGCAATGCCACCGCCAGCCCGGCATACACATTGGTCTCCTGAACGGCTATCCAGCAGAAGTCGTCAAGCCGGGGCAGTCCGCAGTGTTCAATAATCCAGTTGAGGTTCTGGAAGTCAGTTGCGGCGTAATCGACATCGTGAACGTCGAAGGCATCCTTGTTCAGCGGGATGATGGTCGGGCCCTTGTGCACATGCATATTGCGAATGCCGAGTTTTTCGCACAGCTCGAAGCATTTGTAGGCCTTGGGATCATTGAGCGCCCAGCCCTTCGACTTTCCGTTCCATTCCGCCGTGTAGAGTTTGACGCCCTGAATGTCGAACGTCTCTTTCATGTAATGAATGTACTCAAGCGCCTTGTTCCCGTCGCGAGGATCAAATGCACCGTTTACGATGAAGCGGTCGGGATATTTTTCGGCCACTTTCGCGTTGCGCTCGATGGTGTTGAAACCGTTCTTGTAAAAGTCCCGCAAATATGTGGACTGCACGATCGCCACGTCATCCGGTCCGTTGATAAACAGATCGTTGTAAAGCTGGTTTTCGGTGTACTTTTCGAACTGCGATTTTTCCCAGATTTCTTCGGGAGGGCTGAGCGCGGAGTGATAGGCATAGAAGCAGTCGATGAACTGCTTGCCGTGAATGTTCGACTGATTTTGCGGACTGCCATCCCAGAAGTGCGTATGGCCGTCGACAACAAAAATCTCTTTGCCTTCGGGTGTCTTGTACATGAGAGTGATCCTTCAAATAGAAACTTGCGTAACTGACGGTGGCGGGAATGCGCGCAACGCACGCCCGGACGGACGGGCGCGTGCTGCAGGTAGTCCGCTCATTCGATGTAGGAGCGCATTGCTTCCATGTCGCCGAACAGAATGATGGTGTCGTCATCCACCCGGACCATCCGGCCGTAGTGGGTTGAAGAATTGACCTCAAACGTTTCGGCGGTCATTTCCTTGCCGAGAAACTCCGAAATTTCGGACATCTTGAAAACCAGCTGGCCTTCACCGTCGATGCGGATCAGCGCCGGCTGGTAGGTGACCGTGACATCCGGGTCCTGGTCCTTGTATTCCGCAATGGCGCGCGCCTCGACAGAGTCACTCATGGTCACGCCACACTGATGAGAGATCGTGTCCTCGAATTTGATGTGCTTCATATCCTTGAAGATATTCTGCCGCGTGGCGTCTCTTGCTACTGTAGACATGGTGCTTGTTCCTGTTGGTAATTGTTGGGGTTTAGAGACCGAGCTCGCCTTTGATCTTGCCGAAGCGTTCTCTTGCGGCTTCCTGGACGTCGGAGAATGAAATCGGTTTGGAGTGCGGTTGCGACCAGACAGGTTGCAGGCCGGTTGCTGCCTTGTCGGCCAGCGCCTCGTACTTCTTGAGCCATCCGGAAAACAGCTTCTTGTTGTGCGCGGCATGCACTTCATCCCTGATCAGAAGGTCCATCAGGTCGATCGTGTTGGCCAGGTTGCGTTCATAGTCGGCTTCTGCCGCAGAGATCACCGGCGGTGTGATGGAGTCGCCGTTGGCAGCCGCGACCTGGACCATGAAACCGGAGCGGAACAATTCACCCACCAGCGGCTCAAACACCACATTGATGGCGAAGTACTGTTCCAGGTAATCTTCCGCACCCATGATGGTTTCGATGAACTCACGGGTTCCCTGCCACATGGAATCTTCCAGCCAGGTTTTCTTGCCGGCGCTGTCATCCCAGCCGTCTATGTCCAGACCGATCTCGGCCAGGTACAGGGTAATGTCCTGCGCCAGGCGCAGTTTGTAGGACGAGTTGGTCAACGTCGCATTGTTGATCATCTGGGTGTAGCCGTAGCGCTGCGCCTGCATCAGCGATGTGCCAAGCCCGAATTCGGCGTGTTTCCACGCTCCGAGCTGGTTTTGCAGGACCTTGCACCAGGTTTTGTCGAACTTGCGATGCACGCCGAACTTGCGGGCGTTCGAGATGACGCCCTGGATCAGGCTCTCGATCTTTGACTGGCGCTGATAGTGGGTGCGTTCCCATTCCTGG
Source organism: Anderseniella sp. Alg231-50 (assembly GCF_900149695.1). Classification (NCBI taxonomy): domain Bacteria; kingdom Pseudomonadati; phylum Pseudomonadota; class Alphaproteobacteria; order Hyphomicrobiales; family Parvibaculaceae; genus Anderseniella; species Anderseniella sp. Alg231-50. Next base: position 490,761 of record NZ_LT703004.1, on the reverse strand, counting down.
TCCGGCGCCCGGAAAGCATGCCAGTTTGAACTTAGCGCCTTGGTGGCCGACTTGTCGTAAGCGCCCTCGCCATTGGGAAACGCAATGATCCAGTCCTGGATCAGGTAACGTTCGGGATCCGGTTGTACGTCAACCGTCATGTCCTCATAGTGTGAGGCACGCTTGCCGCGAGGGTCGAAGTAACGGTACTTGCGACTGTCTGAATCGGCGAAGACAGCGGCACCTGCGGCGCCGGATCCAACTGAGCTTGATGTTGCAGGCATTTTGATCTCCCTTGGGTTACGGTTTCGTTTTTGCAGACATGCTTGCAGGCATGGAATTCATCTTCAGCGGCTGACAGCCTCCAGTTTCTGCTGCAGTTCATCGGCCTCGTTGGCTATGGTGAAGCGGTCGACGAACGTGCGGTCGCCATCAAAGTCGTGCATGAACAAGACGGGCATGAGCGCATCGACCATCGGTGGCGGTCCGCAGGCATAGACATCGCCGTTGCCGTCCACATCGAGCTCTTTGAGATGTGCATCGACAACTTCATGCACGAACCCTTTTTCACCGTTCCAGCCGGTATCGTCTGAGGCTTCGGAAAGCACCGGAATGAATTTGAGGCTGGGGTTCGCAGCGGTCAGGCTGCTGATCTCGTCAAGGTAGAACAGATCAGCCCGGGTGCGTGCGCCATAGAAAAAATGGACGTCACGTTGCTCACCGCTGGCGAGGTGATCGTTCAGGATGGCCCAGATCGGCGACATGCCGGAACCTGCTCCAACCAGTATCAGGGGTCCTTGTCTTGCTTCGCGCCGGAAGCAGCTTCCGTAGGGTCCTTTGACGGTGACTTTGGCTCCGATCCGGATGCCGCCTTCGTCGAGTTCGTTGGAGAACTTTCCTTCCGGATATTTTTTAATGATGAACCTGAGTTTTTCGGCTTCGAGCGGCGAATTTGCCATGGAGAACGAGCGCGTAATCGTCTGCCCTTGCGACGTTGTGACCGTGATCTCGACATATTGGCCAGCCCAGAATTTGAGGGGTCTCTCGAGCTCGATATCCACTTGCCGAATGTCTGATGTCAGCTTCTCGATACCGGTAATGGCGCCCGCGAATTCTTTGACGGCGATGGACTTGGAGAGCAGTTCCTCGTCGAAATTGAGCAGCTCGATTTCAACATCGCTTTCGGCAAGGCTGCAGCACAGAAGGACATGGTCGGCATCGCGTTCTGTTTCACTCAGCGCAAAGGTTGAGTGCTTCTTCAGTTCAACATCGCCGTCCAGGAGAATGGACTTGCAGGCCGAACACTGCCCTTCCTTGCAACCATGCGGCAGGCTGATGCCCTGGCGGAACGCAGCATCGAGGATGGTCTCGCCGTCTTCAGCCTCGAACTCCACGCCAACCGGCTGAAGCAGCACTGTATATGTGTCCGTCATGTTGCTTGAAGCCTTCCAGGGGAGTTCAACTTGTTGATTTGTTTAAAAACTATGGGCCTGGGCGGGAACCGGCGGTGGGATGGGTAAGCGGTTCCCGCCCGTGCAATCAACGGGTCAATTGCACTTGTTGATGGTGAAACCGGCTCTGTAGTCAGCCAGGTGCTGTTCGCGATCAGCTGGAGACATGTCGCGCAACAGCTTCAGCGGTGACATCAGGGTGTGGCCGCGCACATCGTCGAGCGTCCACATTTCCTTGTCGTCGAAACGCAGGTGAGGCTGAGGTATGAGGGTTTTTCCATCTGAGCGAACGAAGTTCAGATCGACTATGGCATCGGCCAGATCGACCCCGTGGTACAGGGTTTCCCATTCGCGTTTGCCGCTGAAACGCCCCATCGCCGGTGTCGGGCGGCCCTGGTACTCATCGGCGAATGCTTCGACCGCGGTCCAGCGGTCATTCTCATGGGCGAAGGTGTGCAGCTGACCGTCGATTTCATCGACCACGATGTCTTCACGAATGAGACACGGCACCAGGCAACTCCAGCAACGATGCGGATACACGTATCCGACCTCTTCATTGAACGTGACTACCTTGGAGCCCTTGTGGCTCAGCTTCTCGTACCACTTCCAGAATTCGCCGAACTTGGCATACCAGCCGGGATACTTGTGCTCGAACCACTCGAAGTCCTTTTCGGTCTGGGCTTCGATGCGCCAGAAGTTGACCGGCCAGCCGACGGCGAAGAACTGTGCCACCGTGTGCACGTACATCTTCTCGGTGATGCGCTTCCAGGCTTCGTGAACGTCGTCGTGGTGGATTTTGACGCCATACTTTTCAAGCGGCAGCATGTAGGTGCGGTAGTAGTCTTCGAAAATCCAGCGGTGCCACATTTCCGCATAGGATTCCTTGTCCTTGTCGCGGTTGGTGGTGCCATATTCGATGAACGTCCCGATGGCGGCATCGACGATGGCATGGTTTTGCCAGAACGCATATTTCATGTCGCGCTCGAGAAGCTGGTAGTTTTCCGGTTCTTTCAGCATCGACATCAGCATGGAGTGGCCATTGCCGATATGGCGGCTTTCATCGGACTGCACCGACAGGAAAACCGTCGGCAGGGCATAGTCGCCATTGCGGGCGGCTTCCGACGGCATGGCCACGAACAATGTGTTGGTGAAGGCCGTTTCCGCGACAATGGTCAGGTAGATGCTGGCGGCCGTAATGGCATCGCCGGTCAGGAAACCTTCGCCGAACTGGCGGCCGATGGTGGTGGCGTAGCATTTGCCGAACGCTTCTTCGGTGATGTCGAACCCGGCAGGATCAATATAGTTTTCCATGTACCATTTTTTCAGGTTCATCTGGATCGTCGAATGCCTGAATTCATCGACCATCTGCATGGTAAATCCGGTACGCAGTTCTTCACCCGGCGTCAGTCGCGCCACCATTGCCATCGAACGGGCAGCGGAAATTTCAGGGAATGGGATGATCGCCAGGAACAGCTTCATCCATTCGATCCAGCGTGGTTCGACATTGCGGAACATGTCGCCGCGAAGGGCCGCGTCAAGCGCGCCGTAAACCCGGTTGTCCTTTTCCTCTTCCATGGGGAAATAGGACCGCAGGACCTGTTTCATGGGATCTTTGGGGGTCTTGGTAATCTTGTAGTCGGTGGGATAGGTCATCGCTTCTTGAACATAGGATGGGTTCCAACCCAAATCGGCAATCTTCGCCGCTGCGTCACCAACCGAAATCCCACGCTGCGAAGTGATTTTATTCAGAGTAAGTGTCTTGGACATCTCCAGTTTCTCCATCTCGTTCCAAATTACTTCTGCACCTTGTGTGCGCGCACAAATCGAAAGTCGGTCTGCGCAAAAGCAGACCCGGCAGTTCGGCAAAGATTTGGGAGAAAGCAATTTCGCCGGTTGCAACCGGCGTGCACGATGACAAGGCCATGAACGGTCGAAAATCCAAAATTGTCGGGTTGGACTATCGGCACATCTGTGGCTCAGACCTCCACGCAAATTCCTCCCACTCTTCGTTCTTATGACCCCTGCGGTATGGTCGCGGGGTTCGTTGATTAAGGTTAACGCTGCAAGGGGCGTGCCAAACTCGAAAACACCGAATATCAGCGCTTTCATTTCGGAAGGAGTTCAGAATTCGTCCGATTATCGGACGATTGTATCGCGACAATCGTACGCAGCAGATGACACGGCCGGATTGGCTGGAGCTACATCGACATGCAATGCGCCAGGTGTATTTCGCACTGGCGGACACAGCTCAAAACAGGGGCTCTGTCGGGGGGTGATTTTCCGAATTTTGAAAGCGCTGTTTTGACCCTTCCGGTGAGTGCTCAAAGGATGGTTGGACCAGGCACGGAAAGCAGTCGCCGTCGGGTGTGAAAAAAGCACCTTCAATTGAAAATCGGAAATATTGTTGTTGCCTCTTTTTAAAATTGACGCATCCTGATTGAGATCAAATAGGTTTGAAAAACACGTCGGAAATTCTTCTGTACGTGACCTGTGCCGGGCACCATAAATTTAATGGACGCTCGGATAATATATTGAAAAATATGAGTTATTTATCGGGGTGCAGGTGTAACGGAAAGCAGGATTGTGCGTCATGCCAACTGGAAAAAAACTCTCCGATCTGCAATCCGGCAGCCACGGCGTGGCGGAGAAAATTCTCGCGCGGGCAGATCGGGACATCGTTTTCTCAATCAGAATTCTTGGCGAAAGCAGAAATTTTTTACAGGAGCATTTTCAGAATTTCATACGCCTGGAACTGGACAAGCGCGACGTCTCTTTTGACGATCATCCGCTGCTGCTGCCGTTCATCGAAACCCATGCCAGCGAGCTCACGGAATTTGTGGCAACCGGCGTCGGGTTACAGCACCAGTTTTCGGTTCGTGAATTTGAAAAACTGGTTGGTGACCCGATGAAACTGTTCCGGGTTGATCTGTGGGATTCGCTGTCGTCCTACATCGCCGTTGCAGAGCGCCAGTTCCTCTCCGACATGGATGGTCTGCACTCCATCCTTGCCGCCATTGCCGAAGAACGTGCAGTGCAGCAGGCCAAGCGTGGTGATGCGCCATGACTGAAACTTCCAGGGAGATACAGGAAATTTTCCAGCACAGGTTGGATATCACATTGAAAATCTCGCAATTGAACGCACAGCACCTGCAGCAATCGCAACACCTGATGGGAGTGCGCCTGGATGTGCAACGCTGTGCCGAGAGTGTGCATGAAGACACCGCCGACACCGCTCTGCGCGCCGAGTACGCCCAATCCCGTGCTCTTGAAGCGCAGCTCATTTCAGAGATGGAACAGTGCGACGCGGAGCGAATGAGGTTTGAACGGGAAGTCGAGGAACTGGACCGAAAGCTGGCCGCACTTTGAATGCGAACGAGCGTCTGTCCGCAGCGCAACTGAACTGGAGTTGAAGCCATGAGTAAACAAGACACTGCGCCACAAACACTGTTTGAGCTGCTTGCCCGTACCTGGACCACCGGTGCATCGATCAGCTCAATGATCTTCAATGCGGACCAGAGCGCCATTGCCTATTGCCTGGGTGATGCAGCTGTCGCCATTGCACCGGTGGCTGACAACGACCCGATCGAACAGCGTGTGCATGTGAACGCAGAGGACGGGCGAACCGCCATCCGGCCGAGGACGGCGCCTGCCAGGCCGCTGATATCAGTTGATGTGGAAACCGACGCGCCATTGCTTCTCGGTCAGCTTGGGACGGCGGACTTTATCACCGGCGCTCCCGGCGGCCCCTTTTACCGAGTGTCCGCCGAAGGGGAAAAGACTGACCTTGGCATTGCAGTAGAGGCGCCGGTCACGGCCACGGACTATTGCTCTATAAGTCAATGTCTGGCCATTGCCGGCGGCAGCACGGTGACACTGCTTGAGGGCGGCGAACTTGCAACCGGACTGACCATAGAGCAGGTCGGCGCTATATCGGCAATCAAGTGTGCGCCTGCCGGTGACAGCATTGCGGTCGCACATGAAAATGGCCTGACCATCTGGTCGATGCAGACCAAAGGCCGGAAGCTGGCCGACTTTGTATTTCCTGGAAAACCCGGAACCCCCAGTTGGAGCCCGGATGGCCGCTGGCTGGCAGTTCCGCTGGCGGACGGAGGGTTCCAGTTGATAGATGTCAGGGGCGGGAATACCAACGCCCTGACTGACTATCCTGAACCGGTCAACGCCATAGACTGGAACACGAAGGTCGATGCACTTGTGACATCCGGTGCCTACCGGGTCGCGGCATGGTCGATGGACCAGGCTCCCCTGGAAGACCGCAGCTCAGGCGCCCTGGAAAGCGGCACGACCGGCCTGGTTCCGGTAAGTGCCGTGACCAGTCATCCTGATCGCAACCTGGTTGCAGCGGGGTACAAAAACGGGCTGGTGGTCGTCATGCAGCTGGGTGCGCGTGACGAACTGGTGCTGAACAGTGAGGATCGCGGCGCAATTACAAATCTTGCGTGGACGCTCGACGGCAGACACCTGGTCCTTGCTACCAGCAACGATGTCGCGGCGATCATTTCGATACCCGAGCAATTGTTCAAATGATGTCCACAGCCAAACAAGCCTGAGAAAGGATCGCACACATGACTGAGAAAAAGTCACAGGAACAACAGGACAAGGACCGGTTTTTCGAGAAACTGGCCGAGCTTTCCGGCGAGATGATCGAAGCACACGGCAAGGACTTCACCATGGGCGCACTGGTCCTTGCTGCGCGATTTATCGCCGAAGGAAAGTCGTTCAGCGAACTGCCGCAACACCACTAGAGCAACATGAGTTCAATTGAACCCATAAAGTTGCTCTAGCATTTTGAAAGCGATCAGTTTTATGGTTTTTGATTGATTCAATCAAAAACTATACTGATCTAGTGCTCACTCACCGGTCATGGGCATAAGCCAGGGCGGCGTTCCAAATTCAATTGAAACGCCGCCCTGATTGATTGTTCGAACTACGTCACGGTGACCAGGTCACCTCAGGCAAGATCGAAGCGGTCAAGGTTCATCACCTTGCCCCAGGCTGCCACGAAATCGCTGACAAACTTCTGCTGCGCGTCTTCGCATCCGTAGACTTCGGCCAGGGCACGCAGTTGCGAGTTTGAACCGAAAACGAGGTCGACACGGGTTCCGGTCCATTTGTCCTTGCCGGATGCGCGGTCTTTGCCCTCGAACACCTCAGCGGATGCCGAAGACGGCTCCCAGTTGGTGTCCCTGCTGAGCAGGTTGACGAAGAAGTCGTTGCTCAATGTATCGGACTTGTCGGTGAAGACACCGTGGCTGGATCCGTCAGCATTGGTGTTCAAAACACGCAGGCCACCGACGAGAACCGTCATTTCCGGCGCCGTCAGGGTCATCAGCTGGGCGCGGTCCACCAGGAGTTCTTCCGGCGAACGGCCCTGGCCACCTTTGAGATAGTTGCGGAAACCGTCTGCGGCAGGCTCAAGTACCGCAAATGACTCCACGTCTGTCTGGTCCTGTGTGGCGTCCGTGCGTCCGGGCGAGAACGGCACGGTTACATCGTGGCCTGCATTCTTCGCCGCCTGTTCGACAGCTGCACATCCGCCCAGGACGATCAGGTCGGCCAGCGAGACTTTGGTGCCGTCCGAATTGAAGTCACTCTGGATGCCTTCCAGGGTCTTCAGCACGCTTGCCAGCTGGGCCGGGTTGTTGACCTCCCAGTCTTTCTGCGGAGCGAGCCGAATGCGGGCGCCGTTGGCACCGCCGCGCTTGTCACTGCCGCGGAAAGTAGCCGCCGAGGCCCACGCGGTCGACACCAGTTGTGAAGCCGACAGGCCTGAAGCAAGAAGCCTGGCCTTGAGGTCAGCGATATCCTGCGCCCCGATCAGGTCATGGTCGGCTGCAGGAACAGGGTCCTGCCACAGCAGTTCTTCTTCGGGAACCTCAGCGCCGAGATAGCGCGATACCGGGCCCATGTCGCGATGGGTCAGCTTGTACCAGGCCCTGGCAAACGCATCTGCGAATTCGTGCGGGTTCTGGTGGAAGCGCCTTGAAATTTTCTCATAGGCCGGATCCATGCGCATGGCCATGTCCGCCGTGGTCATCATCGGGGCATGGGTTTTGCCGCCATCGTGTGCGTCCGGCACTGTGCTCGCGGCTGACGCGTCCGTCGGCGTCCACTGGTTGGCACCGGCTGGGCTTTTCGTCAGTTCCCACTCATACCCGAACAGCGTGTCGAAATAGCTGTTGTCCCAGGTAATCGGGGTTGGCGTCCAGGCACCTTCGATACCACTGGTGATGGTGTCGCCGCCCTTGCCGCTGCCCATGGTGTTCTTCCAGCCCAGGCCCTGTTCTTCAATGCCGGCGCCCTCAGGTTCACGGCCGACAAATTGTTCCGGATCACCGGCACCATGTGCCTTGCCGAAGGTGTGTCCGCCGGCGGTAAGGGCAACGGTTTCCTCGTCGTTCATTGCCATGCGGGCGAATGTCTCACGAATGTCCCGGCCGGATGCGACCGGATCCGGGTTGCCGTTCGGGCCTTCCGGGTTCACGTAGATCAGACCCATCTGGACGGCACCGAGGGGGTTGGCAAGCTCGCGGTCGCCGCTATAGCGCTCGTCGCCCAGCCAGGTGGTTTCAGGGCCCCAGTAAATGTCTTCTTCCGGTTCCCAGACGTCTGCGCGCCCGCCGGCAAATCCGAATGTCTTGAAGCCCATGGATTCAAGTGCGCAGTTGCCGGTCAGGACCATCAGGTCGGCCCACGAGAGTTTGCGGCCGTATTTCTGTTTGACCGGCCACAGCAAGGCGCGGGCCTTGTCCAGGTTGCCATTGTCCGGCCAGCTGTTCAGTGGTGCAAAGCGCTGTGAACCGGAAGACGCGCCGCCACGGCCGTCATAGGTCCGGTAGGTGCCCGCGCTGTGCCATGCCATGCGGATGAAGAACGGTCCGTAGTGTCCGTAATCGGCCGGCCACCATTCCTGTGAATCCGTCATCAAGGCCACGATGTCCTGCTTGACTGCGGCCAGGTCGAGACTCTTGAATTCCTCGGCATAGTTGAATGCCTCGCCCATCGGGTCGATCATAGATGAGTTCTGGTGCAGCATCTTCAGGTTCAGCTGGTTCGGCCACCAGTGCTGGTTCGCGGTACTGCCGGTTGCCTTTTGGGCATTGGATCCGCTCATTACGGGGCACTTACTGCCGCTCATATCATTCATTTTTGTCTCCGATCATGATGTGTTTTCTGTTCCGTTGACGGTGATAGTGGATGCCTTTGAAAGTCATCCAGGTAATCGTGGCCTGCGATGTGACAAGGGTGCACGAGAGTGAAATGTCCAGTTCGCGGTCAGCCAGTCCACAACCTGAATGCCCAACAACAAAACCGGACCGGTGCGTTGGTATTCTGATTGCTCGGGATGTTTGCGATCAATGTGCCGTCGGCGATTGTTCTGCCGGGCTTTTTGGACATGTACTCCTCCCTGTCCTTGTTGCCAGATTTATAGCAAATGCGTGTCATTAGTTGAAATCGTATTTGCTGATTGTAGAGATTAGAAAATCTTATTTTTAATTCGACCCTTTGGAGCGTCTCGAAGTCGAGGCGTCGACTCTCCAAGGGTAACGCTGGCACACTGTTGGAGCTTGTGCCATCTGTCGGCCGGCTTTGTTGATACAGGTCAAGGCACCGCAAGAATTGCGGCAATCCTGCAACTCCTGCACGTGTCCGAAATGGCCCGGCTTGCATTCAACAGATGCGCCATGAGACAATCGTACAGATGAAATTCGCCCGTTTCAGCATCTTCACTTCAGCGAACAGAAACACTGCCATTTCACAGGTGTGTGACGCTGTTTCGGAGGCGAGCGGTTGGATTGTTGATCAGTCGTTTTTCTCAAACATCGCGGCAACCGTAAATTTTGAATTACCGTCGAGTTCACTCCAGAAATTTCAGGCAGCCCTGCGGGAGAAGGGCCTGAAGACGCATATTGAAGGAGATCTTCCGGTCGCCGACGCAACTGATGTGCGCGGGACAGTGTCGCTGACATTTTCCCACCAGGAACCCGATCTGAAAAGGGACGTTCCGCCTTTCGGCTAGAGTCACTGTGATCCTCTTCCATCCAACTACGGGGGCAATGGTGCAAAGGTCCCGAACGCCTTAACCCAGTTGGACGGCAATGTCTTCCCGCAGGTGTTGCACCATATAATCAACAAATGCCCGAACCTTGGCAGATACCAGGCGGCCTTCCTGATGCACGACGTGAACAGGTTGTGCCGGCACCTCAAATGTTTCAAGCACTGGCTGCAATCGCCCGTCGGCAAGGTACGGCGCCACCTGATAGGACAGCAGCCTTGAAACACCGCCGCCGCGAAGGATCAGCTCAATGACTGCGTCGTTGGTATTCATGCGCACCCGCGGCTTCAGCCGGACCGAAATCGGCTTGCCGTTGTGCTGAAACTTCCAGTCATTGCCGGGAGTGTTGCCCGTAGCCTGGATGATCTGGTGATTGGCAAGGCCTTCCGGCAGTGTCGGCAACCCGTGTCTGGCAATATAGTCGGGTGAGGCGACCATCATCTGGCGCACCGTCCCGCAGCGCACTGCAACCAGTGACGAATCCGGCAATGCCCCGATGCGGATGGCCACATCCTGTCCTTCATCAACCAGGTTTACCACCCGGTCGACAAACAGGGTGCGGGCGCTCAGTTGCGGGTGCAGGTTCAGAAAATCGCTTAATATCGGGATGACGTACATACGACCGAACAGTACCGGTGCGGTGATATGCAGTTCCCCGCGCGGGGCTGCATGGGTGCCGACGGCTGCGTCCTGCGCCTCTTCGAGATCAAGCAGAATACGCCTGGCATCTTCCAGGAACCGTTCGCCGTTTTCCGTCAGGCGAACCGAGCGGGTCGTGCGCACGAACAATGGCGTCCCGAGGCTTTCTTCAAGCATGGAGACGGCGCGGGTGACAGCAGGCGGTGACATGCTCAGGCTGCGCGCGGCGGCTGCAAACCCCCGGTTGTCGGCGACGGATATGAACACCTGGATGGCGCGAAACTTGTCCATTTATTGTTCCAATTATTGGAATAGATAATTCAATATTACGCTAATTCAAATGTTTTTTGAAAGGGCTTATTTTGCAGTCACTGGATCAACGCGAGCGATCAGATGATCGGCAACCGAAAGGCGCATCATGTCACGTGCATTTGCAGAAATCAGTTTCACCCCGTCCGTCCTGGCTGTTCAGGAACGCCAGGGATCAGCCGACAGCTATGCAAAGTTCCTGCATCCCGACGCTGATCGTGGTGACCGGATTGGCCCTGCCGAGGCGGAGTTCGTTTCCCGGATGGACGGCTTTTTCCAGGCAACGGTATCGGAAACCGGATGGCCCTATGTGCAATTCAGGGGCGGTCCTGCAGGTTTCCTCAAGGTGCTTGACGATACCACCATTGCTTACGCGGATTTTCGTGGTAACCGGCAATATCTGAGCGTCGGCAACCTAACCGAGAACGACCGTGTATCGCTGATCCTGGTTGATTATCCCAACCGCCGGCGCCTCAAGATCTGGGGCAGGGCGCGCCTGGTTGATGCCAGGCAGGACCCGGAGCTGATCGCGCAATTGAAGCACGAGGGCTATCGGGGCCTGTCTGAGCGCGCGGTGGTCATCACCGTTGAAGCGCTCGACTGGAACTGCCCGCAGCACATTCCGCAACGACTGACCCTTGATGAACTGGAAGCGCAATTGCAGCCGGTTCGCGAGGAGATTGCCCGTCTCCAGGAGCAGAACAGAGACCTGAAAATCGCGCTTGGCCAAGGCTCCTGACCAGCGATTCGCCAACAGGCATCAACAGATGCTTCGTCCAACCAGCCCTCGAAAGGAGGACACCAAAATGCCCCGTTCCCTGAAAACTCTCATCGGCGCCAGCCTGCTGGCCCTTTCATTTGCCTCGCCTGTGTTGCTGCCGTCTCCGGCCCTTGCAGCTGATGCAGTCGTCACCATCCAGCATGAGCAGGTCTCGTTTCGCTCTGAAACCATAGACGGCGTCAAGGTGGCTTACCGCGAAGCCGGTGACCCCTCACGGCCGACCATCCTGCTTCTGCATGGTTTTCCGACCTCGTCGCACATGTTTCGCAACCTCATTCCGCAACTGGCTGCGAAATATCATGTAATCGCTCCTGATTATCCCGGCTTCGGCGCATCGGACATGCCGGCAGCTGAAGATTTCGAGTATTCGTTTGCCAACCTCGCAGGCATGATGACCAGGCTGCTGGATATCAAGAAGGTCGATCGTTATGCGGTCTACCTGATGGACTACGGCGCACCAGTCGGCTTCCGGATGTTTGCCCAGCATCCGGAACGGGTGTCAGGCTTCGTTATACAGAACGGCAACGCGTATGCAGAAGGCCTCGGTGAGTTCTGGGATCCGCTCAAGGCCTACTGGGCTGACCCGTCGGCGGAAAACGCCGACAAGCTGCGCGGGTTCCTGAAGCTGGACGCCACCAAATGGCAGTTCACCCACGGCACACAGAAGCCCGAGCAGATCAGCCCGGACAATTACTGGCACGTGCAATACCTGCTGGACCGTGAGGGTAATCAGGAAGTGCAGCTTGAACTGTTTCTGGATTACGGCACCAACGTACCGGAATACCCGAAATGGCAGGCCCTGTTCCGCAAGCACCAGGTGCCGGCCCTGTTGATGTGGGGCAAGAATGACCACATCTTCCCGGCAGCAGGTGCCCACCCCTACAAGCGCGACCTGAAGAACCTGCAGTTTGAGTTGCTGGATACCGGCCACTTTGCCCTTGAGGAATTCGGCACCAGGATCGGCCGCCGCATGATCGGCTTCCTTGACCGCAATACGAAGTAGGCAGCTTCGGTAACGAATTTGACGGACAACGCACCGGCCATCAGACCGGTGCGTTGTTTTTGCTGGACCGTCTTCTTCTTTAGGCCACCTGCCTGACATCCCACGCAGCTGATCAGGATATCGGCAAATGAGCCGTCCCGCATGACTGGGTATTTGCATTTGCTAAGATTTGGAACAATGGTCGTTACAGATGCCACCGTGAGAGGAGTGTTGTGATGACCAGTAAAGTAAGCTGTGAACTGGCTAGCGATCCTCAGGATCTGGAACGCTTGCTGATAGAACGGCAGTGGGTTGGGGATGTCGATGGAATGGCGGCGCTGTATGAGATCGACGCTGTACTCGACAGCGGTGAGGGGCAGTTGACGCTTGGCAGGCAGGCGATCCGCGCCTTGTTCGTGGAGTTCACGGCAACGGGCAAAAAATATGCTTCTGGCAAACAGAGCCCGGCGGTCATCAGCGGAGACCTGGCGCTCACCTCAACCCATCTTCCCGACGGCAGCGTCACCGCTGAAGTCGCCCGGCGGCAAAGTGACGGAACCTGGCTATGGGTCATCGATAGATACTCGGTTACTTAGACGTCGACTGCTGGTCTTTCCGCGGGATGCTGCTTAGATCATGCACCCAGTCCAGTGCCGATCCGTTCCAGGCCTGCACGGTCGGCTTCAGCTGGTCACGCTGGTTTATGGTGCCCACCCTGAGGCCGAAAAATTTTGCACTGTCGCCGGGCGTGGTGGCGTGTATTCGCGTGCCGCATTCCGGGCAGAAGGCCAGCGCCCTGATGGTGCCGCTATCGGCGGTTTTCTCGTATGTCTTCAATTTTCCCTGCAGCAGCTCGAACTGCTGGTCCACAACCCCCACGACGATGCCGTAGGCAGTGCCGGAATGGGTCTGGCAGTCCTTGCAATGGCAGATGGCCACCATGGACGGGTCGATCACCGCTTTGTATCTGATGTGGCCGCACAGGCAGTTGCCATCAATTTTCATAGGCGTGCTCCCGACAAGTCCATTACCACCAGTCACATGATCAACGCGATCAGGAAAGCCGCACGGACTGTGCTGGTGCAACCTTTCCGACCCGGCAATGCTGTCTGAAAAAACCGCTCGCTGCAACTTTGCAAGCATCGCGTGGGGCAAGAACTCTCCGCGCGAGCGTGCCGTGGGCTGCGAACAGGCAATCGGTGATTTTTGCCACCGACTTAAACAGCCGCATCCGTAGACTGGAGATCGGAAGAGCATCAGCGGCTTGCGCCGGCAGGCAGGTTCCATTGCCGAGGTTCCACGTGCAGATCGAGTAGAGCGCAACAAAACCAGGCAGAAATCCTGACCACGCTGACATTTGTGCAATGCGCCGGGCAGTTGCTTTTGCAGACGGGAACGCCGTCTTGTATGGGCGTATCCCGTTCATTGTTCAAAGTCACATGGTTCAGAAGGTGGATGCAAAATGGACAAGAAAGTACACGACGACCTGGAATATCCCGGAAAGATCGAGAGTTTTCCCATAGTGAGAAAATTCGGGACAAACAGACCGGTTCCCCTGGAAGTGATATACTTCGAAGGTAACGAAAAACAGCCCTACGACACCGGCAGCTTTTTCGTATCAGAAGTTGTTGCGCGTTCAGATGGCCGGGCGCAAATCCAGTTCCGTGAAACGGCATCACAGGAACTGCTGCCACAGTGCCTGATTTTTTCTCAGGACGGTAACATGCAGATTGAAGGCGACAGCACCCAAAATGCCGGTTTCAATGATTTCGTGGCCGACAATTACGCCGAATGGTGTGGTAAATGGCACAAGGGATTTGGAGGCAGACGATGGCGGATTTGCACCGGTAGTGATTGTAATCCGGGCATCGCCGTTTGTTTTCAGCACGAACTCCCGAACCTGTAACAATCCTGACTGGCTTTATGCTTGGGAATTGTCGGTGGAAGATCAGAAGACGACATTCAGCATGACCAGCGAGACGATCAGAAACAGGATTGTCATGATGCCGCCGCTCTTGACGAAATCTATGACTTTGTAGCCGGCCGGCCCCATGATCAGGGCGTTGACCTGGTGGGTCGGAATGATGAACGAGTTTGAGGTCGAGATCGCCACGGTCAGCGCAAACAGGGCAGGGTCGGCACCTGCCGCAACCGCAATTGACACCGCCAGCGGTACCAGCAGAACCGTGGCGCCGACGTTGGACATCACCAGCGAGAACACGGTCGCCAGGACCGCTATCCCGACCTGCAACGACCACACCGGCCAGCCATCGAGAATGATCAGGATCTGCTGGGCGAGCCATGCAGCAGTGCCGGTGTTCTGCACCGCCTGGCCAAGCGGGATCAGGCTGGCCAGCAGGAACACCGTGTTCCAGCCGACCGAGTGGTAGGCCTCGTCGATGCTCAATACCCTGGTCAGCAGCATGCCCACCGCGCCGGTCAGCAGGCACAGCGACAGGCGCACATCAGTAAACAGGATCATCGACAGGGAAAGCAAAAAGAACCCTAGCGCCCAACTGACCTTCTGCGGGCGCAATTCTTCCTGTGGGTAGTCGGAGGTGACCACAACCCACGAACGGTCCTGTTTGAGCCGTGTCAGCATATCCCATTTGACATGTGCAACCAGCATGTCACCGGCCTGGAACTCCACCAGTCCGATTGCGGTTGGTTCGTGATCTTCGGTTTCCACGTGGCTCAGGATTTCCTCGCCGCGATAAATGGCCAGCAGGCTGAGGCCGGTGGTCTTGCGCAGCAGCAGGTCGCGCGGGCATTTGCCGATAACGCCTGATCCCGGCGGTACCACGACTTCCGCAATGCCTGCATTTGTCAGCGCAAATTCCTCGCTGAACACATCCAGTTCCGGCCGCATCCGCAGGTTGTTCTTGTCGGCGAACCTGGCAACGACGGATCTTTTTCCGATGATTGCCAGACGGCACGGTGCTTCGATCTCTGCCGTTAGAACCTGTACCATCGATACCTTGCCCTTGAGGTAGGTGCTGATGATGTAAAGGTTGTTGTTGAGGTTGATGTCGGCCAGTTGTTGTCCGACCAGCGGGCTGTTGGCTGGCACATCGACCTCGAACACGTCAGCCTGTAGGCCATATACCCGTTCCAGATAATCCGACGTGCCCTGGCCTGCGGACACATTCATCTTGGTCTGGCCACCGGGCAGCACCCAGCGCCCCAGAAGCAGGAAATAGGCAATGCCGGTCACGATCAGGGCAAGGCCGATGGGTGTTACCGAAAACAGCCCGAACGGTTGCATCTTCTGGGTTGCAGGCAGGTTGGCGTTGGCCGTTTGGATCAGGTCGTTGAGCAGGATCAAGGGCGACGATCCGACCATTGTCATGGTGCCGCCGAGGATGGCGCAAAACCCCATCGGCATCAGCAGCCGGCCCGGCGCAATGCCGGTCCGGGCGGAGATACGGCTGACGACCGGAAGGAACAGCGCCGCGGCCCCTACATTCTGCAGAAAGCTGGAAATCACTCCAACGGTGCCCGATACAATGGGCAAGACCCGTGCTTCGGTGGTGCCGCCGCGTTTCAGGATTGTGGCGGCGACCTTGTTCATGATGCCGGTCTTGTCGAGGCCGGCACCTACAATCATCACCGCGATGATCGAGATAACCGCGTTTGACGCAAAGCCGTCAAACAGCCTGGTCGGGTCGGCGAGATTGTCCAGGCCGGGCACGTAACTCAAAAGTCCCAGCAGAACCAGGATCAGGATGGCGGCCAGGTCGATGCGTATGATCTCGGAAACAAACAGGAAAATAGTGAAAGCCAGCGTTGCCGCCACCACGCCCATCTCAAATGTGAAGACAAGCTCCGCCAATACCATTCCCTCCTCTTGCCCGGTCAACAGGAGCGGTCTTCCAGCCATGCCAGAACGAAAAGAAAGACCATGGTCTTCCCTTGAAACTGCCCCCCAGCAACTGCCGATCATCCCGCGAATGACACTGTGCACCTACGACCCCCCTGCAACAAGGGGTTGTGCCTTCAGGTCCATGTGATGTTGGTGGTTGGCACCATCGCGGCTGATCCGCCTGACCGGTGACGTTTGGCCGGCCGGGTTCAGATGTTACGGCTGCATCACAATCGATTGCAGCGATCGGGTGTCGAGTACGTCGAGGAATGCGGATCTGGCATCAGCCATGACGCCTTTCAGCTTGCATCTTGGAGAAAACACGCAACCGCATTCCTTGTCGAGCATGCATTCGACAATTGCCAGATCGGCTTCAATCTCCCGGACGACATCACCGACCATGATCTGGGCTGGCGGTTTTCCGAGGCTTATACCGCCGGTCCGGCCGCGGTGTGATTCCAGAATTCCGGCCTTCACCAGCTTGGCGACGATTTTCATCACGTGAGATTTAACCAGTTGCAATCGCTGGGCGATTTCCTCCACCGTGATTGGCTCTTTCTCATTGGCCAGCAACATCAGTACCCTTAGGGCGAAATCGCTTGCTTGGTTCAGGCGCATGGTTTCTCCGAAAACATTCAAATCGCATGTTGCAAATAGCAAATTTCCTTGTTACATAAAACATATAAATTAAATGAATGTATTATGGAATTCTCCGATGCCGATCTCTCCTCACCGCCATTCCGTTTGCCGTCACGCTGGCCCGGATGGCGATGTGACGGATGCCGGACTGCAGGTGTCTCATTGTTGAAAGGACAACATCATGGCTATTCTAAAAGCGCTCGCATATGGATTTTTGCTGCCGGGTACTTTCGTTCTGGGGTGCATGGGTATCAGTGTCGAGGAAGACAGCGGCATTTTCCGGTCGTTCATTAACAGCAGTTTTTGGGGTGCTATCGCCCTTTGGATCGCGCTGGCATTTTTCGTCTGAAACGTCGCGGGTTGCCTGGCTCGCTCCAGTCAATCTTCAAGTTGAAGGATTAGGGATCAATGGATGCCTCGCTGCCTGAGGGCCTGGTCAAGTACAGTCAATCTCCGGTTTTCGATCAGGATTCTGTGCCTCTTGCCCTGCAGAAAGACCACAGGACCAAGGCAGGTGTCTGGGCCAGGGCTGTCGTCTCGCACGGCTCAATCGAATATGTCCTTGAGGCAATGCCGGGTGACCCTCTGGTGGTCTCTGCCGGTCAGCATGCCCTGATCGAGCCGGAAGTGCCGCACCATGTGCGCGTTATCGGGCCGGTCGAGTTTCAACTGGAATTCTTCCGGAAACGATGACATGCAGCTGCTGGTCCCGTCCGATATACCTGTATCTCCCGCAACATCACTGCTGCGCTGTCTGCGGAGGGTTTTTTACCCCGGTTGACGAGTTCTCGCGCAGCAGCTGGTTCCGGCCCCACGCCGGATGCAGGTGGCGTTTGCAGCCATGACCAGATCGAATTGTTCAAGCACTGTTGTGGTGCACATTCTGTTTGCCCGTACGAACTGGAAACTGCGCTTCACAGTGCACAGGTCGAAAAATCCGAATGCGGGAAGTCGTCATGTTCGTCCGACTGTCCGGCGCGCAGCGCCGTCCGGTTCCGTGTTCAGGCAGCGCACCGGTAACAAATTCTCAACCGGCCTGGTCCAGGTACCGGAGGATTTTTTTCTGCCTGGCCACGGTTACGGTCCCGGCGTCTGCAGCAATAACATTGAGCTGTTCTACTAGCCTGGTTCTCAATTCATGAGCGAAACTGCTGATCAGGAATTCGCATAGCCATTTGACCTGACCGTCGGAAATTCCAAAGCTTTCGAGCCTGTGCGAGACAAACCTCAGGTCATCAGCGCGAAGGTTCAGGTCTGGCCTGAACATCGATGCAAGATGCCGGCGCTTCTGCATGCTGATTGTACCGCTCGCGCCAATCACCCAGATCAACATGATCAGTCGCAGAAACTGCTCGTCGTTCTCCTCCAGTTCCGGAAAAATCGCGTCCCGCCGGCGCGCATGCTCGATTATCTCAACCAGCCTGCGCTTTTTTTTGGTCCGTCGGCGTACCCCAATTACGGTCATTTTTCCCTAACCATTGCTGTCCCGGATGAACGCCGTATGCCCAGGGTCTCTTTTGATTTTCTGCTTGATTGCTTGGACTATGAGGCTCTCTTGACCAGTTCCGACCTGAGTCTCCTGCCTGATGCTGCAGGTCGTCTGTCGGCTTTCTGCAGCCAGTTCCGCAACGGACGGCTGGCGGCCTGTTTGCTGATGGTTTGTTGAATTCGCACCGCGTCTTCAATGCAGCGATCGAGAAGCACGGCGTTTTCCGCCGTGATCGGTTCACCTCTCAGGACCAATCGCTCAAGTTGCGCAAGCTCGTGGGCAACTGCCTGGACCGCCAGTTCCTGCTCTTCCATGAAATTCAAACGTGACATGCATGGCATGTTCGGTTACGCAGCGGCAGATATCAATTGATGATATTCAAACGTCTATGGAACAAACGAGACATATTGTTGGTGCATTGATCACCCATCAATGGTAAATTCATTTACCAAAGAGGTGACAGATGCAGTCGATGCATGGCCGTTGAATGCCTGGCCGGGTCGCTACACTAACATGAAACGTGACATGAACAAGAAACCGCCTAAAGCGCAGCGCCCGCCAAACATTATGCACGAAATGTTGCGCTCGTTCGTGACGCTTGCGAAGTTTCTCAACCTCACACACGCTGTCAACCACCTCGGCTCGACCAGGCAAACCGTACGGCGCCATATTGAAATGCTGCAGTCTCTGAGGGGAGAAAAGCTGCTTGCATTTGTTGACCGCCAGTATGTGCTGACCAGGGCAGGGGCCCTGGCGCTGGTCGAAGCGGAACAGATACTGCTGCTTGACGATGCCTGGATGCGCAAGGAAGTCAGGGTAGTGGATGGCCTGACCGCGGTTCTGTATGATAGCGATGCAGAGGTTCCTTATTACTCGCAGCAGCATTCCATCGATACGATCTGGGCAAGCGGAACACCACTGATACAGAAGGGGTTGCTTTGCTGGGTTGAATCCAAGGCGCAGCTTGAAGCCCCCGAATTTGATGCAGTCAGGGATTATCTCCTTGCATATCGTCGGCACCACCGCGAATGGCTGTGCGTCAGTATTGGTGAGAAATCTTCCTACGCAACCTGGTTGGGCTGGTCATGGGCAAAAAGCGCGATCGGCAAGCCGCTTTCTGATGACCCCATGGCCAGCGACGCCGACCAGTATGTCAGCCAGTCATATGACAGCATCCTGCGCAGCGGCGGTCTCCGCATCGATCACGTCTATACTAAGATAGCCAGGACCCATGGCGGTGTGCCTGAACCGATCACCTACCAGCGGCTCATCCTTAGGTGCATGTTTCCCAACGGTGATTATGCCCTCGTAACCCTGGTTGACAGAACAAGTGAGGTTCAGATCGTTAATGTAAATCTTGATGACTATCCTGCGATGGACCCGGCCATGCTATAAGCTGTGATCAGGACGGCCTGAACATGGATTGTTGACATGAACCACCCGAATCACACCTTTTATCCAAGTAGTAGTGTCCAGTTGGAGACGGAATCGATTGTGCGTACTAGAGACACAAAGTCGATTGCCAAGTATATCGCCGGGGCTGAAAGCATAGTTTCAGAACTGGGTATCACCATTGAGGTCGGATCGGATTTTGACTTCTTTTGTTCAATACCCAAGCTGCAGCCTGGCCGGCATGCGATTTCCCCCATTTTCGATCCGGAAGAGTCTGATATTTCGTCCTCAAACGGATTCTGGCTTATCGGACGAAATGAGTCAGGTGAGATTGTACTGACGCAGGCAATCAAACTGGTTCCGGTTGGCAAGTCCGGCTTTCTCGATCATTTCGAGAACAAACTGGCTGACTACAGGCCAAAGGGTGACAAGCTCGATATTGCCAAGTCACAGATACATCTGACTGATCGGGCCGCCAGATTGTCGGGGAACCTATGCTATTATGGTGAACTATGGATCGACAGGTCATATCGGGGCAGCTGCCTGACCGCAGTCATGCCACGCTTGATGTTCGCGATGGCGATTGCGAAATGGTCGCCAAATGTGGTGTTTGGGATCATGGAGCCTCTCGCCGCCTGCAAGGGTCTGGCGGCACGTGAAGGGTTCATGCATCTGGAGCAGGGTGGTCTCCATTGGTGGGACCGTGCTGCATCAGAAACGTTTGAGGAATGGCTGGTCTGGACCACCCGAGACGACTTCATCTTTAATATGAGGGTGTCCCTTGATATGCTGGCGAAACTCTATCCAACCAGGACTGACAAGAAGGCAGCCAAGGTGTCGAAAGTCGCCTGAATTTATGCTGGTTCACTCAAAAGCGTGCCAATCGATTGGTGGGCTTGTGTGAACGGCTGCGTTTGAGCAAGCCTGAGCAGACTTCACATGGCAATCACCTGGACGTGACGTGGATTGATTTCCCCTGAAGGTTTGCCGGCCCCCACAATGGTTTCCAGATATCAGGAGACCATGACGTGGACCGGATGCATCTAGTGCAAAGTCAACGTTCCCGATATTCCTTCTCGACGGGAGCGACCCACGCAAAACACCTGGCGGCATTTGCGCTGACAGCATTTGTTGCTGCCGCTTTCGGGTTGGCTGCCGTGGCGCAGGAGACGGAACGGGACCTGGAAGACGGAGACAGGCCGGTTCAGACCGGCCCGGTCAAGCAGCCGGAAGACCCAAGCGGACCGCGCCGGCATTTCCGGCTGAAAAACCCGGCTCGTCTGAGCGGAGAAGATGCCGAGCGTCTTTATGACGCGATCAGGTCGGATATGGCGACCCGTTATGGGCTGTCCGGTCAGTCGGGAGCTGCGGATTACCAGACATGGAAGCGTTACAATCGGGCACCGTACCGGAGCGTGTCGCACGGAAACCGCTATCTCAATAATTACGGGAATCCCGCATCCCATGCCTACGGGCGCTATGAACAGGCCGGAAAACTGCCCGTCGGTTCGATACTTGCCAAAGACAGCATGACGGTGAGCAAGGAAGGGAAGGCCATGCCTGGGGCATTGTTCCTGATGGAAAAGATGCCGGACGGCTTCAATTATGTCAGCGGTGACTGGCGCTATACAATGATCATGCCTGACGGCAGTCTTTTCGGTACAACAAATGGTGAAGGAACGGAGCGGGTAAAGTTCTGCATTTCCTGTCACCTGGCAGTTGAACAGCAGGATCATCTGTTCTTCATCCCTGAAGAATACCGGAAAAACTGACGGAAAACTGGCCCTTTTTTGATCAGGGCCGCTGCGGATTTGCACGGTAATTCACGCACAGATCACCGGCTTGTGATAAATCACACATCGTCCTTGTACGGTCCTGGATAAGGTCATCTCCAACGGTCGCGATACATCGCGCGCGTGAAATTCAGGTGTTTTCAATCCCGGATTTGACGCGTCTATCGCGCAAACCCGGCAGGTTTATGGGCGGTCCTGCCAAGGAAGGAAACTCGAAGATGACCAAAAAAATCATGACGATTGCTTTGTCCGTCGCTGTTCTGGCGGCCTTTGCTCCAACAGCCCCTTCGGCTCTTGCCGGTCCGGGCTTTAAGCAAGGCGGCGGAGGCGGCGGCGGCGGCGGCGGCGGTGGAGGTGGCGGCATTCCTCCCGGCCCTGGCGGTTTCGCTCCCGGTGGCGGCGGAGGCGGCGGTGGCGGCGGCAATGGCGGCGGCTGGGGCGGCTGGGGTGGCGGTGGCTTCGGCATTGTCATCAATCCGGGCCCGCAGCGCTATTACGACGATGACCGCATTTCCTGCCGTACCGGCAAGCGCATTGTGCGCAAGTCAGGTTACCGCAGGGTTCGCGTCATCGAGTGCAGGGGCAACACCTACACCTACAAGGGCAAACGCGGATCACGGGTCTATCGCCTGAGCGTGGACTCGCTGGACGGTGTAATCGTCGGCCGCCGCCGGCTGTAACCGGACCACCGGCTGTTTGCCGGGCAAACAACAATCCGGTGCCCTCGACCCAACATCGGTCGGGGGCATTGGCTGTGTTGAACCTGTATGTCCCGGCAATCGGATATTGCCGGGTTTTCAGGCCTAAAGATTTATGGTTCCGGCGGCTTCAACCAAAAATCATCCTGATCTATGTTGGTCCGGCCTGTCAGCTGCTGAATGTTGTTCATCCTGCATGCGACAGCATCTGAAGAAGCAGGGAGAGGCTCGTGGATCAAGTCGTCATAATCAAGGCTTTCGGCGCCTTCTTCGCCATCATGAATCCGTTCATCAATCTTCCTATTTTCCTGGCCATGACAAGCGGCATGTCCGTGCCGGATCAGCGTCGCCTGGCGATCAAGGTCGCCTTGTTCGCCTTTGTAATGTGTGCTGTTCTGCTTGTGCTCGGGCAAAAGATCATCGACTTTTTTGGTATTACGGTGGATGAGTTCAGGGTTGCGGGTGGCATCGTGCTGGCCAGTATTTCCTGGTCGATGCTGCAAGGCTCGACGGCAGCCTCGCACCATGGTTCCGGCAGTGAACAGGAGCAGATGTCGGAACTCAGCGGGATGGCGTTTTATCCAATGACCTTCCCGATGGTGGTCGGCCCCGGTACAATCGCCACCATCATCATCTACACCGGCCATGCATCAGGAACCGGGCAGCTGTTGTCCATCGGCCTGGTTCTCGCTGTCATACTCGTGCTGTTGTTCCTGGTACTCTACTTCGCGTCATTTTTCGGCCAGGTGCTGAGTACCACGATGCGCGTGATCATGACCAGGCTGATGGGGATGATCCTTCTGGCAATATCCGTGGAAATGATATTGGACGGCATCAAGGCCATCCTGCCGGGCCTGGGCTAGGAGTTTTTGCGGGCAGGGGCTCGGCCGCACTGAAAAAGCCGACGGGATACTGTTAAACTGACCCACAATTGCCGTTTGCAGGAGTTACGCTCTCAGCCAAGTTTGTCGGTTGAGGACACGCACAAATGCCCATGCCTGCGGAGTACTGGAATGCGTCGAAGGAATTTGAAGCGTTCATGCAGGACGTGCGTGACACCTGCATGCTGCAAACCCATCATCAGGCCTATCATACGCTGCGCGCCGTGCTGCATGTGTTTCGCAGTCACCTGTCTGTCAACCAGGCTTTGGCATTTGCAGGCATCCTTCCGCCGGTGGTTCGGGCCATCTTCGTGGAGGGCTGGCAACCTGACGTCAATGCCAGTCCGTCCGGCTTCCCGGACCGCAGTGTACTTCAAACGGAAGTCAAATCTATCCGGCGCGACCACAACCTTGCGCCCGACAGCGCCATTGCCGATGTGGCCGCGGCGCTACGGCGGTCCTCAATCGACAAACACGACCTGGACAACGTCCTGAACCGCCTTCCCGACGGTGCAGTGGAGTTCTGGTGCACCGGCCAGAACATCGATTGAAGCGCATCGGACCATGCAGACTGTTAGGTGCGGCTGTGACGTTTGGGCGCATAAAAGATTCATTTGAAATATTGTTTTTACGATTGAATAATATACATTTGATATGAATTATTATGAAAACCAGAGCGCTCATGCCCGCTGAGGTCCCCGGATAACCAAGCTGTGCATTCGGATGCTGAGGCCCAGTTGCTGCCTGCGATCGTGCAGGAATGAACAGTTCGCGATCTTCAACGGCACGTTTCATCGAACCGGCCATAACCTGAAAAGGAGATACGTCTTGATCAAACAACAGGCACCACTCCACAGCCATCACAAACCACGTGGAACAAGCGACCTTTTTGCATCTGGCCTGGTCAAGTTTCTTCGCTTCTTCGCCGATCTGTTTTTTGCCAGACGCTACGGCCATCGCGCTGTAGTGCTCGAAACAGTAGCTGCTGTGCCGGGCATGGTTGGCGGGCTGCTGCAACACCTCAAAGCGTTGCGCCATATTCGAGATGATCAGGGCTGGATACGCGAATTGCTGGACGAAGCGGAAAACGAGCGCATGCACCTGATGACATTCGTGGAAATCGCCAAGCCAACCATGCTGGAGCGTTTGCTGATAATGGTGGCGCAGGCGGCCTTCTATAATCTGTATTTTTTCCTTTACCTGTTCTTCCCGAAAACGGCACATCGCGTCGTCGGTTATCTGGAAGAGGAGGCGGTGACAAGCTACACCGGCTATCTCGAGGAGATCGACGCCAAGCGTCACCCGAACGTTCCCGCCCCGCAGATCGCAATTGATTACTGGCAGCTGCCGGACGACGCACGGCTTCGCGACGTTGTTGTGGCCGTACGCGCCGATGAGGCGGGCCACAGAGACCGAAATCACGAATTCGCCGACGTGTTGGCCGGACAATCTCCTGACATAACTGAACATGCCACACAGCCTGATGCGTCAACTGCAAACAAACACCCCCGCGGAATATAGCGTGGTGTAAAAAGCCATCTATCGAGGAGTTGAAACCATGACCAGCACTTCAGTTACAGGCGAAAGGAAAACCCTGCACTCAAACTGCGTAACGCCGCTTGGCCACGCCCGAAACGCCTTGCGCCGAGCTGTCGAGACAGACACTGCACCGCTGGGCCTGCCGGCCGCTCTTCTGCGCGAGCATGAGACGTTGAAGCTCTATTTCTACGAGCCGCGTGGTCAGGATCGACAACCACCGCATGACCAGGATGAGATCTATGTCGTGATGCGCGGATCGGGACTGTTCGCTATCGGTGAAATTGAAGAGGCCATGGAACGTGTTGCATTCGGTCCTGGCGATGCCATTTTTGCTCCGGCAGGAGCTGTTCATCGCTTCGAAAGTTTCACCGATGACTTCGGGACCTGGGTCATCATGTATGGTCGACAAGGTGGCGAGGACCTGGCCCCCGCACCAGCAGCATAGATTTCACAGCAGGCGATCTGGCGCGTGGTCCTTATCCCGGCTGCAATCCTTTCAGAGCATGATCCACCGCGTTGCGGGTCACGCCGTCGCTGTCCCTGGCAACATCCCAGCCCACAGTTGTCGAGATTGCCCCCACTCGGCCGGTCGCCAGCAACTGCTCCAGCGCATGCCGCATCGCTTCTGCCGACGGCCCGCCTTTAGCCGGGTACAGAAATGCCGGCGCTTCGTTCGCGTCGATGATATCGCTGTCGAAATGCACATAGAGCGGACCTTGCGGCAACGCGCCCGGATCAAGGTCATCAAGGCTGTCAATGAAAACGATTCCCGAACCCTCCACCAATGTGCGCTCACCGGGGTCGAGATCACGTCCGTCGCACAACACCACACGGCTGTCGTCAATGGGTGAAAGCTCCACCGCCTGCATCATGCGCTGGTCGCCGCGTCCTGTGAGCATGGCAAGCGGCATGCCGCCGAGGAAACCGGATGGTGTTGTGCCCCACGTGTTGAAATCACCGTGGGAATCCAGCCAGACCAGGGTGGGGTGCAGGCCGGTGCGTTCAAGCCCCGCCATCACTGGTATCGCCTGGCAGCAATCCCCCAGAATAGCGAAGGGTCTGTCTCCGCCGGCGACGACGCCAGAGACCGTCTCTGCCAGTTCCCGGTGAATGGGTGCAAGGCTGTCCGTCTGGTCGCCGCTGCCAGGCCCTGCCGCGATCACCCGGTCGCCGGGCCGGCTCATCGCGGCAACCGCGTCGGAACGGCGATCCAGGAACATCGGCGAGGCAATGCGAACGTCTTTCATGGCGGGCTCCTTCTTGTGCGGGTGGGAAAAGTACCGACTGTCCTAACTCACGACAATACTTGCCGCCGGAATTATCTTGCATTCCAGGGTGGCATACAGACCAAAGCGCGAGGTCTCCGCATGTGACCTGGCTCAGTGTCTTGTCGGATTGGCAGTTTACCAGCAGCCGTGGTGCCGTATGCAGCCTCGGTAGTCGCGGCCCCGACCCCATCTGACACGACAGCGGCGATGCCAGCGTTCGCAGCGGCCATACCTGCGCGGTGCCGCATACAGCGGTATGGTCCACCACGGAACAGCATACCAATAGCCGCGTTGGTAGTGGCGGTGGCGACCGCGCCGTTTTCGGTAGCGCCGCCCGCACATGCTTCAGGCCTGCGGCCGGACCACCTAGTTGCCGTCGGCTTTTTCAGCCAGCCATCTGGCCAGCACTTCGTGGTGGTTGTGCGGACAGCTGCCGTGGCTGTCCAGAAACACGGCCAGCGCGTTTACCGCGTCCTCGCCGGTACCTCGAAGGGAAAACCACTTGCGGGCGAGGTTCTCCGGCTTGTGGCACCGCGCGCAATAAGCTTCGTACGCCTCACCGGCAGCCACAACCTGCGACGGACTGAGGCAATCAATTGCCTGGGCTTTGTCTTGCGCTTCCGCCCCGGCACTTGCGAATACCACGAAGCAAATGATCGAAGCGGCGCAGCACACCGTGTTGCTCGATGAGCGCATGTCTGAATACATCTGCAAATGTCCTTGCAATGAGATGCACTTCCCGCGTTGAGATGCGATATTGCCGGTCTGGGGCATGAACCAGGTGTCACCCGATCCTGTCGGGCAATCCGCGTCCGTTGTTCCACCAGCGGTTGGGATTGTCGCTGTCCACGTTGTAATTTGCCCGGCTTGCCCAGTCTTCGCGAACGAAAATGACAGGTTCTTCATAGTGGTGGACATGCAGGATGGCGTCCATCACCTTCTCCAGAACAGCAAGGTCGCGCTCTATGGAAATCTTCAACTCAACTACCGGGTAGGTTTCGGTTGCCCCGGCTTCGAAGCCGTCGACATGGGTTGTCGTTGTTGATCCGGCTTCGGGCCGGGCGGTTTCCGCGCCGACGCCTGAAATGCTGGCGTTTCGCTGATAGCGCCCGAAACTCAGCGGGTGCACCTGCATGACCGCGTCCAGGATCCTGTCCGTATCTTGCGGCAGTGTTTGAACCTCCAGTGTCCAGACCGGAATCAGTTTACCGGACCGTGCGTTGTAGCTGGTGAGATCATTCATGTTACCTGCTTCCGTTTGCTGTCTCGCTGTACCGGCAGGCATGCTAGCAACCTGCTGCTGACAACCTGCTGTCAGCAGGCAGTAGAGCAAGTGCGGATCTACCGGGGGTCAGTCTCCCGGCCCGGCCAGACCTTTCATATAGGCAAGCATGTCGTTGATAGTGTCGATGCTGAGTTCGAACTGCGGCATTGCCGGATGGCCGGTAACAATCCCTTCCGCGAAGGCTTCAGCCAGGCTGTCGATGGGATAGCGATTGTGCAGTGTGCGAAAAGCAGGTGCCTCAGGCATATGGCTGTCGTCGTTCAGCCCGACCGCATGGCAGCGGGCACAATTGCTTTGTACAAACGCCTTGCCCTTTGCGGCATCTCCGTAGGATTGGCTGTGAGCGGGCGAACAGGTAAGCGCCAGCAACAAAATACTTGCTGCCAGGCTGGCGGGGGAGTGAAAACTGGTTTCTGTCTGCATTTTTGAAACGATAATGCATAAATCGTCAAACCGCCTTGATCAGTGTCAAACCAACGCTCAAAGCACCTCGACATTGCCGCAGATGCTGATGGCCTGGCCGGAGATGTTGGCTCCTAAAGATGAGCACAGGTACATCGCCTGGTTGGCGATATCCTGCGCGGTGACCATGCGGCGCAGGGATACCTTGTTGATGTATTCGTGCTCCATATCCTCATAGGACACACCGGTTGTCTCCGCGCGCGCGGCAATCACCTTTTCAATGCGTGGTCCCTCGACGATGCCGGGCAGCAAGGCGTTGACCCGGATGCCGTCGGGCCCCAGTTCGATGGCCAGACTCTTGATCAGGCCGATGATGGCCCATTTGCTTGCAGCATATGGCGTGCGCCAGGCATATCCGAGCCTGCCTGCCACCGAGGAGATGCCGATAATCGAAGCATTGGATGACTGTTTGAGCAATGGCACGGCAAGCCGCGCACAGTAGAACTGGCCGTTCAGGTTCACGTCGATGGTGTTGCGCCACGCTTGTGTGTCGAGTTCGTCGATGCCGCCGGTGGGCCCAGCAATGCCGGCATTGTTGATCAGCACGTCCAGTCCACCCAGGTGAGCATTGACATCTTCAAACAGCGTTGCGACCTGTTCTTCGTCGGAAACGTCGCAATGTGTGATGCCCCAGTCAGGAAAATTGCTGTTGCAGTCGGCCAGTGCCGCATCAGACACATCACACACATGCAAACGCGCGCCGGCCGCCGCAAAAGTCTCTGCGATGACCCGGCCAATACCGCCGGCGCCCGCCGTCACCAGCACGCGCAGACCCGGTTTCAACCCCATTGTTTCAGTCATTGATCTGTTCCGCACCGTTGAAGTTGTCAGAAACCAACCTGGTCGCCGCCTTTCAGGTCGAGCATTGCCCGCGCTTCGTCGGGTGTCGCGACATCAAGCGACAGGCCCTCCAGAACCTGGCGCATCTTGCTTACCTGGTCGGCATTGGATTTCGCCAGTTCGCCCGGTGCGATCCACAAGGAATCTTCCAGCCCGACACGCACATTGGCACCTTGTGCCGCTCCCATGGAGGCCAGCGGTATCTGGTTGCGTCCGGCTCCCAGGATCGACCAGCGATAGCTGTCTCCGAACAGTCGGTCAGCAGTGCGCTTCATGTGCATGAGGTCTTCCGGGTGTGCGCCGATGCCGCCGAGCAGACCAAATACCGACTGGATGAACAAGGGTGCCCGCGCCAGCCCCCGGTCGACGAAGTGCGCCAGGTTGTAGAGATGGGAAATATCGTAGCATTCGAACTCGAAGCGAGTGCCGTTGTCGTTACCGACCCGCAGGATGGTCTCGATGTCACTGAAGGTGTTCTTGAACACCAGGTCACGCGAGTTTTCCAGATGCGATCTTTCCCAGTCATGGGTAAAATCAGAAAACCGGTCGAGCATGGGAAAAAGGCCGAAGTTCATCGATCCCATATTCATGGACGCGACTTCCGGCTTGAACACAGCGGCCGGACGCATGCGCTCTTCAACCGTCATGTGCGGGCTGCCGCCGGTGGTGATGTTGATCACCGCTTTGCTGGACTGCTTGATGCGCGGCAGGAATTTCTCGAACACCGCCGGGTCCTGGGTGGGCCGACCGGTTTCCGGATCACGGGCATGCAGATGGATGATGGCGGCACCTGCTTCAGCAGCAGCGATGCCGGCTTCGGCTATCTCATCCGGCGTGACCGGCAGATGTGGTGACATGGATGGGGTGTGAATGGCACCTGTGACAGCACAGGTAATGATGACTTTGCGTTTTGGCTTTGCCATGGGGGGTAATGTTCCTGGTGCTCATGCGACGCAACGAAGATGATGATCATGCGTGGACCGCGGGTCAATGTCGGTGTTGTTTTAACTGGAAAACGGAGTGTATCCTGGGTGCGTCGTATCAGGTACGGCTTGTGCGATTGATTTGCAGATGGCAGGCGTGGAAATTCATAGCGCTCACATGAACGAAGAACAGCTTGAAAAGCTCAGACTGGGGCTGTGTATCGCTGTGCACCTTCGAGAGCAGGGCGGTGATGTTGATGCCGTGCTGGCATGCCTGCGCCATCACCAGTATTTCCAGTCGGATTGTATCGTGGTATTGCGGGAGATGGATGAAATCGACTTGGGTGAGGCAAAACGGATTGTGCTCCTAAGTCCGGTTTGGAGAGACAGGCTTAGCGAACATGAAACAATGGTGGATAAACTCCTCGGTGAGATTGAAGATGAGGGAATGGAGCTTGATGGGTGATTCTTGTCCCAGCACATTTTCAGCGTATTCTTTGCTTATAAATGCAGCCCGTTATCCTTCCTACAGCGGAGAAATCGCTTGGACGTAGTTTTAGCAGGTATGTCCACGGTTGTTCCTGACGCCAAATTGCCGCAAACCCTGGTTTTGGATTGGGCCCGCCGGACCCTGGGCAGCAGGTTTGCCCAGTTTGAGCGGATGTCCAAAGCATTCGACAATGCAGGCATTGAGTCGCGCTACGCCGTGGCTGACATGTCCTGGTTTGAAACCCCCAAGTCCTGGCCGGAACGAAATTCCGTGTACCTCGAAGGCGCCACCCAGCTTTTTGTCAGATCCGCCACCGGCGCGCTGGATGATGCGGGCTGGGACGCAGATGAGGTTGACGCGATCGTTACCGTGTCATCCACCGGCATCGCGACGCCCACACTGGAGGCCCGGGCCCATCTTGAGATGGGGTTTCGCGAGGATGTAACGCGCATACCGGTTTTCGGGCTGGGCTGTGCCGGCGGTGTTTCGGGCCTGGCAATCGCGCGGGACTTTGCTGCCGCCCATGAAGGTACAAAGGTTCTGCTGGTGGCGGTTGAAGCCTGCACAGTATCGTTTTGTGCGGGCATTCCGCGCAAGGCGGACATTATCGGCTCGGCCATTTTCGGCGACGGCGCTGCAGCGGTGTGCGTCACCAGCGAAAAACCCCGTCGCAATGGTCACAATGGACATAACGGCCACAATGGCCACGACAGCCTGAACGGAGCCAACGGTCACAACGGTGCCAACGGACACAACGGTGCCAACGGACACAACGGTGTCAACGGACACAATGGTCGAAAGGGTCACAACCTCCACAACGGCAACAGGATTGTCATCGGCAGGGGGTCTCAGAAGATGTGGCCGGACACATTGTCCATCATGGGTTGGGAAGTCGACGAGGACAGCCTTGGCGTCGTTTTCGACAAGTCAATTCCCACATTCACCGAGGACAACTTCTCCTCGGCAGTCAGTGGCGCGCTGGCAAAGCTCGGCAAGGACATCAGCGAAATTGACCGCTTTGTCTGCCATCCCGGCGGCACCAAGGTATTGCAGGCAATTGAACAGTGCCTGGAACTGCAGCCCGAAAGCCTGAACGAGGAGCGCGAGGTGTTGCGCAATTTCGGCAATATGTCGGCTCCCACGGTGCTGTTTGTCCTCAAGCAGGTGCTGGACAATGACCACACCGGCGACATGCTGATGTGCGCGCTCGGGCCGGGGTTCACAGCGTCATTTCTGCCGATAACAAGGGCGTAGAATGTCAATTTCCATTGCTGCCTTGTGCCTTCTGATCTTTCTTGTGATCCAGCGGTTGGGCGAATTGGTACTGGCGCGCCGAAACACTGCGAGGTTGCTGGCGAAAGGAGCCTATGAGGTAGGTGCCGAGCATTATCCCCTGATGATTGCCCTGCATGCGTCCTGGCTGGTGGCCCTGGTGTATTTCGGTATCGGCCAGCCGGTGTCGATTGGCTGGTTGGCAGTGTTTGCAGTGTTGCAGCTGCTGCGCGCCTGGATCATCTTCAGCCTTGGGGGCAGGTGGACAACGCGGATCATCGTGGTCAGTGATCCGCTGGTCACAAAGGGGCCGTTTGCCTGGGTCAAACACCCCAATTATCTGGTGGTGATTGCGGAAATGCTGACCGTGCCGATGATCCTGGGGCTGCCTGTCCTGGCGGCGGTTTTCTCGGCACTCAATGCTGCCATGCTGACCATCCGCATAAGCGCCGAAGAGGCCGCTATCAGGCGCTACAGGTGAATATCGATGGGGCCTGACCCTAGGGCGCCCGGTCGGTGCGGCGTACAAACGGAATGAGCAATACGCCAATCGCCGTCAGGGCGGCGACCATCGCCCAGGCATCGTTGATGGCCAGGGTAAGCCCGGCCTTTTCCACCTGCGGGCGGATCATCTCGACGATGCTTTCCGGCGGCACAAACGCCACGGACGGAATTTCATGAACAGAGATGTCTGCAAACGCGGCCGCGTCCGGGTCCAGTTCTACGAGCCTGGTACCGATGTCTTTTGAATGCATCTCCACCCGTTGCCAGATCACCGTGTCAATCAGGGCAACGCCAATTGCCCCGCCAAGGTTGCGCATCAGATTGAACAGGGCGCTGCCGTCGGGAACCTTGCTCTCGGCGAGCAGGCCAAGTGCGATACGGGTCGGCGGCAGCAGGCAGAACATGATGGCGCAGCCGCGCACCACCTGCGGCCAGAACATGCCGTCGAAATCCGTCGCTGCCGTCTGGAAGAAGCTCCAGCCAAGCCCGGCTGCAAAACACAAGAATCCGCCCGCCGTTAGAATTCGCGCATCGACGCGTTGTTCCAGCTGGACCGCGACAGGAGCTGCGAGCAACTGGGCGACGCCGGTCACCAGCATCACCAGCCCGATGTCCAGCGGTCCGTGCCCGCGCACCAGTCCCAGAAACACCGGCATCAGGTAAACCGAACCGAACAGTCCCATGCCGAAGATGAAACTGAGTGCACAGGCAATGGCGAAGTTGCGGTCGCGAAACAGGCCCAGGTCTGCAATCGGCAGATCACGGCGCAACGACCTGACGACAAAGCCTGCCAGCGATACAATGACCGTTGCCAGCAGGCCCAGGATCAGCAGCGAGGTCCAGCCCCTTTCCGGCGCTTCCTTGAGCGAAATTTCCAGCAATGCAAGGCCCAGTGCGAGGGCTGCAAGCCCGATCCAGTCCATGCGCCGCAGCAGCCTCAAATCGCCGGCGGCGCGGGGCAGCAACACCGCCGCTATGGCCACCGAGGCAATGCCGGGCAGCACGTTGACCAGGAACAGCCAGGGCCAGCTGTAAGTCTGGGTGATGTAGCCGCCGACGGTGGGACCAAGCGTCGGCGCCAGCACTGCCAACACACCTGCAATCGTCGTGGCAAGTCCCTGCTGGCGGACGGGGAACATCAGGAATACAGCCGAAAAAACCAGCGGGATCAGGCACCCGCCGGCCAGACCCTGCAGAATGCGGAAGACGATGAGGGTGGCAAAGTCCGGGCTGAACGCGCAGCCAATCGAGGCCAGGGTGAACAATGTGAGCGCGCCCAGAAAAAGCCGCCGCCCGGACAGTGCGCGCGACAACAATCCGGTCAGCGGTATCGCGATCACCTCGGCAATCAGATAAGCGGTCTGAATCCAGCTCATCCGGTCCGGAGAGATGTTGAGGGCATCGCGGATCGCCGGCAGGGATGTCGCCACAATCTGGATATCCAGGATGGCCATGAACATGCCGACGCACATGGCAGAAAACCCTGCCCAGGTTTGCCAACGCACGCGGTCGCCCAAAACCTCTGCCTGCGCGGTTGTCACTTTGTGGTAGCTGAAGGTGCCGTCAGGCCCTGTAGAGCAACGGGAGTAGGCATTGTGGTCACGGATTATACCCCTTCATGACGGATCGGTTTTCGGAAGTAGCGCATATTGCAACGGGCTTTTCCACACCCTTGTTGGCCCCGCATCCGATGATGCCTACATCAATTCGACAACCCGATGGCATCCGGGCCTCGTGACCCCGGAGCAAATTAGGTTGCTTGACCTCATGCTGGTCTAGTGTAACCGCCATTGCGCATCGACCTTGCGCAACTCGGCCGGACCGATGAGTTTTTTGTGTGCGACGCGAACTTCCGCCAACGGGCCGTCGAGGTTTTCAGTCCAGAAATCCAGAAACCGCACCAGCCGGGGAAAACGCGGCGCGAGATCGTATTCCTGCCAGACATAGCTTTGCAGCAGATTGCGATGATCCGGCATCCGATAGGTGATCTCGGCCGTGGTCAGACTCCAGCCGAGCAGTTGGCAGTGCAGTTGGTTTTCGAGCATGTGTTTCCTTTCACCCTGAAGCAGTCGTTCTTGCATCAGGCCATTGCGCCTGGGGCACGCCGGAACGACTCACTCAGTATATCTTGTGAAAAGAAAACAGCTATATTTTTCATATATTTAGCAGCGAACGTAAGCGAGTG
Organism: Anderseniella sp. Alg231-50; assembly: GCF_900149695.1. Classification (NCBI taxonomy): domain Bacteria; kingdom Pseudomonadati; phylum Pseudomonadota; class Alphaproteobacteria; order Hyphomicrobiales; family Parvibaculaceae; genus Anderseniella; species Anderseniella sp. Alg231-50. The sequence continues at coordinate 457,024 of NZ_LT703004.1, read as the reverse complement.
CTAACAACTGCCGGACTCATGGTCCGTAAGCAACCGTTGGCAGCCAGGTTGCAAGTTTGGGGAAAGAAAACACAAGTGCAACACCGATCAGCTGAATTGTCATGAAAGGAATGATGCCTTTGTAGATGGTCATTGTGTCAATGCCTTTCGGCGCAACTCCCTTCATGTAGAACAGCGCAAAACCGACCGGCGGTGTAATGAATGACGTTTGCAGGCAGACAGCGAACAGAACGGCGAACCATACCAGGTCAACACCCAGACCGAGCAAAACCGGTGCCAGGAGCGGCAGGATAATCAGTGTGATTTCGATCCAGTCGAGGACGAAGCCCAGCAGAAAGGTGATAAGCAGCACAACAACCACGACACCACTGGGGCCGAACGGCAGAGCAGTCAGGCTATCTTCTATCAACGCGTCACCACCGAACCCGCGCAGCACAAGCGAGAATGCCGTGGCCCCGACAAACAGGGCGAAAATGTAAGAGGTCGTTTTCATCGTGCCCTGCAGGACTTCGTGCAATGCTGAAAATGACAACCGGCGGCGAAACAACGCGAGGAGTGTGGCACCAAGCGCACCGACGCCGGAGGCTTCGGTAGGTGTGGCGATGCCAAAGAAGATGCTGCCGAGAACAGCAACAATCAGGGTTGCAGGCGGGACCGTGGATTTCAAAACTCGCAGAACGAGACCAAACGATACGGGCTCGGCATTTTCAGGCGCTGGTGCAACTGTCGGCCGCAACCATGCATATATCAAAATGAAAGCGACGTAGAGGCCGCCAAGCATCAGTCCGGGCAACATCGCACCCATGAACAGGTCCCCGACAGAAACCCGGATCTGATCAGCCATCAGAACCAGCATGATTGACGGTGGTATCAGTATGCCCAACGTGCCGGTCGCGCAGACAACGCCACAAGCCAAGGATGCGTCATAGTTGTGCTTGAGCATCATCGGAACGCCCAGTATGGCGAGCAGCACAACGGATGCGCCGATAATGCCTGTCGATGCCGCCAGCAGCACACCGATCAGCACAACTGTAATTGCTATGCCGCCGTTGATCCGTCCAAACAGTTTGGCCAGATCCGTCATCAGGTCTTCGGCGATGCCGGACTTGTCCATCATGATTCCCATGAACACAAACATCGGCAATGCCACCAGAACCCAGTTGTTCATGACGGCGTAGATGCGCGCAACGACAATGGAACTGTAGCCCCAGTCAACACCAAAGAACGTATCGAGGTGACCGTCGGAAAACACCGAGATGGCCGTGAACAGCACGGCCAGTCCACCCATTATCCAGGCGACCGGATAGCCCGTGAAGATCAGCAGGACGAAGGAGACAAACAGGGCGATGGCCAGGTACTGGGCGGGGTCGGAGATCATCCTATGTCCCCTCGGACGGAGTTGCGGGCCCATTTACCAGTGTGTTCACGACCCGGATCAGCCGGGACAACCCAACCAGAAAGAGCAAGATGAAACTGAATGTCAGGCAGCCCTTGATGAGCCAGCGTGCAGGCAAACCGTTTGCCGACGTTGATGTTTCACCGGTTACCCAGGACAACTCCACAAACGGCAGCGACTGATAGAAAACGAAGCAGACAAAGGGCATGAAGAACACCAGCAGGCCAAACAGTTCCAGGCACATCTGAGCACGTGGCGACAGGCGTTCGTTGATGACATCAACCCTGACATGGCCGTCATGAATGAAGGTGTAGGACAATCCTGCCAACCAGGCGGCGGCATACAAATACCATTGCAGTTCTTCAAGTTCGATCATCCCCTGACTGAACACATACCGCAGGATGACGTTGCCGATGATAACGATGAGCAGGACGATCCACAGCCAGCTGAAGGCCTCGCCAATCAGTCCGACGATCCGATCGATGCTGCGCGAGAATGAGTTGTCGCGTAGATAGGGCGTGTCATGCTGCAACACATCCGCCGTGATCGAGGCTGCGTTCAGGTCGACATCTTCATTTTGCACCATGAGTTCCCCAAAATTAGCATCAATGCCGTTGCCAGGACTGCCTCACGATCGGTAAATCGTAAGGCAGTCCGTTTCAGGTTACACTTGTTTTCAGATTATTTGGAATCGCGGGGCAGGTAGCCCAGCTCTTTCCAGATCTGATAATCGGCGTGAAACGCCTTCTGCGATTCCCACACTTTCGCAAAGTTTGCGTCTTTGGCGGCTTCTTCTTTCATAATTGTCGCGGCTGTATTTTTCAGCTCTTCTATGACTTCATCCGGCAGTTTTGCGGCGGTTACACCTTTGCTGGGGAAGCTCTTGATCTGAGCGCCCTGCAGTGCTTCACCGGTGGTGAGCGCGCGCATGGTGGCAGCGGTACAGGCCATCTCGAACAACGCCTGGTCGGCCTTGCCCATGGCGTTCCATTTATCGAGATTGATCATGAGGTGAGTTGAGGTCGAGGGCTGATGCCAGCCCGGGAACAGGTTGTATTTGGCAATCTTGTAAAACCCGAGGATCTCGTCAATCGCGGGCATGGAGTATTCGGTGGCATCAAGCGTGCCTTTCTCCAGTGCTGCAAAAATCTCACCGCCGGCCATCAGTGTTGCGGAAGCTCCAACACGGTCAAGTACCATGCCGCCCAGGCCCGAGAACCGGATTTTCAAACCTTTCAGATCATCCAGGGTCTTGATGGGCTTGCGGAACCAACCGGCTGTTTCCGGTCCAATTGTGCTGCACAGCAACGGGTGAATGTTCTCTTTGTGATAGATTTCCTCGGCGAGTTTTGAGCCTTCGCCCTCGAACCACCAGGCCGCATATTCCCAGGGCTCCATGCCAAACGGTACCGCCGAGAACAGCACGGCCGCCGGAATACGGCCCTGATCATAAGCCATGTAGTTATAGGCTGCAGGCAGGTCACCCCGGCTGATTGACGGCGAAATCTCCAGCGGCGGCACTATCTTTCCCGGTTCAAAGACCTTCAGGTTGATGCGACCGTCTGTTGCTTCCTTGAGTGTTTTGGAAACTCGCGCAATCGGATCGCCAAGCGCTGGCCATCCGGTATTGAAAGTGGCTTGCACTTTCCAGTTTATTTTTTCCTGGGCGAGTGCCGGTGCCGGTGCTGTTGCCGCGACACCAAAGCAAAATGCGGACACCGCCGCGATGCCAAATGCTCTGCGTCCCATGCGCAAGGCCTTGCGTTTCAATGAGTTCATTTCACTTCCTCCTTGTTGATCCGTTCAACTACTGGTTCCACGGTTATGGAACTTCTGCTTTCAAGCCCTCAGGCCCATGCCTTTTGATAAAGGTCTGTTATTTCGTTCTGGTCGGCTATTTTGGGGTTGTTGCCGGGCGCGCCTGAGCGCACCGCGTCTTCGGCCATCTGGGCCATTGCAGCCTGATAGGCCGCTTCATCGATTCCGAACCTGGACAGTGTCGGGACTTCCAGCCGACGGTTGTATTCGTATAACCCCGCGACCAGTGCATCGCATGCCTGCATGTCATCGTCGTCGGCGCTGGCCAATCCAAGAACCCGCCCGCAGTCGGCATAACGTTGCGGGGCAGCTTGCCAGGAATAGTCTGTGATTGTCGGAAGCAGCATCGCGTTGCTCATGCCGTGAGGCACATGAAACAAGCTGCCCAATGGCCGGCTCATCGCGTGTACCAGGGCAATCGACGCATTCGAGAAAGCCAGCCCGCCAAATGTGGCCGCCAGCATCAATGCTTCGCGGGCGGGCATGTCTTTGGGATCATTGTATGCCTTTTCGACGTTGGCCGCGACGAGACGCATGCAGTCCAGGGCCATGCGATCAGAGTACAGCGTTGCCTTGCGGCTGACATAAGCTTCGATGGCATGAGTGAGGGTGTCGAGCGCGTTGTCTGCGATCAACCGCCTTGGTTTTGAAAGCGACAGTCCAAAGTCTACAATCGCCGCGCTCGGAACGAACCCCTCTCCGCGGCAGGATATCTTCTCACGGGTTGCATTGTGGATGATGACGGTGTGGTGGGTCACCTCCGATCCGGTGCCCGCGGTCGTGGGAATTGCGATCATTGGCAATCCCGATCCGTTGAACTGGCTGGGCGGACGGTAATCCTGAATGTCACGACTGTTCTTTGCCATCACGGCAATTGCCTTGCCGGCATCAAGTGGACTGCCACCGCCCAAACCGATCACACAGTCATGCTTTCCGTTCTCCAAAACATCAATACCGGCAAGCACCATTTCGTCAGTCGGGTCAGGAAGAATTTTGTCAAACACGTCTGAGGCCATACCGGCATCAGCAAGCAATTTCTGAACGCGACCTGCAATGCCGATATCGACCATGACCTTGTCTGTGACGATGAGTGGATTGTGCACCTTGCCGATTTTGCCGAGCAAGTTGGCGATGTCATTAACAGCACCGCTGCCAACATCCAGGTATCGCGGTGCGCATATCCCAACAGTGTCGCGCATCTGTTTTCCTCCTGCCAATCCAGAGCCGTCATTAAGCGCGGTTCCTTGAGACAGATACTATTTCAGCTTGATCCTCGCTGTCAATTAAGTGATAAGATAATTCTCATTTAAGAAATTTGACATCTGAGATGGCAAACTGAAAGTTGAATCTTTGCAACATACGGAGACCGTAAATGATTAAAATTGCTCATCTTATTGGCGGGGAGTCGGCATCGTCGGCAGACGCGAGAATTGGGCCCGTTTTCAATCCGGCTACCGGAGAACAGACGGCTGAGCTTGAACTTGCCGGCCGCGCCACGGTTGAAAATGCCATCATGCGGGCAGAAGCGGCGTTTGCTGAATGGTCGGCCCGAACACCGATCAACCGGGCCCGGATCATGTTCGCCTACAAGGAACTGATGCAGGCAAACATGGATGAACTTGCCGTCCTGGTCAGTCGCGAGCACGGCAAGACTATCGCCGATGCCAAGGGTTCAATCACGCGCGGCATTGAAATCATCGAGTTCGCGTGCGGTATTCCTCAATTGCTCAAGGGCGAGTTTTCGTCGAATGTCGGCACTGGTGTTGACAGTTTCAACCTGCGTCAACCGCTGGGCGTTTGCGCCGGAATCACACCGTTCAATTTTCCCGCAATGGTCCCCTTGTGGATGTATCCGGTGGCACTGGCTTGCGGCAACACATTCATTCTGAAGCCATCGGAAAAGACACCAAGTTGTCCGCTGCGCATGGCCGAGCTGGCCCATGAAGCAGGCGTGCCCAAGGACGTTCTTCAAGTGGTGAATGGTGATAAGGAAGCCGTCGATACACTGCTGCAGGATGATCGGGTAAAGGCGGTCAGCTTCGTCGGCTCGACGCCGATCGCAGAGTACATTTACCGCACCGGCACTGCCAACAACAAACGGGTGCAGGCACTTGGCGGCGCCAAGAACCACATGATCGTCATGCCGGACGCTGACATTCCGCAAGTGACTGATGCATTGATCGGATCAGCCTTTGGTTCAGCCGGCGAACGCTGCATGGCAATCTCCGTCGCGGTTTGCGTGGGCGAGGAAACGGCGAACAATGTTCGTGACGCAGTATCACAAGCGGCTTCAAAACTTCATGTCGGACCTTACACCGATAACGATTCCGATTTCGGTCCGCTCAGCAATCAGGCGCATATGACCAAAGTGCTGTCCTATATCGACACAGGGGTTTCGGAAGGGGCTGATCTCGTAACCGATGGCCGCAACCTGAAGCTGCAGGGCTATGAGGACGGCTACTTCGTCGGTCCATGTGTGTTTGACAATGTCACACCTGACATGACGATCTATAAGGAAGAGATTTTCGGACCGGTTTTGGGCATTGTGCGCAGTAACAGCTATGCTGACGCGCTATCTCTGGTGGACGAGCACGAACTTGGCAACGGGGCTGCGCTGTTCACCAATGATGGCGGTGTGTCCCGGCATTTCGTTGAACAAAGCAAGATTGGCATGGTTGGCGTAAACGTCCCGATCCCGGTGCCTGTTGCCTATCACAGCTTTGGCGGCTGGAAGCGATCGTTGTTTGGAGACCATCATATGCATGGGCCGGAAGGTATCCGCTTCTACACGAAATTGAAGACGGCCACCGTTGCATGGCCGGGTGGAAAACAAACCGGCCCGGAATTTTCCATTCCAACATTATCGTGATGGCTGGGTCACGCCGGCACGCAGTATTTACGTGCCGGCGCACAACTCAGAAATTGCCTTGCGTCCGGCAACGGAAATATCTTAGGTAGCATCGTGACTGAGCAAAAATCCACACGCAATTCCCCCAGGCGAATTCTCGAAATCATAGAAGCGATATGCGAGAATCCGGAGTCCGCGACGGCTTCCGGATTGTCGAAGGCGTTGAATATTCCTGCGCCCACGATTTACCGATGGCTCGACGCATTATGCGAAGAGCGCTTTATCGCAGCGCATGCTTCGGGACACTATATTCCGGGCGAGCGGTTCAGAAACCTGACATTGAACAGCCTGCGCTATGAACCCAGTGTCACTGTCAGGCGGTCCATTCTGCGTGATCTGTCAGAGAAATTGAAAGAGACGGTCAGCCTTGCAATACCGCAGGGCACCAAGCTCATCTATTTCGACCGTCTCGAGTCGCATTGGCCCTTTCAGGTCAATCTCAGGGTTGGTGACGCGTTGCCTCTTCATTGTTGCGCATCCGGAAAATTGTATCTTTCGACGATGGATACAGAAGCAGCGCTGGGGGTGTTTGACCGGATTGCCCACAAAGTGTCTGCGAGGAACACGATTGTCGAAGCAACCCGGTTCGAAGCCGAGCTCTATGATATCCGCTCGGCCGGGTATTCGCTGGACAACGAAGAATGGTTCGATGACATGGTCGGCGCATCAGTGCCTATATTCAGCGATTCCGGAGCCTTGGTGGCTTGCCTTTCAACGCACGCACTCGTGACGCGTAAACCGATCCAGACCTTGAGAGATGAAATCCCGTTTATGCAGAAAGCAGCGGGTGAATTGAAGTCAGTCTTGCTCGGCTAAGACCTGGCGAATTGCTGCAATGAGCAGGAGGTCAGATACCTGCCACAACCTCGATCTCCACCAGCAGTTCAGGGGCTGCCAGCGCCGCCACGACGAGGGTTGTTACCGCTGGTGGCTGGTCCGACCCCCACCGTGTATTGCGAATTTTGCCAAGGCTCGGCAGATCTTCGGCATTGGTCAGGTAGTAGGTCACCCGAAGCATGTCGGCCTGTGTCATGCCGGCATCGCTCAGCAGGGCTTCCACGTTGGCCATGGCCTGGTGGCACTGTTCATCAAAACTCTCCAGCGCCTTGCCGTCTGGCGCGACACCGATTTGCCCGGCCATGAAAAGCAGGCGTTCCGCCGCCGTTATTTCGACTGCATGGCTGTAGATTTTCTGGAAGGTTTGAGGGACTTTTCGAATTGTGTCCGGCGCCAGTCGCTTCAGCATAAACGTGGTTCCTACAGTTTTGCCGCGTCGTCGCGGCAGGCGATTTGATGACTGGTGCATCAGTGAAACATGCAGGGAGAAAGGACCAATCAAACTGCGCTCATTGGCATAAGCGACATTGAGGTCTGGAACGTCCAACAGCAGGCTCTATCAGCGTGTTCTACTGATTGAACTCGGCCACCTTGGTCTCCAGCCAGTGTCGAAACAGTTTTATTTTTGTGAGGTTCCGGCGACTTTCCGGATAGACCAGCCAGTAGCCCTGGCCATCGCTGCAGGTCAGGTCAAACGGCTGGTAAAGGCGCTTTTGTTCAATCTCGTCCCGGTAGAATGTGGGTGTGAGTATGCCGATCCCCTGGCCGGCAATGGCCGCATTTGCCTCCAGCACCTGCGAGCCGAACTGCAGGCCCGGTTGCGTGGCAAGGTTGGCGTCCGTCACGCCGGCCGCGTCAAACCATTGATGCCACCACGGGTCCGACGGTTCGATGATTGGCAGTTTCAGAAGGTCGGCAGGATGGCTGATACCGCCAGCCTTTTCTGCAAGCGCAGGGCTCAACATGGGAGTAAACTCCACCGGCACCAGCAAGTGGCTTTTCAGGCCGGGCCACTCGCCCTTGCCGGAGCGGATGGCGAGATCAAAACCCTCGGACGCGAAATCGACCAGAGACTGGTTGACTTCTACCCGCACCGCAACCGACGGATTGTCGATCTGGAAACACCCCAGGCGCTGGGCCAGAAAGTTGGTCGCAAACGTCGGGATGACGCTGATCACGAGTGTCTCTTCGGTACGGCCCCTGGCCTTGGAAAAGGCATCGCTGAGAATGTCCAGCGCATCGGTTGATTTTTGCGCAAACTGGGTGCCGATCTCCGAAAGTTCGACCCCGCGTGCGCGGCGCAGAAACAAGGCCGAGCCGACTCGCTCTTCCAGAACCTTGATCTGGTAACTCACCGCTGCCTGGGTCATGCCGAGTTCAGCGGCTGCGGTCGTGAAGTTTTGATGCCGGGCAGCGGCTTCAAACACTCTTATGGCAGCCAGTGGTGGCAGGTGCGATCGCGCCATTCATAAAATTCCCTTATGCCATCTCATTCGCGTTCAATTGGCGATATCCCTGCGACCAGTTCATCATTGTACCGAATAAATGTTCAATTCACAGGTTAATATGAGAAAAGTCAATATCGTCACTAGTGGTTTATCCCTGATTTTAGAGAAATACAACGAATGGCGCCGGGAACACAGAAAACGGCGTCTTGCAGATAGTAAATTGAAATTGGCAAGGTCCGCCAATTCCGAATTTCGGTATTGGTCAGGTTTCATGAAACAAGACATAGGGTTAACTGATGTGTATACACCGCGGAAAAAGTAATGTGGTCTAGCCGGAACATCATCTCTGCCGTCATTGATTTGTGCTAGGATTCGCTGAATTCGTTATGCCGCGCGAACATGAGGACTGGATATGCACATTGGCTTGATTGGCGGTATCGGACCTGCCGCGACGGATCTTTATTATCGTGGGCTTGTCGACTCGATGAAGGCACTCGACGCCGATCTTGAGATGACGATTGTCCATGCAGATGCTCCGACATTGGTACGGAACTTTGAGGCGAGGCAGGCGGAAGCCCAGGCTGCCATCTATCTCCGCCTGACCGAACGGCTGGTGGCAGCCGGTGCGGACACTGTCGCCATCACGTCAATTGGCGGCCACTTCTGCATTGAGGAATTTCGGCCTCTGTCGCCATTGCCGATTATTGATTTCATTTCGGAAATGGATCGCTATCTTGACCAGCAGACATTCAGGAAAGTCGGCCTGCTTGGTACCGATACGGTGATGGAGACACGGTTTTACGGCGGTATCAAATCAGTTGAGGTTCTGGCTCCGCCACCGGATGTTATCAGCAAAGTGCATCGCGCCTATGTGGGCATGGCGCTGGACGCCAAGGTCACCGACGAGCAGCGCGCTGTCGTGTTTGAGGCGGGCAGGGCGTTGTCCGAACAAGGCGCAGAAACCGTGCTGCTGGGCGGAACCGATCTGTTCCTTGCCTTTGACGATCATGAGCCGGGTTTCGACACGCTGGACTGCGCGACGGTTCATATCGATGCAATTGCGCGCATGGCGTGCAAGTAGCCCTGACGGGCCGGAGGGTTCGGTGTCGGCAAATACGGCTTTAGCCGGCCGTTCGGTCGATTTCCGCCTTCCACCATCTGGGTGCTGCAGCCTTGTAGCTGTGCTGCTTACCCGGAACCAGCAGCGACGGATCGTCAAATACTGCAATCGTCAGGGAAATCTTGTCATACCCGTCATCCAGCGCACAAATGCTGCTGCCGCATTTCGGGCAGAAGCCGCGTCGGGTCTTTTCAGACGATTGAAACGTTGACGGCTCGCCACCCGCACCCGTCCAGGCAGAATCTGCCAACGGAAACTCGACCCAGGCCACAGTGGGTGCGCCGGACCAGGCCTGGCACATGCGGCAGGAACACAGGTGCGGAAAGGACGGCTTGCCGGATGCTTCAAATCGGATGTGTCCGCACAGGCAGCCGCCTGAAAACATTTCGGGTTTTTTTGCCACGAGGCCCGCTCCCTTGGTGCTGGTCACGGTCACACTATTTTCCGGGCTCGGACAAAGTCAATCAAAACGGTCGCTGGTGTTGCATGAATTCAATCACACTCGACCATTCCGGTGCCGGTAATGGAAAATACCCTGGCGTCTCGTGGCCCTGATTGCCGGAGCAACTTCATGACATGAGCGCTGATCTTTGATGCTGTCAGCGGCTCATCCCATTGTTTCCTGAATTCGGTCAGGGACTTTCCCACAGCGGCCGAGTACGCCTCGACCGCAGCTTGCCCGAGGATACTGCCGTCTATGGGCTGGCTGGGGACAATTGAGTAGAAGGTGAGATCAAGGCCAAGAAGTTCAGCTTCTCTTTGGGCATAATCGGCCAGAAAATGCTGCATGCGTTTGGCTCCTGCATAACCGCCGGACAGTCTTGAACCGGCCAGCCCGGCACCGCTGGAAAAACTGACCACCACACCTCCCGAACGCATTGGCTGCGTCAGCGCAGCAGATGAAAATGCATGGGCAATCCTGGTGTCGACATTCCAGTTGCGACTGAACTCGGTCCATGTTTGCTCATGAAACGGCGCCATTTCCGGTTCAGCCCCGGCAGTCAGAACAAGCAGATCGGGATCCACGGCTTGCAGCAGGCTCGAAGCGGCCCCGTCTGTGGCCGCATCCATGCTGATCGTCTGCAATCCGGGGTCCCGTGCCTTCAGTTCATTGAGGGCCGTATCGGTTCTGGACACCACTATTGTCTCGGTTCCCTGATCGGCAATGGCCAGGGCGAGTTCTCGCCCGCAGCCGCGGCTGCCACCTACTATGAGGGCTTTTTCGAACGTTCTGTCCATGATGAGGGATCCTGTTGTGTGTGTTGTGTGGAGGAATATGTGCTGTCAGGCGGGACGTCCGTGGAATTCAGAAGACCAGCACCGTCGTACCGGCTGTGAGGCAGGTCAGGCCAATTGTGCGCCTGAAAGGTGTGGGGTCAGTCAGTGTTTTTTCAACTGAGACGATGACCGTCAGCAGGATGACCCAATAGACATTCATGACGCCGCCGACGAACAGCAGCAGCATCAGTGCAAATGACGATGAGAGGCAATTGATACCGTATCGAAAGCCGCCCAGGCGGCCGGGTGAAACTCTGGTAGCCCTGCGACAACTATCCAGGCTTTGCATTTTGAGCCCAGTGAACTGATAGATACCGGCAAGCACAAGCAACGCTGCGCTGAGCAGGTCGCTGATGCTCCACAATGTCATGCCGTGGACCAGTTCGTGCATCACGAACACAAACTGCAAGCCGGTTGCCGCAATTGAGTACACCAGCCAGGCAGCCGCATAGCCCAGCCCGAACCAGAGCAGTGTCGAGCTTGGTGTGGCGCCTTGCATTCCAGCCTTTGGAAAATGCCGCAATGTTCCCGGTATCATCATGGCCAGCATCATGGAGAACCACATGCCGACCATCGGCAGCGCCGAATAGAGCGACGGCGGACTGGCCATCGGCAACAGGTTGACCGGCGGTGGAAACTGCAGCGTCGACATGGACCAGACATCCATACCGGTGCCGGCGCCGGTCAGGAAATACACCCAGCAGGCAACAGCGAGCGCGATGACCAGCACCATGCCGGGCGGGGGTCGAAAACCTGACCGTTTGAGGCCGTCTTCAGTATTTGTCATGGTGTCGGACCCAGGCCATCGGATTGCCCTCGGCTGGTTCATTGCGACCGTTGGGTGTCATGTCGACATAGCAATACGCGGCGTTGGCGGCATCGAGGCCGCGGCCATAGGTGGAGTAGGTGTGGTAGATGGCGCCGGCATCATCTTTTGCAAACACGCTGGTGCCATGCGCCTCGTCCATGGGATAGAACGTGTTCTCCCGGAAGTTGTAGGTCACAGGGTTTTCGGGCTTGTGATCCGAACCGAAGCTGACATGGAAATCAGCATTGAAATCATTCGGATAGGAAGATACCCAGTCAAAACGCCAGCCCATGCGCTGCTTGAAGGGCATCAGCATGTGCATCGGCGCCCGTGAAATGGCGACGAACGCGATATCCCGTTCGTTGAGATGCGCTTCAAGACCATTGAAACTGTCGGCCCAGAACGAACAGCTCTTGCAGCCTTCCTCCCATTCCGGTCCGAACATGAAGTGATAGACAACCAGTTGCGATCTGTTCCCGAAGAGGTCGGCCAGTGTCTTGTTTCCGGCCTCTGCTTCAAAGACGTAGGACTTGTCGATTTTCACCCAGGGCAGCTCGCGCCGTGCTTCGGCAATGGCGTCCTGTTCGCGGGTGTGCAGCTTTTCCCGGGCCAGGAGTTTCCGCCGCGCCGCCAGCCACTCCCGGCGGGATGAAATCTTTGTCGGTTTCATGATCTGGTCCTTTCAGTGATTGTTTTGCAGCTCGCCAACAGGTCAGTTCCAGTGTGCCGGGCTGGTTGCCGCAACGCCCGGCAGCGCCTCGATGCGCACCTTCCAGGCGGCCAGCTGCGGGCAGGTTTGTTCGGGTGCTTCAAATCCGAGGCTGGTCATCATGTGATGTTTGGTTTCAAGTGCGCGCTGCAGCAGCCGGACTTCCGGGAACGCGACAGCATCCGCCGCGCTTGGAACACCGCCGGCCAGGTAGGGACGGCCATCGTTCAACAGGTCTTCCAGATAACGCTGTTCCGCATGCACAAGTTTGACGGCTGCGCGCAGGCTCTTGTGCTTTTCGGTTCCCCGGGCCGGCACGGCATCGTCACCGAAGAACACCTCAGACAGCAATTGCCGGTTGGCGTCACGCAGATAGTCACAGCATTCCATTGCAATCTGCCAGATTTCCGCAGCTTGGCCGGGTGTGTTGCCGAACAGCGGCTTGTCAGGGATTTCCCTGTCCAGCCACGCAAGAATTGCAATGGAGTCGCGTAAAACAACCCCGTCTGCTTCAACGACCGGGACGGTGTGCCGTGGATTGAGGGACAGAAACTCCGGCTTCCTGTGGTCCCTGTCTGCGAGGCTCAGATAATTGGTGTCCCAACTGAGGTCTTTGAATGCAAGCCCCAGCAGGACGCGCCAGCCGCGCGGCGATCCGCTGAATGTGTGTACTGTGATTGTCATGCCAATCCTTTCAAATCTTGTTGGTTGGCATGATATGTTTTGTAAGTATTTTTTTACAAGAAGGCAGAATTTTCGTATATAGTATCAAAAAACATACTATTGGGCATGAAAGGCGAAAACGCATTGGAAAACCATGAAGAAACCGCTGGAATTCGCACCGCAATCCTGTCTGATAACGACGGCGCGCTATGCCCTATGCCGGATATCGCCAAGCTGATTGGCGGCAAGTGGAAACTTATCATTCTGCAGATACTCATTTTTAAAGGCACCAAGCGGTTCAGCGAGCTTCGTCGAATGATAGAGGGTGTCACCCAGACGATGCTGACCAACCAGCTGCGTGCGCTGGAAAAGGACGGTCTTGTCAGCCGTAAAGTTTATGCGGAAGTGCCGCCAAGGGTGGAATACTCAGCCACTCAAAGGGCCATGGATCTGCAGGACATGTTTCATGCCATGCACGAATGGTGGACAAAGGGGGCCTGAACCTGCCGCCATCTGAACGCGTGGGCCCTAGCCGGTGTGTGAAATGATATTGACCAGTTTGTCAAACGGATCGCGGACAAAAAACCGGCGAACGCCCCAGGGCTCATTGGTTAGCGGGTATGTGATGTCAAATCCAAGTGCCTTTGCCCGCTGATGGACTTGATCCACATCATCCACCTCGATCGAGATGTCCGGCACCGGTGTGCCGGAGCCGCCTTCACTGGCAACACTTACCTGCACTGGAGCCGGTCGATCTGCTGCGAAGGTAACAATCCAGCCGTGGTCCATCACCACTTTGAGGCCCAGCAGTTCGCTGTAGAATTTGTGGCCTTCGCCAACTTGGTTTGCTGCGATGTTGGCAACGATGCGTTTGACTGTCATGTCGATCCTGTCGGGTTCATGCCATGATGGTTCATCATGCCGGCATCTGTTGTGTGGCGCAGTGAATGCCGCCGCCGACTTCACCGAGTGTATCGACATTCAGGGTGACAACTTCGCGGCCGGGATAATGTTTCTGCAGCGCTTTGACTGCGATCCGGTCTGCTTCACGGTCACCGAATTGAGCTGCGATCACGCCACCATTGCAGGCATAGTAATTGGCGTAGGACGCCACGAAGTCGATGGCCTTGACGCGCCGTCTGACCGGTTCCGGAATGACCTCGACATCAAGCTTTGCCGCCACCAGCGTGTCATGCGTATCAAGCGCTGCGACATGGAAAGGGTCCTTCATGTCAGGCTTGTCAGGCAGGTTGATCAGAACCCGGCCCGGTCCGGTAAAACGGGCAAGGCTGTCAATATGGTAGTCGGTGATGTCTTCTCCCGCCACGCCGGCAGACCAGATCATGCGTTCGGCCCCGTAAGCGGCCAGCAGGCGTTTTTCGACATCATCACGGGACAGGCGGGGATTGCGGTTGTTGTTCACCCATGAACTCTCATGCGCCATCAGCAGGCCATGCCCGTCATGTTCAACACCACCGGCCTCGCCCTTGAGGCCTGAATCGATAACCGGCAATCCGAGGCGCTTGGCAATCCGTGCTGCGACCAGGCCATCCTTCTTGTGAATCTGCCTGCCGCCCCAGCCATTGAACCGGATATGACTGACCGCGAGTGTGCCGTCCGGCTGCCTGGCAAACAGCGGACCTGAGTCTCTGCACCACAGGTCTTCCGTCGGAATGTCCCATAACTCAACCGAAGCAGCCAGGCGTTTACGCGCCGACATATGATCCTCCGCTCCGGCCAGCAGCGCCACGGGTTCAAATTCTGCAATCCTGTTGGCTATATCGGCGATGGTTTGCTGCAGAATATCCAGGAACGCCTTTTCCGGATGGACCTGGCGACTGCTTGGCCACTGCATGAAAGTGCGCGCATGCCGGTCTTCTTCGGCGGGCACCACAAGGGCCGGTTGTTTAGCTGCCATGGCCGGCCATCCCCTCAGACCGGTGAACCCAGCGGCGGCGCTTCCGGTCAGCATGCTTCGCCTGTTCAATTGCATAATCCCGACAACGTAGATCTGTGCAAGGCTACGACACAAGGCCGGGACTTGAGAAGAGCGGTGTCAACGCTGAACATTCACGGATTTGCGCAAAGCTTGGCGTCCATCGGCAAATCCGATCCCCAATTCTGCGAGAAGTGTTTTAGTGTACTGAGCGGGAAGGGCCTGTTGAGGGCCTCCCGAAATAACTCATTCAAGGAGCACTGACATGGCGGAATTGACAACAGGAGTAAGCTGGCTTGCGGTTGTTGCAGGTGCGGTTGTTTCGTTTCTGGCGGGCTGGCTTTGGTACTCGCCAAAGCTGTTTGGGCCCAAATGGGCAGAAGGCGTTGGCGTGGAAATGGGCTCGGCCGATGAGATGCCGATCGGCGCCATGGTGTCACAGATGGCCGGACTGTTCCTGATGAGCTGGTTTGTCGGGGTCACGGCGGTTTCAAACACTCTCGCCACCGTCATTCTGGCCACACTGGCATTTGTTGTCCTGGCCTACTCAGGAGGCATGTTTGCGAAGAAATCCGGCTATGCCCGAAACGTGGATGCCGGTTACTGGATTGTGTCCCTGGTCATCATGATTGTTTGCCAGGGTATTTTCCGCAGCATGTAGGGCGGATTGCCGACGCTGCGGACATGGCGCCTGGAGAGCGTCATGTCCGCAGTTGTCATAGTGATTGAGCCCAACGGATCAGAGCTGCAGCCTGAGTTGCGGTTCGCCGTTGGATGTCTTCTCAGCCGTCATGCCGTCGCGCCCGACAAAGCACGAAACGCGCTGGCGAAAGGCTGAGAAACTGTCAAACGTGACGACATCTACCGGTTCGTCGAAGTGCAGCACGATCCGGAATCTGTCGGCCTGCGAGAATGTTTCCAGAGCTTTGACTTCACCGATAAACGGTTGTCCGAGATAGTGGCCGCTGACCCTTTGCCCGGCTGCAACGGGACTGGCCGGAGGCCGGTTGCCGGTTGCGGCATGCAGCGTGTTCCAGTCCTTGTAGCCGTGCTGATGGGCCAGCAGTTCAAGTGAACGGCTGTGGCCGATGACGGTGCCTGAGGCAGTGAGTTCCTCGCGCAACCGCTTCGCCTGGATTTTCAGGACGTCGATAGGGGGAAGGGGAGATGATCTGTTCATTGTAAACCTCATTCAGGTGTCGAATGCGGAAAACCAATGGTGCTCACATTGCCATTAGACCGCACACATCCGAAGTTGGTGAATGAGATCAGTTCCAGGACTTCACCGTGGCATCAGCCTGTGAGCGGCGGGGGCCTGAACCCTGTCTGTTAGGTAATAAATGGGTATGAGAATGTCAAATGCAAGGGTGATCACCTTTAAACGCCACTACAGGCCGAACGCATACAACACGTGCCAAAGGCACCCGGTCCCACGGCCACATCGTCAGTTGCGAAAACCTGCCGGGCCGATATACTGATCCGGCCTGTTGGGAAGGCCGCCCGGTTCGCGGAAAGCAGTATCTGCATCCCCTCATATTCGAAGTCACCCATCGGTTGATCTCATGCCCTGACAGCGAGCCCCGGGCATTATGTGAGGAGACCGACAATGCACTCTCTTGATACCCTTCGCCGTGCGGCAAAAACCTTGCGCAAGGCCTGTAATGACGGCGATCCGGCAGCGCTGGAACGGTTGGCTGTTCACCCGCCGCGCAGTGATCCCGGCAAATTGACCCATGCTGATTTTCTCCATGTGATTGCGAAAGAAAATAATTTCGCCAGCTGGCCGTCTCTGAAACTGGCCGTTGAGATAAACGGCATGGACCGGGCCCGCAAACAGCAGAGGCTGAAAATTGCGCTGTATCATGGTCACAACTCCGTGGTGGACCGCCTGCTGGCCGACACACCGGACCTGGCCCATGGGTTGCTGGGACTGGAAATTGCCCTTTATGACCTGCCGGCTGTGAAGGCGGCCCTGCGCCGGGACCCGGGTTCAGCCGTTGCACTGCTCGGTCCGCGCCGGCCCATTCTGCACCTGGCATTTTCAAAGCATTTCCAGGCCCACCCGGAAAAAGAAGATGCCATGATGGCCATTGCCGACCTGCTGGCGGGACATGGCGCGGACGTCAATGACGGTTTCCCTTTCGAACCTGGTTCGGATCACCTGCTGTCTGCGCTGTACGGCGCGCTGGGCCATGCCGACAATATGCGGCTTGCCGCGTGGTTGCTCGAACATGGTGCAAACCCCAACGACAATGAAAGCCTTTATCATGCCACCGAGCTTGGCCATCGCGACGGGTTGCGTCTTCTGCTGCGTCATGGCGCGGACCCGGCCGGCACCAATGCACTCTTGCGCGCCCTGGACTTCAATGATCATGAGGCGGTGGATCTGCTCGTGAAGGCAGGCGCCGACCCCAATGAAGGTGTCAGTCCGCATCCGTCCGGCGAGGCGCCGATGGTGATAAGCGCACTGCACCAGGCAGCCCGGCGCATGTGCGATGCGAAGATGGCGAACCTGTTGCTGGAGGCAGGTGCCGACCCGGACCTGCTTTATGACGGCATGACCGCCCATGCGCTGGCGCTGGTGTTCCAGAATGCGGACGTGGCGCAGGCCATCAAGGATGCCGGTGGATCAACCGAGCTTCCCGAAAGTTTGCAGCCGCTGATCGCGATTTCTGAGGGCCGCGCCGCCGGTGTGTCCGTGGACCCCGCCAGCCTGCCTAAGGAATGCCGCCACATGCTGCACAACCTCATCCATCTTCCCGGCACCTTGCCGCGTATCAAGCGGCTGGTTGCCGGTGGGCTTGCGTTTGACGAAGCCGACGACATGGATATGACGCCGGTACAACTTGCCGGCTGGGCGGGGCTACCGGAAGTGATGAGCTTTTTTCTGGACATGAAACCGGACCTCAATCATGTCAACGGCTATGGCGGTACCTTGCTGTCCACCGTTATCCACGGATCGGAAAACGCTCCGCAAGCAGTAAACCGGGATCATGTCGCGTGTGCCCGCCTGGCCCTGCAAAACGGCGTACCACTGCCGCGCCGGGCAATAGAGCTGGCCGGCGAAGACAGCATGGCAGAGTTTCTGGCGGACTGGGCCGATACCCACCCCGATCAGTCAGTTGATCACGGCGTGGCGTGAGCCTCAGCGAATACACCACCGGGTGCCAGCACAGAGATTTGCGGGCACCCGGGGCGAGCCGAACGCTTCTGGAAAGAATTCAAATTCTGCGGATTTCAATGGTTTCATTATGGGCTATCAGTGCCGGTGACCATCAAAATGCATGTAGCCCGCGCTGGTAACGAAAACTTTGCAGTTCGTCGATAACCTAACGTCAATAAATTCCGTATCCAGACGAAAGCAACAGAGATGACTCTACCCCGATGCGACAAGGCAGATGAAACGACCGAAGAAGCCAACCTTGCTTCAAACGGTCTGTTTCGGATTCTGCTGATTGGTGCAAAGGCCTCGATTATCCTGTTTGTTGTCAGTGCGCTTCTGCGGCTTTAGGCGGTTTTCAGGTTTACCGGCACGGAGTTTCTGCAAATCCAGTCGGACACCGCTTCCTCAGCTTCAGGGAATAGTTTTGTCGAGGCCGCGCGGAATACGTTTTTCCCGGTCGTAAAACGGCAGTTCCACAATCTCACAGGCAACCGTCTCTCCTTCCGCTGTTCGCATCATCAGTGTTTTCCCCGCCCAGCTCCCTGCCGCATGGAATCGCGCATACCCGATGCCAGCTTCCAGGTAAGGCGACCATGCACCGGCAGTGATGCGGGCGACGTCGCTGTCTCCTTCCAGGATTGCACCGTGATAGAGTGGCGTGGCAGCTGCACTCTTCACGCCATAAATCCGCGTACCGGGGCTGCCGTCAAGAAGGGCCGTCCGACCGATGAAGTCCTCTTTGTCGAGATCCACAAAGGCGTCGAGACCGGCTTCAAAAGGCGTCATGGACATGTCGAAATCAGTGCCGTTGTCCAGGATACCGGCTTCCAGCCGGCGGATCTCCATGGATGAGATGCTGCTGACTACCATGCCGTGAGGTTCACCGGTTTCGACCAGGTGACGCCACAGACGCGGGCAATCGGTTGCCTCTCCCTGGGTGTAGATTTCGAAGCCCAGTTCACCAGTCCATCCGGTGCGCGAAACGTAGACCTGTTGTCCGCCGATGCTGAAAAATCCGGAATGAAAATACCCCATGGTTTCATCAATCGCGCCGCCGGAAGCTGCGTGCATGATGTCGAATGACGTCGGTCCCTGTATTTGCAGCACCCGTGCCTGGGGGTCGGAGATTGTGACGTCAAAACCCTCGCTGTGAGCATGAAACCATGTCTCCAGCGCCCCGTCTGGCTGCACATACCAGAACCTGTCTGCCGCCAGCCTGAACAGGATGCCATCCATGAAAACGCCGCCTTTGGGGGTGCAGGCAATGGCATAACGGCCACGTCCCTCTTTCAGGCTGGAAATCCTGCGGGCAAAAACACGCTCCAGGAACGCCACAGCATCACGGCCGGAAATCTCCACAGGGCGCTCCGGCACATCGTACAGGGCCGCCTTGCGGCGCAGCGCCCAATAGGCAGCTGTGATGTCTTCACCGTTGAACACGCTGTAATAACGCCCCGCATAGACACCCATCACCGTGTGCTCATTGGCCCAGCAGTCATGGAAAGGAGACAGTTCAAACCGCCTGCTGCCTACACGAACTGTTTGCTGTACGTCTGAATGTATAGAATTGCTCATCGGGTTTCCCTGGATACAGATCTGATTTTCTCTCAGAAATACAGGTTTCTACCCACTCCTGAAAATCATTTGATCTGCGTAATAAAGTTAGTTTATCTATATTTTATCATGAACAGCTGGTTGCCATCATTGAATGCACTGAAGGCGTTCGAGGCTGTGTCGAGGCATCTGAACTATGCCCGCGCGGCTGAAGAATTGCGGGTGACGCCGGCGGCGGTGAAGCAGCTCGTCGGCAAGCTCGAGGAAGCACTTGGCACGCAATTGGTCCGGCGCAGCGGACGTGGCCTGGAACTGACTTCGTCAGGAAGCTCAGGCTGCAAAATGCTCACGTCCGGCTTCGCTCAGGTCCGGCATGCAGTGGATGTGATGCGCATCCCGGATACCCGCAAACAGCTGATCATTTCGGTTGAACCGTCTTTCGCCACAGCCTGGCTCGTGCCAAGGCTGGAGAGTTTTCGCGAGACGAATGGCGAGATAGATGTGCTGATCGATTCCTCGTTGAAGATCGTCGACCTGGAAAACAGTGCGGCAGATATCGCGGTCCGATTTGCCCAGACGCCGCAGGGCGATCTGGTTTCCCACCGGCTGTTTGACGAACAGCTTTGCGCCTTTTGCAGTCCCTCACTTGCGTCCGGTCCGCAGGAGTTGAACGCAATAGATGACCTTCAAAACGCCACCTTGCTGCATTGGGATTTATCCGAGCTCAGTTGGGCACAAGCCACCAGACGCTGGATGGGTTGGCAACCATGGCTCAAGGAAGTTGGGGCTGAACATATCAGTTCGGAAACAGGCGTTCGCTTCAGTGACTACAATCTGGCTGTACAGGCTGCCATAGCAGGGCAGGGGGTTGTCCTGGGAAGCCAGCCGGTCCTGCATGATCTGGTAGAGGCAGGTCTGCTTGTCTGCCCGTTTCCTGAGCGGGTTGTCACCGACATCGGTTATGATCTGGTGACCACACAGCGGGGTTTGCGCAGACGTGAAGTCCGGAGCTTCATGGACTGGATTATTGCGGAGGCGTCTTCTCAGACCGGGCTCATTATGGATGGTTGATCGGCTCAAACCAGCCGAATTCCGGGTTGCCGACACCATGTTTCCAAAAAAATGTTCTGCAACCGCCAAGGAAATGCTGTTGTCATGCGTCCAATGACAGAACATGCGAATGAACACGAGTGACAGCGAGCTGGCCGCGCAGGCCGCAAGTGGCGATATGGCGGCCTTCCAGGTGCTGCTGGAACGTCACTATGACAGCATATTCCGAATTGCGCTGCGCTTTACCGGCGTGCGCGAGGATGCTGAAGATGTGGCGCAGACGGTTTGTACATCGCTTGCGGGAAAACTGCGCTCCTTTAAGGGTGAGGCGCGCTTCACCACATGGTTGTATCGGATTGTGGTCAATGCAGCGCAGGATTTTCATCGCCGGCAAAGCGCCACGACCCGGCTGCACCAGGCCTATGGCGAAGTGTCCGAACTGGCGCGGGGCGCAGAGGCCGATACCGCCCGCGAACTGGCATGGCTCTATGACGCGCTGAACTCGGTTGGCCGGGATTTGCGCGAAACCGCAGTTCTGGTGTTGGCTGAAGGCCTGACCCACGCCGAAGCCGCAGACGTGCTCGAAATCAAGGAATCCACCGTGTCCTGGCGCATGCATGAGCTGCGCAAGGAACTTAAAACGCTGGCGAAAGCAGAAGCATGAAGGACGAACTGAACAGGATGGAACGGGCGTTCGAGCGGCAGGCAGCCGTTCGTCCAAGTGATGCTGCGCGTCAGGCGGCAATGCGGGCAGCCACTGAGGCTTTCCAGAAGGAAAATGCACAAGCCCACCAAGGATCGACCATCGGTAACCGTCTTAGAGAGCGGGGCAATCAATTGCTTAGCGCACTCAAGAGGAGACCTTTCATGGACTTTGCACACCCCAAACTCACACACCTGATGGCCGGCGGCGCCAGCATTGCCGTACTGGCGGTCGCAGTTGTTGGTATCGACCACATCAGACCCGACATTGTGCCCATGCCGCTTGAAACCAAAGTGGACCAGGCCACACCTGCGGATGAAAAGGATGCCATTGCGGCTTTGACGGATAGTTCGCCTGTTGCACGGCTTGAAGAAAGTATGCCCAAGACGAAAGAAGCCGGGAAACAACAACCGAATGCTGCGCTATTGTCGAAGCGGGAGAATGAGGCAGCACGCAGTATTTCGAGGCAGATCGTCGGCGGTATTGCCGCGTACGAAGGGACCCAGGGCTTGCGCAGCCGTGATGACGCTGTGGTCCGGCAGTACCGGGAACAGGGTCGCGACAAGTTCTCTGACATAGCGCCCAATCCACTTAAAGTTGTTGCGAAAGACCCGGTGTCAACATTCTCGATTGATGTTGATACGGCGTCTTATGCCTTTGCGCGTAAAGCCCTGAATAATGGTGTGCTGCCGCAAAAGGATGCTGTCCGTGTCGAGGAAATGGTCAACTACTTTGATTATGGCTACGATGCCCCTGACAGCCGTAGTGAACCGTTCCGGGCCAATGTGTCGGTGATGCCGACGCCGTGGAACACCAATACCAAACTGTTGCGCATCGGTATCAAGGGCTTTGAGCTGCCGAAGACCGATGCACCCAGGGCCAACCTGGTGTTCCTGATTGATACGTCCGGTTCCATGAACGCGCCGGACAAGCTGCCGCTGCTGCGCAATTCTTTCAAGCTGCTGCTGTCATCGCTGAAACCGGACGACACGGTTTCCATCGTCACTTATGCAGGCTCTGCCGGCACGGTGCTGGAGCCGACCCGGGTGGCGGACAGGAGCAAGATTCTGTCCGCGCTCGAGCGTTTGAATGCCGGCGGCTCGACCGCCGGTGCGGAGGGCATTCGCCAGGCCTACCAGCTTGCCGAACGCCAGATCGACAGTGCCGGGGTCAACAGGGTGATCCTTGCTACCGATGGTGACTTCAATGTCGGCATTTCCGACACAGGCGAGCTGAAGAGCTTCATTGAACGCAAACGCGCGTCCGGCGTCACCTTGTCGGTGCTGGGCTTTGGCCGCGGCAACTACAATGATGAGCTGATGCAGGCGCTGGCCCAGAACGGCAACGGCAATGCCGCCTATATCGACACGCTGAGCGAAGCGCGCAAGGTGCTGGTGGAAGAGGCAGGCTCGACCCTGTTCACCATCGCCAAGGATGTGAAGCTGCAGCTGGAATTCAATCCCGCAACTGTCAGCGAGTATCGCCTGATCGGCTATGAGACCCGGCTCTTGAACCGCGAGGACTTCAACAATGACAAGGTCGATGCCGGAGACATCGGCGCCGGACATTCCGTGACCGCACTGTATGAAATCACACCTGCCGGTGCTGAAGGACGGTTGGTTGATGACCTGCGCTATCAGACCGAGTCTGCGAAACCGGAGGCCGACAGCGCTGACGAATATGCCTTCATGAAAATTCGTTACAAGTTGCCGGACAGCGACACCAGCACCCTGATCACCGCCCCGGTGACGAAGGGCTCGCAAGCAGCGTCGGTGGCTCAGGCATCACCTGACGACCGGTTTGCCGCGTCCGTGGCAGCGTTCGGCCAGGTGCTGCGCGGCGGCCGGTATACCGGCAGCTTCTCCTATGACGACGTGGTTGCGCTGGCGCAGTCAGCCAAGGGTGAGGATCGTTTCGGCTACCGGGCGGAGTTCATCAACCTGGTGCGGCTGGCCAGGTCCGCTGCGGCGCTGGAGCCCGGCAAGCAATAATGCGGCGGCGGTTCCTGCGTGAAAAAGGCAGGAACCGATCCCCAATTCAACCCCAGGGAAATGTGCCGATTTTTGAAACCGGTCAATCCAGTTGCAATCAAGGAACTTGAAAAAATGTACTGTAAAATCAAAGCTGCATTCGCTCCGAAAACCCTGCTGACTGTGATAGCTGTCTGCGGCCTTGCCGCCACCTCATCACCAGGGGAAGCCAGATCCATTGCCGCACCGGCTTCTGCATTCGTCAATGTCAACGTCAGTTTCGATATGCAGATGCCACTTGCAGGTAATGAGGTGAAAACCCTGTCCGACGCCCAGACCCGCGGCAGGAGAATGATCTACAGGCAGGCGGTAACCGAATGCCCTGTTCTGCTGGACACCATTGCCGATACCTGCAGCCTGACCAGACTTAACGTTTCTTCGCGGGTGAACTACCGCAACAACAACCAGGAGCAGTTTCTGCACGTGAGCGGCAATGCTCAATTCAACATTACATTGAAGGATGCGGATTAAGTGCCGGAGTATGGCTGGGCAACCGTCATCAGGTTTGCTCAGTCACCGGTTTCGACAGCGCACTCCCAGCCGTCATAATGCCATCCCGCCTTGGAGAAGCGTTCCAGCAGATCTGCTGTAAGGTCATCAAAACCTGCAGAGGCAACTTCACGCTCGTGTTCGAATACAATGCCGTCGCTGTCGTCCGTTTCGGTGAAGCGTACATCGAGATCGCTTAGCGATAACTTGACGTCTGCCTTGGGTTGGGCATTTGATCCTTCGACCGGATAGGCAAAATGAATGACATGCCTGGCCTTTTTTCCGTCGTCGCCATGCTTGCGCAGCTGGACCCTGACCAGTTCATTCTTTTCCGAGCGAGTGGGCGCATGCCCGGATTTTTTGCCCCATGGCCATTTGATCATGCCCGTTCTCCTTGCGACCGTATTGAAACAACCCAATGACGATACGCTGGCAGGAAAGAGTAAAAATTTTTGCAAAGAGCGGACTGTTGGCAATCGTCCGCATGTCCTGCACCACAAAGCCGGAAGCTGGGAAGTGTCACTGCCTGGTGGCGTACTGAATGCAGCCGGTTTCCCTTGTTTCGCTGTCTGGCGCTCCCCACATCATGACGAATCCAAGGAGTATTTGCATGAGCCGGAAACCCGTACATTTGACGCGCAGTGACTGGGCATCGGACGACCGCCTCTGGAAAGGCGTGTTGCAGGGCAGGGACATCGGCACCGGCGTGACGGTTATTTTCTACGCAACCGAGAAGACAGGCGTTGGCCCCAGGTGGCACGTGCATCCTTATGACGAGATTTTCATAGTTCGTACCGGCAGGGCCCTGTTTACCATCGGCGATACGAAGCTGGAGGCAAGTGCAGGCGAGATACTGCTGGGTCCGGCTGACATTCCTCACAAATATGAAAATCTTGGCCCCGGACTGCTTGAAACCACCGACATTCATGTCAGTGACAGATGGATTCAGACTGACCTCGATGATCCCGAGCTGACAGCGAGCTGACCGGTTGCGCACTCTGACAGTGGCCGTCCACCACTTCTGGAGGCGCAAACGTGGTGCGGGTAAAATTCAGCGGTTAACCCTGCTGCCTGAAAGGACCCCCCCACATATGACCTGGACCCCCGAAATTGTAATTTATCGACTGATCCGCGCCGCCGACACCACCAGGCGTCTGCCCGGCGGCGGGCTTCGCCCGGCAGGCTTTACATCTGCCTGGCCGGCAGTGCGTGATGAATGGGCCGATCAACTGGCCCGTGTCGGCTCGGAAGAGACCCGGGGCCGGGACCGGCCGCGCCTGTCGCCGCCGCGCCCGGGCGAGATAGACCGCATGTATCAATGCATGGACTGGATGGTGCATGTCGGTGACCCTGAACACCGTAAGGCGCTGATGACCTACTGCCGTGACAAGGCCCATGGCTGGCGGTTTTCCAGGACCTGCAAAAAACTCGGCTGGAACCGGCGGACTGCCTACAACCGAAAAGACAAGGCGGCACAACAGGTTGCATCGAGCCTGAACAACAAAGCGGTTTCCTTGTCCCGGGCCGACATTGACGCGGTTACACAAATAGCGGCAAGAATCGTGGGCATAAGCGATACGATTGAAACCGGCTTGAAACAAACTGCATTGCTTCATCCCGCTCACGCCAGCAGCCTTCGGCTGCGCTCCGCTGGGGCGCACTTCATGCGGCGGCCAGTCGGCCTTGCCTCAGCACTAACGTGCTTTGTTTCATTCCGCTCACGCAAGCAGCCTCCGGCTGCGCTCCGCTGGGGCGCACTCCGTGCGGCGGCCAGTCGGCCTTGCCTCGGCACTTCGTGCCTCGGAGGGGCTATTACGAGGTCATTCAGGGTCGGAGAACGGCCTGAGCGAAGCGAGGACAAGCTGTTCGACCAATTAATAAAGCTGTTCGACCAACCAAAAAGGAGACAATCCCATGTCCAAGGCCATCAAGGCGATCGGTTCGATTTTCAAGCCGAAGATCCCGGAAGTTGCGATCAGCAAGATTCCCGATCCCGGTTCATTTGCCGGCAAACTTGCAGCGCGCGACAAGGTGCGTGAGCGCCGCAATAAACGCGGCGGGCGCGACGCCACCATCTATTCCGGCCAGTCCTATTCCGGTTCCAACCTGGGTGGAACCGCCTGATGGCATTGCCCGAACGCGCCACCCGCCTGTGCGCCATGGCGGCGTCTGCCTTTGCCGCAAAGCAGGCACTCAACTCGTTCTGGCAGGAAGTGGCTGAACTGCATTTTCCCGAGCATGCCGACTTCACCACCAGCAAGAACGATGACGGTTTTGCCTCCAACCTGTATGATTCAACCCCGGCGCTGTACCGTCGCGATTTCGGTAATTACCTGGGCTCGGTGCTGCGTCCCAAGGGCCGGGAATGGTTCAAGGGCAGGGACCGTGATGACGAGGTCAACGGCCAGCAGGAAATCCGCGCGCATTATGAGCGCACCGACAAGCGCATGCGTGCGCTTCTGTATGACAACAAGTCCCAGTTCATTTCAGCGCAGGCCCTGGCCGATCATCAGTACGTCACCTTCGGCAATTGCGTCACGTCAGCCGAACCGCGGTCGGACCGCTCTGGCATGTTGTACCGTACCTGGCACTTGCGCGACTGCGCCTGGGCAGAAGATGTCGACGGTGAGGTGGATACGGTCTACCGCCGCTTCAAGATGAAGGTGGCGCACTTGTGCGCAAAGAAAAACGCCGGCTGGACGATCCCCAAAAAGATCACCGACAAGCTGAAAAAGTCGCCTGATGACAAGGTGCAGTGCCTGCATGTGGCGATGCCGATTGATGCATACTACGTGGCCGATAAACCGAAATCCTCCGCCAAGGACTGGGTGTCGGTCTATATCTGCGAAGACAGCAAAGACATCCTGTTTGAAGAGGAACTCAACGAGTTTCGCTATGCGGTCAGCCGCTGGTTCCGGCTGTCCGGCTCGCCTTACGCAGTGTCGCCGTGTACGGTGATCTCGACGCCGGACGCACGCACCATGCAGTCGATGACATGGTCGATCATGCAAGCCGGCGAGAACGCGGTCGAGCCGCCTCTGGTGGGGCAATCCGAAGTCGTGCTGGGGCCGGTCAACCTGTTTCCCGGTGGCATCACCTGGGTCGACAAGAATTATGACGAGCGCAACGGCGATGCCATCCGGCCGGTCAATTTGGGCAAGGTGCCTGAGCTCGGTATTTCGCTGCACGGGGCTACCCGCCAGCAGCTCGGCGATGCCTGGTATCTGAACAAGCTGTTCCTGCCGGTGGGCGGCAGCGAGATGACGGCGCAGGAAGTGGAACGGCGCTGGCAGGAGTTCCAGCGCGCCACGCAACCGATCATCGAGCCGGCAGAACCGGAACGCAACGGCCGGGTGCTGGACCTGACCTATGAGGTCGCAGCAAACATGGGCTGGCTCGGAAGCGATGAGGACCGGCCGGAGGAAGTGGACGGCCGTGAATTCGACTGGACCTATGACAATCCGATCGAGGATGCCCGGCGCGACGGCCTCGCGCTGTCCTTTGGCCGTGCCATGGAACTGACCCAGGCGGCATCTGGTGCCGATCCGAAAATCGCCGCCCGGTTCAACGTCACCAAGGCCTATGGCGACACCATGATCGCCATCGCACCTGCCCAGTGGATGCGCGAGGAAGACGATCCGGAGGTTGAAGCCGCCCAGGCAGAGATCGAACAGGCCGCGCAAAGCCAGGGTGCCATTCAAGAAGCCGGCCAGATGGCCGATGTGGCGGCACAGGCGGCCAAGGCGGGGATACGATAATGTCAGGCAAACCATCCCCCGGTCCGAAACCGCTTGCTGACAGCTGGCCGCGGGACCTGACCGTCGCGGAAGTTCTGGCAATCAAGAGCCTGGGCGCCGGGGTTGCCAACGAGGGGCAGCAGAAAACAGCGCTCGAGGTCATCATGAAGCGGTTTTGCGGTTATTACGAACTGACTTTCCACGAACACAGCGAACGGTTGTCTGCCTTCGGTGAGGGCCGACGTTATGTGGGCGCGATGATCCAGGAAGCTCTGATCACCCCCGCAGCCCCCAATCAGGAGAAAATCTAGGTGAAACCACACTGGTCTGAAATTTATCGTTGTCCTGCTGATGCGGACGTCACTGGTGCCGATGCTGTTGCCGATGCCAGCTCACAGTCGAGCCTCCAGGACAGAACCCTGTCCTGGTCGGATAATGGCAAGGAAGGTTCGCTATATGATGAGGCGGGAACGGTTGCACCTGATGCAGCATTGTCCGACGCAGATCGATCTGCTCCAGATAAAACTGGTGATGGCCATTGGCCGGATGACTGGCGGGCGCAGATGGCCAATGGCGATGCCAAGGCGGCACGGCTGCTGGAGCGCTATACCTCGCCTGATGCGGTTGGCAAGGCCCTGATGTCGGCCCAGCACCGCATTCGTTCCGGTGAATTGAAACTGAGGCCGGGTCCTGAGGCGACAGAGGAACAGCTCGCTGACTGGCGGCTGCAACACGGTATTCCGGAGACGGCCAAGGATTATGATGTGCCGATCCTGCTGGACGGCAAATATGAAGACCTGGACGAGTTCGGCAAGGCGTCGATAGATGCGTTTCGCGGCACATTTCATGAACTGGACATGCCACCGGAGCATGCGGAAAAGATCATGTCGGTGGCCAATGACGTGGCCGTGCAGCAGATGGAGCGCCAGGCGGAAACCGACGCCATTCGCCAGGAGGGCACTGAGGATTCCCTGCGCATGGACTGGGGCGCGGACTACAAGAAGAACATCGCGCTGAACGCGCAGTTCATGCAGGACAAGCTGGGCGACAGCTGGCAATCGTTCGTCACCGCGCGCACGCCGGAGGGGTTGCGGCTGGCCGACGATCCGAAATTCAACAAGTTCATCAACCAGATGGCGCGTTCGGAAGGCGGCACCGTGTTGCAGACCGGCGAAACCGCCGCCGGCCACAATGTGCAGGCCCGCATCGAGGAAATCCGGAAAGTCATGTCCACCGACTATTCAAAGTACAAACGCGAAGGCCTGGATGTGGAGTACAGCAAACTGCTGGAGGGGCGGCGGTAAATCATCTGGCGGGAAATAGGATGTCAGCCATATGCTGACATTGGTCATTCTACCACATTTCCGTATTGCAATGTTCTTGTTTTAGTCCCATGCTGTCAGCCTGCTGATGGACTGCCGGTATATTCCGCTTGCGGGTAGTCGCCGAACAGTTCTTGAAAGACAACAGGAGCCGATGGAGATCAAGATTCATGTACTGGAAGAAAACCACGGCAGGATTGATCGTCTTGTTCTCATCCTTCATGGCCGCCGCTCATGCGAATGAAGAAAGCACGTCACATTCTGACAAGCCGAAAGACATAGTAGATGGCTATCACATATCCTGTGCATTGGAGACGGAATCTCCGACACTCCTGACCGCCCCTGATCCTAAAAGTCTGGGTCGCGAGTTTGTATTCGACACAACCTTTTCGTTTAACCCGGACCGGTTTGTGGAGAAGGACGGCGTCCAGTATCTGGAGGGGCGTTTGATAAACGGCGCAATGCGGGTCATGTACAAAGGGCCGGAGTTCCCCGAAGCGACCCGGGACCAGTGGTATGCTCTTTCGTCTGAATGGGACTGTGCGCTGTACCGCATAATTGATGGTAAGCGCAGGTATTAATTCTGTTGTCCCCGCTCACCTAGTCACTTTGAGAACCACACTGCAGCTCTAGCGTTGCGCGTCTTCCTGCGCAGTGCAGAACGACCTTTTGTATGGGCGGCAGCGGTCAATTTTGCATTCATCGCCTGGATTGTCATCCGACATGGGCAACCTTGGAAAGCAACCACATATGAGCATGAGAACTTCCCAGGCCGGCATCGGCCTTATCAAAAACTACGAGTCGCTTCGCCTGGATGCGCATGATGTTGAGGGAAAAGGCAAGCTGACCATTGGGTATGGTCACTACAACGATCCGGGTGTGGCTGCGGGAATGATCATTACCGAAGCGCAAGCAGAAGCCTATTTGCGGGAAGATCTGCGAAAGCACGAAAAGCAGGTAAGCAGGGCAGTCAAAGTACCTCTGACGCAAAACCAGTTTGATGCTCTGGTATCATTTTCCTTCAATACCGGGGCGCCCGCTGATGACTCTGTTTATGAAGAAATCAACAAAGGAAATTTCGACAAGGCCATGGTCGAGTGGTCCGGGTGGAGAAATTTCGGGACGCAGTTTTACGGTGGGATCAAGAAGCGCCGAAACGATGAAATCGAACTGTTTATGGGCGGAGACGCCCAAAGAGATCAAAATCTTACCGATCACTATGAGAAGAGACCGGAACTGAAAACCTTTATCAGAGATGCTGTCAGACAGGGCCTGCAAGAAGGAACCATTGGAACTGATCAGATTCTTTCACTGGACAAGAACCTGTCCAGAGAATTCTACGAGCACTTCTTTGGCGATATTGAAAGCGATACTGGTGCGCCGACGCCCGGGTTCAGCGGCTATTCGGTCCGGCAATCTGAAAGATCTGATAAAGACGATTGGTTTAAACCGGGTCGTGGTGATCTGTTGGTCAGTAAACCCGGCGAACCGGGCAATGAGCATCCCGATCCCATGATGAGCCTGGCCGGTGCCGACGAGCTCGAAATCCACCAGATGGCCGAAGAGGTGTTTTCCAGCCTCACGCTGGATGACTGGGCCGTCATCCCGAACGACGATGATCCGTTCGGCGGGCGCGACCCGTTTGCCGACGGGATGAAATGGGTGCCCGGCCTTGGCCCGCCGCCCGAGACGCCTTGATCCGATACTCCATTCAAACCGGTTATCCCGCACATCGCGGCCCCGGCTGAACCTCAGGCGCAACGGCTACGGGTCTGAACGCCCGCAGTTCGACGCCTGAACCAATCCGCTACTGTCCCCCGCGTCCCTGTGGGGCAAGTGAGCCGGCCCTTCGCTGAAGCGAAGACACCCCGGCAACTTGCCCCACAGGCCATCCGTCCAGGACCCGGCTTTCATTCAACCCACATGAATAGAGGAGGGACACCATGCCTGGTGCAGCCCCAATGATTCAATATCGGGAAGAGATGGTACTGGCCTTTGGTCAGCGGCAATCGCTTCTCAAGGACACAACAACCAAGGAAAGCCAGACCAAGGGCAATCAGGCCACGTTCCTGATCGTCGACTCATCCGGCACGACCGTCACTCGCGGTGTCGGCGGCCTGATCCCGGCGCGTGACAACAACAACACCCAGACCACCGTCACGCTGAAGGAGAAACACGACCTCATCGAAATGACCGGATTCAATATCTTCCAGTCACAAGGTGATCAGCGCGAAATCATGCAGATCAACACCATGTCGGTGTTGAACCGCGATATCGACGCCACCATTCTGGCGCAACTTGAAACCGGCACCATTACAACCGGTACGACGGCAACCGCGTCACTGACCATGGTGCAGAAGGCAACGACATACCTGATGAACAACGGCGTTCCGTGGGACGGCAATGTGTTCGCGGTGATCTCGCCGGCCTTTCTGGCCTACCTGATGACCATTCCGACCTTCTCAAGTGCGGATTTCGTCACCGTCAAGCCGGCGGTGAATTATCCCGGCTGGAATGCCATGGATGCCAAGACGGCCTCGAGCATGGGGCAGGGCTGGTATGAATGGCTCGGCGTGAAGTGGATCGTGTCCAACCAGATCGCCGGTCTCGGCACCAGTTCGGAGCTGTGCTTCATGTATCACCGCAATGCCGTCGGCCATGCAGCCGACGCCAAGGGCATGGACGTGGCCATCGGCTATGAGGACAAGCAGCAACTGTCGTGGTCGCGCTGCTCACTCTACCACGAAGCCAAGCTGCTTCAGAACACCGGCATCGTGCAGATGACACATGATGGTTCCGCCATCGTGGCGTCTTAAAGGAAAGGATTACACATGGCTTATGTAACAGCACAATGGAACTGCGTGATCCCGTGCGTGGGCGACCAGCCGAAAGTCTGGCTCGCATACGGCACCGACATTCATACCGCTGTGGACGCTGCCGACTTCATCGAAGACGGTGCCGCCAAGGGCATGAAGATCAATGACGTGGTGATCTATGTGAAGACCACGGCGACCGTCGGGGCCACCACTCATGTCGTCACCGCGGTGACCGCAGGTGGTGCCGCCTCCATGTCGCCGGCCATTTTGGCCTGACGATCTCAAACGACATATCCGGTCCGGCAGTTTTGCCGGGCCGGGATCGCATCTGGAAGAAGGGGGTGGCGTTTTTCAAGTGTCGAAAAAGCACTGCCGTTCAATAGGTTACCGGATAATTGAACAACAGGTGAGTTTCGTTGTTGGCCTGCCTTGTTGACCTGCTTGCACAAATTCCGGCAAACACATGCGTATCAGCGTTACAGTGAAGAAGTTTGCATCTTGCCGTTCACGCTTCTGGTCTCTTTTGAAAGCAAAGGTTGTCATCTGTGGTGGACATCCGACAAATACCATTGCGTGTGTTGTAAGTCTGCTCCAAAGTCCGTCTCATGAAGCGTATTATTGAGTTAGTCAGTGTTTGTGTGGTGTGTGGCCTTGCGGCCGGGTGTGGAACGTCAGGATTGTCATTATTCGACGATGACGAGACACCGGCCAGTGTCGCCAACAGCGGAAGTAACGCGAACCTGGCGGGCACCCCGCCTCCGGCGAATGGTGCACTGCCTGCAAACGTCGGCAGATATCCGCCGCCACAACGCTATTATGAACTGACTCTGGACGGGTTTCCGGCAGCCACCAGGTGCCACGTTACCGATGCGCAGGGCAGGGTTTCGAAAAGAGGAACCGGCAGGCGGATTTCAATCAGCATCACCGGATATCCAAGCGTCGGAGTTGTGGCGTGCTCGACCGCCTCTTTGGCACAGTTTGTCATCGATACCAACCGGTGGGCATTCACCCAGCCCAGGCGCCCCGGTGTACGGGAAGGCGATGTTGAAAAAGTATATGTCGAGGTGGAATACAGCCTGACCAATGCGAAACTGACCCCGGTCGCCAACATGACCATGCACACCAGCGCCGGTACGTTCACCGACCGGATTGTGCTGGACAATCTCCGCCAGCAAGCACCCGGCTCAGGCAGTCAGCTTCAGTACCGGCTGCCGCCAAGCTGACCAGGTGCGCCGATCAGTGGTCGGGCCCGGAGGCATTCAGCCAAATGAGTAATTTCGGCTGCCACTACGGATAACAGACGATTTAAAGCCCAATACGGGGCGTGGTTCTTCAATGGATCCACGCCCCGTTTCGTATTTCAACCACAAGGAACAAATCAAGAATGGCCAAGAAACCCGCTTCCAGCCCGGCTGCAGCCAATGCAACAGCCTTTGTCAAAACATGTCCCAACGGCCACAGCGTGTTTCAGCTGGCCAGTCATGTCGAGAGCAGATTCATGGTGCAGATCCCCGAAGGTGACCAGCTGGACGATATCTGCAAGCCGTCCTATTGGGCGCATCATGCGGCCCGGGTTACGCCGAAATCGTTGCTCACCTGTATCGACCAGCGGCTGCGCTGGGAAGCCGACCTGCGGGTGCTGGAGGCAGGGCGCAATTACCTTCGCGTCGCCGTGGTGCGGCATGTGGAATATGACGTAAAGGCGTTGGGCAGGCCGGGGCGCTGGATGACCGACCGGTTTTCCGACCGTCGCTCAAACCTTGATTACAGGCGGGCGTGATGCGCGAAAAGTCCTATCTGTTTGCCATGAACGGCGGCGAGGTGTCGCCGCTCGCATTGGGTCGCGTTGACCTGTCGCGAATGCGGATTTCCGCCGAGGTGATGAAGAACTGTTTTCCGCGGGTGATCGGCCCGATGGCGGCGCGCCCCGGACTCGCCTATCTGTCGTCTACAGAGGGAGACGATGAAGCCAGGAACATTCACCTGCCTGACAAGCAG
The DNA here is from genome assembly GCF_900149695.1 of Anderseniella sp. Alg231-50. Lineage (NCBI taxonomy): Bacteria > Pseudomonadati > Pseudomonadota > Alphaproteobacteria > Hyphomicrobiales > Parvibaculaceae > Anderseniella > Anderseniella sp. Alg231-50. The sequence continues at coordinate 423,241 of NZ_LT703004.1, read as the reverse complement.
TTTCTTTGCAATCGCCGGTTGACGGAAAGGTCAAGTTCGGCAACACTCTGTAATCGGAATATTGGGGTTTTGATGGACGGGGGCAGCGACGTGTTTAGGCATACAATAGTCATTGGGATAACGGCATTATTCATCGCAGGGTGTGCGGGCAGGTCGCCGCAGCCGGTTGCGACGACACAGCCAACAGATCACTTGGCAGACTGTGCTCAGATAAAGGCTGAAATTGAGGCCAACAATTCTCGACTTAAAGAGTTGGCAAAAGAAGAAGACCTGAAACTCGCTCAGAACATAACGGCGGGAACGCTCGGTGTGTTCACCCTTGGCCTGGGCTGGCTTGCTCTGGACGCCCAGGGCACGGCGAAAACCGAAGGCCAGGCGCTCTCGGCCAGAAACCAGTACCTTGGGCAAATCGCTCAAGAGCGGTGTCGCTATTAGGTGGCCTCGTTCACTAGTCCCACTGGGGCCAAAAAGGGGTTAAACCTTTAGCTTCTCGTCGGGCATTATGTCGTTCCAAGAATGTGGCAAAGATGATGGCTGCTGCGAAAAGCGGCAGGAAAACCCACCGACCATGAGTCTTCACGCTCCAATGTATTAGAACACCCCATGCCTATGACAAAGGGTATGGAGCCAAAGGTAATCGCGACCCTTCGAGACAGCTTCAATATACCGCCAGCGCAGATTGTGCGGTTGAACCAATTAACTGCCGGTCAAACTTCTCGATGCTGCCTGATTGCACACACAATAGCTAACATGCCGCTCACAACATGCACATAGAGCAAAAACTTCTTACGTGCGACGGAAGCGAGTTACTGGGCTGTTCTTCGGAGCGGCCCTTTTCTATGATTAGAAGGTTTTTCAATGCCCCGTATCCCGACACGAGACAATCTGCGCCAGGGTGTGCCGCAGCCGACTGGCGGCATCGTAACTGCCCCGCGTGATTTCATAGGCCCGGCTATTCAAAGGACCGGTAAGCAACTGTTTGATATCGCAAAGAAGCAGGCTGCCCAGGGACGGCAACAGGAAAAGGCCAAACAGCAACAGTCAGCGCTTGAGTTGGCAACTGCGCGGTCCCGGTGGAACTCAAGCCTGTTTGCCGAACAGAAAACCTACACGCCTGAACAGAAGCCGGACCTTGACAACTGGGGCAGGACATATAGAGCCCGCGCAACCGCTTGGCAGAAACAGGCTGCCAGGACCATTTCTGACCCCGGCGTGCGCCAGCGGTTCATGGCCGAGACACAGCATGATCTGGAGCAGGGGGGTATCAACATAGACCAGCAAGCCCGTGATGCCGGCATGACTGCCCGCCGGGCAGAAACGGAAAAGTCTCTGCTGCAGCAGGTTGACAGTGCTGCGTCGCAGCCTGATGAGGATGCAAAGACGATCATGGGCGGTGTGCGTGCCACGCTGCAGGACATGGCTGACACGGGCATTATTTCTGTTGAGGAAGCCGCCGCGCCGGACGCAGTAAAATCAGATCAGACCGTCTGAACAAGTCGGGTGACGACTGTTCGATGAACCAATGTTATGAGGGGTGAAAAATCAGACTTCTTACAATGGAATTGAGCTGCATCACTCTACAGAAAAGCGAGACAAAGAGTTTTCTTTAGATCGCTTGGGACGAATCGGGATTGAAAAGAAAGTCGTTCGCTTCGTCTCTCAAAGGGCGTTTGCCGCGGGCGGGAAATTCGACAAACCAAGAGAGTTTAATGGTTGGGCGGTTGTTAGAGTTAGCGAGTTGTTAAAAGCTCGACAACAACCAAAACTACTTTTGGTATCGTCACCAGTAAAAAATCCTGAACCGGATGATAACCCATATCATGCCCATGCAATTATAACCCAAGACATGACGCCTCATTTGGCCGCTCTACATCTGCGTCACATTTTTACAAAACACGGTTGCATAGAGGAAGTGTCAAATAAAATTGAAAAATCTAGTTATAGTCAAATACTCGAAAAATTAGTGAATTGGATGTTTGAAAAATTTGGGATTAAATGAATATGCATTAGTAAATATAACATGTTGTTGAGACTAATTCTGATAATAGAACAACTCGCTCGCGCATCGTTTGCCGGTATGGATGTTTTCCTTTTTCAGGCAAAGTGCGCTAATGAGAATTTATGTCAACTTAGCTGCAATCTGTGTGGAAAACGCTTTTCTAATACCATAGCCCGGATTCGGCATGTAGATAACTTCTATTGAGGACAATTGGTGCTGATGTGCCTTGGATTGCGCCCATTGCTTTGCCCCACTCTGCCGGACGAATGTTATGTGGGCATGTCGGTAGCGAGTTGCTCGCGTAGATGGCCGCAGATGCCGTTTACTTTCAGCGAAACAAAAGACTAGTCACTTTGGAGAAAACGGACATCTGCTTTTGCTGCCAAAGTGAGCCGATTTGAAGATCAATGTCCCTGGGCGGCCATTGGTCATATTGCGCGTCTTGCGGGTACAGATAATCGTGTCCCGAACCTGGATACACTGTCAGCTCACCCAGAAAAACCGTCTCGTTCACGCAGTACAAATCTACCCGCAAATGATCGAGGTTTTCCGCCAGGCATTCTGCAATCTCGATCATCTGGTCAAGTTTTTCCGGACGCGCAACATTCTCGAGATACTCCCGGACATGGTTTCCCTCTTCCGCCCATCCCGTCCACTTACGCAATTTCAACCTCTTCCAGTTTCGATCGAACGTAGTGGTAAAACGACCAAAATACTCCTTTGACGAAATGTGCTGGATGTATTCAACCCTCCCGGAAAACACCGAAATTTCGTAGTGATCCGGATGTGGTTTCCACATAGGTGCAGGCAACAATTGTTCAACCTGAATTTTCGGGGTGACCTTGCTGTAAGCCCATTCACCCATGGCTTGACCGTGTGGTTCCTCAAGCCAACTTCGGCAAAGCTTCACAATCGTCGATCTGTCAATCTGCTCGGCGTTTTGTACAACGTATTTAGCGCCGCTGCGGTGGTTGGGCTTTATGATGCACGGAACAGGCAAATCATCGAACGGAATTTGCTCGGGATCTTCGCCGGACCAGTGAATTTCGGGCGATCTGACCGAAGCATCGGATTTTGCCGCGTATTCATGCGCTCTCAGCTTGTCGCAAAATATCGTGAATTTGGCATTGCGGTCGAACAACTTCCTGCACTGCAGTTTCTCGGAGTAGGTCCTTGGGGTTATGTAGTTGGGAGCATGCCCCGTTGCCCGGATGTAGAGTTTCGTGTTGTGCATGCACCTGGACGCAATCAGTTTGTTCGCCAGTTTGTGCAACAATGGAGCGTCAATGGAAAATGCGGCCTGCAGGCATTCCTTGTCGCTGCAGACTTTGTGAGGTGCGGGGATGCTGATCGACCCTGGTTCACCGTACTGCTGAAAGAATTTGCCGATCAGCGAAGTAGGGTGGACAGGTTTGTTTTTGTCGATCTGGTAACGCCGCAGTATTTCAGACCACAGGTGAACAAATCGGGCATCTTTGCATGCCTGCTCGAGCCATCCTGCGTGGGCCGGCTCCAGGGCATTCATGGCCGATTCCCAATTATAAGGAAAAATCTCTGAAGCGGGCCTCACGAAGTCGCCTAGACCAGCACTTGTGATCTCGGCACTTAACAGCTTTGGTCCGGTTTGTCCCCAACTGGCTCGAGTGCCGATTTCAGCGGCTTTTCTGAAACAGCGCTCCATCAGATCGTCACCTGCAGGTACCTTGATCACTGCGCTGCATACCAGGCTGCCTTCATCCTGATAACCGAATACGTAGGGGTCGGATGGCAAGTCATCGGTTTGACAGACGACATCCAGATCGACCCACCATCCGCCTTTTTGAAACAATAAATTGTAGCGAAAAAGATTGGAAAAAAGCGACACACTGCCTTTGCCGTCGCCATGTTGGTAGAACACGACTTCGCTTTCCGGCATGATTTCGGCAGCGTCCACAAGATTGCAGCCGTGCGGAACATTCAGGTCTGGCGTATAACTGTAAACGTCAAATTCGTGACCATTTGCCAGGAATGAATTGATGCACATTGTCTCGTATTGCGATAACTTTTCTCCATACCAGAAAGACTGAACTCTTGACTGCTTCATGTATGGCTCTCGGAGGTCGGAACAGCATCAAACACAGGTCGCGCACGGCATTTCACTAACAAATTTCGCGACAATATGGAAAAGCAAAGAGCAGACTTCCATCACAGCAGACGGATACTCCGGATTTCGTTGTTCAAAAGGTGTTGCCTGATGACTAGTCCGCCGAAAATCTGTTCGCGCTCTGCCTGAACCACACATCATGTGTCAGGCGCATATGCTGGTGATCCGTCGGCTCCCGCTTCAACCTGCCTTATAATCCGGCACCGCCTGCACAATCTATGGTCTTGGCATCGCCGGTGAATTCAGACTAGGCTTTCGATCATGAGAATGTGAGGCCCGGTCGTGTTTGGTCCGGAGCCAGTGAGGGAGTGGGCGGTTTGCATGGAAATCTCGATGCCATGCCGGCGATTTCGGCGCAAAAGGTCACCAAGGTGTTTGGGGCGGGGCCTGGCAGTGTAACGGCGCTTGACAGTGTTTCCATCGACATCCAGCGAAACGAGTTCTTTACTCTCCTGGGCCCGTCAGGGTGTGGCAAGACTACACTCCTGCGTCTGATTGCCGGCTTCGATCATCCCACCAGCGGGCGGATTGATCTTGAAGGCAACGACATTTCCTACCTGCCGCCATTCAAACGCCCGGTAAACACGGTGTTCCAGTCCTATGCACTGTTCCCCCATATGAGTGTTGCCGAAAACATTGGTTTTGGCCTGAAAATGCTCGGCAAGCCCGCTGGCGAAATCGAAGCTGAAGTCGCTTCCATGCTGAAGCTGGTCAAGATGGAAGCCATGCGTGATCGCTCCACCGCACAGATATCCGGTGGGCAGCAGCAACGTGTTGCGCTGGCGCGTGCTTTGGCGCCGAAGCCAAAGGTGCTGTTGCTTGACGAGCCGCTGTCCGCGCTCGACCTGAAGCTGCGCAAGGAAATGCAGATCGAACTCAAGCGTCTGCAACATGAGACCGGCATCACATTTGTGTTCGTTACCCATGATCAGGAAGAAGCCCTGACCATGTCGGACCGCATCGCGGTGATGAGCGCCGGCAAGGTCTTGCAGGTCGGCAGCCCCAGGGACATTTATGATCGCCCGTCGAGACGCTTCGTGGCGGATTTCATCGGCGAGACCAACTTCATGGACGCCGAGCTGATGTCTGCCGGAAGCGGCGCTGCCGGCAATTCACAGTTAAAGTTGTCGTCAGGCAAACAGATTGCGGCCAGCCTGCCGGATGGCGATATCGCCGCGGGCAATGTAACCGCCGTGGTGCGGCCTGAACACGCCTCGCTGACGAAACCGAAAGCATCGTCTGTCCTGACGGGAGTGCTGGAAAATGTTGTCTATTTTGGCACCGACACCCACTACCATGTCGCGTTGGCGACCGGCGGCAACTTCACCGTGCGCATGCAGAACGCTCGCGGTCGTGCCGGTGAATTCGGTGAAGGCGACAAGGTGGGCATCGACATTGATGCAGGTGCCACTCAGGTGTTGAGAGATTGAGGTTGCCATGACCGACGCCGCAGCCGCCAGCCAGCAATCAAGTACCAGCGGGGCAGATGCCGGAATAGAGGCACGCAGGAAAGACGTGCGCAATCGCTGGCTGCTGGCAAGCCCGGCACTGACGGTGATCTTCTTTGCAGCACTTGGACCATTGCTGATCATGCTGGTCTATTCGTTCCTGCAGAAAGGTTCTTATGGCGGCGTCATCTGGAGTTTTTCCTCCGATGGCTGGTTCAATGTTTTCCTGAAGCGCGATATTTTCGATGACACGCTGGGCTTTGCCGACGGTCATCTGTCAATCTTCTGGCGGTCTCTCCGGCTGTCTTTCGGTACCACCGTACTCGCTCTGCTGTTCGGTTTCCCCACCGCCTATTACATCGCGACCCGGCCTGCCAACCTGCGGCCGGTTTTCCTGTTTCTGATCACTATTCCTTTCTGGACCAACCTGTTGATCCGGACATTTGCGATCATGGAAGTGATCCGCAATGAAGGTGTCGTCAACACGCTGCTGATGAGCCTGGGTGTGATTTCCAGTCCTATCCAGATGCTGTTCACCGACTTCGCCATCATGATTGGCATGGTCTACGTGTACCTGCCACTGATGGTGCTGCCGCTCTACGCCTCCATGGAACGGCTCGATTTCCGGTTGGTTGAAGCAGGTTACGACCTGTACGCCACCCGGCTTGATGTACTGCGGCGGATCATTGTGCCGATGGTCAAACCGGGCATTATTGCAGGATCAATCCTGGTGTTCGTGCCGTCACTGGGAGCTTATGTGACACCGCGGGTGCTGGGTGGCGGCAAGAACATGATGCTGGGCAATCTGATAGAGCTGCAGTTCGGCCAGGGCCGGAACTGGCCATTGGGCGCTGCCCTTTCCATAACGCTGCTGGTGATTGTCATGGTGGCGTTGCTGTTTTATGTGCGCAATGCCTCGAAGTCGGGAGCAAAGTCGCATGGCTGATATACCCGCAAAACCGTTTTCCATCAGACGCCAACCCGGTTTTGGCTTCATTGCCCTGTGCTGCTTCATGCTGCTTTACACCCCCATTCTCATTCTCGTGTTCTATTCGTTCAATGCCGGCACTTCAATTGCCATCTGGGAGGGATTCTCCTGGCGCTGGTACGAGGCGGCCTGGCAGAATGAACGCGTGGTGGATGCCTCCATAACCTCATTGAAAATTGCTGCTTCGGCTGCTTTCCTGGCCACCATTTGCGCCACGCTCGCGGCCCTGGCCACCACTCGCACCGAACCTTATCGCGGGATCACTGCAATTTATGCAGCCATCAACCAGCCCCTCATGGTGCCGGAGATTGTCACCGCGGTTGCCTTGCTGATCTTTTTCGCCATGATCAAGGTTTACACGGGATATCAGGGTCTGGCCTACCTGATCATCGCACATACGGCGTTTTGTATACCGTTCGCCTATCTGCCGATCCGGGCCCGGCTGGAGAATATGGACCTGTCGCTGGAGCAAGCTGCCGCTGATCTTTACGCCAATCCCTGGCAGACCTTCCGGCATGTGACCCTGCCGCTGATGGCGCCGGGTATTCTGGCTGGTGCCATGCTGGCGTTCGTCATTTCACTGGATGATGTAGTAATCACCGAATTTGTGAAATCGGGCGGTCAGGACACACTGCCGACTTACATGCTGGGCCAGTTGCGCCGCATCATAACGCCGGAAATCAATGCCATTTCCACCGTCTTCCTCGCCATCTCCGTGGCAGTGGTGACGGTGTTTTTCCTGCTGAACCGGAAAGGCAGCAGTGCATCGTGAGTGAGGGCCATGGCCCTGGAGTTTAACAAGCAAGGAGTTTGGGAGATGAAGTACAAAGTTACAGCAATAATGGCCGCCGCCGCCGTGGCGGTGGGGTGTTCCGCGTCCGCCGCAATGGCTGCCGGCGAGCTCAACATTTTCAATTGGGGCAACTACACCAACCCCAAGTTGGTCGAAAAGTTTGAGAAGGAGTTCGGTGTCAAGGTAACCGTGACCGACTACGATTCGAATGACACGGCTCTGGCAAAGATCCGTGCCGGTGGCCATGGCTATGACATCGTTGTGCCGTCGGGAACCTTCATTCCGATCTGGATTGCCGAGGGTCTCCTGATGGAAACCAATCCCAATGGCATGGAAAACTTCAAGAACGTGGCCGAGCAATGGAACAATCCGGTGTTTGACCCGGGTCGCAAGTACACGGTGCCCTGGCAGTGGGGAACCGTTGGCATCACCGTCAATACATCTGTCTACAAGGGCGATGTGAACACTTCCGCCATTGTTTTCAATCCGCCGGCCGAACTGAAGGGCAAGATCAATGTCGTGCCCGAAATGAGCGATGTCATGTCATTGGCCATCACCTATGTGGGTGGCAAGCCGTGCACCACCGACAAGACGGTGTTGAAGAAAGTTCGCGACACGCTGGTGGCCGCCAAACCGGACTGGTTGTCACTCGACTACGGGACAGTTGAGAAGTATGCCAAGGGCGACATTTCTGCCGGTGTTTACTGGAACGGTGCGTCTTTCCGGGCCCGTTTGCAGAACAAGGACATTGTCTACGGCTATCCGAAGGAAGGCTATCCGATCTGGACCGACAATGTAGCCGTGCTGAAGGACGCCAAGAATGTCGACAATGCCAAGGCGTTCCAGAACTTCATCATGAAGCCTGAAAACGCTGCCCTGATTTCCGAGTTTGCCCGTTATGCCAACGGCATCGCCGGTTCCGGGGAATTCATGCCGGAAGACATGAAGACGGCACCGGAAGTCAATGTACCGGCTGAGTTGAGCGGGGCTGGCTTCGTCGCAGAGACATGCTCTCCGGAAGCAACCGAACTTTATACGGCTATCTGGACCGAACTGACCAAGTAAGTCGGTTAATTTCTGCGATCAGGTTACCACCTGATCGCAGGTTTCAGGGTGCCGTACAAAATCGCACATTTGTTCTGTTGCTGGATATCAGCACGGACTGCTGATCAAACCGGGATCTGTATCTTTCCGCGATCTCGTTGATCATGGCTTCATTGCCCGGCGTCGCCTCGTGCAGGATTACCACCTGCCTGCCGTTCTCATAAACGGTTGCCTTGGTGTTTTCATGCTGCCAGTAGCCGGTCGTTTCGATGATCGTGAAACCTTGGGGGAATTCGGCTACGAAATTGTCAGTGACGAATTTGTCCCACTCGCGCCTGGAAACCGCAGCACCTGTACTCCTGCTCAATCCCATAAACAGTTTGGTCTCGATCCATTCGAATTTGGACAAGGGGCAGTTTGCCTGCGGCTTGCCTTGGGCATGTACAATCTTTCCGGGGGTCGCGAGCAACACCACAGCGATGACGCAGCAGAACACACTCAGCCTTTTCATTTGTCTCATAAACTCCCTCTTTGCTGATCCGGTTCGGGTCGATCTGATCACTTTTGTGATCGCGCCGGGTGAATGAAGGTCAAGGCAACCGAGGACAAAATCAAGCCGAGCGCGACGATCTTGTCCAGTGTCAGCACATCGCCCAGCAGCAGGCTGGATGACAGTACGCCGACCACCGGGATGAGCAGGGTGCCGATGGCGGCCGTTGATGCAGGTAGCCGGGAAACCAGGCTGACCCAGGCCGCATAGCATAACGCCACCGGGCCGATGACATGAAATGCAAACACCGCCAGAACCGCGCCGTCCGGGAAATTGAGAGACCATGGTTGTTCAAACAGCAGTGCACCTGCCCAGGCGGGAATGGCAGAGGCGCCAACCAACCAGGCAGAACGGGCCAGCGGTGCCATTATCCAGTGCCGCGCCTTCAGCAGCACAGTGCCGGCTGCCCATGATACGGCTGCCGCCAGCATGAACAGAAAGCCTGCCGGGTGATCAATGAAATGCCTCGCATCACCTGCAAGCAGTGTTGCCAGTCCCGCCATGCCCAGGAGCAATGAAGCGAGGCGGTTCAGGCCAAATTTCTCTCCCAGGAACATCACGGCAAGCAATGCAGCCCACATCGGCATAGTGAATGCGATGATGGCAGCTTTGGACGTTTCCGTCAGCAACTGGCCGAATGCTGTAAACACATTGAAGCCGAATACGGTCAGAAGGCTGGCGATCACTAGCGGGACGCGTTCTCCGGCTTCAATGCGCAGGCTTTCACCGCCGCGATGCGCGATGATTGCCAGCAGCACGGCACCCAGCGTGAACGCAAGCGCCCGGAACGTCCATGGCGGGATGGAGCCGAGGATGAACTTGACCGCTGGCCAGTTGAGACCCCACAAAACCCCTATAGTTACGACCAGCGCAAAGGCGCCTGCCTGCGATCTGGTCATGTTTCAACCCGAGCGGTTTCGTTCCATTGTTGCCTGTTTCAAGATACACAGGCACCGTGCTTTTCAGGAAAACTCAAAACCGGATGGTCGGCAACCCTTGTGCGCGCAGGGCTTGACTGCACAAAGCACAGTGCTTGTTACCTCACTGCCACCAGGCAGGCGCCATCGACCTGACCGGTCTCAACGGCTTCATGAGCATCGATCATCTGGTCAAACTCAAACCGGGCGCCGACATGGTGACGCAGTTTGCCTGAACCGAGCAGTTCACTGACACCTGTCAGTGCTGCATCCCGCTGCACATCGCTTAGCGCGAAGATAGAAAACGGCGTCAGCACAATATTGGCATACAGCATCTGCGCGAACGGCAGGGCAGGGGCCGGGTTCATGTCGGATGCGTATGCAGCGATAACCGCACGCATGTTCAGTGCCGGCAGGACGTGTTCCAGTGTCAGGGCCAGCGTGGCATCACAGACCCGGTCAATGCCGTCCGGTGCCGCTGCCTGCAGCCTGCTGCCCGGATCAGGCGTGGTGTAGTCAACCACTGCGCTGGCGCCCAGTTTTTCAAGCTCATCGGACTTTTCCGGGCGTGACAGGGCAATCACCCTGGCACCTGCCGCTTTCGCAATCTGCACGCCGTAGCGCCCGACGCGCCCGCCGGCACCAGTCACCAGGACTGTTCTGCCAGTTACGGGTCCATCTCCCAGCACACCGTGCCAGGCAGTCACGGCAGGCACTCCGATGCAGGCGCCGTCTGCGAAGCTTGCGGATTTGGGTAACTCGACCGCCAGCGGCGAGGGGACTGCCAGCATGCTGCTTGCCGTTCCATGCGGCCTGCCGGCTTGCGCCCCGAACAGCCAGACATGCTCACCAACTCTCCCCGACGGCACTCCCTCCCCAACAGCAACGATAATCCCAGCACCATCATTATTGGGTATGATTTGCCCAAAACTGCCAAGTTCGCGGCCGGTGGTTCGCCGTTTTATGTCGGTCGGGTTGACGGCCGACACTTTGGTTTCAACAAGAACTTCACCTGCCGCAGGTTCAGGCGCTGCCATGCGCTTCAAATGCATAACATCACGGGCCGAACCGGCTTTTGCGTAACTCCACGCGCGTATGGAAGAGCCGGTGTTCACTTTTCCATGTACTCACCACACTTCGGAGCCGGTGAATTGCCCCACGGCATGATTGGCACGGTGGACGTGGAGTTTTGCGGGCTGCCCTCAATGATGCGGTCCGAATAGACAAGATAGACCAGCGTGTTGCGCTCGGGATCACAGCCGCGCACGATCTGCAGTTTCTTGAAGAACAGTGACCGGCGCTGCTTGTACATCTCATCACCCTGCTCAAATTTCGCCTTGAAGCTCACCGGACCAACCTGCCGGCAGGCCAGCGATACCTCCGAGCGCTCCTCGGCAAACCCCGCCCAGCCCTTCCAGCCACCGATTTCCGGCAAGGTGAAGTGACAGGCAACGCCTTCGATGATCGGATCATCCAGCGCATAGACGGACAGTTTGGCGTTGGGTGAGAGCAACCGGAACACAGTGGATTTCTTGAAGATCAGCTCCGGATCGTCATCGGCCGCGATTGCCGGACTGATGGCGGCGGTGATCAGCAACATGGCCGAAATGCCTGCGGCCATGAGGGATTTGCAAAAGGTCATGGGTAACTCCGTTAAATCGGGTGCCGGTCAGACCAGTGCTGCCATCGCCTTGAAACCGTTCTCCAGGTCTTCCTTCAGGTCCCTGACGTCCTCAAGCCCGATGTGCAGGCGCAGCAGATGGCCTTCACGATCCCAAGTTGTAGCTGTCCTATAGCTGGTGACATCACATGGAATTACAAGGCTCTCAAACCCTCCCCATGAATATCCCATGCCGTACAAGGTCAGCGTATTGAGGAACGCGTCAACAGCCTGCTGGTTGCGGGTTTTCAGCACAAAACCGAACAGGCCCGATGCGCCTTTGAAGTCACGTTTCCAGATATCATGACCCGCTGCGCCTGGAAGACCGGGATGCAGAACCTCCGCCACCTCGTCGCGCCCGTCCAGCCATTCGGCAATATCAAGGGCTGACTTCATGTGGCGTTCCAGGCGCACATCCAGAGTACGGATACCTCGCAGCGTCAGGTACATGTCGTCCGGCCCGGCACACAGTCCCATCTGCTCATAGGCGTCCTTGAACCGCTCCCAATGCTCCTCTGCGACAGTGATACACCCCATCATGCAGTCGGAATGGCCGACAAGGTATTTGGTGGCCGCCTGGAAAGAGATGTCGCAACCGTGCTCAAACGCCTTGAAATAATGTCCGCCGGACCAGGTGTTGTCGATCGCTACAAGGGCGTCATGAGCATGTGCCGCTTTGACGATTGCGGGAATGTCCTGCATCTCAAATGTCTGCGAACCCGGGCATTCGGTCATCACAAGCCTGGTATTGGGTTGCATCAGGTCGGAAATGCCGGCCCCGATCAAAGGATCATAAAACGTTGTTTCTATTCCCATGCGCTGGAGCAGGCCGTTGCACAGGTTGCGGGTAGGCCGATAGGCGCTGTCGGTTACAAGCACATGATCGCCGCTGTTCAGGAACGCCATCATGACGGCGGATACCGCGGCCAGGCCGGACGGGGTCAGCCTGCAGGCGTGACCTCCTTCGAGCTGGGCGATGGTTTCTTCCAGCGCCCGTGACGTAGGGGTTCCCTTGCGCCCGTAGGTGTAGGGCTGATTTTGCGCGCGCAGTGCATCGGTGTTTGGATACAGGATTGTGGATGCATGGTAGACACCGGGACTGACAATGCCATGCTCGGAATACTGCCTGCCTGCAGTAACAAGATCGGTTGCAGGTTGGTGCGGAGCACCCTTGGGGCTTTTCATGGGATGGACTTTCACAGGCTGAAATGGATCAGCCTTGTTTACCGTTTCTGTCAGCTTTGAGAAGAATTTTTTTGTTGAACAGCTTGACGATGGTTGGAATTTGGGCAGGATACTCTCCGTGCGCGCTTAATAGGCGCGTACTCAGGGAGTAAAAATTGAAATACTCATGGACGGTGGCTATTGCTGAACCGGAACCAAGTAACACGGCAGGTAAAACAGATTGCCGAGTTGCCTATTCGCTCCTGTTGCAGGAGCAATGGCCCAATCTCAAATGATCAAAGGAAATACAAATGAAACGTACGTTGCTTTCGCTTGCTCTCGGTACAGCTGTATCGCTTGCCGGCATTTCAGCTGCTTCAGCAGGCACCCTCGATGACGTCAAATCCAAGGGACACATTCAGTGTGGTGTGAGCCAGGGCCTGATCGGCTTCTCGAACCCGGATGACAAGAACAACTGGACCGGTCTCGATGTCGATTTCTGCCGCGCAGTTGCCGGTGCGGTTTTCGGTGATGGTCAGAAGGTGAAGTTTACACCGCTGTCAGCCAAGGAGCGTTTTACAGCTCTGCAGTCTGGTGAAATCGACATCCTGTCGCGCAACACTACCTGGACCATGGGTCGTGATACCTCACTTGGTCTCGTGTTCGCTGGTGTGACCTACTACGATGGCCAGGGCTTCATGGTTAAGAAGTCCCTTGGTGTCGACAGCGCACTGAAGCTCGATGGCGCATCGGTTTGCACGCAGACCGGCACAACCACCGAACTCAACCTGGCTGACTATTTCCGTGCCAACAACATGAAGTATGAAGTTGTTGCATTCGAAAAGGCTGATGAAGTTATCGCTGCATACGATTCCGGTCGTTGCGACGTGTTCACGACTGACCAGTCCGGCCTGTATGCAGAGCGCCTCAAGCTGAAGAATCCTGACGAAAACGTGGTTCTTCCCGAAATCATTTCCAAAGAGCCTCTGGGCCCGGTTGTCCGTCAGGGCGACGATGCCTGGTTCAACGTTGTGAAGTGGACTTACTTCGCACTGCTCAACGCTGAAGAAGCCGGTGTTACTGCTGCGAACGCAGGTGACATGATGGCTAACTCGACAGACCCGGGCATCCGCCGTCTGCTGGGTGTTGAAGGCGACTTCGGCAAGGCCATCGGTCTTGAGAACAACTGGGCTGCCAATGCGATCAAGGCTGTTGGCAACTATGGCGAAATGTTTGATCGCAATGTTGGTCCTGACACCAACCTGAAGATCAGCCGCGGCGTAAATGCGCTGTGGAGCAAGGGCGGCATCCAGTATGCACCGCCTGTTCGCTAACAACGACATTTGAAACTGTCCGGCATCTTGCGTTTGTGATGCGCAGCTTGCCGGGCAGCATTTATTACTTTTATACTGAGATTTGAGAATTGAATGTTCCTGTGGTGGAACGACCCGGCGCAAGACCGGGCGACGGGAACGAAGGGTGAGGGCCCGCGCACGCTACAGGCTATCGTGTTTGCGGGGAGGAAATGGGGCAATGATCTGAAGGCTACGCAATTTTGGCGTTCCTCGGCTCGGCTCAGCAGGGTGAAGGCAGCAGCATGAGTGTAAGCACGGGCGTCGACGGCCCACCAAAAGTCGCATTTTTCAACGATCCAAAAGTCCGATCGATCGGGGTTCAGGCGATATTGATCGCAGTCGTTATCTTCTTCGCTTGGCAGATGGTTCAGAACACGCTGGCCAATCTGGAGCGGGCAAATATCGCATCCGGCTGGGGCTTCCTCAATACGACAGCGGGTTTTGATCTGTCGTTTACCCTGATCCCGTATTCGGAATCCTCAACTTATGGCCGGGCGATCACAGTTGGTGTTCTCAATACCATTCTGGTGGCTTTTTGCGGGATCATCACAGCGACGATAATCGGTTTCTTTGCCGGCGTTATGCGCCTGTCAAAGAACTGGCTGGTCGCCAAAGTTGCTGAAATCTATATCGAGGTCATGCGCAACGTTCCGCTGCTGGTACAGATGTTCATCTGGTACAAGGTGGTGCTGGCCGCGTTGCCCAGCCCGAGAAATGCCTGGTCCATCGCAGATACCATCTACTTGTCCAATCGCGGCATTACTATTCCGAAATTCATTTGGGGAGACGGGGCGTGGATGATCGCGGTTGCGGTGATTGCAGCCATTATCGGCATTGTGGTGGTGAAGAAGTGGGCTCACAAACGCCAGGAAGCAACCGGTGAACAATTCCCGGTTTTCCTCACTTCTCTTGGCCTTTTGTTCGGATTGCCGTTGCTGACTTATTTTGCCATGGGTTCTCCGGTTGAGTTTGAATTTCCCGAGCAGGGCAAATTCAATCTGCGCGGCGGTGTCGGCCTCGTACCGGAGTTTGCCGCGCTGTATTTTGCCTTGTCGGCCTATACAGCCGCGTTCATTGCGGAGATCGTTCGCTCCGGCATCCTGGCGGTAAACAAGGGCCAGACCGAAGCATCTTATGCACTCGGATTGAGACCTAACCCGGCATTGCGTCTGGTTGTTATTCCGCAAGCCATGCGGGTGATTATTCCGCCACTGGCCAGCCAGTATCTGAACCTGACCAAGAACTCGTCTCTGGCGGTTGCAATCGGCTTCCCTGAACTGGTGGCAGCCGGCGGTACCGTGATGAACCAGTCCGGACAGGCGGTGGAAATCATCGCTATCTGGATGGCGGTCTACCTGACCATTTCGCTGCTCACGTCGGCCTTTATGAACTGGTTCAATTCACGAATGAAGCTGGTGGAGAGATAAGCACATGTCAGACATTCATTCTCAAAGAAACCTAGCTTATGTGCGCACAGAACAGGCGCCTGCCATGCCGGCACCGATGTCTGCCAGCGGACCGATCGGCTGGATGCGGGAAAACCTGTTTCCGACACCGATAAATTCAGTGATGTCTCTCATATTCGGGGCGCTGCTGCTGTACGTGATCTGGATTACGCTCGACTGGGCTGTTTTCAAGGCGGTATGGAGCGGTGAAGACCGGTCAGCCTGCATTGGCGATGGCGCGCACGGCGCTTGCTGGGCAATGGCACGAGCCAAGTTTGGTCAATGGATGTACGGGTTCTACCCGTTCACCGAACGCTGGCGTGTGGACGTTGTTGGCATCATAGGCATATTGGCTCTGGTGCCGATGATGATGCCGTCACTGCCTTACAAGCGGATCAATGGCATTTTCCTGCTGGGTATCTATCCCATCCTGACATTGATTATGCTGACCGGCGGTAATTTCAATATCGACATGTCAACCTGGCTGACCGTTGGCGCCTTTGTCGCTGCAGTCGTCATCCCGATCCTTTTGTTGGGATTTGTCGCCAAGATCATTCAGCCAGGTCATGCGCTGGTCGCGTCTGCCGCGATTGCAGGTGGTGTCGCCCTGCTGCTGATTATCATGTCGATCGACTTTGGACTGCCGTATGTCGAGACCTCCAAATGGGGCGGTCTGCTGCTGACACTGGTCGTCGCCATCACCGGCATTGTGGCGTCTCTGCCGATAGGCGTCTTGCTGGCGCTGGGGCGGCAATCGAGCATGCCGGTGGTGAAACTGTTTTCAGTGGCGTTTATCGAACTCTGGCGCGGTGTACCTCTGATCACCGTATTGTTCATGGCATCCGTCGTACTGCCACTGTTCCTGCCGCCGGGCACCAGTTTCGACAAGCTGCTGCGCGCGCTCATCGGTGTCGCACTGTTCTCGTCAGCCTATATGGCCGAAGTGGTGCGCGGTGGTCTGCAAGCCATTCCAAAGGGTCAGACGGAAGCAGCACAGGCGCTTGGTCTGACCTATTGGCAGAACATGGGCCTGATCACGCTGCCACAAGCGTTGAAGCTGGTCATTCCCGGCATCGTCAATACTTTTATAGGCTTGTTCAAGGACACCGTGCTGGTTGGCATCATCGGATTGTACGATCTGCTTCTCATCGTCCAGGCCGCCAATACCGACCAAAAGTGGGTGGCTCCACAAACCCACTCGACCGGCTTCTTCTTTGCCGCCGCAGTGTTCTGGATATTCTGCTTCGGCATGTCGCGCTATTCCATGTTCATGGAACGCCAGCTCGACACCGGACACAAAAATTAAACCGATCAAGGACTAGGGAAACCGACCATGGCTAAGGCAACCAAAAAAGCGCCTGCAAAAAAAGCGGCGAGCAAGACGACAGCATCTTCGGCAACAAAGGCTGCGCAGGCAAATGACGGCCATATCAGTATGGACGATGTTGCGATCCAGATATCGAGCATGAACAAGTGGTATGGCGACTTCCATGTGCTGAGAGACATTGATCTCACGGTTTACCGCGGCGAGCGCATCGTCATCTGCGGGCCGTCCGGATCCGGCAAGTCAACGCTGATCCGTTGCATCAACCGGCTGGAAGAACACCAGAAGGGACAGATCATCGTGGATGGCATAGAGCTGACCGATGACCTGAAGAAGATCGACGAAATCCGCCGTGAAGTCGGCATGGTCTTCCAGCACTTCAACCTGTTCCCGCATCTCACCATTCTGGAAAACTGCACTCTTGCCCCGATCTGGGTGCGCAAGATGCCGAAGAAGGAAGCCGAGGAAATCGCGATGGGTTTCCTGGAGAAGGTGAAGATTCCCGAGCAGGCCAACAAGTATCCTGGCCAGTTGTCAGGTGGCCAGCAGCAGCGTGTGGCCATTGCGCGCTCGCTGTGCATGAACCCTCGTATCATGCTGTTCGATGAGCCGACATCTGCACTCGATCCTGAAATGATCAAGGAAGTGCTCGAAGTGATGGTGGACCTGGCGGAGACCGGCATGACCATGCTGTGCGTGACCCACGAAATGGGCTTTGCACGTCAGGTTGCCGACCGGGTGATCTTCATGGACGAGGGGCAGATCGTTGAACAGAACGAACCTGAAGCCTTCTTCACCAGCCCGAAGTCAGACCGCACCAAGCTGTTCCTGAGCCAGATCCTTCATTAGGTTTTTCTGGTCGGACAGCTTGTCCGCCTGACACTTCGTGTCTGGCGGGCCGTTCTGCATTATGCTGGTCGAACAGCTTTCTTCGCTGCGCTCAGGTCGTTCTCCGACCCTGAACAACCCTGGTGATGAATTCCGCTCCGAGGCACGCAAGTGCCGAGGCAAGGCCGACTGGCCGTCGCACGAAGTGCGCCCTGGCGGAGCGCAGCCGTCAGGCTGCTTGCGTGAGCGGAATGAAAAAGCACGCAAGTGCCGAGGCAAGGCCGACTGGCCGTCGCACGAAGTGCGCCCTGGCGGAGCGCAGCCGTCAGGCTGCTTGCGTGAGCGGAATGAAAAAGCACGCAAGTGCCGAGGCAAGGCCGACTGGCCGTCGCACGAAGTGCGCCCCGGCGGAGTGCAGCCGTCAGGCTGCTTACGTGAGTGGAATGCAACAAAGCACGCAGGTGCCGAGGCAGGCCTGGCGAGTTTTCGGTCAGGCTATCTTCTGGTTGTATTCACCCACTTCCGGGTAATCGCTCAGGTGCATGTCGATGGCCTTGAACATTGCCTTCATCATGTCCTCTGACGTCGGGCTTTCGCACACGACGACAAGTTCCGGCTTGTTGGAAGATGCACGCACCAGGCCCCATGTGCCATCTGCCAGCACGATGCGGATGCCGTTTACCGTGATCAGCTCGCGAATTGCCTGTCCGGCCAGCTTGCCGCCGTCTGCGGCAATCCTCTGGAAATAGCCCACAGCCTTGTCGACGATGCCGTACTTTTCTTCATCGGCGCAATGGGGTGACATGGTGGGCGAACCCCAGGTCTGCGGCAGGTCGCGGTACAGGTCCGCCATGGATTTTTCAGGCTGGCGTTCGAGCATGCGCAGGATGGCGATGGCAGACGCCAGCCCGTCATCATATCCAAGCCCGTAGGGTTCGCGCAGGAAATAGTGGCCGGACTTCTCAAATCCGGCAATTGCGCCCAGTTCATTGGTGCGCCGCTTCATATAGGAGTGTCCGGTTTTCCAGTAATCGGTGCGCGCTCCCTGAGCTTTCAGCACCGGGTCGGTTTTGTACAGGCCGGTCGATTTGACATCGACGACGAACTGGGCGTTTTCATGTTCCGACGACATGAAGCGGGCCAGCATGACGCCGACCTTGTCGGCAAAAATCTCGTTACCCTCATTATCCACCACGCCGCAGCGATCCCCGTCACCATCAAACCCCAGGCCGACATCTGCGCCTGATGCCAACACTGCATCGCGCATGGCATGCAGCATTTCCATGTCTTCCGGGTTCGGGTTGTAGCGTGGGAAGGAATGATCGAGTTCGCAGTCCAGCGGCACCACCTCACACCCCATGGCTTCCAGCACTTGAGGCGCGAATGCACCGGCCGTACCGTTGCCACATGCGCATACCACTTTCAGTTTACGGGTAACCGGTCCGCCCTTGACCAGGTCCGCGATATATTTTTCCTCCAGATCAGATACATGCACAAGGCCGCCACCGTCACGGGTTTGCCATTTGCCGCCCAGCACGATGTCCTTGAGCGCGCTCATTTCATCCGGCCCGAAGGTGAGGGGGCGGTCACAGCCCATTTTCACGCCGGTCCAGCCATTGTCATTGTGGCTGGCCGTCACCATGGCAACCGCCGGCACATCGAGTGCAAACTGGGCGAAATAGGCCATGGGTGAAAGTCCGAGCCCGATGTCATACACGGTACAGCCAGAGGCCATCAGGCCGGTGGTCAGTGCCTGCTTGATGGACATGGAATATCCGCGAAAATCATGCGCCGTCACGATGTGGGGCTTGATGCCGCGCTGGTGCAGGTAAGTGCCAAGTCCAAGGCCCAGCGCCTGGATGCCGTAAAGGTTGATTTCCTTTTCGAACAGCCAGCGCGCATCGTATTCGCGAAACCCTGTCGCCTTGACCAGCGGAAGACGTTCATAGTCCGGTGTGTTGGGAACCAGATCGGCGCGGGGTTTGGCAAGCATCGAGGGTTTCCTTTTGATTGAGGGACAGGCAGGCGTTTAACCGGTTTTCGCCAGCCGGTTGCGGCGCCCGCCCTTGCGGCGTTTGTTGCGGGTAAGGTTTGCCAGCCTGTCATCCAGTTGCGCGGTGACTGTTTCGCGTTGTGCCGGAGACAGGGATATCCAGCTGGCAATTTCATCGCGGGTCCGGCCGCAGCCCATGCAGAAACCGCTGTCGGGCTCCATCACGCACAGCTTGACGCACGGTGACTGGATTTCAGGGATTGTGCGATCGCTCATTTGGATGCCTGGAGTCCATGAATGACAGATGGGCTTTATGCCCTGCCGCGTAGCACGCACAGTATCTGGTGTGCAACATCTCTCATGGAAAGCCGCGCGAATTTCGAAATTGTTACTGTTCGGGATTCGGTTCTGGCGGCGGGACCGGCTCATGGGTGTCCACGTTTGCAGGCAACGTCGGCTGACTGCGTTCGTTAGCCCGAATCCGGTGTTCAAGATCACTGAACGGAACCCATTCGCCCTCATGGATGGTCTTCTTCAGCACGAAGTCCACTTTGGGCTCCTCGGCTTCAGCTTTCTCAGGAACAACAACCGCAGGTTCCACCGTCCGGACCGCGTCGTCTTGCAGGTTCAGGTTGTCAAGGTTGATAACCAACACAACGACGGCGAGGGCAGCAGAAGACCACAATGAGGCCAGACGCGCGGTTGAATAGCTTGGTGCCAGCATGGCCAGCGCGGCACCAAATCCGGCACACCCGATCAGAAACATGAACTCCATTGCAGGTGTCGCCGCGATGCTGCCGGGCACCAGTTGGTATCCGGATTTGCCCACGGCAGCCACAATGATCATTGCACAGCTAAAAATGAAGCCGATCCACGCGTGCATGATAAGTCCTCTCTCAATGAAATGGTTGAGTTGAGACTACCCCCGAATGGCAAACGCGCCGTGAAGGAACACGGTTAACAAACCTGCAAATTATCGTCCTTCGGGAGGTTTGTTGTGTCGAACAGCCCTGCTGGCTTGTTTGCCGCTAATGTCAGCAGCCCGACCGGCCGGAAACCCGGTCGGACCTGGTTGGGAACTGCGGCGATCATGGTGCAGGGACAGAGAACGGTGTGCGGCACGGCACGTGCTGAGTAAAGCTGTTCGACTATGGAAAACAATGCTAAGCGAACCTCCAACTCTCATTCACTCCTCCTGCCGCCTGGAATTGAACTGCAATGTCGAGAATGAACCAGAACTCCGGCCTGTTACCGTTTGATGATATTCGAGCACTTGTTGATGAACTGCCCGGCTTTGATGCCAAGGCGGCAAATGTATTTGCCGCCCATGCTCGCAGGCCGGCTGACAGAATTGTCGAAATCGGCACGTGGATGGCTGGTTGGCAAGCTGTGGGCAGACCGGTTGTCCGGCGACCGGTAATTGCCCTGTTCGCAGCCTCTCACGCACTGGCTGCAGACCTGGATGACGGACTGCAGATCAGTGAGGTCATGGAACTGGTTGAACAGGCCCAGGCCCGCTCAGGGCCGGTCGCGAAAATTTGCGGGCGGGCAGAGCTTGGCCTGAAGGTCTTTGAATTGGCGCTCGAATTGCCGGTAGAAGATTTCTCTGTTGCTGCAGCAATGGCGGAGACCGACTGTGCCGCAACCATCGCCTACGGCATGGAAGCGACAACGGATGGTTGCGACCTGCTGGCGGTATGCGGCGTTGCCGCCGGAGGACAGGCCTCGACCGCTGCCATGTCCGCGGCACTGCTGGGTGAAGACGACCGTCACCCAGAACAGCGAAGCCCGGTTGAAACGGAAGTCATCAGCAAAGCCATTGCCGCCCACAAATCCCACTTGCAGTCGCCGCTGGAGCTCCTGCGCCGGCTGGGTGGGCGGGAAGCTGCGGCCATTGCCGGGGCCATCGTGGCAGCGCGCCTGCAAAGGGTACCGGTTATCCTGGACGGATCGCAGGCAGTGTGTGTGGCATTGTTGCTGGAAAGACTGCGTCAGGGCATCTCGGATCACTGCATGGTGTCATGCAGTGACTTGCACCCGGACAGCACGCGGTTGTGCAAGGCCCTTGGGCGACCGGTTCTGTTATCGGGCAGCTATGGTGATCAGGACGGCACGTCGGGCGCGCTGGCAGCGAGCGTCGTGATGGACGTGGTCTCGATGTTTGATGAGGCGGGCTGAACTGAAACTCTTTGGTCGAGCAACACTAGCAGGACGTCAGTTCGATCAACCTGCGCTGGGTCTGCGGCATGGATTGGTTGGCGTCGGCCAGGGTGGCACGCACGGTGCCCAATACCTTGTGCGATGGAAATTCGATGCTGACGATCAGTCCGGTTGGGTGATTTGACTTCAGCGCCAGCCTGGCTTCGTGGAGTTCGGCCAGGCCATTGACGATGGACAAACCCAGACCGGCACCATCGATGGCCTTTGTCCGGGCATAGGCACCGCGCACAAACGCCGTTCGCATCACGTCAAGCTCGTCAGCGTGCAGACCCGGACCGTTGTCCGAGACGCTCAAGATGACAGAGCCATTTGTCTTTTGCCGTACGCCGATGCAGATATGGCTCTCGTCCGGGGCGAATTTTACGGCGTTCGACAACAGGTTCAGCCATATCTGGCGCATTGCCCTGTTGTCGCCGAGCAGACGCACCGGCTGGTCTGGAAAATCAAACTCCACCTCTTGTGCTTTATGCGATGTCTGTATGGACAGCAGTTCAGCGCTTTCCTTTGCCAGAGCACAAGGGTCGACCGGTTCGATGTCCAGGTCGCTGCGGTTGGCTTCAATGCGCGACAGATCCAGAATGTCGTTGATCAGCTTGAGCAGATAATCGCCGGAATAATGGATGTCGTCTGAATATGATTTATAGACGGGTACCGCGTGCGGGCCCATCATTTCCTTGCTGAGGATTTCGGAAAACCCGAGTATGGCGTTGAGCGGGGTACGCAGTTCATGGCTCATGGTTGCCAAAAACCGTGACTTCGCAAGGTTGGCTTCTTCGGCTTTGGTGCGCGCGGTTTCAGCTTCGCAAAGCGCCCCGTCAAGTTGACCGATAAGGGCCTCACGTTCTGCCTTGAACACCAGCATTTCCTGAGCCGTACCCTGCAAGCGGCGGACAAGCTGCACAAAGAAAATTTCGGCAAGGACAACGATTGACGCCAGCGTGTTGTAGACAAGGCCGGTTTCCAGAAGGCATCGGGTCATCGTCGCCAGGGCGATTATGCCGGTGCCGGCCAGAATAATCGGCATGTAGTTGCCCGCCGTCAGCACCCTGGCGGCAATGGCAGCCAGTGTAATGGACACCAGGTAGATGTGTTGTGATTGGTTGCCGATTTCCCAGTAGGCAAACAGCGGGATCACCCAGCACACGGCAATCAGCGTCTCGGAGGCGCATAGCATGCCAATCCACTCTCTGGACTGGCTGTTGTCCCTGCGCGCCTGTTCATACAGGTGGCACAAATAGTACTGTATCGCCTGGGCCGTCAGATAACTGCCAAACCAGCTTGTCGCGGCCACCCAGTTGGTCCAGGAATAGACAGCTGCCATCATGAATATCGACAGGATGGGCATTGCCAGCGAGACCCGGATCTGGTTCCGGACAAACAATGTCAGAAGATCAGGTTCCCATACACCACCAGCGGCTGCATCTGCCGTAGCCGGCGCGACAGCTGGTTGTTCCGGTTGAGTTTCGGCGTTTGTTGTCAAACCCGCTTTTTCCCCTGATTTACCACAGTTTTGGCTAATCGAACTGCTGATCATGAATGAAATTGCTTAAGAACGGCCTTGCAGCAATGGTTAGCAAACCGCAAAGATGGCAGTTCTAAATGGAGCGGCAATGATCGCGAGAAGGGAACGTTCGGGTATGATATTGATAGAAGACAATCGAGCCCCAAATCCGCGCCGGGTGCGGGTTTTCCTGGCAGAAAAAGGCATTGAGATTGAGCGTCGGCACCTCGACATCATGGTCGAGGAGCACAAAACACCTGACATGGTGAAGCGCAATCCGTTTATGCGTATCCCGGTTCTGGAGCTGGACGACGGCACCTGCATCGCCGAGGCAATGGCGATCTGCAGGTACTTCGAGGCCCTGAACCCCGAGCCTGCGCTGTTCGGTAACACCCCGCTGGAAATCGGCATGATCGATATGTGGCAGCGTCGAATTGAACTGCAGCTGATGCACCCTATCGCTTTTGCATTTCGTCACTCCCATCCCAGGATGGCGCACCTTGAGGTTCCGCAGATCAAGGAATGGAGCGAGGTCAATGTCGGGCGCATCGAGGCCATGCTTGACTTCCTGAACGGTGAACTTGCATCCCGGCCATTCATTGCAGGTGACAGTTTTTCGGTGGCTGACATTGATGCCTTGTGTGCGGTTGACTTCATGCGCGTTGCCCGTGTTGCCCTGAAAGACGAGCACACTCATTTGAAGCGCTGGCATGATCAGGTTTCTGCCCGCCCAAGCGCGGCCGCGTAATGACTGAAAACCTCAACGCCCTGGCCGCGCGGGTCCGGCAATGCCGGGTGTGTCGCGATACGCCAAGGGCCGGCAAGCCGCCATTGCCGCATGAACCCCGCCCGGTGCTGCAGGTGTCATCCAAGGCACGGATCATGATTGCAGGCCAGGCGCCGGGCACCCGGGTGCATGCATCAGGCAAACCGTTCACCGATCCGTCCGGAGACCGGCTGCGGGACTGGATGGGCATGGATGAAGATATTTTCTATGATCCGGACAAGCTGGCAATCGTGCCCATGGGGTTTTGCTTTCCTGGTCTGGATGCCAAGGGTGGCGACCTGCCGCCGCGCACCGAATGCCCACCGCTCTGGCGTGACGGCCTGATGCAGGCGATGCCGCAGGTAACGCTGGTTCTGGCGATCGGTATGTACGCGCAGAAATGGCACATGGGTAACCAGCAGAAATCCACATTGACCGAAACAGTGAGAAACTGGCGGCAATATCATGAAATGACCCCTGTATCGGTCATCCCTATGCCACACCCGTCATGGAGAAATACCGGCTGGTTGAAGAAAAACCCGTGGTTTGAGGCAGAACTCCTGCCGGTATTGAAAGCGGATGTTAAGGCGCTTGTGTCTTAAGTCAGGGAGAAGTTTCCGCTTGACCCGGGCATCGCAACACAGGAGGTGGCATGCAGCTCAGTCGTTCAGCAATCATCGCCGTGTGCCTCGTCCTGTGCGCGCTTGTCAGTGCCTGCGCCAAGCCTGAACTGCTCGATACCGGTCCGGCCATCGCGGCGGCCAGTCTGAACGACACCGGCTACACCACCACCGATGGTGAGAAACTGCAGGTTTCCAACTGGAAGGCAGCAAGCCCGCGCGCCGTAATAGTGGCTGTGCACGGTTTCAACGAATACGCAGGCAGTTTCCAATTGCCGGGTCCATGGTTTTCCAGGCGCGGTATCTCTGTCTATGCCTATGATCAGCGCGGCTTTGGGCGCGCTGATGCCGAGCGCCTCGGCAAGTGGGCCGGTGGTGATGTCATGGCCAGGGATCTGAGCGGATTTGTCGAACTGGTACGCCGGCTGCACCCGCGGGTACCCATCTATGTAGTCGGCACCTCAATGGGCGGTGCTGTAACCATGAAGGCATCCGTCGACCATGGCCTGAAGGCAGATGGTCTTGTTCTGGTCGCGCCGGCAATCTGGGGCTGGCGCTCCATGAACCCGATCTTGAAATCGGCATTGTGGGTCACGGCTCACACTGTGCCCGACAAGACCGCCTCCGGTTCACAACTGGAGATCTGGCCGAGCGACAATATTGAGTGGTTGAAGGCCTACTCAAAGGACAAGTACAACATCAGGCAGGGTCGCTTTGATACACTTTATGGTCTGGTCACGCTGATGGACGAGGCGGCAGCCGCTGCGCCGAAAATAACCGCGCCAGTCCTGTACCTGTATGGTCTGAAAGATCAGGTGGTGCCTGAAGTTCCCAGCCGCAAGGTGATGGCATCATTGACCACACGCAACAGGCAGCTGATCTACGAAAACGGCTATCACATGCTCTTGCATGATTTGCAGCGAGAGATCGTGTACCGCGACATCCTCAGCTGGATCGGTGCTGACAAGGTCGCGACACCTGTGGCAGCACTGCGTTCGCGAGTGAGTGAAACCGGCAGGCAAAGCAAAACAAGTTCGACGGACTAGGCGGCCCTGTGGTTGCCACCGGCGTCAGGCACCCTGATGGAGAACGACAGCGGCACGCCGATGGCCATGAAGGCAGCCTCCATCTGCTCTAGGTGTGATTTATGATCAAGCCGGAACAGGCGGTCCACCTGTTCGCGGTGCCAGGTCAGCCGTCTGCCCAGCTCAGCCCGCGAAACCTTCTGGTGACGGCACAGTTTGTACAAGGCGATCTTCAGATAAGTCAGCCCCGGCACATGTACATATCGTCCCTGCCCATGTGTGCTGCTCACGGGGGTGGGGATATCTTCGCCGTCGGCCATTCTGGCCGCCATGGCTTCTTCGATGGCACCGAGCCCGTTCTGGCAGGCGCTGGCCTGATTGGTGCCAAACGTAGTCACCTCCGGAAACGCCGGTGCGGTGACCAGCCAGTTCATGCTGCCGTCTGCGGCCATGTCCGGTTCAACTATAACTTCGTAGAAACGTGACATTACCTGATCCTCAGGTCCGTCAGGATTTTGTGACCCAGCGCATTGCCGAGTTCCGCGCTGCCGCTGTGGCCGGGAAAGGTTGATTTGAACTGTCCGCGCCGGACTGTCTGGTGCCCACTGCCGCCATTATGATTTTCAAACTTGCATCCATGCTTCTTGAGCAGGCGTTTCAGTTCGGCAGCTCTCATCTCGGTACGCTCTCGACACAACTTAACACAACTGTAGAATTCCACAGAAGTGTTACACCGAAAAAGCGCAGCGTCAATTGGGTGTTACGTCAATTTTTGACGTAAGGGCCAGAAAAATTTATCCGGCCTCTGACGGCATTGCCGCGCGCTTGCCCGAGCAGGCCAGAAAGGGTGGAAAATGCCGTGAAGGTCGTGCGCACCATGGCTCTCTGCAACCAGCTTTTCAGCCGGAGAACTGTCTTACAATCCAGTCGACGACCAGACGGGTCGCAGGATCGTCCTTCAAATGCGGCTGGATCAGCAGGAAAGCCTCGCGGCGGGTGTTCAATGGTGTTGCCGTCAGCCGCTTGTCCCGCAGCAAGTCGGCTGACAGATGCTGCGGCAGCACGCCGACGCCGGCATGACTGCTGATGATTGACCTGATCAGCCGGACATTGCTCGTTTTCAGACGCCGTCCTTTCGTGAAACCCTTGGCGCTCAGCTCCTTCATTTCAGGCGTTTCACCAAGCTCTTCGGGATAGGCGCATACCAGGACTTCGGCGTCTGTGCTGACGGCTTTCGGTTGAAACAGGTGAAGCCTGAGGTCGGCAAGCTTGCGCATTGAAAATGCACCTTTGTCCGGCTTGCCGAGTCGTATGGCCAGGTCCGCTTCCCAATGTGAAAAGTTCAGGTTCTGGTCGGATGTGTCCAGCTCAAGCGATAGCCCGGGATTGGCGAGCAGAAACTGTCCCAGTCCGGGTGCAAGGATCTGTTCTGCGATGGATGCCGTCGAAGTGAGCCGGATATTGCCGACTGGCCCGGCCGAATGACTGCCGACCATGCTGATCTGGTCGGCGGCTCTGGCCATCTCTTCTATGTGGGCAAGCGCGACTTCACATTGCGGCGTCGGTTTTCGTACACCGTCAATCGCGTCGAACAGGGTTACGCCGAGCGCTTTCTGAATGCGTCCCAGGCGACGCGCAACCGTGGTCTCGTCCATTCGCAGTTCTGCACCGGCCTTCGCATAGGTGCCCTTGTTGCGAACCGCCGTTATTATTTTCAGGTCGTCCCAGTTCATGGCCGGTCATAACACAGTGCTTTGCCTCCTGCAAAAATGCAGCCCGGGGTTGGGTTATTCCTGCATGTGTACCGGCTCTACTTGGTCTAAGACGGGACGGTTACTCAATTCCGAATGGAGGCCTTCATGTCCGAGCCCAAGACACTTCTTCAACTGGCTGGTGCCGATCTTGCACCTCCGAAACTCGACGATGCCTGCCTTGTCGTCATCGACATGCAGAACGAATATCTTGCCGGACCTGTCGCACTTCCCGACGCCAGGGCTGCGATCGCACACGCACAATCCCTGCTTTCCAGGGCGCGTAAATCCGGAAGCCCCGTCTTTCACATTGCCCACAAGGGCCGGGCGGGAAGTCTGTTCGATCGTGATGGGGAGCGCGGCCGGATCGTTGATGAACTGGCGCCTCTCGGCGATGAGGTCGTGATAGAAAAAGCCCTGCCCAATGCTTTTGCCGGCACCGAACTGGCAAGCCTGATTGTCGAAACCGGGCGCAAGGAGGTGATTGTCGTAGGCTTCATGACCCATATGTGTGTCAGTTCAACGGCCCGTGCGGCGCTTGATCTTGGTTTCCGGGTCACGATCGATGCCAAGGCCTGCGCGACACGCGATCTGCCCGACGGGCGGGGAGGGCGCATTGATGCTGCAATCCTCAACGACGTCGCGCTGGTCGAGTTGTCGGACCGGTTTGCAGTTATCGCACGTGACCATGACTGGGCCTGAAGCAGGCTGATATTGAGCTTTCAGTGACGTAGCAGTTCATCGGATCGGTAGTGACCGGTTGAAGCCAATGCTTAAGTCATCTACTGATTTCAAGCTGTCGGCCACAACAGCTTGAGCAATCAGGGAGCGGGCATTTTGCAGAACACGACTTTGGCGCAAGCCTTGGTAAAGCGCCGCACGCAGCGCGAATTCTCACCGGGAGCAGTGTCAACGGAAATCGTGCAACGACTGCTGTGGGCCGCATATGGCGTTTCGGAACAAGACGGCAGGCGAACCACGCCGTCTGCCCACGCGTTGCACCCCTTGCGTATTTATGCTTGTGCAGGCCGGATTGAAGGCATGGAACCGGGTGTTTATGCGGTGTCTCCGGACGCACAGGACATGAGACCACACATCGGGCGCGATGTTCGTTCCGACCTGGAGGCGGCCGCGCTCGAAGACCAACCCTGGATTGGCAATTCGGCAGGCATCATCACCATCTGTGCGGATATGGTTGCGGCTACGTCGGCCTTCGCCGACCAGCCGCCTTATGGCACGCGCGGGCTTCGCTATGTTCATATCGAGGCAGGCGCCGCTGCCCAGAACATTTACCTGCAGGCCGCCGCCGAAGGTATCGCCTGTGTTCTCGTTGCAGGCTTTCAGGATGAAGCAACCGCTGGTGTGTTGAAACTTGCAGCACCCGTTGCTCCCGTTCTCCACGTCTGCTTCGGCTGGCCTGAAACCGGTTGAGTGGCGCTTCTACCGGAGCTTGCAGTATGCTTGCTGCAACTTGTCAAAGATGCCATCGAGGAGTTCCTGATCCATGACTGTTGATCTTGCAATTGCGTGTACCTGCGGCGGATTGAGGGGCAAGCTGCGGGCTATATCGCCGGGCGCGGGAGCCCGCTATGTCTGCCACTGCAAAGACTGCCAGGCCTTTATTCACTTCCTCAAGCGGCAGTCGGATGTGCTGGATGAAAACGCCGGTACCGAGGTGTTTCAGACCCGCCCATCGCGGTTGACAATCACTGATGGCGGCGATCAGCTGAAGTGCATCAGGATGACCGACAAGCCGACATTGCGATGGTTTGCCGGATGCTGCAACAGCCCGCTGTTCAATACGACGCCATCCGGCAGGTATCCGTTCCTCAGCGTGATCTGCCATTGCACTGATCCGGACCTGCGTGATGGTGCCATGGGGCCGGTTCTTGGCCATTTGTCTGTCACCGAAGCGACTGGCGACATGACCGGCAAGACTGAAGCAGGTGGAACACGCATGCTGCTTTCCGTCGTCTACCGAATGGTGCGCGAGCGGTTGAGCGGCAGGCATAAAGACACGCCTTTGTTCGACCCGGTCACGGGGGCACCCGTAGTGGTGCCGGACAGTCTCGATCCTGCCGACCGGGAGACGGTGGACGCCGCGGTCGCCCGCGCAACCGGGCAATAGGGTCGCATGGCCCGGTCAGCGTCCGGATGTCTGATCCAGATGTTTGCCCAGTTGCTCTATTACAGATTGAATTTCCCCGGCTTCTATCAACTGGGCCAGGGTCATGCCTGACCCGGACGCATCCATTCTGGCAAGGAATCTCGCGCCGTTTTTTGCCGAGGCAAGCTGGTCCAGCAATTGTCCCAGTGTCTGCCAGGGGCCGGGTCCTATTTCCAGCGTCCCCATCTGGTGGTCTTTGGTGTGTGTCTGTTGTTCAATCATGTGACTTGATACTTCCTTCTCCGGCCTCAACCCGGTGCCTGTTCCTGATCGAGGTCAGTAAACCCATAGTTGTCCGATGGTTTCATTGAGCCTGATCAAGGCGGCGGTAGTCGGGCGCGGGCAGGGGGCTTGTGTGTCATTTTTCCAGCGCCGGTTCACGATCGTTTTGGCAGGTGCCGTAACGCTGCCGCCGTTACTCCTTGTTGTCTGGTTTCCAGCCCGGTCCTTTGAAAAGGTATCCGAATACACTTGCCAGGCTGTCGGCGGTTCTGAGGTCCCGTGCTATCTGAATGTATTCATGGAAATTGACCTTGACCGGGTTGGTGGTGCCGATCTGCCTTGTGAGACCATAGACGACCTGTTCTTCTTCGGCCTGGTAGGTGCCGAACATCCGGTCCCAGATGATCAGGATGCCGCCATAGTTCTTGTCGAGATACTTGCCGTTTGAACCATGGTGAACCCGGTGCACGGACGGCGTGTTCAGGACTTTGTCCAGCCATCCAAGTTTCCCGACTTTCTCAGTATGGATCCAGGTCTGGTAGGCAACCACCACCGACAGGGCGATGATGGTCTGGACCAGGTCAAATCCGAGCAGGATCATCGGGATGAAGAACACCCACTCAATCAGGCTTTCGACCCACGCCAGCCGCAGCGCGGTTGTCAGGTTATATTCCGGCGAAGAGTGGTGCACGCTGTGATGCGCCCACAGAATGCGGATTTCATGCTCCCACCGGTGCATCCAGTAGTAGGTGAAATCCGCCACCACCAGCGCCAGTCCCCAGCTCCACCAGGTGATCGGCATTTCCAGGCGGGCGAACGGACCGACGAGGAACAGCCCGACCACGAATACAAGCCCGTAGGCGGTGCGTTCCAGAAGCGCATTCCCCAGCAGGATGGCGAAATTGGCAGATGTTTCGCCAAGCTTCCTGCGTTTGCCGGTGAAAAAATCCCACACCGTTTCTGAGACGATGAGCAGCAGGAAGATCAGGCCGATGATCTCCAGCACCTGAAACGTGCCGGAAAAGGCCTGGAACCGGGAGTCTAGGAGGTCCATGAATGTGGTCTTTCATATAGTGTGGTTGGCGGAAGTCGCGGATAACAAGCAGCAGGTCAGGGTGCGAAATATATTGAACGAACGATCGTTCATTGATATATGAAGCATGACACCTGATTGCAAGACCTTGTCTGGAAGGATTGAATGAAACCGAAGACGACACGAACTGAAACGGCACAGGCGAGGCGGCACCTGATCGTCGAAACCGCTGCTGCCTGCTTTGTAGAGCAGGGCTTTCACCAGACCAGTATCAGGGATATCGCAAAACGAGCCGGCGTCAGCCTGGGCAATCTCTATAACCATTTCCGGAGCAAGGCTGAACTGATCGCGGAAATTGCGGAACTGGAAGCGCAGGATATTCACGCGATTGAAGGGCAGGTGTCGCGAATTTCCGACCCGTCAAAAGCCTTCGACAAGTTTGTCGCTCTTTACATCGGGTACTGCTGCGTCCCGGAAAACATTCTGCTGTCTGCTGAAATCAGTTCGGAAGGCTTGCGCAATCCGCAGGTCGGCGTCGGGTTCATGCAAAATCGCTCAAAACTCAACGCCATGATTGCAGCGCTGATCACTGAATTGCCCGGGCGACCAGACGAGGGGGCAGCGGTCAGCCCGGCAGCCTGTGCAGACTTTGTCATGGATCTCATCGAGGGTTTGGCCATGCGCAGCGCATTCGAAAACCGGCAGCCAGGCAGAAAAGAAATTGCTGGTCTCAGGGCAGGCATTCAAAAGATCGTGCTGAACTAGACCACGATCACCGCAAGCCCGTCGCAGTCGATCTCGCCATTGGGAACTGTAGAAAATTCTTTGCAACCATGGATCAAACGTATATGATTTCGCTTAGAAAATTGGGACAGTTGTTTCATGCAGATTGCGCTTGCGGACAATCATCGTATGGAACATTGGTTTTAGCAAGCAAGGTGGACTCATGAGCGAAAAGAAACCCGTAACCAAGGTCCCGGAAGGCCAGGCACGCTTTTTCAAAACGCGTCAGATGGAGCCCAATGAAAAAGGCTATGTCGGGTATGAAACCGTTTGGGAGCCGTTTCAAAAAGAAGTCGCCTACGAAACCCCCAAACGCCCTTAGGCAAAGTAAAAGCCTTTGCGGGCTTACAGTGAAAATTTGATACAGCCCGCTTTGGGCTGAGGCCCCGGATTACTGCTCCCTGTCAGGTGAAGCAGAAGTTTTCTGACGATTTTCTGATGAGAAAAGACTGAAGCTGGCTGCCGTTGCAGGCGGGTTGCCCGGCACGGCTGACTGTCAGTTGATGCTGTGTGCTTTAACGCCTTGTGACATCAATGCTTCGTCCAGACCGACATCATCACTGGCCTTGCCACCACCTTCGATTTCCTCGTCGGAGGCGTCGCGAACCGTCAGTATCTCAAGTGTAAAGATAACCTGCCGGCCGCACATCGGGTTGTTCCCGTCAATGGTCAGGGTCTTGTCGTCCATGCGCGTGACGATGAAATTCTTGGCCTCGCCCTTGTCATTTTCCATGGTGATGGTCGTGCCGATCTCATGGTATTCTTCGGGCACGTTTGTGAGCAGGTCAGTGAACACAAGCGCCTCGTCCCTGGGGCCGAAAATGCTGTTGCAGTCGATCGGCACGTCGATGATGTCACCGACTGTCTTGCCTTCCAGCTCGTCGAGCACCTGAGGGGCAAGTATGTCATTGTGGCCATGAACATAGGCGATCGGGAAGTCAACCGTACTCAACACCTGGCCCGACTTTGCGTCTGTCACTTTGTAGCTGAGCTCGACCAGCTTGTCGTCTTCGATTAGATCACTCATATCACTTACCTGCTGCAGGCCAGGGTCCTTAGAAAATTGAAGCCCCGAACACTCTGACTTCTTCGTCATGATATCCGAGAACCAGCCGGCCCAGCCATTCACCTTCCCGCTTTGTACTGCGTTGCCGGTACAACACGGTCACATGCTCGCCTCTGCGAATTATGCCAAGCGGATCGAAGTCTTCCGACAGATTCCGGGTCAGTTCACTGGTGGCAAATTGCCTGCCCACCTCGACTTCATCAAGGCCCAACATCAGCGACGGCGAAAAGTGCTTTATGAATTCTGAGTAGTTGCCGTCATTTGAATTCTTGATCAGATCGCGCCACATCGAATTTGCCAGCGCCATGATCTCTTCATCGCTGTTGTCCACGATGTTCATCGTTGAACCCTTCTGTTGTACTGGATCAGTATGGTTTTGATTGAAACAATCAAGAACCATAAAACTGATCGCTTCCAAAGCGCCAGAGCAACTTTATGGGTTCACTTGAACCCATGTTGCTCTGGAACATAAAAGAAACCCGCCCCGGAAAACCGTTGCCATTGCTGGTACGGCTTGTTTTCCGGCGCGGATTTTGATCGTCAGTCAGAGTCTACTTGGCAGCCCTTGCTCGTGTCTTCTTGGCAGCCTTTGCCGGAGCTTTTTTGGCGGCCTTTGCAGGAGCCTTCTTGGCGGCCTTTTCTTCGGCCTCATCCACCAGGTGATAGCAGGGTGCTTTCTCCATGGTGTACTCGCCTGTTTCCGGGTCACGGCGCGAGACAGTCAGAACGTGCCAGTTCTTGTCGTCCAGTTTCATCGCATCACCTCGATAATAGTAACCGGGCCAACGGGTCTCCTTACGGAAAAGCGTATGCTGCGTGACACACTCGGCTGTGCGGTGGCGGTGTTTCAACTCCCACGCACGCAGCAGTTCATGAATGTCCTTCGCTCCCAGGCTTTCCAGGTCTTCTTCCATGATCTTCAGTTTTTTCAAACCGATGTGAAGAAGTTTCTCGTTGGTCATGTAGCTGACAGTCACGCCGCCGCAATATTCATCCATCAGCTTCTGCAGCCGATCGAGGCCCTGCTTCGGATTGATGTAGCTTGGGCTGACCGTACCGGCGACAATCTCGTTGCGATAGATATTGTAGTGATCGATCGGTTTGAAAATCTCGGTTTTTCTGTCTTCGACCTGCTTGTCGTTGACGACGATGCCTTCGGCCTTGCCGTCATCGATGTATTTGCAGGCTGCCTTGGCCGCCAGACGCCCTTCGGTAAACGAACCGGAAGAAAACGCGTGCGGGGTTCCACCGACAGCATCGCCGGCACCGAACAGGCCTTCAATCGTCATCATGCGATTGTAGCCCCAGAAGTACTCCGGCGGTGACACATCTTCGGGGCCACTGGCCCAGCCGCCGGCGCCGGTTGCATGCGATCCCATGACATAAGGTTCGGATGTCGTGAGTTCCGGATTCTCGTTCTTCGGATCAACGTCTGTAGCCGCCCAAAGCACCGCCTGGCCGACGGTCATGCCAAGGAAGTTTTCCCAGCCCACTTCTTCCAGATGAGGGTCCTGGAAAGCCTTCATGGTCACCATGTGAATCGGCCCGCGACCGGCATTCACTTCGCTGATGATTGCGTGGTTGCGCAGACAGGTCGGGATCGGCCGGTGTGTCCTGTGCGACAGTTCAGGGTCCAGGTACTCCTTGCCGACCATTTTTTGAAGGGCCGGGAACCACTTGGATTCGTATTCTTCTCCCAACCCGTTTTGAGTATAGGTTTTCAGGTGCAGGAAGTATGCACCCACCGGGCCGTAGCCGTCTTTGAACCGGGCCAGGACGATGCGGTTTTCCATCTGGGTCATCTTGGCACCGGCGTTGATCATCAACCCGTAAGCTGACCCGGACGACCATGGTGCATACCAGACGCGGCCGGCGCCTTCACCAACAGAGCGCGGCTTGAAGATATTGGACGCCCCGCCGGCGGCCACAACAACCGTTTTGGATTTGAAGACATGGTAGTTGCCGGTACGCACATTGAAGCCGACCGCGCCGGCAATACGGTTGTCCTTTGCATCGTCTTTCAGAAGGTGGGTCACGCAAATCCGGTTGAACACCTGGTCAGCAGACTTCTTGGCCGCTTCAGCCACGATGGGTTTGTAGGACTCACCGTGAATCATGATCTGCCAGCGCCCTTCACGAAGATACGTCCCGGTTTTCGGGTTTCTCATGATGGGCAGGCCCCAGTCCTCGAACTGATGCACAGTCGAGTCAACGTGGCGGGCCATATCGAACAGAAGGTCTTCGCGCACCAGGCCCATCAGATCGATGCGGGCGTAGCGCACGTGATCTTCCGGGTTATTTTCGCCCCAGCGGGTGCCCATGTAACAGTTGATCGCATAAAGGCCCTGCGCAACGGCGCCGGAACGGTCAATGTTGGCTTTTTCAGCGATGACAATCTTTTTGTCCTGGCCCCAGAAGCGTGCTTCCCAGGCAGCACCACTGCCGCCAAGCCCGCCGCCAACGACCAACACATCGATATCGTCTTCAATTATGGTTTTGCGAGACATCAATAGTACACTCCCAGCTTCATTTTGAGTTTGTTCGATTCCAGGGTGTGTATGTCATCATCATCCATACGGATGTATTTGGGCTCACTGTATAGGTGCTGACTTTCCCGCATTTCCTCGCTGGGAGCAGGGGCTTCCTTCAACTCGGGATAACCTGTCCCCCAGGGTTTGGTGGTGATTGGTGAAAGGAAGTTCTTTTCGGTTCCGTCGCGGAATTTGACCTTCCAGGCGATGGTGCCTTTTTCTTCTTCACGGCGCACCCGCACGCTGTGACCCAACGGCGCAAAGTCGGCATAGCCGCGCACATCAATGGCGTTCTGGGGGCATGCCTTGACGCAGGAATAACACTCCCAGCACATGTCTGGTTCGATATTGTAGGCGCGGCGATAGGTCGGATCGATATGCATGATGTCTGACGGGCAGATATCAACGCAATGTCCGCAACCGTCACAGCTTGTCATGTAAACAAATGTAGGCATTCTGGTTTCCTCAAAATTTCATGTGAATTGGGTGGTTCACTTAGTAGTGGTGCGGTTGCTCGCGCTTAATTCCAAGCCCCATATCAAGAGGCGCGTCCTTTAGCAGTTCCATGGAATGTCTGTCGCTGTCTTCCGAATTGGTTCTGTCCGCCGGACTGGGCAGGTTGGCCATTGAACCATTGGCAACAGAAAGCTTTTTCTGAAAGGCCGCTGCCGGCTTGAAGAACATGTGTGAAAATTTCGACCATGGAATTCCGGCAAAAAGAACAGTTGATGCAATGAGGTAAAGCCCCAGGAAGAAGGTCGCCCCGGCCCCGCCTCCGCCTGACTGAAGAAAAGCCCAGATCAGGCCGAGGGTGCAGCTTGCCAAAAGCGAAAGTATGAACAGGTCAGCGCGAACAACCCGGAATGGAGAGTTTCCTTCGGATGCCACATCGACCCTGATAAAGAACCAGAACCAGTAACCACCGACGCACACCATGAGCGCACCGATGCACCACAGTGCCGGCCAGATTGCCGGCGTACCGGATGTTGCGGTTGGATACGAAAACACCATGACGATTGTAGCAATCAGGTAGATTACAAAGCCATACATACCAAGCAGATGGGCAACCCGGCGTTTCGGATTGCAGAACTCAGAAGATGTCAGAACCTCCGAAGCGGTGGTCTGGACAGCCAGGGAGACTTTCTCTCCGCCGCTGACTTCTCTTTTTGCGTTTTCTTCGGATTTTTTCCCGGCCCGGAAAAAATACTTCGCACTCTGCTTGTGAATGACATCAAAGATAGTGCCTCCAACAACCAGCAATATCATGATTATAACGTAGGTCTGCATGACAGACGGCGGAATGGACGCCGAAAGCTCTGCGAAAGGGTTGCTGCTGAACATTAATTAGTTTCCTCTCCTGGCCCGCTGCTTAACCGTTCAAGCTAACGGTAAACTGGCTGTTTCGACTACCAGCCAAAAACACAATTCCAATGTGACGAGTCGCCGAATTCCCTGCCTAACAAGACATCAGAAGCTGGGTACTGTCAAAGTTCTTCGTTGGTACCAGTGAACCTTGCAATGCCTGTCACCGGTGTTTCTTGCATCAGGCGGCAGGTGAACTCTTGAATCTGCATCGACAGGCGGTATAGGCGTATGCGCTGCCGCGCTGTGCCGAATAGACATGAGGAACGTTTTATCACCATGACCCAGGATAGATTGTCACTCGACGAACTCACCTGTCGCTTGCTCCGGTTTCGCGATGAGCGTGACTGGCGTCAATTCCATTCGCTTAAAGACCTGATCCTGTCTCTCAATCTGGAGGCAAGCGAATTGCTTGAACTGGCCCAGTGGAAAAAGGAGGCCGTGTTCGAGGCGGAGGCGGCTGATGGTGTGATGCGGCAGCGGCTGCAGGAAGAGTGTGCTGATGTGCTGTTGTATCTCCTGCTGATTGCCGAACGTGCCGGGATTGACTTGCAGCTTGCTGCGGCTGAAAAGATCGCCGCCAACGACCTGAAATACCCGGTTGAAAAGTCGCGCGGCAGTGCAACCAAATACACCGAGCTCTGACACCTTCCTGATGAGTTCACCTGAACCCGTATTCCACTGCTAGGGTGAGCTGTAGTGGTCCATCAGAATTTGCGCGACTTCCGGCCTGGAGAACTCGCCGGGAGGCGCCTCGCCGGCGGACAGCATTTCGCGCACCCTGGTGCCTGACAACAGAACGAAATCGTCCTTGGTGTGATCAGGTGCCTCGCTCATCATCACAACCTTGTTGAGTTTCTTTGAGTAGGCCGTGTGGTCGGCGCGGAATATCTCGATCTGCAATGCATCTGAGGGGATTTCGTCGAAAATGGTCTGGGCATCGAAAGCGCCGTAATAGTCGCCGACCCCGGCATGGTCGCGGCCGACGATCAGGTGCGTTGCTCCCATGTTCTGCCGGAAAATTGCGTGCAGCAGCGCTTCGCGCGGGCCTGCATACAGCATGTCAAATCCATAACCTGACACGATCGCACTGTTGGCCGGGAAGTACAGCTCAACCATTTTGCGAATGGCGGCATCGCGCACGTCGGCGGGAATATCGCCTGGCTTCAGCTTGCCGAGCAGCATGTGGATCACCAGGCCGTCGGCTTCAAGCCTGTCCATGGCCATGCGGCACAGCTCCTCGTGAGCG
Source organism: Anderseniella sp. Alg231-50 (assembly GCF_900149695.1). Lineage (NCBI taxonomy): Bacteria > Pseudomonadati > Pseudomonadota > Alphaproteobacteria > Hyphomicrobiales > Parvibaculaceae > Anderseniella > Anderseniella sp. Alg231-50. The sequence goes on along the minus strand of NZ_LT703004.1, from coordinate 385,294 downwards.
CGATGCATCGGGTTGCGGGTCTGGAACGCAACAACCTTTTTCCAGCCGTTGGCCGCAATCTGGTTGCGGATTTCAACAGCGGTCTGGAAAGTGTCGGGAAAGTCGGTCGGGAAATAGCTGTAGTTGAGAACCTGGATCGGTCCGGAAACCAGAAACCTGCCCTGGGCAACAAACTCTGCAACGCCGGGATGATCGGGATCGGTCGTGCCATAGGTTTGCTGGATTATGCTCGCTATTTCCGCGTCGCTGAGCGCTTCGACAGCCGAGACATCCTGGACTGCAATAACCGGCTCGCCCGCAACATTGGGGTCGCGCAGCGCGATCCTGTCACTGGTGCTGATTTCGTCGATTGACCCGACCAGGTTCAACACCGGTGTCGGCCAGAACAGGCCGCTGGTGGTGTGCATGGTTTCCGCCACGCTCATGGCGTCCGCCTTGTTCATGAAACCGGTCAGCGGCGTAAAGTAACCGCCCGCCAGCATAACGGCGTTGGCCGCTGCTGCGGAACTGATCACCAGTGCAGGCAGATCACGGGCTTCTGTCTCCAGAGCACTGCGTGTTTCCAGATCGTCCACATAGAGCGGCTGCAAGGTGTCACCACCATGTGGAGGTATAAGGTCTGCCATGTAAGTATTCTCCCAGCCGCAATTCTTGTCAGAAATGATACGCGGTCATTGGTTCATCTGTGGGGGTGAAGGTAACCAGTTCCTTCTGGCGGCTGATCTTGGGATGGTAGGGCAGGTCGTGGTCTTTCATGAAGCGATCAATCACCGCGATCGTGCGCCGGCGCAGCAGATTCACGGTCACCATGTTGGCATAGCAATCGACCCGTTGCTCCGATGGCTCGTCAAATCGCTCGTGATAAACAGCTTTGATCCAGCACTTGTAAGGTGCCAGCGTGTCGTGGAGGTGAATCGTTTCCCAACTGCCTCCGGTATTCCCATGTGCCTCGTTCAGCAATTTTTCACTGCGCACGAAATCCCGTTTGCCGTCCATTGAATCACTCTGGGTCACCACCTTGACATTGCTCAGTCCGAAAAGCTTCACGAGCTGATCGCGATAAGTCTCGCTTTCCGGAAACACTGATCTGGGATGGCAGAAGACAACCGGTGTGGCAGGATCGATATCCGAAACCATTTTCAACACAACGACGCTTGGTGATTTCAGCGAGGCGGTTACCACTGCCTGGCCCGGAAACTTTTCCTTCAACAGATACCGGAGCATGTCAAATGCCGGCAGGCTGGTGGTCACGGCGCGAATTTCTTTCAAGGATTCCATGAGCGAAAGCTACACCCATCGGATTTTGCCACGCAAGGCCCATAAGCAAATTGAATCTGCACGCTTGATGTGATTATCTTGCCGCCGCGTCCGTGAGTGACCCGACGAGGTCAGCGTAGCGAACCCCGCCATTCTTGCCCTCCCGTTGGATTTAACATGTTGATTACCCAGATTTCAGACTGCCATATCGCCTGGCCGCAGCCAGACGGAACCGACCGGTTGCGCGATCTGGAGCGATGCGTTGATTTCGTCAACGGACTGGATCCGCAGCCGGACCTGGTGGTGCATACCGGTGATATCGCCCACGACGGTGCAAGAGTTGAGTACGAAAAAGCGGCGGAAAAACTAAAGGAACTGCGGGCGGAACTGTGCGTCATACCTGGCAACCGGGATGATCGCAGCAAGCTCCGGGAGGTATTCGCGGACCGGTTGCCGGCAAATTGTCATCCAGAGTTTGTCCAGTATCTGGTCAGCACAGATGAACTCTGCGTCCTTATGCTGGATACAATGAGTACCCAGAGCAACAAGGCGCGGTTGTGTCGGGCCCGTATGGATCACCTCAAGGGAATGCTGGAACAAGCCAATGGCCGGCCAGTTGTGATTTTCATGCATCATCCGCCCTTCGAGATTGCGGTGGCTCCGGTGCCGTTCCAGTTCGAGGATCGCGCCAACCTGGCGGAGTTCGCGGAGCTGCTGTCGCGCCACTCCGATGTGCGGCGCATATATTGTGGCCACAGTCACAGGGCCGCGGACGGTCAGATTGCCGGAATTGCCGCATCTACTATTTCATGCACGGCCAAAGACCTGCGTGTGGGACAACCGGGCCACCTCGAGGAATCCTGGCAGACGTACCGGCTTGCGTTCTGACAGGCCGGCCCATGGCCGATCAGGAAGTCACCCGGTCTCGTCAGCCTGTTGCGTGGCCTTGTCCACAATATCGGCAATGAAGCCGGGCAGGGCGAAAGCTGCCTTGTGAACTGCCGGATTGTAGTAGCGGCAGTTGAGATCAACTGCCTCGAAGCGTGCCTGCAGCGTGGCTTCGTCCACTGCGCGAAGGTTTGAATTGTCGGTCCCCCAGCCCAGCGCCATGAACCCGCCTGCATAGGTCGGCACCACGGTCAGGTAGCAGCCGGCATCGGCAAACAGGTTGGCGAAATTGAACATCGTGTTGTGCAGTTCGTCCGACTGGAACCACGGCACGCCGTTTTGCGTCACCAGCACGCCGCCGTCATTCAGCATGCGCTTGCAGTCGCTGTAGAACGAGCGGGTGAACAAAACCTCGCCCGGCCCGACAGGGTCGGTGGAGTCAACAATGATGACATCAAAGCGGTTTTCGGAGGTCGCGGCAAAGTCCTTGCCGTCGGCTATCACCAGTTCGAACCGCTGGTCGTCGAAACATCCCTTGTTGATCGAAGACAGGTGCTCGCGGGCAAAATCGATGACACCTGCATCAATTTCCACCATGACCAGTTTTTCAACCGACTTGTGCTTGAGCACTTCTTCAGCCATGCCGCCGTCACCGCCGCCTATGACCAGCACGCTCTTCGCCATGCCGTGGGCCAGGATCGGCACATGCGCCAGCATTTCGTGATAGCAGAACTCGTCGCGCTCGGTGACCTGGGTCACACCGTCCAGCCACACCACGTTGCCGAACGCTTCTGTGCGCCCGACAACCAGCCGCTGGTGCGGGGTATTGCTGTCGAAAAGTGTCTCTTCAAGACGGTAGGTTGTGCTGAAACCCGTATGCAGGTGTTCATGCATCCACACGGAGCCGTCGTCTTCTCGCTTCAGGCTCACAGGTTTGATCCCCGCAGCAGTTCAGAGACTTTCACCTCGCCGGGCCGGAAATGCTTTTTCAGCACGTCGATGCACTTTTCGGGCTGTGAATCACCGCACATGAACACATCCAGCGCGGCATAGCCGCGTTCCGGCCAGGTGTGGATTGAAATGTGGCTCTCCGCCAGGACCGCAACGCCTGACACGCCGGATACGCCCTCAGGTGTAAACGGGTGCAGGTGGATATGCAGAAGGGTTGCGCCGGCCTCGGTCACACACTCGCGCATGGCTTCATCAATCAGGTCGATATCAGCCAGTCCTTCGGCGTCCACAAGATCGATAATCAGGTGTGTTCCCGCACACGACACACCGTTCTTCACGATGAAATGGTCAGCCGGTTCCACATCGCGGTTGAACGCGACCACATTGTTTGTTGCAGCCTGTGTTTCGTCATGGGCGGTGCCTGGAGCATCCAGGTCCATCCCCAGTTGGAACAGGGCGTTGGTGTCAGTCATTTTGGGTCCCTCCCCAGCCAGTAGATGTCGTTTGTCTCGCAGGTCACAATTGACCTGCAGACGCAAAAAAGCCGGCGCATGGTCGCCACCTGAAGCTTGCCAACCCCGGGTTGCCCCGAGACCTGTCACTGCGCCAACCGCAGCAATGGCTCCCCGCGCACTAGCGGAGAATGACAAGCCGGTGTCTCCATGTTGCCGGCTTGTGTGGGCGCCATGTAGGGCCGTTTGCCGTCATGTTCAAGAGTAAAATTCCGAGACCGGAGATTTTCTGAACCTGACGGTCAATACGCCGCAGCTTGTTCAGGACAGGACAGGGTCTGGAGGGAGGTCATACAGGCCATTTGAGGTCGCTGGTTGCAAGCTGGTCACAGCGTTTCGCGTGACCGCCAGAATTTGAGCACTGCCTTGCGCGCCAGCACGATCAGCACCAGGAACGCGACGATTCCGGCAAGGACGGCGGGCGCGCGGCCCGACAGGCCGTCCATGGTGGTGACGATGCGGGTGACCCAGCTGCTGAACACATAGCCCAGCGAGCCGACAACTGTGGCCCACAGGGCGCAGGCAAGCAGGTTGGCTGGTGCGAATACCCGTGTCGGCACGTCCGACGCCGCCAGCGCCAGCATGCAGGCAGAGCGCAGGCCCCAGAAAAACCTGGACAGGACAATGAACTTTAGCGGGTGCCCGGCAAGCAGCCGACGGGCCTTTTTCGTGCGTCGCTGCAGGGTTTCGCTGCGCTCCACCATTTTCGGTCCGAACCGGCGGAACAGCTGATAACTGATCTGATCGCCTGTAGTGGCGCCGGCAAACGCGACAACGATCACCCAGACAAGATCAATAAGTCCCTGATGTGCTGCCAGCGAACCAAGCAGCAGCGCGGTTTCGCCCTCCATTACGGTGCCGGCATACAGGAGCCAGTAGGCATTGTTTACGAGTGCATCCAGCATATGGAATTGCGTTCCAATTCGGTCTGTGACAAGGTGCGGCCAGTTCGAGGCTAGGTTCTACCGGGGTTCGTTAGACCAGATGGCCCGCAGATCTTGGAAATTTTAAGGGAATATTGGGTTCTGTCGGTTCTTTTGGAACGAAGAGCGGTCCGGTTTGTGGTTTTTGATCCACATTGTGGAACAACATCGTATATACCTCTAAGACAGGCGAATTTGAATTGGGAATATCTATGCTCGAAAACCAGGTGTCGGACAAGGACAGAGACGCAGCACGGCGTGAAGAATTTCGTGTGCCAAGCAAGGAGATATTGCGGGCATCCGGTCAGGTGCAGTCCCTGAGCCGAGCACTGAAGCTGCTGAACGCGCTTTCCTATCATGCATCGGGTCTGTCGTTGTCGGAAGTGGCCCAGGAGGTCGGACTGCCCAATTCGACTGCTCACCGCCTGCTCACCACCTTGCAGAACGAGAGGTTCGTGAGATTCGATACCGAGCGTTCTGTCTGGCTCATTGGTGTTCAGGCATTCCGCGTCGGCTCGGCTTTCGTGCGCTCGCGCGATGTCGTCACTATAGCGCGCCCCTATATGCGCCGCCTGATGGAGCAGTCGGGCGAGACAGTGAACCTCGGCATTTCCGACAGGGGGGAGATCGTCTACCTGGCCCAGGTCGAATGCCAGAAAATGATGCGTGCCATTGCCGGGCCCGGCGGGCGCGCCCGGATGCATTGTTCGGGTGTCGGTAAAGCCATTTTGTCCCACATGAACCCGGAAGCCACCCGCAAGGTGCTGCATGGTCGTGAGCTGACCCGCGAAACTTCACACACACATACGTCAATCGAAGCGCTGTTTCAGGATCTTGAGATATCCCAGCAGCGCGGTTATGCCATTGATGATGAGGAAAATGCCATTGGTTTGCGCTGTGTGGCATCAGCAATCTTTGACGAACATGGCGAACCCTTGGGCGCAGTTTCGGTCTCCGGCCCGACAGCGCGTGTCACTGATCAGCGGGTGCTTGCACTTGGTGAGCTTGTCAATAAGATCGCCAATGATATAACCGCCGAATTGGGCGGCGCGCAGCGCCGGCGATAACTGCGGTACGTGAGAGGTTAAGCCCGGACTTTTCAATGGCTTGAACCGTTCCACAAACAAAAGACAAGAAACAGGCCGCCGCACGGATGGCGGGTCGCGTTCAGGGGTTTTCAGATGGTAGACAAACAACAAGTCATGGCGGCGCTCTCAAAGGTGCGCGGGCCTGATCTTGAAGGTGACCTGGTGTCGCTCGGCCTGGTTTCAGATGTGGTTGTCAGCGGCGACAATGTGATGTTTGCCATCACTGTCGAGGCATCGCGGGCCAATGAACTGGAACCGTTGCGCCAGGCTGCTGAAAAAGCTGTCGGCAAGGTGGACGGCGTCGAAAAGGTCATGGCAGCGCTCACTGCGGAGGTCAAGCCGGGCTCACGTCCGGCCGCCGGCCGGACCCCGCCGCCGGCAGGCGCCAACATGGCGCCGCCGCCGCCCATGCAGCAGCCGGGCCCGAAAGCCCAGGCGGCGCAGACAATGGCGGGTGTGCCCGGTGTGAAGCACATTGTCGCCGTCGCGTCCGGAAAGGGCGGGGTGGGCAAGTCGACCACCTCGGTCAATCTGGCGCTTGGCCTGCAGGCCAATGGTTTGAAGGTGGGCATACTCGATGCCGACATCTACGGCCCGTCGGTCCCGCGCCTGCTTGGCATTACCGGCAGGCCGGAGCCGGTGTCACCGGGCTCACGCACGCTGAAGCCACTTGAAGGGTTTGGCCTCAAGGCCATGTCGATGGGCTTTCTGGTGGAAGAAGACACGCCGATGATCTGGCGCGGCCCGATGGTGATGTCGGCGCTGCAACAGATGCTGCGCGAGGTCGACTGGGGTGACCTTGATGTCCTGATTGTCGATATGCCGCCGGGAACCGGTGATGCCCAGCTGACCCTGGCCCAGCAGACACCGCTGTCTGGCGCGGTCATCGTGTCCACGCCGCAGGACCTGGCTCTGATTGATGCCCGCAAGGGGTTGAACATGTTCCGCAAGGTCAACGTACCGGTGCTCGGCATCGTCGAGAACATGAGTTACTTCACCTGCACCAAGTGTGGCGAGCGTCATGAAATCTTCGGTCATGGCGGTGCGCGCGATGAAGCGGAAAAGCTTGGTTTGCCGTTTTTGGGCGAGGTGCCGCTGGACAAGGATCTGCGCACACGCTCTGATTCCGGCCAGCCGATCGTTGTTTCCGCACCGGATTCCCATCATGCAGGGCTTTATCGCAATATCGCAGAAACAGTCTGGGCCTCGGTTTTGGGCGATTCTGCGGGCCAGAAGCGGGCTGCGCCACGTATAATTGTTGAGTAATTTACTCCACATTACCAGATCGTGAAAGCCTGCCGGATCGGGCTGGAATGTGCTTGCCTTACGCGCCCGTGCTGCGTCATCCTGTCTGCAACTAGGAGAGGAAGGCGAGCAAGGTACCCCGTTTGAAGGGTGCAGCCTTAAAAAATTACGTATGGGTGAGGCCAAGTTAGAGCTGTCAGTTTCCGAAGAAGATGTATTGCGGGCAAACCTCTACAGGTTGCTGGCAACTACCTTGCGTGCGGGTCCGTCCCGGCACGATCTTGATATGTTTGCTGACATGCATGGAGATGACACGCCGATTGGCGAGGCGGTGGCCGCCATTACCCGCGTTGCTGCGAAATCCAGCCCGGAAGAAGTTTCCCGCGAGTATCATGACCTGTTCATCGGCGTGGGCAGGGGCGAACTGGTGCCTTACGGCTCTTATTATCTGACCGGCTTCCTGCATGAGAAACCGCTTGCGCGCTTGCGTAACGACATGGCGCGGCTTGGCATTGAAAGGCGTGACGATGTCGCTGAACCCGAAGATCATATTGCTGCGCTGTGCGAAATGATGTCCGGTCTAATAATGGGTGATTTCGGCGAAGCGCTGGATCTCGACGAACAGAAGAAATTTTTCCAGGCTCACATTGCATCGTGGGCCAAACACTTTTTTACAGATCTTGAAGGTGCGCGCTCATCGGTGTTTTACGCCTGTATAGGGCAGCTGGGCGCGGCGTTCATGGATGTAGAGGATCAGGCCTTCTTGATGGTCTGATGCCTTTTATGTGACCGGGCGGGTTGTTGCCGTCCGGATTGTCGGGCGGGCAACCGTCCAAAACTGAAGGAGCGGAAAATGGCAAAAGGAAGTGACAAGGTGGCCTCAGGCCGTCGCGATTTCCTAAAGCTTGCTGGTGTGTCCGCTGTGACCGGAACTGCAGCTGTTGCTGCCGGATCGGTTGCGGCTGAAGCTGCAGCGCCTGTTGAAGGCAATGCCGGCTATCAGGAAACTGATCACGTCAAGACGTACTACAAGCTTGCCGCATTCTAGTTTCCAACCGGAACTGAATTTGCGGAATTAAGGGACTTAAATTCAGGCGCCAATAAAGGCGCCGCATCTGGAGGAAGATCATGCTCAGGAAGAAGACGGGAGAGGTGGCGTTCGGCCCTCGACTGTCATCGGCCCTCACCGATTTAACCGGTGGAGCGATTGACAGGCGGACATTCTTGCGCCGTTCGGGACTTGCAGTAGGCGGTCTCGCGGCAGCATCGACACTATCGTCGGGAATGGTGCGCAAGGCTGAAGCAGCATCGGTTTCCGGTGCGGTTGAAATCAAGAAGTCAGTGTGTACGCACTGCTCGGTTGGTTGCACCGTGCTGGCAGAAACCACAAACGGCGTCTGGGTTGGCCAGGAGCCAGGCTATGACAGCCCGTTCAATCTTGGTGCACATTGCGCCAAAGGTGCTGCGGTGCGCGAACACGCTCACGGTGAGCGCCGCCTGAAGTATCCGACCAAGCTGGTGGATGGCAAATGGCAGCAGGTGTCATGGGAAGAAGCCATCAACGAGATCGGCGACAAGATGCTGGATATTCGCGAGAAGTCCGGTCCCGATTCTGTGTACTGGCTGGGTTCTGCCAAGCACAATAACGAGCAGGCTTATCTGTTCCGCAAGTTCTACGCTTACTGGGGCACCAACAATGGTGACCATCAGGCGCGTATCTGTCACTCGACCACGGTTGCCGGTGTTGCCAACACCTGGGGCTATGGTGCGATGACCAACTCGTACAATGACATGCACAATTCGCGTGCCATCTTCCTGATCGGCGGCAATCCTGCAGAAGCCCATCCGGTGTCTTTGCTGCACATGCTGAAAGCCAAGGAAGAAAACAACGCGGCATTCATCGTATGTGATCCGCGCTTTACCCGTACCGCGGCTCATGCCACCGAATATGTCCGGTTCCGTTCCGGTACCGACGTGGCACTGATCTGGGGTGTCTTGTACCACATCTTCGAAAACGGCTGGGAAGACAAGGACTTCATTTCCCGCCGCGTCTGGGGCATGGAGTACATCAAGGAAGAAGTCGCCAAGTGGACCCCCGAGGAAGTTGAAAAGGTCACCGGTGTTCCCGGCTCGCAGTTGAAGCGTGTCGCCCGCACCATGGCCCAGAACAAGCCGGGCACCATCGTGTGGTGCATGGGCGGTACCCAGCATACCAACGGCAACAACAACACACGTGCTTACTGTGTGCTGCAGCTTGCTCTCGGTAACATGGGCGTTGCCGGCGGCGGTGCCAACATCTTCCGCGGCCATGACAATGTGCAGGGTGCAACAGACCTTGGTGTCCTGATGGATACTTTGCCGGGCTACTACGGCCTGTCGAAAGGTGCATGGGCTCACTGGTCACGTGTCTGGGAAGAAGACCTTGACTGGCTGAAGGGCCGTTTCGGCACCCGCAAGGACAAGGACGGCAAGGACAAGGCGATGATGAACGAGAAGGGTATTCCCGTCTCGCGCTGGATCGATGGTGTCCTGGAAGCGAAAGAGAACATTGATCAGCCGGACAATGTCCGCGCCATGGTGTTCTGGGGGCATGCGCCCAATTCGCAGACCCGTCTGCCCGACATGCAAAAGGCAATGGCCAAGCTCGACCTCCTGGTCGTGGTTGATCCGTTCCCGACCATGTCGGCGGTCATGCACGGACGCAAGGATGGCGTCTATCTGCTGCCTGCGACCACGCAGTTCGAAACCCATGGTTCGGTCACCGCATCGAACCGCTCGCTGCAATGGCGTGAAAAGGTCATGGACCCGCTGTTTGAGTCCCTGCCTGACCACGTCATCATGCAGATGTTCGCCGAGAAGTTCGGCTTTGCAGATCGCTTCTTCCGCAATATCAAGGTCGAAGAGACAAAGATCGGCAAGCTGACCGTCAAGGAGCCGAGCATTGAAGACACGCTGCGCGAAATCAACCGCGGCATGTGGACGATCGGCTACACCGGACAGTCGCCGGAGCGTCTCAAGATGCACATGGCCAACCAGCACACGTTCGACAGGACGACGCTGCAGGCTCGCGGTGGCCCGGCAGACGGCGACTATTACGGTCTGCCATGGCCGTCATGGGGCACGCCGGAAATGAAGCATCCCGGTACGCCGAACCTGTACGACAACTCCAAGCCGGTGGCTGAGGGTGGTCTGACATTCCGTGCCCGTTTCGGTGTCAAGGCGCCGGACGAGTGGGGCGGTGCCAACATGCTGGCCGAAGGCGCTTACTCCGTAGATTCCGAAATCAAGGATGGTTATCCTGAGTTCACCTACGGCATGCTGCGCAAGCTCGGCTGGGACGGCGACCTGACGGCAGACGAACTTGCTGCCATCAAGAAGGTTGCCGGCACTGACGATCAGGCCAAGCTCGACAAGATCAACTGGAAGGTTGACCTGTCAGGCGGTATCCAGCGGGTCGCAATCAAGCATGGTTGTGCACCGTTCGGTAATGCCAAGGCCCGCACGGTTGTGTGGACGTTCCCGGATCCGGTGCCGTTGCATCGCGAACCGCTGTACACGCCGCGTCGTGACCTTCTGCCCAAGTATGCCACATTCAAAGACCGGCATATGCATCGTCTTCCAACCCTTTATGAATCGATTCAGAAGAACGACTTCTCGAAAGAGTATCCGATCATTCTGACATCGGGTCGTCTCGTGGAGTACGAAGGCGGTGGTGACGAGACACGGTCGAACCCGTGGCTTGCGGAACTGCAGCAGGACATGTTCGTCGAGATCAATCCGGTTGATGCCAACGATCTTGGTATCAGGAACGGAGACACGGTCTGGGTCGAGGGTCCTGAAAAGGGCAAGGTCAAGGTAATGGCCATGATCACCGAGCGGGTTGGCAGGGGCGTAGCCTTCATGCCGTTCCACTTCGGTGGCCATATGCAGGGCGAAGACCTGCGGGCCAATTATCCTGCGGGTTCTGATCCGTATGTCCTGGGTGAAGCGACCAATACGGCGCAAACCTATGGCTATGACTCAGTCACCCAGATGCAGGAGTCCAAGACCACTCTCTGCAAAATTGCAAAAGCATAAGGAGGATACAGAATGGCTCGCATGAAGTTCCTGTGTGATGCTGAACGTTGCATCGAATGCAACGCCTGTGTCACCGCGTGTAAGAACGAACATGAAGTCCCGTGGGGTGTAAACCGCCGCCGCGTCGTCACCATCAATGACGGCAAGCCCGGTGAACGCTCGATCTCGGTGGCTTGCATGCATTGTTCGGATGCACCGTGCATGGCCGTGTGCCCGGTTGACTGTTTCTATCAGTCTGCCGAGGGCGTGGTTCTGCACAATAAAGACCTCTGCATCGGTTGCGGTTACTGTTTCTACGCGTGCCCGTTTGGCGCGCCTCAGTTCCCGCAGGTCGGTAACTTCGGTTCACGTGGCAAGATGGACAAATGTACCTTCTGCGCCGGTGGTCCCGAGGAAGCCAACTCCGACAAGGAGTTCAAGAAGTATGGCCGCAACCGTCTGGCCGAAGGCAAACTGCCGCTTTGTGCAGAAATGTGTTCGACCAAGGCGCTGCTTGCAGGTGATGGCGACCAGGTCGCCAACATTTACCGCGAGCGTGTGGTTGGCCGTGGCTTCGGTTCCGGTGCCTGGGGATGGGGCAAGGCCTATCCCGGTTCCGGCTCTTAACCGCCGACATGAAACAGTCAGGAACCGCATAGCGGTTCCTGACGGTCACATCGATGATATGGACATGTCGATGATGTCCGGACAGGGCGGCGAGAAATCGCCGCCCTTGGTCCACAAGCTTGCACTATTGCCGGACTGCACTTGTTGAAATTTCACCGGCAATGGTTTTGCCGTGCCACACCTGGAAGGGGTGACTTTGTTCATGGATACGCGAACCATTCGGTTTTTCATGCTGGCGATACTTCTCGGCCTGCTGGCCGGTTGCCAGGAGCGGGAAGCCGACAATCCGTTTTTGAAAGAAAAAGGGGTTTACAGCGGCACGGCGGATGAGGAATTGAATGATGACACCAGGGAGCAATTGCGCAGGCGCATGAAAATCCAGCGCGGCGGCGGTGTGTAACAACGGCATACAGGCCTGATTGACAGAAAGAGATCAGGCAGGGGACAATCTTATACCTGACACGGGCAATCCAAGGGGATCAGCGTTATGAAATCCAGCACAGACCTAGTGAAATCCATACGTACTGTATGCTTGGCTCTCATTGCGGTAGCAATGCTTGCGATCGGCGGTAACAGCACGCCCGCAATTGCCCAGACAACCAGCCCGGACGTGGCGACTGAAGCCCAGAGCACGGACCTGAATACCGGTTTCTGGAGCCAGATCCGAAAAGGGGCTACCGGCAATGTTTCCATCCCGGACAAGAATGCCGGTGTGCTGATCCAGTCGGAAGGCGATACCGCCTATCGGTCGTTTCGCAACGGCCCGCTGAAGCTGTATGCAACCTATGGGCTCCTCGCGATCCTGTTCCTGCTGGCTTTGTACTTCCTGCTGCGCGGCCGCATCAAGATCGACCACGGCCGGTCAGGCGTGACCATGCAGCGCTTTAACGGCCTTGAACGATTTGCCCACTGGCTGATGGCTGGGTCGTTTGTGATCCTTGCACTTTCCGGCCTGAACATGCTGTTTGGCCGTTATGCGCTGATGCCGGTGATCGGCAAGGAAACATTTGCGTTCATCACCTTGTGGGGCAAGTACCTGCACAACTATCTCTCATTCGCCTTCATGCTGGGCGTGGCGCTGGCCTTCATTTTGTGGGTTGTTCACAACTTCCCGAACCGGCACGACCTGGTCTGGCTGTTGAAAGGTGGCGGACTGTTCACCAGGGGCTCACACCCACCGGCAAAGAAATTCAATGCGGGTCAGAAAATCCTGTTCTGGAGCGTTGTTGTCCTGACAATTTCCATATCCCTGTCCGGCATTGCGCTGATGTTCCCGTTCGAAACGGCGTTCATGGCAAAGACCTTTGCCGCCCTGAACGCAATCGGCTTTGAGCTGCCGACCAGCGTGACCCCGATCCAGGAACAGCAACTCAACCAGATCTGGCATGGCATAGTCGGCGTTGTCTTCATCATCATTATACTGGGGCACATCTATATCGGGTCCGTTGGCATGGAAGGCGCATTCGACGCGATGGGGTCCGGAGAGGTTGATACCAACTGGGCGCGAGAACATCACAGCCTGTGGGTTGAAGAGGAGGAGCAGAAGGCCAAGTCGGCGCCTGCTGCCGGCTCCTCCGCCGGTCAGCCGGCGGAATAGCTTGCCGAGGTTAAAAACTTGACCGGTGATCGCGTTTTCGAAGCTCTTGCCTTTAGCCTGCTGAAGATCCGGTCGGTCAGGATTGCGCAGGTGGCAATCGTCACGCTGATTGCGACGCTTAGCCTGCCGGTCATGGCTGAGATCAAGCCCGGTGAGGGCGATCTAAAAGGCCATGGCGGTCCGGTCAAGTCGGTTGCCACGTCTCCCGACGGTATCGGCATCGTTTCCGGCAGCTTTGACTATTCGATGATGTATTGGGATGTCGCCGATGCGACAAAGCCCGCCATGCGCAAGCGCTTCTCTGATCATGACGGCGCGGTGAATGCGGTGGCTGTCCTGCCCGATGGCGGGCACGCGGTCACCGGCAGCGACGATGGCATGGTGCGGCTGCTGGATCTTAAGTCCGGGGAAGTTGAGCACGTTTTCAAGGGCCATGATCTCAAGGTGGTCTCTCTCGCCGTATCACCGGACGGCAGGCTTTTGGTGTCCGCGTCGTGGGATCGCACGCTGCGGATCTGGTCGCTGGCCGAAAAGCGGCTGCTGCATGTGCTCAAGGGCCACCGCAACACGGTCAACGCGGCGGTATTTTCGACCGACGGAAAATTTGTCTATTCCACAGGCACCGACGCCACCGTCCGTAAATGGCAGGTCAGCGACGGGGCTGAAGAACGGGTAATCTATCGCAATGGCTGGGGCATCAACGTGCTGGCTGCCTTGCCCGGCGGCACGGAGCTGGCTTTTGGTGCGCTCAACGGAACCGCGGCCGTGCTGGATATTGAAAGCGGTGAAATTGCTCATCAACTGGCACAGCGCGACCGCCCCATCCTGTCGGTTGCGGTGTCGCCGGAACACAAGGTTCTGGCGTTCGGTGGCGGCGACGGCATTGTGTCGGTACATGACATGACCGACTGGACACCGGTGAAACTGCTCGACAATCCGTACGGCCCGATCTGGGCGCTGACGTTTTCCGGTGACGGCGACACGCTTTATCTGGGCGGGCTCGATGACACGGTACATTACTGGCAATTCCGCCCGGGCCGTGATTTTGAACCGGCGCGCGGCAAGTTTCCGCGCCGCTTTCAAGCCGATGAGGGCCTGAGCGTCGGTGAACGCCAGTTCGCCCGCAAATGCTCCGTCTGCCATACCCTGTCACCGGATGACGCCAATCGCGCCGGGCCGACCCTTTATGGTGTGTTCGGCCGCAAGGCCGGTACTTTGACGGGGTATGCCTATTCGAAGGCCTTGCTTGAGTCTGATATTGTGTGGAATGCAGATACAATTGGCCAGTTGTTCGAAAAAGGCCCGCAGCACCTGGTGCCCGGCACCAAGATGCCGTTGCAGAAAATGTCCAACACCGAAGAACGCGACGCCATGATCGTGTGGCTGAAAGAGCAAACTAAAACGCCGCAGGATCAGACAGCCAAGTGAAAACAGTTTGCACATAGGTGCGTGGCGTCCCTATATCAGTAGGGCAATGGCAAGAGCAGCGGCCCTGACCGGCTGCGGCTAAAGGGGAAACAGGAAGGGTCAAGACAATGAAAGCATTTGTACTGGCATGCGCGGCCATGGCTGTGATCGGTGTCGGCGCGCATTTCGGGCTGGCTTCGCTGCAATTTTCGGCGAGCAATGTGTACGCAACTGACAATGTTCGCCAATAGAACGCGACCGGTTCTGGTTGCTGTGCTCAGTAGCCATGAGCATGATCGTTGCTGAAGTGATGCCTCTAACAACAACAGGGAATACGGGAAATGGATGACGACAAGTTCAACATGTCGATGCGCAAGTTCCTCAAGCAGGTCGGCGTGACATCGCAGCAGAAAATCGAAGAGGCGGTCCGTGCGTCCGGCAAGTCTTCCGGGAGTGTCGAGGTAACGGCGACGATCACATGTGGTGACGTTTCGCTGGATCACACAGTGACCGGCAAGATCGACCTCGGGTGATGCCGCGCCAGGCCTGCAGGTTATCCTCATGAATGAAGAACCGGTTTTTCCGCCATTGCTGAACGGCATTGCCGTTGCGCCTGGAACCGATACTGCCCGGATGGCAACCGCCGCTGCAATGGCAGGTGAGGCAGGTGCCGGCGACCTGTACTGGTCGCAGTCGGAAGACCGCCTCAATATGGCGGTGGTGCTGGAACCGGATGTGCCCCTGTCGCGCGCTGTTCAGGTGCGTCATGTTCTGGCGGTGGCGTTTGGTGATGCCTTTGGCGCCATCTCGCCGCCGGAAATAGGTATTCACTATCGCTGGCCGGGCGACATCCTGGTCAATGGCGCCCGGGCTGGTGCCATCACGCTGGATGTCCCGGCCGGGCTCGCAGCAGATGATGAGCCGCAATGGATGGTGCTCGGCCTTGACGTGGCCATTACGCTTGACCTGTCCGTCGAAAACCCGGGCGAACTGCCGGATCGTACCACCTTGCATGAAGAAGGTGCAGGTGAAGTTACCCGCACCATGTTGCTTGAGTCCGTTTCACGCCATTTCCTGACCTGGATCGATGGCTGGATGAATGAAGGTTTCAAGGGCGTGCATGAAAACTGGCTGGGCCGCGCCATGGGATCGGACGAGGATATTACGGTTTCCCATGCCGGGATCACCGTGTCCGGGCGGGTGACCGGCATGGATGAAGAGGGCAACCTGCTGTTTACGCCGGCAGACAAGCCGGTGCAGGCCTTTGCGCTCGTGGAGACGGTGGAAGGGCATGCTTAAGCCATGACCAAGATATTGCGCACCATCCGGTTTGACAGTTCGGACGACAATGTGTTTGTAACGCCGGCAGGGCCGGATGAGATTGCCCTGTCCGGCGCATTTGCTTTTGCCGGCATCGGTGCCGAGGAAATCAGGGGAAAGACACGCCAGGCATTTGCCAACGGATTTCTGGCGTTGCCGAGTCTGGGACGGGCGACTTTTGTGTCCGTCGGTGAGGCGGACGAGAGTGAAGTCTCCGAGGCCGTGGAGGCGCTGGCCCGGCTGTTTGTGGAAGACTACGAGGCACCCGATCACACCGTCGCCTGCGACGCTGCGCGCGAAGAAATCGACTTTGCATGCGAACTGGCTGACGGCAAGCCGCTCAACACCTTGCTGACCGTGCACCGCACGCTCACGGAAGAAGGTGCGATCCATGAAGAGTACCGCGAAATCACACCGCCCGGGCAGGAACGCCCGCATACACGTATCTGGGATATAGCTGATGAGTGAACGTGCATGGCATTCATCCGGCGCGTATCTGCTCAACCGCCTGCCGGGTCGCGGCGGACTGGAAGTGACGGCGGATTATCTGCGTGCCTATTTCGCGCGCCCCGAACTGGCCCCGATCGAGGAAAGCTGCGAGGCAGAACGCGTGGCCCATGCCCGGCTGGTTGACGATCCATATTTGCAGTTCTCGCACCAGGAGTTGTCCGAGTTTGAAGACGTGGATGCAGGTCAGAACTACAAGGTGTTCTTGGCTTTCCGTGATCTGCTGGTAGCGTCGAAGACACTTGAAAAGGCTTACCTGTCCATAGTGCGCGGCGAAGCCGGTAATGTGCCGCCGCTGTTTGTCGAGCAGATCGTGCACGCCATTCTGGCCAGCATTCTGCACGGCCAGACCGACCCGATGCGGTGGCGCGCGGCTGAAGTTTTCTTCCGGTCGCAAAACGTGTCTGCCGATGACGGTCAACTCATGCTCGCGGATGAGGAAGTTGTCGACATGTTCGCTGACACCGGCGGCATGGGCGCGCTTGGCCAACTGGTCATGGAAGCGGAAACACCGCTCAAGCAGGTCGAGCTGGACGTGCTCGATGAAGACAACAAGCAGATGTACTGGGCTCGGGCAGAGCGCTTTGACACGGTTGTCGATTTCCGCTTCACCCAGCCCGCCAATGATGCCTTTGCCCGGGTCATCGAGCACTGGATCAACCATTTTACCGGTGTCAGTGTGCGGGTTCAGCCGATGCAGCGCATTGATGATGAAAAATGGACCTGGCATATCGGCATGGATGCGCAGGCCACCCGGTTGCTGAACAAATTGTACGAAGGCGCAGAGCTGTCGCTTGAGGAAGAAATCAGCATTATCGGCCTGTTCCGCATGGATATTCTGGATCAGCAATCGGTTATCGAGCGCGCCCGCGGAAAACCGGTCTGGCTTGGACTGGCGAAATCACAGTCCGGCAAACTGAACATGAAGCCGCAGAACCTGCTGATCAACATGCCATTGCAGCGTGGCAGTTGAGCCAATACAGTGTGCAGGCTTCGCAACGGGCAGGGACAGGTTTTGCGAAGTCGAAAACTGGGGTAAACGCGGGGAGGAACTGCGCAATGGATAGTCGTCATTTTCTGGACAGAAACGGTGCCAGGTTTTTAGCAGGCCTGATCTGTGTCCTGGCCCTGTCCGGCCTGGCTCTTACCTGGCACAAGCAGAACAACACCGATACGGCTGGCCGTCCGGCTTCCTCGGCCGGTGTAATCGGTGCAGGCACCGTCAGTGCGCCGGCGGTTAACCCGAAGTTTGAAGAATGCCGCACCAAGCGTAGCGGCGATATTGCCGACATGCTGAAAAAGGGTGTCATTGACCAGGCCAAGCACGATGACTTCCTGGCCAATGCCCTGCAGACCTGCGCCGGCATGTTTCCGCCGGAGAGCTAGAGCCTGATCGAAATGCCGCCGTCTACCGTCAGTGCGCTGCCGGTGACGAAAGACGCCCGGTTGGACATCAGGAACAAGGCGGCTTCCGCTATTTCTTCCGGGTCTGCCATGCGCCCGAGCGGATGAAGGCTTGCGATATACTCGTGTATTTCAGCATCGTCTCCGGACATGGCCGTTCTGGTGCCGCCGGGCAACAGGGTGTTTACCCGAATACCGTCAGCGCCATGTTCGGCTGACAAGGACTGCGCCAGGCCGATCAGACCTGCCTTTGAAGCCGCATAGGCCCCCATGCCGGGCATGCCGCCATTGGCGTATCCGACAAACGATGAGGTGAACACGATGGATCCGCGCCCGCGCTTTTTCAGCGCCGGTATCTGGTACTTTGCCGCAAAGAACGCACTGGTCAGGTTGGTGGCGATAACCTCGTTCCAGTTGGCTCTTTCCATGTCGGGAACCGGCACCGTTTCTCCCATCATCCCGGCATTGTTGAAGGCACCGTCAAGGCCGCCGAATTCCGCTGTTGCCAGTTGAACCAGCCCGTCCGCATAGGCTTCCGTCCGAACATCTCCTGCCAGAAAAGCCGCGCTGCCGCCGCTGTCGTTGATCCTCTTTGCAAGTTGTTGAAGTCGTTTTTCGCGGCGCGCGCCGAGAACAACGTTCGCGCCTTCAGCGGCAAACAGAACAGCTGCGGTCTCGCCTATGCCGCTGCTGGCGCCGGTGATGATGATAATCTTGTCGTTGAGTTGCATGGCCTGATCTCCAAAGGTTTCGAATGTGATCTCTGGATAGGAACGCCCGGCGCAATGATCGACCCGATTTACGGGAGTGCAGCAAGTCTCCTGACATTCACCGATAACCGATGTAGCAGAAGTACAACCCGACGATCAGGAAGCCGGCGGTTGAGACACTGAGTGTATTGCCGATCTTTTCGGTGGTTTGCACGGCCCTCTCGGGAACGGCAATCAGGACTACTCCCTTAAGCACCAGCAGGACCCCGAACAGGCTCACCAATGCTGCCTCAAGATTGTTCCACAGGAAGTGATTTCGCAGGACAATCATGCCCAGCACGAAGTGCACGGCACCGGAAAGATTGAGCAGAATGGGGTCTGCGCTGTCATTCCCCGACATCATCCGCAGATAAAACCGGCGAGACAACACCATGCCGAGGCCCGTGACCAGCAGGTAAGGCCCGATGATGCTTGCAATGAATTGGGTCATGTCAGCTCTTTGCGATATCAGCCGTCCGTCTACGGTTTTTCATAGCAGGTGTTTCATTGATTTGTCCGCAAGGCCGGGTTGACAGCAAGATATCAATTCTATATTTCTAGTTTTATCGAAATATAAGGATGATCGAGATGGACCGTGTCACAGCTGCTCAGGGGTTTTCGGCCATGGGGTCAGAATCCCGCTTGGAGGTTTTGCAATCCCTGGTCAGGGCAGGGGACAACGGGTTGCTGGTAGGTGATATCCAGCAGCGTACCGGTATTCCGGGCTCAACCCTTGCCCATCACCTGAAGTTTCTCACGTCGGCTGATCTGATCGTGCAGAACCGGCAGGGCCGCACCATTATCAATCAGGCCAATTATCAGCATCTGCAGGCTCTGGCAGCTTTCATCCTGGAAGAGTGTTGTGCAGACCAGGAGATCGAGACATGAGCGATGTATCCCGTGAGCAGTTGCCGCTTGCAGATGAAATTAAGTCCCGTCTCGCCACGCCGTGGACGATCACCATGCTGGCGCCCATTGCGGTTGCCGTGCTGGATTTCCCCAACCTGGTTCCGGTCATCAGTTTTGCGGCGAAGGCGTTTCTGGGAACACTGCCTTACATCGCCTTTGCAGTATTCCTGATTGCAGGGCTGAAGGCTGCGGGCGCAGAGGCTGTCATTGCCAATGCGTTCAAGGGCCGTGAGAACCGCATGATCATACTGGCAGCACTGTTTGGCGGGCTGGCGCCGTTTTGTTCGTGCGAGGTCATCCCGTTCATCGCCGGCCTCTTGGCATTGGGAGCGCCATTGTCCGCAGTGATGGCGTTCTGGCTGTCATCTCCACTGATTGATCCGCCGACGCTGTTGATTACAGCCGCTGCGCTGGGCTGGCCGTTTGCCATTGGCAAGGCGGTGTCGGCCATCGGGCTGGGACTGTTCGGCGGCTTTGCCATAAAACTGTTGCTGAAGGGCGGCTGGTTTGGCGAGCCGTTGCGAGAACAAATCGCGTCAGGCTGCGGCTGTGGTCCAAACCCGTTCGACGGAAAGCCGGTGTGGTCGTTCTGGCGCGAAGAGAGCCGCAGGCAGGTGTTCAACACCGAGTTCATCAACAACGCACTGTTCCTGATCAAGTGGCTGGCTCTGGCCTACGTCCTGGAAGCACTGCTGATCACCTATATTCCCGCCTCCATGATTGCCAACCTTGTTGGCGGTGAAGGCGTGGTGCCGATTGCCACGGCAGCCCTGGTCGGCATGCCGGCCTACCTGAACTCCTATATAGCCCCGCCTTTGCTTTCCGGATTGATGGAACAGGGCATGAGCGCAGGCGCTGCCATGTCCTTCATGGTCGCCGGCGCGGTGAGTTCAGTCCCGGCAATGGCCGCGGTCTGGTCGCTGGTGAAGAAGCGGGTCTTCGCCGCCTATCTTTGCCTCGGCGTCTCAGGAGCAATCATCTCAGGTGTCATCTTCCAGATGCTTGTTTGAAGCAAGTCGGCGGACTTGTTGTGCCTCCCAGTGTGCTCATCTTCACCCCAGGTGGATTGCAGGGCACCTGGGTTTGGAAACCGCTCGCAACCATGGCTTGGCCCTCTCAGGGTTTGCCACAGCGCTGTTGCGGTTTTACACTGACGAACACTTGACGACGGGTATCGGCGGAGTGGCTCTGCCAGGAGACTGAAAATAGCCGGATGTGTTCTGCGCCCGGATTCAGCTTGAAATGGGAGACTATTGCTTGACCGAACTTCTCTCGGCGGCTCTGACCGGTATCACGCTGGGGTTGGCGGCCGGTATGGCACCGGGGCCATTGATGACACTGGCCATCACCCAGACGGTACGCCATGGTCTCAGGGAGGGATTGTTGGTAGCCGCTGCTCCGCTCGTAACAGATATTCCCATCGTACTGCTGCTGTTTTTTGTGCTTCGGGAACTCCCCGGCCAGGTACTTGGCGTGCTTGGCATGGTGGGAGCTTTTTATGCACTCTTCTTGGCTTACGAAACCGCCAGGGCCGAATCTTTGGGAGACGCTGCCTCGGCATCTGCGCCGGCATCCCTGCGTAGAGGGGCTCTTGCCAATTTCCTGAGCCCACACCCTTATCTGTTCTGGATCACGGTGGGTGTGCCTTACGTATTGGCTGCACATCAAAAGTCGGTCTTGGCACCCTGGGGGTTCATCGTCGGTTTTTATCTGCTCCTGGTCGGTTCGAAAGCTGCGGTAGCGGCCCTTGCCGGACGCTACCGGAACCTGCTGACGGGGCGGGTTTACCCTTATCTCATGCGCGGTCTTGCGCTTGCCCTGGTAATATTTGCAATCCTCCTGTTCCGCGAAGGACTGAACCTGTTGACCGGGGCCGAACGCTAACGGTGTCTCTTTTGCACGTAAACCGCCTGCAACCTGGGTGGTGCCATGAACCGGTCCGCGCCGGCTTGATGTTGTGCCTGGTGCATCTGTCCGGCTTCAGTCGTCATCTATCAGGAAGTCATCGGCGCTGCGTGGTTCACCGGCGGCGGTTTTCCTTTCAGCCTCGATGTAATCCTCGGTTCTGCGGATGGCCGGACGGGTACCTGCGCTGAACGGGTCGTTGCTGGAGTTGGCCTGGTGCTCGATGCGGCAGTTGTCACACATCTGGATCAGTTTCGAGGCTTCTGAGTCGGCAAACATGGCGTGCTTGCCGGCCAGTTGGGCGGAGATTCTCTCTATCGTGCTCTTGGTGCCGAACTCCTTGCCGCACGATATGCAGGCGAACGGCTCTTCTTCATTCAGGATCACCGGTGACAGGGCCGAAGCGGCAAAATTGTAACGTGGGTCCAGTGTGATGGCGCCTTCGGGACATGTCGTGCTGCACAAGCCGCACTGCACACAGGCTGCTTCGGTGAAGCTCAGTTGCGGCTTGTCCGGGCTGTCCGCAATGGCATTGACCGGACAGGCCCCGACGCAAGCCTGGCACAAGGTGCAGGTGTCGGTGTTGACGATGATCTGTCCGTATGGCGCGTCGTTGGGCAGGGCGATGATGTCCTTGGGCGCAGGAGCGTCATCATGCAGCAGGCCCAGCATGGTGCGGGTGACATCACGCTTTGAGCCGACACCGGATATGGCATGCGGCTTAAGCGCAGGCGCGCGCTTGTCTGTCCACACGGCAGCCTCCAGCGCGTCCGGGTCCGCCTCGCAGATCATGTTGATGGCACAGTCATATCCCAGGCCCTCCGCCATGGCCCTGGTCAGTTCGATTTGTGCCTCGCTGCCGGACAGTTCATCCGCCTTGGCAGGGTTTGCAATCAGGTGAATGCGCGCCACACCTGCCGCCATCATGGCGAGCAGTCCGTCATGGCCGATCTGGGTAATCTCGTTGACCCCCAGCGGCAGTACATGCACCGGCAGGCCCTTGCCAAAGCGGGCGCTCATGGCGATCAGTTCGAGGCCGAAACTGTTATCATGCACCAGGATTTCCGGCGTCTTGCCGCCGGCGCCGCGATAGGTCGAAACCAGTGCATCAATCCGCCCGATCACGTCGGCCCGTTGCGGCATGGCGTAAGATGCCGCACCGGTCGGGCAAACAGCCGAACATGACCCGCAGCCACCGCAGATGATCGGGTCAAACTCGACCATGTCGCCGATCGAGGTGATCGCGCCGGCCGGACAGACATCCAGGCACCGAGTGCAACCGGTTTTCAGGCTGCGCGAATGGGCGCAGATATCGGAATCATAGTTCACATAAAGCGGTTTTTCGAATTCACCGGCCATATCGGCCAGTTCAAACATGGCTTCCATGACGCGGGCCGGATCACCTGCATCCACCTTCTTGTAGCCGTCGCGAAGGTGGCCGCCGGTAAACAGGGACGGTCCGTCGGACAGATCCAGGATCAGCGCGCAGGTCGATGAGGCACCGTCACGGGCCATGACGAAATCTGCTGATTGCTTTGCTGACGGCATGAGCGGGGCATATCCGTCGACAACGATTTCAAACGCGCCCAAATGGCCGGCTGCCCTGGCGATCTTGCCCTTGAACACGGCGACATCCGCACTGACGGGCGGAATGACATCACCGGCATCGCTCAACAGCAAGGTGGTCGGTATGCGCTGGTTCAGCTTGCGCGCGGCATCAAGCGCCTGCTGGCCGGCACCATAGACAAGGCACTGCCCGCTGGAGGTTACGCTGATTGATCCGGCCGGTTCACTGGAATGGGCCGCATCTGCCAGCAAGGCCGCGACTTTTGCGGAGTTTGCCGCCTTGTCCGAGCTCCAGCCCGCGCGCTCGCGGACATTTGCGAACCTCAACTCGCCTTCAAACGTCTGCTCCCCGGCAAGCTCGGCAAACAGGGGGGCTTCCTGTGTACAGGCCACGAGTACCTTGTCATTGCCTGACAAGGCTTCTGCAAACTTGCCGACCTCGGCGCGGCACAGATTGCTGAAGACATCGGGCTCGTCATCTCCCGCAGCTGCCTTGCATATCTTCTTGCCGTCAAGCGTCATGGTGCGCTCGCAATTGCAGATCAGGGTTTCATAGTCGTTCAGTTTCATCGCCTGGCCTTAGAGATTGGGCAGAAATACCAAGTTACCACGCGATCTTGCCCGTTTCGCAATGTGGTATGATGTGATGTAGCCTATCTGTGTTGTGCTATGCAGTATAAAAATCCGCCATGTGGGAGACGGCATTGTCTGAAGGTAACAGTATTCATCTGTCGCTTGTGTATGAGCGCATAGCGTCTTCCCATCCATGGCTGGACTGGGAGTGGTCGGTCTGCGGCATGATGCCGGTGGCAGATAGCGACACCAATTCGCCACCCCGTCTGCTGGAACGCGCCGAAACGATGTGCCGCTGGCTGGGTGAACCGTCACGGCTTGACCTGCACAGAACAGACCTTGATGCGTATGTCTATAATCTGACCTCGCCGCAACCGTCCGTGTATACGGTGGCCCATGAACTGGATGACCCTGTCGCGGATGGTCTGATATGGACCACTCATCTTGTGACAATGAGTTCCTACGAGGCTGAAGAATACATGTCCGGTGATGATGCGCTGATCGGCAAGCTGGTCATGCCGGACGATGTACGTGAATGGCTCGAGGCGTTTGTAGCGCTGCACTACAAGGACAGCACGTTCAAGAAGCGCCGCCGGGACAAGCTCAACACCGAGGAGTACAAGTTCGGTCAGGAGAGCCTGGT
Organism: Anderseniella sp. Alg231-50; assembly: GCF_900149695.1. Taxonomy (NCBI): domain Bacteria; kingdom Pseudomonadati; phylum Pseudomonadota; class Alphaproteobacteria; order Hyphomicrobiales; family Parvibaculaceae; genus Anderseniella; species Anderseniella sp. Alg231-50. The sequence goes on along the minus strand of NZ_LT703004.1, from coordinate 361,167 downwards.
GGAGCTTCGACGCCGCATGCTGGCGTCCGGCAAGCCGGAAGGAGAATTGCATTGAGCTCGCGAGAAGACGGTTTCCTGTCGCGCTGGGCGAAACGCAAGGCAGATGTCCGCGAAACTGAGGCCCGCGAGACCGAAGAGCGCAAGACCGCGCTTGCACCGCAGCCCGGTGAAGGGGGCATGCCGGCGAATGCGGACAATGGCCAGCCTGCCGTCGTCGATGAAGATGCCCGCGACGTGCCGCCCGACGACGAAACGCGCCAGCGCTGGATCGAGGAACTGGAAGCCGTTGATATCGATACGCTCACCTATGACAATGACTTCACCATATTCATGAAGTCCTGGGTGCCGGGTCCGTTGCGCCAGCGCGCCCTGCGCAAACTGTGGACGACCAACCCGGCCCTTGCCGTGCTGGACGGGCTGAACGATTACGACCTGGACTACACAGATGCGGCCATGCAGGCAGGCAAGGTGGTGTCCAGCTATGTGCCGGGCAGCGGGTACAAGGCATTGGAGGACGTTGCCGAGAAGCTCGCCGAGGTGTTGGACGATGATGAACATGGTGCAGGCGAAGATGATCTGCCCGAGTTTGAAGGCGAGGAAGCGGCATTGCCGGATGATGACGGGCAGGCAGATGGCGTCCAGCCAGACGACGCTGATACGGCAGTTAAAGACCTTCAGGAACAGCAGGTTGACGAAACGGCCATTGCAGTGCCGCAAAACGACGTTAAACTGAAGTCGTGACGGCCATTCAACACTGGGGCGACGGGGTTCAGTTGAGCCGGTAAAGTTGCTCTGGCACCATGGATACGATCAGTTTTTCGGCTTTTGATTGATACGATCAAAATCCATACCGATCTTGTGTGGGCTTGAGTTGGTACTGTAGCTTGGTCAATGTCACTGGGAAAACAGGGCGTGTTTGCCTGTTGTGTCTCGCTTGCAGTAGTAATATGGGCTAGCGTAATATTGCAGACGGCGCGTACTAAGGTTTCTGACATGCGTTGGCACTGTTGGTACTGAGGGGTATAGAGGCATGAAAACACTATTGATATTTTTGGCTATTGTGCTGATCGCCGCGGGCTGGGCGGTTGGACTGATAAACATTTTTTCGCCGGGAACCGTGACGGTCGGTTTGAACCTGGATGTGGCGGCAACCCTGTTTACCGGAGGTTGCGTACTGCTTGGTCTTGCTGTTGTCGCCGGTAACCTGTCAGCGATGACCCGGCGCCAGCCGGACGAAGCAGCGGCTGAAGATTATGCGCCGGCCCCGGCGGCAGAATCTGACCTGCCTGACTTCATGGCACCGGCATCTGCCGCCGCCGCGGGTGCAACCGCCGGTGTCGTCGCAGGTGCAAGCGCATTGAGAGACACCGCGGAAAATACGGCAGACGCATCAGCCGACGTCGCGGATGATATATTGGATGACATCAAGACGGAGGTGAAACCGGTTGCGGAGTCTGCCGGTTCCATTTTCAGCTCTGTGACCGGCAAAGCCGCCGGGGTCGCTGACGAGGTGGTCGAAGAGGTAGAAGAAGTCGCCGGTGATGCAGCCGACAAGGTTGAAGAGGTGACCTCTGACACCGTCGGCAAGGCTCGCGACGATCTGTCGTCCTTTTTTTCCAAACCTGCCGATACCAGCGCGGCACCTGAAGCCGCGCCGCGACCGGCATTCGCATCGACACCCGATGTGAAACCGGACGCTGTGGTAGCAGCAGAAGCCGAAGCTGAAGCAGAGACAAAGCCGGAAACGCCTGAAACCAGCATGGACGCCGACGCAGGCAGCACCAGCATCTTCGCCGGAGCTCCACCCGTCAAGGCCGAGGACGGTGACGCGGACGCAACCACGGCAGACACGGCCACAACAAGTGCAACCCCTGCGGATGACGCGCCGCTGGCGGTGCCCGTGGACGAAGACGCTGCTGCAGGTGTTGCCGCAGGTTCCGATGAGGTGGAGGTCGAAACGCAACCGGCAGCTGAAGCGGCACCGGCGGCTGATACGGCGCCAGCGGATGCCGAAAGCGCTCCCGAAGCCTTGCCGCAGGAAGATGAACTGTTCGTGGTCGAGGAGCGTGTTATTCGCGAACGTCCGGCGCGCCTGTTGTCGGATGGAACGGTTGAAGCTGAAACCGATGAGGGCTGGATGCGGTTCGAGAACGTCGAGCATGTCGAGGAATACCTCGATGCCATGCGGGCGACTGCCTGAAGTTTTCCGGCGAAATCATGCAAGTGATGGAAAGGGCTGCACGCTGGTGCAGCCCTTTTCATTTCAGACGAGGTATTGCTCGGCGAACAGAAGCCTCTCAGACCAAATCAGTTCGCTTCGAATCCATGCTGCTTCAACGCACGTCCAGCACCGAGGTTTGCGCGGTGCGCACGACGTCAACGGCGGTTGAACCCCTGATGGCGCGCTGCAGACGCGACCGGCCTTCGTCAGTCACCACGATGATGCTGTGGTCAGAACCAAGTTCGGCGATTTTCTGTGCTGCCGGGCCAACCGCAGTTATGACGTCCTTGACCTTGATCCCCATCGCCTTGAGCAGGGCGCGGGCATTCTTCACGTTCTCTTCTGCAGCAGGTAGGCCTGCTTCCTGGGCACTGGCGGAAAACAGTGTGATGGGTTCGCCAGCCGAATGCGCCAGTACCGCGGCACGGCGCACGGCCTGCATGGAACGCGACGTCCCGTCCGTGCAGATGAAAAAGCCGGATTTGTCCAGCGGTTCGCGGACAATGAGAACCGATGACGGTGCATGCACCGTGACCTGTTGCACGATCCCTGCATCAAACAGCGAGTGGATTTCGCCACGCCAGCGTGACGGCTCGCCCATGATCATCAGGTTGTACGGGCCAAGCTCATACTGGTCCAGAATGCCGGCTGCCGGGTCCGGCGCGGTTTTCAGCTTCAGCACCACCGACCGGCCTTCGTCGGAAATGAACTCGACCTTGTTGTCCCCCAGCGGGTCTCCCCAGGCGTCCTGGTGGCCGGTGCTGCGGGTCCAGTCCTCTGCCGCGATGCCTTCTTCGCGCAAAACGTCCAGCGCCATGCGCAACCGGTTGATGCCCGGCAGTTCCAGGCCTGCTTCAAGCATGTTCTGGCGTGCAACACGAACCTGCAGGCCGCCCGACCACAAGCCCTGGTCGATGGAGCGGACATACAGCACGATGATGTCGCAATCATCCGTCTTGGCCAGCCTTGCCGCCATTCGGACGGTGCAGAACGATTCATCGGTCTCGTCGATGCAGGCAAGTACCCGGAAGCGCTTGCGCCGCTGCGCATAGACGTTTGCGAGTGTCTTTTGTACCGCGCGTTCGGTACGTTCACTCAGCACAGTTTTCTTGAACAGTGACATCGTCTGGATCCTATCGCAGCAGCGGCCAGTAGAAATAGGCGGACAGCATGAGCAGAAGCAGTGACGCGATTGTCATGCGCCAGCCGGATTTCAGGAAGTCCTTGCCTGTGAGATAGCCTGAAGCATAGATGATCGTAAAGGCCGGGTGTGCCGCAGCGGTGATATAGGCAAACGCCGATGAGATTGCAGTCACGAAGCCAACGGCCAGCGGGTCGGCGCCACCGGCGGTTGCCGTTTTCAGCACAATCGGTCCGAGAACCGCAACCGCGGCACCTGCCGTCATCGTATTGGTGACGAAGGTCGTCAATATCGCGATGGCCATCTCCAACCCGTAACCGGTGGCCATGCCGATCGGACGCAGGAGCTCCACGAAGTTCCGGGCGACCCATTCTGCTGCGCCGGTGTCTTTCATCTGAACACCAAGGGAAATCGCAGCGGCATACAGCAGCACGACACCCCAGTTGACGCCGGAATTTACGTCCTCCCAGCGCACCAGGCCAGCCACCAGGAACGCAATCGCACCGGCGATGGCGACAATCCCGAGGCCCAGTTGTTCGGAAAATGCAATCCAGCCAACCACGGTAAGGAAGAACACCAGAATGGCCATCCACTGGGCCGGTCTGATCGGGCCGTCCATGATCACCTGTGTGCGCAGCCTCGACACCGCGCGCGACAGATCTGGGTATTCCGGCTTGAAGGTCCAGAACAGTATTGTCGTGACAACCGGCAGCTGGATCAGGAAGATCGGGTAGGCATACATCATCCAGGTCACGTAATCGACGAGGAAGCGACGGGTCTCGGGGTTGGTCGGATCGAAGAAAAAGTCTTTCCAGTATCCGATCATGATGGCGTTACGCGCACCACCTGACGGTGTACCGATACCGGCGATTGCACAGCCGTATGAGATCGACAGCAGCAGGACCGCGGCCAGGTTCTTCACTTTCTTCGGCTCGTTGGATGTGAGGGATATCAGCGTGATGCCGACCGGCAGCATCATTGCGGCAACCGTGTGCTCACCGATGAACGAGGCGAGTACACCGCAGGTAAGCGTAATGCCGAAACTGATACGGAAGGTACTTGTGCCGGTAACCCGCACGATCGCCCAGGCAATCCGTCTGTCGAGCTTCTGCTTGACCACGGCAACCGCAAGCATCAGGGCGCCCATGATGAACAGGACGGAATCCGTCATCAGACTCTTGGCCACGGTTGTGGATTCGATTCCCAGCAGGATCACTTGCCCGACAACGATCATCAACGCCACCGTTGGCAGCGGCACCGGCTCGGTGATGAACAGGATGGTGGCAAACAGCGACATGGTCAGCACGATCTGGCCTTCGCGGGTCAGTCCTTCATATGGCCCTGTCTGAAGGAATGCAAAAGCCAGCATGATGGCGATGAAGAACCAGCGCTTTTCCCAGAAGTAATAAAGATTGACCTGGCTGCGCAAGTGGACCCAGCGCTGATACCCGTGCCGTTGCAGCCGGTGCAGGCGGTGTTCGCCATAGTCAGCCTGGAGGCTGTCGCGGGCCAGCTGAAAATCGGTATCGCTCATGCAATCCCCCTTGCGATGCTCTGCGTGCCTGTGACAGGGTCGGAGCCGCTAAATACAGTTACTCGCCATGAACGGAAAACCGCCTGATGACAAAACTCGATGCAATTCTTGACCATGTTGACGACCAGCTCGACGCCAGTCTCGACAGGTGGTTTGATCTGTTGCGCATCCCATCCATTTCGACCGATCCGCAATACATCGACGAATGCCGCATGGCGGGACAATGGGTCACTGACGAACTGGCCGGCATGGGGTTTGACGCAAGCCTTCGCGACACGCCCGGCCACCCGATGGTGGTCGGCCACTACGATGGTCCTGCGGGAAGCCCGCATGTCTTGTTCTATGGTCACTATGATGTCCAGCCTGCCGAACCGCTCGACAAATGGAAAACCCCGCCATTCGAGCCGGAGCGCGTGACGGGTGATGATGGAATAGAGCGCATATATGCCCGCGGCGCAAATGACGACAAGGGCCAACTGATGACCTTCATAGAGGCCAGTCGCGCGTGGATCAAGACAACAGGTGGATTACCTTTCTCGGTGACGGTGTTGTGCGAGGGTGAGGAGGAAAGCGGCAGCCCGAGTCTCGATCCGTTTCTCACCGAAAATGCAGCTGAACTGACCCGCGAAGTGGCGCTGGTCTGCGACACCAATATGTGGGATCCAGATACCCCGGCCATCTCGACCCGGCTGCGGGGTCTTGCCCATGACGAGATCACCATTATTGGCCCGCGCATTGACCTCCACTCTGGTTTTTATGGCGGTGCCGCCTTCAATGCCATTCATGTGCTGACCAGGATTCTGTCCGACATGCGCGATGATGATGGTCGCATCACCATCCCCGGCTTTTATGACGGTGTGCCGGAATTGCCGCCGGAAACAGCTGCCCAGTGGCAGGGGCTCAATTTTGATGAGGATGAGTTCCTTGGCGACATCGGTCTGAAAGGCCCCGCAGGCGAGAAGGGGCGCAGTGTGCTCGAGATGATCTGGTCGCGGCCGACACTTGAGGTAAATGGTATATTCGGCGGCTACACATCCACCGGCACCAAGACCGTCATTCCGTCCGAAGCCACGGCCAAGGTGTCGATGCGGCTCGTAAGCCAGCAGGATCCGAAGCACGTTCTGAAGGTGTTCCGAAAGTTCGTCGAAGACCGGCTCCCGGACGGCTGCTCGGTTCGTTATGGCGGCGATGCGGACGGTTCTCCGGCCATCGAGATTGCCGAAGACAATCCGCATCTGAAAAAGGCAGCCAAGGCGCTTGAGGATGAATGGGGCAAGCCTGCCGTGTTGATGGGCTGCGGCGGCTCGATCCCCGTGGTGCGTTCGTTCGAGGACATCCTTGGCATGCAGAGTCTGCTGGTCGGCTTCGGGTTGCCGGACGACGCGTTGCATTCGCCCAATGAGAAGTACAATCTCCAGAGCTTCCACAAAGGCATCAGAAGCTGGGTGAGGGTGATCGGTGAACTGGCGGGTTAGAAGGGCTGAACACCGGGCATGCTCAAACAGCTTATCATCGGGTCCATTGTCATTATTGCAACAGTTGCCATTCAGGCTGAAATGTTTGCGCTGCTGACCCGCAAGCATGAACCGTTTCTGACCTGGACGCGCACCAAGTTTCGCCGCTTCTCAGGCACTGCCTTTATCACCGTGGCCATGCTGGTGGTGCTGTTCACCATGACCATTGAAGTATGGTTGTGGGCCTTCGTGCTGCTCGCCACAGGTGCTGTGACAGCGCTTGAGCCGGCGGTCTATTTCGCGCTCGTGTGTTTCACGACGCTGGGTTTCGGAGACATAACACTGCCGACCGAATGGCGCTTGCTGTCCGCCTTGATCGGCGCCAACGGGTTCTTGATGTTCGGCTGGTCGACAGCCTTCATGGTGGAACTTATCAGGAAGAGCCGGTAGGAAAACTCGAGTGGGATGTAGTCGAGAAACACTTGTATCACATTGAAATTATGTGATTTTATGCATCTTCTTGATTCGTTTCGTTAACGTAATGTTGCAAGGGTGTCGGTCATCACCCGACCCAGCTGGCGGTCGCGATCGTTATTGGAAGCAGCAAGCCCGGCAGTGGTGCTTGCCTTGTCTGCATCCGATCTGTGCTGGTTCATCTTCCACACGCCTTCAAGCCGGCTGACGCTGAGCTCGACACCGACAATGCCGCGCAGCATCTTGGCAACATAGTCGTCCGGCGCATCGGATACTTTCCACGGGGCAGGTTGTTCAGCTTCGTTACGGTCGGTCAGGGCGTTGACGTGGGCCAACAGCCGGTCGGCATCATGCACCGTGCCGGCGACACCGTGTGCATGCACAATCACATAGGCCCAGGTCGGCACCACCTTGCCGGTTTCCTGTTTGCTCGCATAGTTGGATGGAGACAGGTAGGTGTGCGGCCCCTGGAATATGGCCACGGTCAATGCATCGCCGCTTTCGATAATTTTCCAGTGATCGTTGGCGCGGGCGAAATGGCCGCACAAGCGGATCGTGCCATCCGCCAGTTCGCTGACCAGCAATGGCAGGTGCGACACTTTCAAACTGCCATCGGATGTTGATGTAACCAGAGCTGCGAGTTGAATGGCGCGAGCGGCTTCCAGCAGCACCGGCTGGCTGGTTTCGCGCGACGTGTCGCGTGCATAGACAATATCAGCCATGGGGATCTCCTGAACGGCCCAGCCTGTCAAAGGGCAGCCATCTTTGCTTTGTTGGCGCTCGCCAGTTCCTGCTCTGTCGCGCCGTGATCATAGGCAGGTGACAGGATCAGTTCCGCTGATGTGAGGTCAAACACCATGAAGCCGGTCATATGCTGTACGAAGTCGGCCCAGTACTCCTCGAACACTCGGGTCAGTTCATGCGACGCGACCGCCTTGGCTATCACGGTGCCGGTGCCGCATACCCGCACGGCCTTTCGCGTCAGCGGATCAAGAAAGCAGATTTCGCACGCCGGATGGCGCCGCAGGTTTGCCAGCGTGCCGGGTGAGCGGATATTGCCGCAGGCAATTGTGCGCTCATCCACAACCACGAAGGTCGCCTTGGGTGAAACCGCGGCGGATCCGTCAGCCCGCACGGTTGCTACAAATCCGGCAGTGTGGGTGCGGATCAGCGTTTGCATTTCGTCGGTAAGCATTTGCGGGTCGGCTCCTATCCGGCCTTGAAGTTTATCGCATGGTCCGGCGCCGTCAGTCCGTCATGGTTGCGCGGGTCGTTGATCGGCAAACCGGTTGTAACCGTCAGCGGCACGACGCCGGCCCAGATCGGCAGTTCATAGTCTTCCTCATCATCAACAGGCGGTCCAGTGCGGATTTTGACGGATGTCTCGTCGAGCGGCAGGCGCAGCACGGTCGTGGCTTTCAGTTCCTGGTCATTCATGGCCCGCAGTCCGTCCCAGCGGCCCGGAAACCAGAGATCGAACATGGCCTTCAACCGGGCTTCCTTGTCGCCGCGGTCTTCAACAATTTCCACCTCGCCAAACACCATGCACGACCGGTAATTGGCGGAATGGTGAAAGCCGGATCGCGCCATGACCATGCCGTCCCACAGTGTAACCGTGAGACAGGCCTGGCAGGCATTCGCGGCACGCAGGAACCGGCTTGCGGACGAGCCGTGCCAGTAGACATGGTCACCTTCGCGCCATTGCATCGTCGGTGTCACCACCGGGGCTCCGTCAAGCTGGTAGCCGACATGGCACAACGGCATGGCGTCCAGGACCGCGTGGATTGATGCTGCATCAAAGTGACCGCGATCGTGTGTCCGCCTGAGCCGGGTGCGTTCACTTGGTGCATCTGTTTTCCGGGCCATTGTATTTACTTCTCCTGATATATCGACTTTGCGCCAGATCAACGTAATAATGGCCTTGAAGAAAGGGCCAATATGGATAAATTCAATATATCCACTACGGACGCGGCCATTGCCGCAATCGCGCTTGATCGCGCCAGTGCTGCACCCTTGCATGTGCAGTTGACCGGACAGTTGCGCGACATGATCCTTTCGGGTCGCATCGCGCCAGGCGGGCGGCTGCCGGGCAGCCGCGCATTTGCCGGCGACCTCGGCGTGTCGCGCATCACCGTCACGACCTCCATGGATCAACTGGTGGCGGAAGGGTTTGCCGAAGGCCGCCATGGCAAGGGGCTGTTCGTGGCGCCTCATCTGCCTGATACATCGCTCAAGATCGCCGGATTTGGCGAACCGTTTGAAATTCATCCCATCGAGGCGGAGCAATCATCTCCGGTGCCGTTTCAACCGGCGGCCCACGATGCGCGCCTGTTTCCACACGATGAATGGGCCAAGCTGCTGGAACAAACCTGGCGGAACCCGGATCATGGCGCAGCGACGGGAATTGACACATGCGGCCATCCGGGCCTGCGCGAAGCCATTGCACACCACCTTCACGAATGGCGCGGACTGCGTTGCCAACCGTCGCAGGTGTTCGTGACAGCAGGCGGCGGTGATACCACGCAACTGATCATCCGGGCCATCGGTCTGGTCGGTCATGACGTTGTGCTGGAAGATCCCGGCTATCCACTGTTTGCCAGTGAACTAACCCAGCAGGGTGTTGGAGTGGTTCCGGTTGCGGTGGACGAGGACGGATTGGATCCTGCGGCAATGCCGGCGGCCCGGCTGGCGATCATCACTCCGTCGCGACATTATCCGACCGGCGTGACCATGCCGTTGGCAAGGCGTCTGGATCTGCTGGCCTGGAGCGACCGGCATCAGGCTCTCATCTTGGAAGATGACTTTGACAGCGAGTACCGCTATCGCGGAACACCGCTTCCCACGCTGATCGGGCTGGCCGACAATGACCGGGTGCTCTATATGGGTTCGTTCTCGAAAGTCTTCACGCCGCAATTGCGCCTGGGCTATCTGGTGGTGCCTGAACCATTGGCCTCAGCTTTTGAAAACGTGTTGAACGAGCGTGGCCCGCTGGCCTCGGCAATTGCCCAGCCGGCGCTGGCGCGGTTCATGGCCTCCGGTCGCTTCGCCACCCATATCAGGCGCATGCGACGGGTGTACAGTGTACGTCAGCAGGCGCTTATCGAGAGTGTCTCGCGTCATCTTGACGGGTTGCTGGTTGTGCAGGCAGAAGCCGGCGGCATGCACCTGACGGCCCGGCTTTCTGTCCCCCTTGCCAAGCGGATGAATGATGTGCAGGTGTCGCGCAAGGCTCGTGAAGCCGGGCTGGTGTTGCCCGCCTTGTCCGGGTACTGCGCAGGGTCTGCCGGGCACCAGGGGTTGCTGATGGGGTATTCCGGGTTTGATGAAACGGAGCTGGATGCAGCTTGCGCACAGCTTTCCGGCCTGCTTCACACGTAGGTTTGCAGCCGGGCAATCAGGTCGGAAGGCACAGCGACACCATGCGCTGCTGCCTTTTCGCGATGTGCATGACGGCTGGTGCCGGGCAGGCGCACGCCGTCATCTTCGGCAAGTGCCGACAACATGACTTCCAGGCGCTCGGCAAACGGGCCCGGACCTGCCTGGATGCCGGTGAACACCTGGGGCGCAAGTGCAATGAACATCTGGCCCACATCGCACGGCCCGCCCTCATTGTTGCCGAACAGGGATGCCTGGAACGAAAAGTTGGGGCCGGCCAGTCCGCCTGCCAGTACATCGACCAGCAATGCCAGCAGTGAGCCCTTGTACCCACCCGCCGGTGCCATGGCACCACCGTTTAAAACCTCATGGGGATCAGTGGTGGGCACTCCGTGTTTATCCAGTCCCCATCCGAGCGGGATCGGTTTACCTTCTGCCGCGTGTTGCTTCACTGTCACATAGGCCACCTGGGATGTTGCCATGTCACCGATCAGGGCAGGGCGGCCGTCGCCTCGCGGTACGGCAAAGGCCAGCGGGTTGGTGCCGAAAAAGGCCGTGCTGCCGCCATGAGGCGCCATCAGTGTTGACGAGTTGGCAAAGCCGATGCCGATCAGGCCTGCGCTTGCCGTGCGCTCCACGAACCAGCCCAGGATGCCGGCGGATGATGAGCGCCGGATGGCAAGTGCGGCAATGCCCTGTGTGCGGCTGAGCGCGTGGAAGTCGTCCATGGCCTCGTGAAATGCCGCAAACGAGAACCCCTGTGCCGCATCGCTGGCAATGGCGGAGCCGGCAACCTGTTCATGGGTAGGTTGCGCACCGCCGGCAATCTTGCTGCACCTCAGGTGTTCGCAATAGCTCGGCAGGTAGCCGAGGCCGACAGTGCGAAGCCCATCGGCCTCCGCTTCGACAATGGCAAGCGTCGCCTGCTCAAGCTGGATGCCGCGCGCGCCTGATCCTTTCAGTGCGCCATGCGCGAGATCGGTGATGTCGGCGAGTGAGAGGGTTTCATCGTGCGGCATGACGATCATCCGGTTTGAAGGCGGGCGCGGAAGACAATTGTATGCTCAATTCGCGGCCCAGTTTTCGTTTCATGGCTTTTGCAAAATCCTCAAAGTCGTCCGCACTTATGACGAATGATCCTGGCCCTCCGGTCACGTTGACACGATAATAGGCAGCAAGGCCCGCATCGCCGTCAAGGATCGCCAGCCCGTTGATGGTGATGCCTTTTGAAATCGCCACGCTGCGTGCTTCTGACGGGTGCTGGCCGGAATTGTTGCGGCCATCGCCGGAAATGTCTATGCGGCGGTATTCGCCGACCTGGGCATTGGTTTCAAGCATTTCCACAGACCGGTTGATGGCGGTGCTGATGGCGGTGAAATTACCGGTATTGGCGCGCGGTGCCTGAACGATTTCTGCGGCAAGTGCTCTTATGGAGGTTTCGGAAGACACGACGGTCCAGTCGACGGCAACCTTGCCGAGCAGGCCACCGCTCCATTGCAACACGGCAATCGCGACACCGTTCTTGTGCTGGCCGATGGCTGTAATGATGTCATCGCTTTCCAGCGCAGCAGCTATTCCGCGCATTTGCAGGGCGTATTCCATGTCATCGACGCTGGCCGATGTATCCACGGCGAGCACCAGTTCGATCGCGACCGGTTGCGCAATTGCCGGAGCTTGAGCCGGCAGCAGGCACAGCGCGGCAATGAACGCCGGATTGATTTTGCCGGACGCCGGCAGGCGCGCCTCAAGCGCGGCCCGAACGGCGTTCCACCGGGCCTGACAAAATGACCCGGGACCCGTCCACCAGTTCTTCAAGAGCCTCACCACTGACCGGCATCACCTCATGGTCGCCACGCTCGCTGAGGGTAAGTCTAACCGGTTCGCGTGTGTAGTCGAGCCCGGGATGCAGTGTGGCCCGCGCCCCTGCATTTGCCGGTACGAACGGCCAGCTTGCATCTGCAGGCTTGAAGTTGACGCTACCCTCGCTGGTGCGCTGGACAACAGCCGGACGCGGCCATAGCACGGGATCAGGCGTGCGATCAGGCATGATGCCGGACGGATTGAACAGGTCGGCTTCCACCGGCCGAAGGTGATCGTCTTCGAAAAGTTCGCCGCTGGTGAGGACTTCAGCGTACATGCCGCAGAAGGCATGCCCTGTATAAGTGCGCAGAATGTTGACCACATCGATGCTGGTATCACCGCTCCACGGGTCGGCAGCCGTCGCGGCGCAACGCAGGGCGGGCCGCAGCACTTTCATTGTCACGGATCCGAATCGAATTGTCTGGCCGGCCAGAGTGAACTCCTCAAATGGTTCCAGCCCCGTCACGTACAGATTGCCCCGGAACCGCAGGTGAGAGAGCGTCATCCCGCTGACCCATTCAAGCCATTCCACCGTTGCCAGGTTGATAATCGAAATGCTGGTGTCGCTGAAATCCCAGTGGCCATGGGCGTTGGCCAAACGGTGAAGTTGGATGGAGCCCAGCGGTCCGGGGTTGAAATGCCGGTTCATCAAGGCATTTACAGCGCTGTCGTCGCCGCTGCCCAAACCGGTTGCTGCCTCGATGTCGTCTGGTGACTTGATGTGCAGCGTGTCCTCGGTTTCGTTCACCTGTGCACTGAACCCTGCCAGTTGCGGATAGACCGTCATCTGGATGAAGCTGCGGGCCTGGGTCCAGTCAGTATTGTTTTCAGGCGGCGGCTGGTTGCCGGAGGTAAACGCAAATGCCCGGTCCCAGGCAAGCCCGGCACCGGCGGCAAGCGCGCCGCGCTTGAGCCGCTCGGCCCGAAATCCTTTCACCGGATAGCGATAGATGTATTCAACGCGAACTGTCATGTGCCTGTTTGATCACCTTTTACCTGACCGGCCGTTTGCCAAAACCAATGCGCTTTTTCAGGCGCTGTTCGCGATACAGCGTGAACAGGCCTGAGCCGACAATCAAGACGATACCCAGCATCGACCAGGTGTCCGGTATGTCTCCGAACACCACATAACCGAGGATCAGGGCATAGATGATCAGCGTGTACCGGAACGGCGCGGTATAGGCCACTTCGGTGCCGCGCAGCGACATGACGGTGAACAGATAACCGCCCACCAGGAATATCGAACCAAGCGCGACCCAACCGGTTTGCGCCGCTGTAATCGGTTCAAAGCCCTCAAACGACATCCACAACACACCGCCCAGCATGACACAGATCGAGTTTGTAAAAGCCACGATGATCGATGGCACGGTCAGGTTAAGCTTCCGGGTCGCGAGGTCTCTTATGGAAACGGTGAAAACGGCGGCTAACGCCAGCCAGATGTAGCTGTTGAAACCGTCACTGCCGGGTTTGACGATCAGCAACACGCCGGCAAATCCGATCAGAATGGCGCTGAGCCGCCTCCAGCCGACGGCTTCGCCCAGGAAGGCGGCCGCCATGACGGTAACCACCAGCGGCACCGCCTGCAGCACGGCGGTAACATTGGGCAACGGCAGGTGAAACAGGGCGATGATGAACAGGAAAGTCGACACCACGTCAAACATGGTACGCACGAGGACCTGCCTGGACAGCGCTTTCGGAATGTCGCGCACATGGCCTGTCGCTATGACCAGCACGGCGATGATGGCGCTGGCAAACAGACCGCGGATGGCAATGAACTCGCCGACATTGACCTGGTCTGACAGGGTTTTTGCCACGGTGTCATTGAGCACGAAGCACAGCATGGCAACTGACATCAGTGTCCCGCCTCGCACTGCCGGCGGCAATGCGGCCTGATCGTCTGTCGAACTGGCGGGTGACGTGCTCATGACGTCCTTCATGCAAAAAACACTCTGCCTGTCATCACCAATAGGCCATCGCCCGGGATCGCGCCAGATGCCGTTTTTGCAGGTGCGTCAAGCGTTGCGCGCAGGTCTGCCTTGTGCGAAGAGCTAGGGCACGACAAAAAAACTCTAAAATGGCGGAGGAGGCAGACATGGTTGAGGGTGGCAATGTAGATGATCGATACGACAAGGCGTTCCCGGTTTCCTGGGAACAGTTTCACCGGGATGCGCGCGCACTGACCTGGCGGCTGGCCGAGTATGGTCCGTTTCATGCAGTTGTCGCCATTACCCGGGGCGGCCTTGTTCCGGCGGCCATTGTTGCCCGGGAGCTGGGCTTGCGGGTTATCGATACGATTTGTGTGGCGTCGTATGATTATGGTGCCCAGGGCGATCTGCAGGTCCTGAAGGAAGTGAAACAGGACCTGTCTGCGGAAGGCGGCAAGGGGGTGCTGATCATCGATGACCTGGTTGACACCGGTAAAACCGCAAAGGCGGTGCGCGACCTGTTGCCGAATGCCCACTTTGCAACCATATATGCCAAGCCGTCCGGGTGCCCGCTTGTTGATACGTTTGTCACTGAAGTCAGCCAGGATACCTGGATTTACCTGCCGTGGGATATGACCCTGCAGTTTGCCCCGCCAATCCGCGACGGTGCCAAAGTGTAACGTCTGCATGTGAACCAGGAAGACAAACCAACCGTGACCGCCCGATATCAAGGCCCCGTTGATCTGACATTGCCGCAGGCTCTGCTGAACGCTGCTGCCAGGCACGGCAAGTCAATGGCCATTCTGGAAGACCAGACCCGGCAACCCATCTCCTATGACCGGCTGGTGCTGGGCGCTCAGGTGCTGGGCCGGGTATTCGCCCGGCAGACCGGTAAGGGCGAGGTGGTTGGCCTGCTGCTGCCCAATGTCAACGCAACGGCGGTCACCCTGTTTGGTCTTCTGTGGCACGGGCGCACTGCGGCCATGCTGAATTTTTCTGCCGGCCAGAAAAACATTCTGTCAGCTTGCGCGACAGCCAATATCAAGCTGGTCATCACATCCAGGGTCTTCGTCGCCAAGGCCGGGCTTGAACCGGTCATCGAGGCGCTGGGCGACAAGGTGCGCGTGGTCTATCTGGAAGACGTGCGCAAGTCCCTGTCGCTGTTGGCCAAGGCGCGCGGTGTTTTCGACAAGCTGCGGGCAGCCTCCATAGCGGCCCGAAGCGGAGCCGGACCAGACGATGCCGCCATCATCCTGTTCACCTCCGGATCGGAAGGCGAGCCCAAGGGTGTCGTGTTGAGCCACAGCAACATCCTGTCCAACATTGCCCAGATTGCCGAGCACATCGACCTGTCCAGGTTCAAGACCTTCTTCAACCCGCTGCCGGTGTTCCATTCGGTCGGCATGACCGGCGGGTTGCTGTTGCCGCTGATCGAGGGTATCCGGGCCGTGCAATACCCAAGTCCGTTGCACTATCGCGAGATCCCGAAACTGGTCGGTGAGATCAAGGCGGATCTTCTTTTCGGAACCGACACGTTTATTGCAGGCTACGCCCGGGCTGCCGCGCCGCAGGACCTGAAATCGGTGAAGATGATCGTTGCGGGGGCGGAACGGGTCAAGGATGAAACCCGCGCACTGTGGGAGAAGTACGGCACTGAAATTGTCGAGGGCTATGGCGCGACGGAATGCGCGCCGGTGGTGGCGCTCAACACGCCGGAGACCAACCGGCCGGGCAGCGTCGGCCAGCTCTTGCCCGGCATTGAACATCGTCTTGAACCGGTCAAGGGTATCCATGAAGGCGGCAGGCTCGCGGTGCGTGGCGGCAATGTCATGCTGGGGTATCTGCTGCCGGGTGGTGACGGCAACCTGGTGCCGCCGGAAGACGGCTGGCACGACACCGGTGATATCGTCACCGTGAGCGATGATCGCTTCGTGACCATCAAGGGCCGCGCCAAGCGCTTTGCAAAGCTGGGCGGCGAGATGGTGTCGCTGGGCGCCATCGAGGCGCTTGCCTCTGGGTTATGGCCGGAGCACAGCCACATAGCCGTGACCATCAATGACGGCCGCAAGGGCGAGCGCATTGTGCTGGTCACCGATCAGGAGACGGCCGCCCGCCCTGAAATGCTGAGCTACGCCAAGCAGGAGGGCGTGCCGGAACTGTGGGTGCCCAAGGCGATCATGGTGGTTGACGCCATTCCGGTATTGGGGTCTGGAAAGGCGGATTACGCAGGCGCACAAAAGCTGGTAGAGGACCGTATTTCCCTGTTATAGAGTGCCGGAAAATAAGCGGACGTGGCGAAATGGTAGACGCAAGGGACTTAAAATCCCTCGGCCGAAAGGCTGTGCGGGTTCAAGTCCCGCCGTCCGCACCAACATTACAATTCCGGCCAGATCAAATCTGCCATGCGAAGAACTGTACGCATGTGTCCGGCACACAGCGTCAATTCTGTTTCAGCTTCGGCCAGAAAGTTCTCAACTCATGTCGGCAACATCAATCCAGTCACCAAAGTCGCTCTGGCTGCTTGTGATTCTGCTGCTCACCGGGCTCGGCTGGGGGCTGACCATTTCCCTGGCAACCCTTGCCACCGCGTCCGGAATTGAGCCGCTGACCGTGGCCTTGTGGTCTGCTCTTGCAGGTGCTCTGGGCCTGAGCGTTGTATTGCTTGTGCGTCGCAAGCGCCCGTCGATGGACGCCGCGCATCTTCGATTTTATCTGGCGACCGGGTTTCTCGGCACGGCGTTCCCGCATGCGTTGTCATTCTATGCGGCCATTTACCTGCCGGCAGGCATGCGGGCCATCGTGTTTGCGCTGATCCCGATGATCACCCTGTTGCTGTCGATCATGCTGTCCATGGAAAAGGCCAACACGCGTCGCTTCACCGGTATCCTGCTGGGGTTGCTGGCCATGCTGGTCATGTTCCTGCCCGGTGTTGAGGTGCCGTTGCCGGGCCAGGTGTTCTGGACGCTGGTGTCACTGGCGGCTGCAACCAGCTATGCGGTGGAAAACGTCTATATCAGCCTGAAACGCCCTGCCGCGCTTGACGCCGTGACCGCGCTTTGGGGCATGACTGTCGCCGGCACCTTGATGCTGCTGGTCACATTGTGGCTGGCCGATGCGCCATACCTGCTGCCGTTTGACGCCAGTACGGCGGAACTGGCGATCCTGCTGATGGCGGTGGTGCACCTGGGCGCCTATTCCGGGCTGCTGTACATGCTCAGTCATGGCGGCGTGGTGTTCGCAAGCCAGGTTTCCTACATCGTTTCACCGGCAGCCGTGATGTGGGGCGTGGTGCTGTTGTCCGAAACGCTTTCCTTGTCGATCGTGCTGGCACTGGCGTTGATCATGGCCGGTCTCGCACTCATCAAACCAAGCCGCAAAGGCGAAGAGTGATTGTTGTTTATCCGAACAACCCGCCTTCATCGGCGTCGAGCACGATCGACGCCATGGTGACATGGCGCGGGCGGGTCAGTGCAAAGATGCCTGCTTCCACGACGTCGCGTGATGTGGTCATGGCCACATCGCCACGTTCCGCATTCCAGTCTTCTTCATTCAACGGCGAGATGGTTTCCAGGTAGGGCGGGTAAAGCGCGTGCACGCGCACTGGTTTTCCCTTCAGTTCCTGGCGCAACCCGTCGGTCATGCCGGTCTGTGCATGCTTGGCCATTAAATAGGGCACCGCTGCAGTTTGAAGGGCACTGTTTGCGATGCCGCATATGGAGACGATATTGACGATGTCGCCGGCACCGGTCGCCAGCAGAGACGGCAGCAAGTGCCGGGTCAGCAGGAATGTGCCTGTCGCCGCCGCATTGATGGTGCTGACGACTGAGTAGGCATCATAGTCGTCCATTGAACCGGACAGCCACTGCGCGCCGTTGTTGATCAGGATATCGAGTTTCGGATGAGCCTTGGCGATCATTTCGCCAAACTCGTTGACGGAGCCTGGATCGGACAGGTCCAGCAGGTGGGTTTCCGGCTTGGTGCCGCAGCGCAGCCGGATCGCTTCCGCCGTGCCTTCAAGCATTTCAGTCAGCCGACCGGTCATGATGACATCGGCTCCGGCATCGGCCAGCACGGCTGCAAAGGCAGCACCCAGGCCGCGTGCAGCACCGGTGACCAGGACTGTCTTACCCTTCAGCGCGCTGGCATCCATTCACACGGCTCCTTCGGTGGCGATGATCAGGGGCCGATCGGCCTCGCCGAATGCCTTGAGGCCGGCAAGCCCGGCGGCACCCGATGGCGTGGTCGCGATGCCCTGGCTGGTCAGCCGGTTGGCGGCGTCCTGGGCTTCAGCGTCGGAGACGGTCATGAAGTGAACGCCGGTTCGCTCAAAAATGCCGAACGCGATGAGGGACGGTTCCTTGCAATCGAGCCTGCCCATATTGGACACGCCGCCCTGCACCTGCACGGGGTATCCCGCCGCGTGGCTCTCTGTCAGGCAGGGCGCCTCATTGGGTTCAACGATAATGATCTCCGGCTGCACCGCCCAGTTTTCCCGGATCATGTGAGTGACCGCTCCCGCAATACCGCCGACGCCGGCCTGCAGGAACACGTGTGAGGGCCAGTCATTGCTTTGCTCGAATGCTTCGCGCAGTTCCTCGGCAATGACGGTATAGCCTTCCATTACCAGCAGCGGCCGCTCGCTGTATCCCGGCCATGATCCGTCCGCCAGCAATATGGCGCCGGTCTCGACGGCGTCTGCCTCGGCCGCCTCCAGGCTTTGCGCGTAATCATCGCCGGCGCGCACCACCTGCGCATCCTGGGTTTCTTTCAGGCGAGCCTCAAACCCGGCCGGCACTTCACGCGCCAGGTAAATGCGCGCTTGTGCACCAAAGATACGTGCACCGGCGGCAACTGCCATGCCGTGATTGCCGGCCGTGGCGCACACGAATGTCATCTCTGCTGCAAATGCCTTGACGGCATCGGACATGTAGTCTTCTGGGCTGAGAGGATCATTGCCTGCGGCCTGCCAGGCGTCGCCGATCATGCGGGCCACGGCGTAGACGCCGCCCAGCGCCTTGAAGGCACCCAGGTTCATGCGCCTGGTTTCGTCCTTGACCAGCATGGTCCGCCCGGTGGGGCCTGTCTTGGTGATCAGCGGCGTGGATTCGTAAGCCGGACATGCTGCCAGCAGGGCGAGGGGTGAAGCTGGGTTGGGCGCAAACGCCGGAACATCTTCAAGGGTTGCGATTTGTTTTGTCATGCCCGGCAACTTATGGCGAGACGGGCGCCACTGCCAGTGCTTATTGAGACTAATTTACCACCTGGATCGACACATTGGTCACACCGGCACGGACCAGGCCGATTTTCTGTGCAGCGCCCTTTGATACGTCGATGATGCGGGACTTGATGAACGGTCCGCGATCATTGATACGCACAACAACAGATTTGCCGTTGCGCAGATTTTTGACACGCACCTTGGTGCCGAACGGCAGGGTGCGGTGCGCCGCGGTCAGCCCGTTGGGTCTGAAGCGCTCGCCACTGGCGGTTTTGGTGCCCATCTTGTACCACGACGCCTTGCCGGTCTCTGCCGCGTTGGCAGGCGCCATTGCCAGCAGCAAGACGGCGCAGGCGCTGAGAACGCCGGCTGCAAACAGGTATTTGTTCATTTGAAGTCCCCGGTTTTTACGCTGAACCTCCTTAAACGCCTCGATTGAGGCTAATTCTTGTCGTGTTTGGGGAGTTTTCCTGATAGCCCTGAGACCGGTTAACGACATGGCAGGGTACAATTCAGATGACATCCAAGGGCACAGTTCTGGTAACCGGCGGCAGCAGGGGCATTGGTGCAGCGTGTGTAAGACTGCTGGCGCGTGATGGCTTTGATGTTGCTGTGAATTACGCCCGCTCTGCCGCTGAAGCAGAAAAACTGGCCGGTGAGGTCAAGGCGATGGGAGGCCACAGTATCGCCGTCAGGGCGGATGTGGGTTCGGAGACCGAAGTCACGGACATGTTCGCGCACATCGATGAGGCCATGCCGCCGCTCGCCGGGCTGGTCAACAATGCAGGTGTATTGTTTGAAAAAGCCCGGCTTGAAGACTTCGATGCCGAGCGTATCAACGAGACCTTGCGGGTCAATGTGACCGGCAGCTTCCTGTGCGCGCGCGAAGCCGTGCGCCGCTTGAGCACCGAACGGGGCGGCGAGGGAGGCGTGATCGTCAACCTGTCGTCGGCGGCAGCACGCATCGGTTCGCCCAACGAGTTCATCGACTACGCCGCGTCCAAGGGCGCCATTGATGCCATGACGCTGGGGCTGTCGAAGGAGGTCGCGGGCCAGGGCATCCGGGTGAATGCGGTGCGTCCCGGCCTGATCCACACTGACATACATGCCTCATCCGGCCAACCGGATCGGGTGGAGCGCTTGCAGGGCCAGGTGCCGATGGGCAGGGGAGGGACTGCGGAAGAGGTGGCGGAGAGCGTTGTCTGGCTGTTGTCGCCGGCGGCGTCCTACGTCAACGGTGTATTGCTGGATGTAACCGGTGGCCGGTGAATGATGCCGGACCGTTTCAGGTTCGCCAGCGCAGCACATAGCGCTCAATCGCGCCGATTACGGCACTGAGCAGCACGCCCAGCAGCGACAGGATAACAACACCCGCAAACAGGCGCTCAAGATTATACAGCGAGCCTGCCTCCAGGATGTAGGCGCCGATGCCGTGTTCCGCGCCCAGCATTTCGGCGGCAACCAGCAGGATGATGGCGATGGCAAGCGAAATCCGCAAACCCGACAGGATGCCCGGCATTGCGCCGGGCAGGATGATCTTGCGGACAATTGACTTCCAGCTCATGCCGAAGCTTTGCCCCATGCGGATCAGGGTGCGGTCCACATTGTCGACCGCGCCATAGGTGGCAACAACTGTCGGGGTGAAGGTGCCGAACGCGATCAACGCATACTTCGAGGCTTCATCAATACCGAACCAGATGACGAACAGCGGCAAGAGGGCGATCTTGGGTATCGGGAATATGGCTGCTACCAACGGCACCATGCCGGCGCGGATATAGGAAAACAGGCCGATCAGCACGCCCATGCCCACGCCAAGCGTTGCGCCAAGCGCAGCGCCGACCGCAAGACGCGTCAGGGAAGGGGCCAGATGGGTCCACAATAAACCGGAATCGTAGAGTTCTCGGAATGTCAGCAGGACGTCCGACGGCTTCGGCAGTGTCAGCGGTGAAATCACACCGGTACGCGTACCGATTTCAGCCAGGCCAACCAGCACCACGAATACCGCCAGTCCGATCCAGCGATAAGGTGTCGGCGCGAAGCCGCCGCCGCGAAAAGCGACCTGGCGGGCAATGCCTGTTTCTTCCGTATTAGGGTCAGGACCCATTAATCTTATCCATTCTGCGGGAGGATATTTTGCTTCTGACAAGGCGAAAGGGCGCAGGAAACCGTCCGGTTTTCAAGCCCTTTCAACGCGGTCAGAAGCAAAATAAACCCCGCCCTTCGGGTTTGAAAGAAAACACCCGCCTGAAGTCGAAAAATGCTCGACAAGGCACAAAGCCTTGCCTTGCGCTTTTTCAACATCATTCGACTGTTTTCTTTTAAACAGAATTGCATAAGATTAATGGGCCCTGACCCTAGACATTGATCAACTCCGAAGCTGCAGCCTGCGCCTCGTCGCGCATCAGATTCCACAGATACTTCTGCCGGAACTGGAGGTCACTATCGCCGTAACTGCGTTCATCCAGCGGTTTCTCCAGATGCACGATCTCCCGTATCTGGCCGGGGCAGCGCGACAGAACGACGATCGAATGCCCCATGCGAACCGCCTCGTCCAGGTTGTGGGTTACATAGACGGCCGTGAAAGGCTGTCGCGTCCACAGCGCAACCAGGTCGTCCATCAGCAGCTCACGTGTCTGGCTGTCCAGTGCCGACAGAGGTTCGTCCATCAGCATGACGGCAGGCTTCACTGCCAGCGCCCGGGCAATGGCCACACGCTGTTTCATGCCGCCTGAAAGCTGCTTGGGCAGGGCACGGGCAAAATCCGTCAGCTTGGTACGGGCCAGCACATCGGCGATGGTCTTCTTATTGTCTGCACGTGCAAGGTCGTGATCTTCCAGCACCAGGGAAATGTTCCCCGCAACCGTTCTCCACGGCAGCAGGGCAAAATCCTGGAACACATAGGTCAGCGGGTTCAGGCAGTCTTCAGCAGGCTCACCCAGTTGCAGGACACTGCCCTTGGCGGGATTCTCAAGCCCGCCGATCAGCCTGAGCAGTGTTGACTTGCCGCAGCCCGTAGGCCCGACAATGCAGACGATCTTGCCCGATGGAATGTCCAGCGAGATGTTACGCAGGACCTCGAAGTCGCCGTAGGAATGACTGATCCCTGATAGACGGATATCCATGAACAGTGCTCCGGCGGTGGTGGTGGTCCCAGGGTCCTGACTCTAGGCGCGGATCGTTTTCACATAACTCGTATCGACAAGTGTATCCATTGTTACATCGGCATCGACCAGCGCTTCGGACTGAAACCACTTCAACTGGTCCTGGATCGAAGCCACGTTCAACGCGGCTCCCTCGTTCAGTCGCATGGTGCCGTTGATGATGGAAGGGGCTGCCTTTGCCAGCGGGCGATCCGCGTAGACATATTTATGGATCAGCCGGACCATGTCGTCGACACCGTCCTTGCCGAGAGTTCGGGCAATCATTGTTGCGTTATAGTCGGCAACCCCTTTGGAAAATCCGGTCAGGAAGTCACCTGTCATGGTTTTCTGTTCCGCAGCGTTGCGGGCCGAGGTGAACACCGTCGTAATCTGATAATTGGGCAGGTAGTCCGAAACGCTGCCGATGATGTGCGCCGCGCCGGATTTGGCCAGCGGCTTGGCGATGTGCGGCACGATGGACCAGGCGTCGATCTGACCGGATTTCAGCGCGCCGATGATCGCCCCCACTTTTTGCAGCGGTTTGAACTTCATGGATACGCCTTCGGCTGTGGCGACCTTCGAGCCCATATAGTGAAAGCTGGACCCGGCCGTGGACATGCCGAAGATTTTGCCGTCCAGCTTCTTCGGGGAGGTCAGGCCTGCCTTGAACGCGGCATCCGAGGCCAGGATCTTTTGCCCGTCTATGCCCGGCTCCTCGGAAAGCGCGCCGCCGATGACCTTCACCGCACCTTTTTGAGCCAGCGAGATCAAACCGCCTGAAACGGCTGTAACAGCGTAATCGATACTACCTGATGCGATCGCGATGGCCATGGGTTGGGCGGCCTGAAAGAACTTCAGTTCCACATCCAGACCGGCGTCGGCAAAATATCCCCGTTCAAAGGCGATGAAGCTTCCTGAGTGACTGGTGAAGCGCAATGCGCCTACGGTGATCTTTCTGTTCTGAGACAGGGCCGGCGTCGCCAGACCTGCTGTTGCAGCGGCTCCTCCAATAAGCGTGATGGCCCTGCGTCGGTTCATTGTCACCGGTACGTCTCCCTGAATTTCCCATGGCCGTCAGGCTTGGAATATTTTCCCCGCTTCTGTTTCGGTTTCCAGCCGCGATAAGTCAATGGCACCGAGTCGGTTTTGGGCGAAAATACGGCAAGCGAATACAAGTATACTTAATTGCCGTCTCTCAGTGCACCGATTGTTGCCGGGAGTCCGTACCCTAGCCGCCGGTCACACTCATGTGGCGGGTCACGGCGGGAGACTTGGTGCGCCGGTCAATGATAAAGTCATGGCCCTTCGGTTTGCGGCCAATGGCTTCATCAATGGCGGCGCTCACCAGTTCGTTGCCTTCAGATGCACGCAGCGGGTCTCGCAGGTCGGCCGCATCGTCCTGGCCGAGGCACATGTAAAGCGTGCCGGTGCAGGTCAGCCGCACCCGGTTGCAGCTTTCGCAGAAATTATGGGTCATTGGTGTAATGAAGCCCAGCCTGCCGCCGGTTTCCCTGACCTCGACATACCGGGCCGGACCGCCGGTCTTGTAGGGGATGTCTTCCAGCGAGTATTTGTCCAGCAGGTTGGCGCGGACCACTGACAAGGGCAGGTACTGGTCTGTACGGTCTTCTTCTATCTCGCCGAGCGGCATGGTTTCGATCAATGTCAGGTCCATGCCTTCACCGTGACACCACTTCATCATCGGTTCGATTTCGTCTTCGTTGAAATTCTTCAGGGCGACCATGTTGATCTTGATTGCAAGGCCTGCGGCCTGCGCAGCCCGGATTCCGCCCATCACCTTGTCCAGGTCGCCCCAGCGGGTGATGTCCTTGAATTTTTTGGCATCAATGGTATCGAGCGACACATTGATCCGCCTGACGCCGTGGTCGACCATCTGCGAAGCGTACTTCTCAAGCTGCGAGCCATTGGTTGTCAGGGTCAGTTCTTCCAGCGCGCCGGACTTCAGGTGCCGCGACAGGTTTTCAAACAGCGACATTATATTGCGGCGAACCAGTGGTTCACCGCCGGTCAGGCGCAGTTTCTTGACACCCTTTTCGACAAACACGGTGCACAGCCGGTCGAGTTCTTCCAGCGTGAGGATGTCTTTCTTGGGCAGGAAGGTCATGTTTTCCGACATGCAATAGACACAGCGGAAATCACAGCGGTCGGTAACCGATACCCTTAGATAACTCACATGGCGCCCGAACGGATCGATCATTTCAGACGCCGCATCGGCTGGCATTTGTATGGATGTGCTCATGCCGACATATTTGGCGACCGCAAACGGTCTCGTCAAGCTGCAACGGCCAGTTTTGAAAAACCCTGCCGCACAGTGGAATGATGCCCGGATTGCAAGGGCCTGATTGGCACGCTTGTTGCGTGGGATTAACCAATCTGGCCAATATGGCGCAATTTGAACAGGAAAAGGCGTTTCCGCTGTTGATTATGGTGAAAAAATGATCACTGTTGCTAAATTGTCAGGCAAGAGTTTATGTTTGCCGCAACAAAAAACGAGACCGTGCGTCAAATTGCATGGTCAGCTGGGTGGAACGTTGTTCGGGGTGTTGAATGGGTAATGCTGGTGCTTCCGGCGAACCGATGGTTCGCTTTCAAAACGTTCAGAAAAGTTATGACGGCGAAACGCTGGTCGTAAAAGATCTGAATCTCGATATCGCCCAAGGCGAGTTTGTCACCATGTTGGGCCCGTCGGGCTCCGGCAAGACAACAACGCTGATGATGCTTGCAGGTTTTGAACCTGCCACGCACGGCGAGATTTATCTCAACGGCAATCCGATCAACAACGTGCCGCCGCACAAGCGCGGCATTGGCATGGTGTTCCAGAACTATGCCCTGTTTCCACATATGTCGGTTGCGGAAAACCTGGCGTTTCCACTGGCTGTCAGAGGCCAGTCGAAGGCCGAACAGGAAGAGCGGGTAAAGAAAGTACTGGAAATGGTGGAGCTGCCGGAATTCGGCGGCCGGCGCCCGGCACAGCTTTCAGGCGGCCAGCAGCAGCGTGTAGCGGTTGCCCGCGCGCTGGTGTTTGAACCTGATCTCGTATTGATGGACGAGCCGCTTGGCGCGCTCGACAAACAGCTGCGCGAGCAGATGCAGTATGAAATCAAGCATATTCACGAGTCACTCGGTGTGACCGTGGTCTATGTCACCCATGACCAGTCTGAAGCGCTGACCATGTCGGATCGCGTTGCAGTCTTCGAGGATGGAATAATTCAGCAATTGTCGAGCCCGGAAGAGCTCTATGAACGCCCGGAGAACTCCTTCGTGGCCCAGTTCATAGGCGAGAACAACAAGCTGCGCGGCACGGTGCAGGAGGTTGGCAGGGACAGGCTGGCCACCGTGAAGCTGGATTCTGGTGATATCGTCAAAGCGCTGGCAGTTGGCATTAGTGCCAAGGGAGAGCGTACACTGTTGTCGGTTCGCCCAGAACGCGTTGCAATTGAGCCGAAGAAAACCAAGAACACAGTTACGCTGACCGGCAAGGTTGAGGAACTGATTTATCTGGGCGACCACATTCGCACGCGCATGTCGGTTGCCGGTCACACCGACTTTATTGTCAAAGTGCCCAACAATGCCGAGCATCACGAACTCACCCAGGGCCAGACCACGACTTTGGGCTGGCAGGCTGAGGATTGCCGGGCGCTGGATGATATGGCAGCCTGATTGAATTATAGAATTCTGTTCTGCTCTCAATAGTGAGAGCAGGGCGGTTTACCGGGGGTTTTGTTGAGCCACCGTTCTACCAAAGGGAGTAAGTCTGGATGAAGAAATTTTTAACAACAAGCCTGTCGATTCTGGCACTTGGAGCTGTCTCTACAGCTGCCAGCGCTGATGGCTCGCTTACGGCTGTATCGTGGGGCGGCGCCTACACGAAGAGCCAGGTGAAAGCCTATCATGAGCCTTTCACCGCCAAGACCGGCACCAAGATCAATTCGGTTGATTACTCCGGCGGTATTGCCGAAGTGAAAGCCCAGGTTGAAGCCGGCAATGTGTCCTGGGACATCGTTGACGTTGAGTTGTCCGACGCTGTTCGCGGTTGCGATGAAGGCATCTTCGAAAAGATCGATGCATCAACCCTGCCTGCAGGTGCTGACGGTAAACCGGCTCAGGAAGATTTCCTGCCCGGTACACTGCATGAGTGCGCAGTGGCAAACATCGTGTGGTCAACCATCTATGCCTATGACGACACCAAGATCGGCGACAAGAAGCCAACCACCATGGCTGACTTCTTCGACACCAAGACCTGGGCCGGCAAGCGCGGTCTGCGTAAAGGTCCAAAGCCGAACCTCGAGTTTGCTTTGATCGCTGACGGTATCGCTGCCAAGGACGTTTACGCTGAACTGGCTAAGCCTGAAGCAATCGACCGTGCATTCGCCAAACTCGCCACCATCAAGGGTGACGCTGTATGGTGGGAAGCCGGCGCACAGCCGCCACAGCTTCTGGCTGATGGTGAAGTGCTGATGACCACGGCTTACAATGGCCGTATCTTCAACGCCGTTGCAGCAGAGAACAAGCCATTCGTCATCGTGTGGGATGGTCAGGTTTGGGACATCGACCTTTGGGCAATTCCAAAGGGTGCTCCAAACAAGGACAAGGCCATGGAGTTCCTGAAGTTCTCCACGGAAACCCAGCAACTTGCCAACCAGGCCAAGTACATTGCGTACGGCCCGGCTCGCATGTCTTCAGCGCCTCTCGTGGGCAAATATGAAGACGGCAAGATCGACATGGGTCCGCAGATGCCGACCGCGGCAAACAACTTGACCAACGCTGTTCAGAACGACTTTGAATGGTGGGCAGACAACCAGGATGCGTTGAACGAGCGTTTCAACGCCTGGCTCGCAAAATAGGGCTTATTTAGCCTGGGCCGGACGGGTGCTTGTCATCCGTCCGGTCTCATTGAGTACTTTTTTGAAATGGTTGGACGGGTTGTTTAAAAGCCTGCCGACAGGGATGGGGAAGAAGGCATATCATGACCGATGTACCTGCATCTGGCGTGCCGGAAAGCATAACCACCAGTGATGGTGTGCCACTTAAGGTTTCTTTGGCACGCGCCACCAGGCGCCAACGCATGCAGGCGCTGCTGCTGGTGCTGCCCTTGCTTCTGTTCCTTCTGGTCGCATTTGTCCTGCCGATTGGTGAGATGTTGTTCCGGTCAATATATAGTCCGATCGGTCCAAATGTGTTGCCGAACTTCTCAAAAGTGATTCATGAGTGGGATGGTGAAGATCTCCCGCCTGAGGCCATGTTCGAGGTGTTTGTCAAGGACATGACGGAAGCCAAGAAGAGCAATGAAATCGGCAAGACCGTCGGCAATCTGGCAACGCGAGTGAACTACGAGATACCCGGTTCGCGTGGGCTGTTCACCAAGTCCGCCCGCAAGGTCAAGAACATTACCGAGGGCCCCTACAAGGAAGCCCTGATTGAGTTGGACAAGCGTTGGGAAAACCAGCACATCTGGCGGACACTGCAGCGGATTTCAGGCAATTACACGGGTTCGTTCTATCTGGCCGCGACGGACAGGAAGTATGACGAGAACAACGAAATCGTCCGGGCTGATCCGTTGTACCAGATTTACCTGCCAATTCTGGGCAAGACATTGTGGCTGTCAGCTTTGATTACGTTCATTTGCCTGCTGGTCGCCTATCCGGTGTCTTACCTGCTGGCGACATTGCCATTGAGAACGTCAAACCTGCTGATGATCATGGTTCTGTTGCCGTTCTGGACATCGCTTCTGGTGCGCACGACCGCCTGGATTGCGATGCTGCAGACCGAAGGCATTGTAAACAACATATTGGTTTTCACCCGGGTCATATCCGAGGAAAGCCGAATTCAGATGATCTACAATCAGACCGGTACGATTGTCGCGATGGTGCACATTTTGTTGCCGTTCATGATCCTGCCGCTGTATTCGGTCATGAAAACCATTCCGCCCTATTACATGCGCGCGGCGCGTTCGCTTGGCGCCACAGGGACCTATTCATTTGTCAAAGTGTATTTCCCGCAGACCATACCGGGAATTGCAGCCGGCACTCTGCTCGTGTTCATTCTGGCAATCGGCTACTACATCACACCGGCACTTGTGGGCGGCAGCGATGGATTGTTGATCTCAAACCTCATCGCAGATCACATCAAGAAGACGCTCAACTGGAGTTTGGGGTCAGCGCTTGGTGCCATTCTGCTCGCAATAGTGCTGATCTTCTATTGGATCTACAACAAGCTTGTCGGCGTCGACAATCTGAAGTTCGGGTGAGGAGCAAGTCATGACTGCTTTGGATAAATTGCCAGCACCCGGTTACATCGCTTTCGCGGTGGCGTGCGTTATAGCTTTTCTGTTCACCGGTACACTGGTGGCCACAATCGGTTTCGCGCTGATTGTAGGACTGCCCCTGTATTTCATGAGTGAAATGCCGCCCTACACGACGTGGCTGGAGAAAATCGGTCAGTACATATTCCTGCTGATTTGCACGATGATCTTTATTTTTCTCATCACGCCGGTGCTTATAATAATGCCGTTGTCGTTTAATTCGGAACCCTATTTCAGCTTTACGCAGGGGATGATGTCACTTGACCCGAATGCTTTTTCGACGCGCTGGTATCAGGACATCATGCTGTTCGGCATGAATGACCCCAATCGTGTCGAAGGCTGGTGGTCTGACATGTGGAACAATGCGACCTGGGTGAAAGCCGCGTTCAATTCATTCAAGTTTGCCGTTCTGGCCACCATCATGGCGACGTTCTTCGGCACTCTGGCAGCACTTGGGTTGTCACGCCCCGAAATGCCGTGGAGATCAGCCATAACAAGCTTGTTGATTTCGCCGATGATTGTGCCACTGGTGATCACGGCAACTGGCATGTTCTTCTTTTATGCAAAGAAGGACACGTTTCCGTTCTTCCCCCGGGGCCTCATTAATGAAGATCTGGGTATTGTTCTGGCTCATGCCACGCTGGGAGTGCCGTTTGTAATCATTACTGTCACCGCAACCCTGACCGGTTTCGATAATTCACTGATACGTGCTTCGAAAAGCCTTGGTGCAAATGGCTGGACCACGTTCCGCCGTGTTATCATGCCTTTGATTATGCCGGGTATGATCTCCGGCGCACTGTTTGCCTTCATCACTTCACTGGATGAAGTGGTTGCTGTGATCTTCCTGGCAGATGTGCATCAGGTCACGATTCCCCGGCAGATGTTCTCCGGCATTCGCGAGCAGATCTCACCAACCATTCTTGCGGTTGCGACGGTGTTGGTGCTGATCTCTATTTGCCTGTTGACGACATTGGAACTGCTACGTCGTCGCTCTGAACGCCTTCGCGGCTTGTCGCCCGGTTAAAGACATACAGGCAGAGACACGATATCACCATGAACCGTAACAGCATTCGTCAGCTCTTATCGCGCAGGCGGATGCTGGTTCTGTCGGGTGCTGCGGCAGCCGGCGGCGCGGCTGGTGCCGTGCACCTTGCCGGCCCCGGCAAGGCCCAGGCCGGTGGTGAGGTAGACCTGATACTGGTGCTGGCGGTTGACTGTTCCTATTCGGTGGATGCACGCGAGTTCCGGCTGCAGATGGACGGGATCGGTCAGGCGTTCCAGACCCGGGAAGTGCACCGCGCCATCGAGAGCGGGCCGCTCGGGCGCATCGCTGTAACGGTGTTTCAGTGGTCGGATGCCGAAAACCAGGCTTTGTCGACGCCGTGGACCGTGATCGACGGCCCGGCTTCCGCCAATGCCTTTGCCCAGAAGATTTTTTCTGTTCAGCGGCAACTTGCCGAAGGTGGGACGGCAATCGGCGCTGCCCTGCAGTTTGCCGCAGCCGCTGCAACCGCAGCCCCGTTCACTGCGCAACGGCGGGTCATCGACATCTCGTCCGATGGCCGCAACAACCGGGGCGAGATTGTCGAGGTTGCACGTGATGACGTGATTGCGCGCGGCATTACCATCAACGGACTGGCCATTTTGAACGAATGGCCGACGCTTGATCACTATTTTCGAAAATCGATCATTGGCGGGCCGTACCACTTTGTGTTGCCCGCCAATGATTATGATGCTTACCGCGAAGCGATCTACCGCAAGCTGCTCAAGGAAATCACCGGCCCGGGACTGTCCTGATCAGGCCGCTTCTTCCAACAATGCATCCAGGTCCAGCCGTTCGGTGACCATGGCAAGCGTTCCGTCTTCATCTTGCGGCCAGTCCGCTTGCGGCCGGTCCCAGTACAGTTCGACACCGTTGCCGTCCGGATCGCGCAGGTAGAGCGCCTGCGACACGCCGTGATCGGATGCTCCTTCAAGCTCATAGCCGGCGTTTCTGACGCGCCTCAGGGCATCAGCCAGGTCAGCCCGTTCCGGATACACGATAGCCAGGTGGAACAGGCCGGTGGTGCCGCGCGGGGGCGGCGAGCCGCCCTCGCTTTCCCAGGTGTTGAGGCCGATATGGTGATGGTAGTCACCGGCAGCGATAAACGCCGCCTGTTCGCCATAGCGCTGTTTTACGCCGAAGCCCAGTACGCCGACATAAAACTCAAGCGCACGGTCAATGTTGGCAACCTTCAGGTGAACATGGCCGATGCGGACACCGGCCGCGACCGGTGCCTGTGGAGTAGGGGGGATATTCTTGAACATTGGGGTAAACTCCTGAGGCTACACGTTGGCCGATGTCTTGCGGGCCTGCATATCATCTACCGCAAAGGCGCCGCTGCCAAGCATGGCCTGCACAATCAGGACAACCGCCCAGAACAGGGGGTACTCCCAGCCGCCGCCCTGGTTGGAGAACACCCAGCCATTGCCGGAATGAGCCCACATTGCGCCGAGCAGGATGGGGACCATGGCGACAGAGACCAGGCGGGTCTGGAAACCGGCGACCAGGGCCAGGCCACCGACAATCTCGACAAATGCGGTGATGTAGGCCAGGAATCCGGGCAGGCCGAGGGATTCGAAAAACCCGGCCGTGCCGGGCAGGGTGAAGACAAAGACCTTTAGAAGCCCGTGCGCGATGGCGGCGATGCCCAGGGTGATGCGCAGCAGGGCGATACCGTTTGCAGTCAGTTGATCATTGTTCATTTCAGTGAACCTTTCGATGAAATGGGTTTCGATACCGCATAGGTAGTGCATTTGCTGCTGGAGATAATCTGGCGATTGTGAGATATATTATCCCTTAAAAGGAGATAATATGGATCGTCTTCGCGCCATTGAGGTTTTTGTCACCATTGTCGATCAGGGCAGTTTCGCAGCGGCGGCTGAGGCTCTCGGTCTTTCACGCAATATGGCATCGCGCCATGTGGCTGATCTTGAAGCCTATCTCGGCGCCCGTCTGCTCAACCGCACAACCCGCTCGCTCAGCCTGACCAGCACGGGCGCTGCCTACATTGAACGCGCCAGGGAGATTCTGGCACAGCTTGACGAGGCAGACCGGGTTGCCGGCCTTCAGACCCTGACCCCGCAGGGCCGGCTTGCGCTGTCGGCGCCCATGTCATTCGGGGTGCGCCATGTGGCGCCCTATCTCAGGCAGTACACGTCGGCAAACCCCAACGTCGCCGTGGACATATCGCTGAATGACCGTACCGTGGATCTGGTTGAAGAGGGGTTCGACGTCGCGATCCGCATTACCGGCAAGCTGGCGGATTCCAACCTGATTGCCAGGCGCATAGCCGCTGTTGAAGTGGTCCTGTGCGCGAGCCCCGGCTACATTGCAAGCCATGGCTGCCCGGAAACGCCGGAAGCCCTGATCGACCATCGTTGCCTTGGGTACACTTTTGGCCATGAAGGCAATGTATGGTCGCTGCGTGACGGTAAAGGCACGCTTGAACAGGTGCGTATATCGCCGGCGGTCTCGGCCAACAGCGGTGATGCCATAGAAGAAATTGCCATTGCGGGAGGCGGGCTTGCACTGCAGCCGGACTTCATTGCCAACCGGGACATTGCATCGGGCAAGCTGGTGCGGGTGCTTCCGGACTGGTCGGGGGGTGTACTGGGTATCTATGCCCTGTGCGCCGGCAAGCTTTATGAGCCTTTGAAAGTGCGCAGTTTTATGGACTGGATCGCAGAACTATATCGCCCGAAACCGCCATGGACCGTTGATTTTGAGCCGAAATGAGAAAAAATTGCAACGAGGACTTGGCAAATCAGTGGAAAAACTATGACAATAATGTGACGGGCGGCACCCTGAGACTTGAATTTCGACGGCGACTTGAAATTGATTTCCAACGGCAACCTGAATTTGAATTTCCCATGAGCAATCCATATCCGCATTTGTTTACGCCGATTACAATCAATCACAAGCGGTTGAAAAACCGCATTGTGTTTGGTGCCCATACCAACAACATGGCCGAGAATGGCCTGCCATCGCGCCGAACCAAGGCCTACTACGTCGAACGCGCCAAGGGGGGCGCCGGTATGATCGTGGTGGAGCCGGTCCCGGTGCATGCATCCGGCGTGCTGACACGCGGCAATTTCCGCGCCAATGACGACGCCATTATCGCGCCGCTGCGCAAGATTAACGAGGCCTGCAGCAACTATGACACGGTAATGCTGCACCAGCTTTACCATGTCGGGCAACATGGTGACGGCGCCAACTCCTTCCACGCCAATTGGTCGGCCTCGGGCATGCCGTCAATGCATGATTCAGACGGTGGTCATGCGGTCAGCGAGGCGGAGATCGAGGAACTGATTGCCTCGTTTGTAGCTGCTGCCGACCGCGCCCAGCAGGCAGGCTTTGACGGCATCGAAATCTTTGCCGCTTATCATTCCCTGGTCGATCAGTTCTGGACGCCCTGGTCCAACCGGCGCGATGACAAGTGGGGCGGCAGCCTGGAAAACCGGGTGCGGTTTTCGGCTGAAATCCTCAAGCGCATTCGCGAGGCGTGCGGTTCCGACTTCATCATCGGCATGGCGGTGTCAGTCGATCAGATGGCCGAACCGGCTTTGTCGCTGGAAGCCTTGAGCGAGATTGCCGCCTGGCACGACGAGCGCGGCCTGATGGATTATGTGACCTGCGGCACCGGCAGTTATTTCCGCGACCAGCCGATTATCCCGACCCACATCCACGAAGGTGTCGAAGGCGCACATCTGTCCGACCATCTCAAGCATCAAATGCGCCATGCCCGGGTGCAGGCGGAAGCCGGTATTCATTCACCGGAAAAGGCCGAACAGGTCATTTCTACCGGCCAGGCCGACACCTGCTCCATGGTGCGCGCCCAGATTGCCGACCCGCATCTGGCCAACAAGGCACAAGCCGGCAACGGAGCCAGTATCCGGCCTTGCATTCACTGCAATCAGCAGTGCATTGCGCGCCGCTACAAGGACTACTGGATTTCCTGCCTGGTCAACCCGTCCGTGGGACGCGAATGGGAATGGCGCGGCGACAAGATAGCCAAGACCGAACGCCGCAAATCGGTACTGGTGGTGGGAGCCGGGCCGGCCGGCCTGGAAGCGGCACGGGTTGCAGCGGAAGCTGGCCACAAGGTCACACTGATCGAGCGCGGTCCGATGATTGGCGGCCAGTGGCACCTTGCCGGGCGCCAGCCGACACGATCGAGAATTGCTGAACACATAAAATGGTATGGCCATGAACTGGAGCGCCTGGGTGTTGATGTGAAGCTTGGTGAAGCGGCAACACCGCTGACGGTACGCCACCTTCACCCCGATCACATCATTGCGGCAACCGGCATCAAGCCGGTAACGTCAGGGTTCCAGCGCGCCTTGCCGATGAACGATGTGCTGCCGGGCCATGACGAGGCGAATGTCATCAGCTATCACACCGTTCTCGAGAACGGCGCGATGATCGGCGAGCGGGTGCTGGTGCTTGACGACCTGCATTCCTGGCGCGGTATTGGTACGGCACTATACCTGGCCGAGGCCGGTCACAAGGTGACCGCCATGACGGCCAACGGCGTATTGGCGGCAGAACTTTCAGGAACCGGGGCAGACGATGTGGCGCGCGCGCGATTTGCGCGCCACGGCGGCGTGGCGTTGACAGACACCGCGCTGCAGTCATGGGGCAAACCGGATAATGAAGGCTCTGTAGCGCGCTTTATCAACCTGTTGACCGGTGAGACCTTCGAACAGAATTTTGAAACCCTGGTCCTTGCCACCGTGGCCAGCCCCAACACGGAGTTTGCCGACGACATCCAGGCACTCGGCGATTGCCCGCCGTTCACCGTGGCCGGCGACTGCAACGCCCCGCGCAAGGCTCACATGGCGATCTACGAAGGCCGCAAGGCAGCACTGGCGATCGCCTAGTCTGAAATCGGTTGCATTGCCTGCTCAACCAGGTCTGAAGCGGTATCAGCCTCCCAGAGCCCGTTGCACGTTTCAAGCAACCGGGCAGCCCGGCGCTCACCCAGCACCGGTGCGGCGAGGCTGGTGAACTTGGCATGAAGGTCGCCGTCGCTGATCGGATTTTCCGGGTCACCGACCGCCTTCATCATCGCGCTTTCATGCGTCCGCCCGTCGGCCAGTGATATGCGGACGCGGGCCAGGCGGTCTGCGGGAAAGGCCGCATTGGCTTCGTCGTCTTCTGTCACTTCGATCATGTTGGCCAACCGCAATATGTCAGGGTCCTGCAGCGCCGGTCCGGTTACTTCTGCCACGCCGATACGCCCGCGCACCAGGGCGGCAGCAACCGGAAACTTGATGGAATACTGCGCCTGTTCGGTGTTCTCCGGCTCCGCCAGCGGCAGGCGCTTTGCCTGGTGAAATGTCTCGATATGGATGCTGGATATGTCTGCCACATCAAACCGGTCGCTCAGGGACAAGGCAGCCGCGATGGCCGGTTGCGCCCAGCGACACACGGGGTAGAGCTTGACGTACTGGTCGCTGACATACCAGCGCCCGCCGAGGTCGTTCCAGTACGATGCCAGGTCCGGGTTCTCCATGGTGACGGCCGGTGCACCGGTGTGGCCGAGCTGTGCGAGTTGTGCAGCCGCGATGCCGGTAAAGCCGCCCCAGGTCGCGCCGTCCTTGACCATGGTCGGGTGATCGATGCAGCGCATCATCTGCGAGCGCGGTCCATTGTATTCGGCGATGCCGAGCGCGTGCCGGGTCCAGTCGGCATCAAGCTTCAGGGCCCGTGCGCCGATGGCTGCAGCAGCAACCGCGTTCCACGCCCCGGATGTGTGGTAATCCGATACGCTTGCATGCAGCGCCAGCCCGGCCCGTGTCGCAATCTCGTAGCCGATCACCAGCCGGGTCATGAACTCCCTGCCGGACACAGGTATCTCACCTTCTGCAAATGCAAACAGGGCAGGGATGACGACCACGCCCATATGGCCCTTGGTGCTCTTCTGGCCGTCATGAGCGTCAAGTGAATCGATGGACCCCGAATTGGCAAACCCGGCGCCCGGCAGGGAAACGGCGCGTCCGTCGAACAACAGCCTTGCCGCCTTGCCCGGTGCGCCGAAAGCCGTGCTGGCAAAGTCACGCAAAATACGTGAATTGTCCGTTTGTGTTGCCGCGGCTGCCACTCCCAGCGTGTCGATCAGGGTTCGGGTGGCGTGATGACGTGCGGTTGCCGGGATGCGAGATGCCTCAAGGCCCAGTACGAAGTCGATTGCGTCCATGATTTCACCTGACCCTGGCTGGTGGAAATAACTGGTACCAGCATGGACCGGTTTCAATGATCTGAAAAGCGGTTGCTGAAAACCCGCCAGCGTTAATCTTGTTGGTGAATTTTACTGTCGGACAGGGGGCAGGACACGGTATCGATTGTGTGGGAGCATCGGCCTTTGGTATTGGGGGAGAGCAGCACATGACATCGCATGTCCACGACACGGCACAATGGCTGATCCGCGCAATCAGGTCGACCTTGCAGGCAAACAATGCCGGTGAAGACGGTGTTGACGAGGCTCTGGCGCGCCTGGCTCAGCAGGATACATCTGCAACAGCACTGACAACCCCTTCGCCGAGGCGCTTGCCGGCCTGCCGGTTTCTGCCGGATGTGGTCGCTTCGACCTTATTGGTCGCGCCGGATGTGGCCGCATCGCTGGCAGCGGTTGAGGAAGACCTGCACTGGGCCCAGAACCCCAACTACTCGAACGAAGCCATGGGCCAGCCCCATTACATGGACAATTACGCCTATGCCGAGATCATCGGGCCGAACGGTGCTTATCCGGGTGATGATTTTCTGCTGGGACTGTTCCTGCTGGGCCCTGGCCTGAATTACCCCAACCATTCGCATCCGGCCCCGGAGTTGTACTGGGTATTGTCGGGCATGAGCGACTGGCGGATGCGCGACGAGGAGTTTTCCCCGCGCGAACCGGGCGAAACCATCTGGCACGAGCCCTATGTCCCGCACGCCACCAATGTCGGGATGCACCCGTTGTTGTGTGCATATGTGTGGACGAAGGATGTGAAGCAGCGCGCCCTTCTGGTTTAGGCGGGCTTCACATCGCTCACGCCAGCAGCCTTCGGCTGCGCTCCGCGGGGGCGGGCCTGACCGGCCCGAGGCCCGTCGGGCCTAGTGGGCGTTCATCACGCAGGCAGGTGCGGGTTGTGGTCCATTATTCTGGTCGAACAGCTTTACTCAGCACTGCGTGCTTCGCGCCGTTCTCCGACCTCGAACAACCGTAGTGGTGAACTCCTCCGAAGCACGGAACGTGCTGAGGCAAGCGCGACTGCGCGCCGCACGAAGTGCGCCCCAGCGGAGCGCAGCCGAAGGCTGCTTGCGTGAGCGGAATAAACCCTTGCACGTTAGTGCTGAGGCAAGCGCGACTGCGCGCCGCACGAAGTGCGCCCCAGCGGAGCGCAGCCGAAGGCTGCTTGCGTGAGCGATATAAACCAGATCCCGATTCGAAAAACAGACAACAATTCAGGATCGGAGAACGGCCTGAGCGAAGCGAAGAAAGCTGTTCGAACAGCATAAATGTCACATGAACCGGACATGAACGTCCGGCTCAGGTTCGGTTCAGGGCCTTATGACTAGATTGGGGACAGTTGATTTGAAGACCAGCTGCTCCGGCGACGGGGCGCCACACGAAACAAGAACTGCAAACCAGACTTTAGGAGACGAGAGATGTTGAAGAAAACCGCCATTGCCGCCATTGCCGCCCTGACCATCGCTGCTGCATCGGCTTCACCTGCACAGGCCCTTTCCAAGAAGGGCAAGTTTGCTCTCGGCCTTGGCCTTGGCACTGCCTTTGCCATCGCTGGTGCTCATGCCCACGGTGGATATTATGATGGCTACGGCCATGGCTATCGTGGCGGACGTCACTACCGCCGCTCAGCACGCCGTTGCGCACGCCGGTTCGGCTGGCACACATTCCGCTGGGAGCGCTGCATGTACCGCCGCGGGTACTGATTGAGCCTCGCTAAAGATCAAATGAAGACGCCGCCGGAGATTTCCGGCGGTGTTTTTGTAGTCGAACAACTTGTCCGCCTTCGGCGGGCCGTTCTCCGTGCTTTAATTGTCGTAAGTGGTTGTGGGCAAGGTTTGCATGATATCGCTCACGCAAGCAGCCTGGCGGCTGCGCTCCGCTAGGGTGCACTTCGTGCGGCGGCCAGTCGGCCTTGCGTCACCACGTTCCGTGCTTCGGAGGAGTTCACCACTACGGTTGCTCAGGGTCGGAGAACGGCACGAAGCACGTAGTGCTGAGTAAAGCTGTTCGACCAGAATGACTCAACCAGGCCCGCCCCCGCGGAGCGCGGCCGAAGGCTGCTTGCGTGAGCGAAATGATCTTAAATCCTCACAGCCTCGATGCGGAAACCTGCCTGTGCCATGGCCTGGGCCGCGGGATGGCGTCGCAACTGCTCGGCCATTTCCTTTGCTACCGAAAACGGTTGCCACTGAACCTCATGGTCCTCGCCGAACCAGACGTCCTCTATGCGTTCATCCAGGCCGTTTGCCCAGGCGGCAATCTTGCCGGCCTCGGTCAACAGGACAATAGCTGCAGGTGGTTCGCTCAACTTGCGTCGGGACAACTCACGCTCACGCGACTTACGCTGAAAATCAATCACATCACTCATGTTGAAAGTGATGCTGCGAGTCGGGTTAACGCAAGGTTTTCAAAGTCTTAAGCAAGCCTTACCAAGTGGTTGTTTTGGCACACGTCAAATATCTTCCCACGGGAAAGTATCCAGTGCCTCGACGCCATTCGGGGTTACAACCACCTGTGTTTCGAGCTTGACGCATTCCTTTCCGTCCTCTTCGCCGATCAGGCTTTCGACGCAAATCACGCTGTTTTCCTCAAAGGTGAAGTCATAGGCTCTGTCAAAGTCCGGGTGCAACGGCAGGGACGGGTACTCGTCACACAGGCCAACGCCGTGCAGCGCCACCGAGTACCGGCACGGCTGGTACTTCTCGGGGATCTGCCAGGACTTCTCGTTGAATTCCCGTGCGGTCATGCCGGCCTTGAGAATTGAGCAATTGTGCTCGATCTGCTCAAGCGCGGCTGAGTACAGTTCATGCTGCTTGGCATCGAACTTGGTATGCCCGATGGTCCAGGTACGCGAAATGTCGGCGCAGTACCCGTAAGGTCCGATCAGGTCCGTATCAAAGGCGATGATGTCACCTTCGCTGGCAATGAAATCAGAAGCTTCGGAAAACCAAGGATTGGAATGCTCGCCGATAGTGAGCAGACGGGTTTCGATCCACTCGCCGCCGGAGCGGATGTTTTCATAATGAAGCTCGGCCCAGATTTCCTGTTCGGTCTTGCCGGGAAGCGAGTTTTCCCAGATGCGCGCCATGCCCGCCTCGCAGACACGGATCGTCCATTTCATCAGTTCAAGTTCGTCTGCCGACTTGATTTCGCGGGCCAGTTCGGTGAGCTCCTGGCCCTCGACGATGGTGACCCCGCGTTCCGCCAGGGCGAATGTGCCCATTGGCTCCAGCTTGTCGACGGCCAGGCGCATATTGCCGCCGCCGTGGGCTTTCAGTTCGGCAACCACCTCATCGGCCCATGCGTTGACGCGTTCATCCAGGCGGTTGCCGGCAGAGAAATAGAACCAGCTCTTGGCTGGCCTGATGTCGCGTACGGTTGCAAGACCGTCCGCCAAGTGTTCGGCACCGTGGTACTCGAAATTGATCGAATGGCTGTCGGCAAACAGCATGGCGTAGTGAAACGGATTGTGCGTGCCCCACAACTGCATGTTGGACAGGTCGAACGTGTAGCGGATGTTGAGCGGGTCATACATCAAGATGGCAGCACAATCGTGCTTGATCACCTGGTCCAGCATGCGCTGGCGGCGATAGTCGCGCGCCTTTACCAGTACCGAATGCGGCACCGGCGAGCGCATCGGCTTGTCCTTGCCCTCAGGATTGAAATAGGATTTTTTGCGGTCGTCACTGAACACGGCATCAAGCATGGCGCTTCCTTCTGGTTGGATGCTGTTTACGCTGCAAACTCACTTACCTGGTATGTGGCCTTGTCGAGCCAGGCCGGATTGATGTCGACACCCCAGCCGGGCGCATCTGTAACCGTCGCCTTGCCGTCGGCAATCGTGTAAGGATCTTCGACAAACAAACCGTCCTGCCAGGGGTAGTAGTCCTCTCCTTCAATGGAGAATTCCAGGTACTTTCCGGCGTTGGGAATAGCGCGCAACAGGTGCATGGTGCACAAGGTGACCAGCGAAAGGTTTGCGCAGTGCGGCGTGCACGGCAGGCCGGCATCGGCGGCCATTTTCACAACACGCAGCGTTCGGTTCATGCCGCCCATATACATGACGTCCGGTTGCACGACATCGACCGTGCGCATGTCGATCGTGTGCCGCCACCAGGACAAGTCGCAATCCTGCTCACCGCCGGTTACATCAATTCCAAGTGCGTCGGTTACCCGCTTGGTCTGCTCCGGTTCCCAATAGGGACACGGTTCTTCAAAGTGCGTAACGCCTTCGGCTTCCAGCACGCGGCCCACTTCGATGGCACGTGCCGCGGAAAACCCGGAATTGCCGTCCACCAGCTTGGCCGCTTCATCTCCCAGCGCCTTGCACACGACGGAGACAATGGCTTCGGTGCGGCCCGGCCATTCATCCACATCGCGGCCGCACTCGGCACCGACGCGGAACTTGAACGCATCAAAGCCAAGCTCATCGCGCAGCTTGACGAACCGGGCAGCCTCATCTTCCGGTGTGATGTCGCGTTTCATGGAAGACGCATAGGCGCGCAGCGGTCCCGCCGTACCGCCGAGCAGTGCCGCGACAGGTTTGCCTTCCACCCGGCCGCGCAGGTCCCATAATGCCGTGTCCAGCCCGGCCATGGCGCGGCGCAGGTAGGAACCCGGAAACTTGTGTTCGCGTTCGGTAATACGATCAAGCAGGTCATCGAAATCGTAAGCGTCCTCGCCAAGCGAGTAGGGTGCCACCTGGCGATGGAATATTTGCGCGGTGATATCCGAATGATAGGTAGACACCTGGCCCCAGCCTGTGTCGCCGGTATCGGTGGTGACCCGTACGAAACCAACGAATTCGTTGGCAAAGGTTTCCAGTTTGGCGATTTTCATGAT
This sequence comes from Anderseniella sp. Alg231-50, assembly GCF_900149695.1. Taxonomy (NCBI): domain Bacteria; kingdom Pseudomonadati; phylum Pseudomonadota; class Alphaproteobacteria; order Hyphomicrobiales; family Parvibaculaceae; genus Anderseniella; species Anderseniella sp. Alg231-50. The sequence continues at coordinate 320,390 of NZ_LT703004.1, read as the reverse complement.
TTGGAACTACCCTCTCATCCGTTCACCGGCAGGGTCGAACAGCGGTTCATGCTGGATGCGTGCAGGGCGCATCTCGCCCATGATCTCGATCTCAAACCCGGATGTTTCTGCAGTCAGTTGCTTTGGAACATAGCCTTGCGCCAGTGAAGCATCGACGAAGTGGCCGTATCCGCCCGACGTTACCCAGCCGATAACATTGCCATTATGTGAAACCGGTTCATCGCCGATAACGTCCGCATCATCTGCATCCACGACAAAAGTCACTCGTGCCAGCTTGCCGCCGCCGCCATGTTCTTCCTGCGCCTTGCCGCGGCCGATGAAATCGTTCTTGGTGAGGTCGACAAACCGATCCATGCCGGCTTCATATGGCCCGTAGATCGGGCGCAGTTCGCGGTACCAAGTCGGGAAGTTCTTTTCCAGCCGCATGGTGAGTAGCGCCCGCATGCCGAAATTGACGATACCGTGGGCCTCGCCTGCCTGCATGATTGCCGTGTAAAGCCGACGTTCATATTCCGGTTTCACCCAGATTTCATACCCCAAGTCACCGGTATAACTGATGCGGTTGACCCTGGCGGGGACACTTGCCACGTCGATTTCACGGTAATCCATGAACCGGAAACCGGCATTTGACAGATCCTCATCGGTCAGTGCCGCCAGCACGTCACGGGATTTTGGACCCGCGATGGACAGCCCGACAAGACCAAGGTCGATCCGCTCGACGCGCACCGACCGGTCATCCGGCAGGTGTTTTTCAAACCAGCGCATGTGATAGACCTGCGCCGGGGCCGATCCCCACATCATGAACCTGTCTTCCGCCGCCTTGGCGATGGTGAAGTCACCGATCAGCTTGCCTTGCTCGTTCAGCATCGGTGTCAGGCAGATGCGCCCGGTGCGCGGCATCTTGTTGGTCATCAGCCGTGACAGATAGTTTTCCGCACCCGGCCCGGTGAATTCATACTTGGCGAAATTTGCAATCTCGGTGACGCCGACACGTTCACGCGTGCCCAGCACTTCCCGCTTTACATGGGCGAAATCATTGGAGCGGCGGAACGAGAAGATGTCGACGGGCTCAACACCTTCAGGTGCGAACCATAACGGCACTTCGAGCCCCCAATTGTCGCCCATGACGGCGCCCTGGCTCACCATGGTGTCATACAGCGGTGTGGTCTGGTGTGGTCGCGCCGCCGGGCGTTCCTCGTTCGGATAGCGGATGGAAAACCGCTTGGAATAATTTTCGCGCACCTTTTCATTGGTATAACTGCGGGTTGCCCAGTCGCCGTAGCGTGCTATGTCCATGGCCCAGATGTCGCCGCCGGGATCACCGTTCACCATCCAGTTGGCCAGCGTCAGGCCGACGCCGCCGCCCTGGCTGAAACCCGCCATGACCCCGCAGGCACACCAGTAGTTCGACAGTCCCTGTACCGGACCTACCAGCGGATTGCCGTCAGGCGCAAAGGTGAACGGGCCATTGACCACATTCTTGATGCCGGCGTGGCCCATGGCCGGGTAGCTCTCGAAGGTTTTTTCCAGTGAAGGCGTTATGCGATCCAGGTCCGGCGGCAACAGTTCCGCTGCGAAGTCCCACGGCGTGTCCTTCGGCGACCATGGCCGGCAGTCCTGCTCATAGGTGCCCAGCAACATGCCGGCGCGTTCCTGGCGCATGTAGATCTCCGCGCCAAAGTCGGCAATCATCGGCATGTCGGCGCCGTGTTCTTCCTTGTAGGCGATGACGTCGGGCATGTCGTCGGTGACCAGGTACATGTGTTCCATGGCCAGCACCGGCAGTTCAATGCCCACCATGCGGCCAACCTCACGCGCCCACAGGCCACCGCAATTGATCACGTGCTCGCAAGTGACGGTGCCTTTTTCGGTCACCACATCCCAGCCGCCGTCGGCGCGCGGGGTCAGTTCGACGACACGGTTTTCCTGCACGATCTCGGCGCCCTGGATGCGCGCCGACTTGGCGTAGGCATGGGTCGTGCCGGACGGGTCAAGATTGCCTTCTGCTGCGTCCCACATGGCACCGGTGAACTTGGCATCGTCGAGCAGCGGCATGCGGGCCTTGGCTTCGGCCGGGCTCAGCAACTCGGTTTCAAGCCCGAGATAGGCTGACCGCGCATGGGCCATCTTGAGCCAGTCCATGCGTTCCTCGGTGTCTGCCATCAACAGCCCGCCACACCGGTGCAGGCCGCAGGATTGTCCGGAGATGCGTTCCAGCTCGTCGTACAGTTCAATTGTGTAAGCCTGCAGCTTGGCGACGTTGGGGTCGCCGTTCAGGGTCAGAAACCCGCCTGCTGCATGCCACGTCGACCCGGATGTCAGCTGTGACCGCTCGATCAGCAGGACATCGCTCCAGCCCGCCTTGGTCAGGTGGTACAGCACAGAGCACCCAACCACGCCGCCGCCAATGACTATGGCCCTGTAATGCGACTTCATTGGCGGCTCCTGACAGGTGCGAAGGTCTAAGACCTCATGTGTGAAGCGTCGGCATCAAACAACGGATCCCTCTGCGGGCTAGCCTTGTAGTTTTGGCCGAGAATTTCAATCTCAAATCCATCGGTCTCACCGGCCATTTCGGTTGGCAGGAACCCGATCGCCACCGACTGGTCCGCCGCGTGGGCGTAACCGCCTGAGGTAATCCAGCCGACGCACTTGTCATTGTGATAGATGGGTTCGTCACCGATGACGTCTACCTCATTGCCGTGCACGGTGAACACGGTCATGGTGCGCTCGCCTCCGGTTTCCTTTTCCTTGGCAGCTGCTTCGCGGCCGATGAAGTCGTTCTTCGACAAGGCGACGAAGCGGCCGAGACCGGCTTCGAAAGGTCCGTAGATCGGGCGGTACTCCCGCGCCCATGTTCCCCAGTTCTTCTCCAGGCGCAGTGACATGAGCGCCCGGCCGCCAACCGGCTTGATGTCGAACTCGGCGCCGGTCTCCATGATCATGGTGTGCAGCGTGGTGAGGTACTCCGCAGCGACCCAGATCTCATAGCCCAGGTCACCGGTAAAGCTGACGCGCGCCAGTTTTGCCGGCACCAGCCCCAGGTCGACTTCACGGAATGACATGAAGGGAAGGGCGCTGGTCGACACGTCGGTATTGGTCAGTTTCGCCAACAGTTTCTGCGAGTTTGGCCCGGCAATGGACAGGCCGCACATTTCCAGCCCGAAGGCGTGCACCTTGACCGACCCGTTATCGGGCAGGTGCTGTTCGAACCAGCGCATGTGATAGTTTTCCGCCGCACCGGACCCGAATATGTAGAAGCGCTCATCGTCCGCCTTGGCGAGAGAGAAATCGCCGATCAGCTTGCCGTCTTCCTTCAGCATCGGGGCCAGCGTCATGCGGCCCTTGGCGGGCACCTTGTTGGCCAGCATGTGGGACAGCCAGCCTTCGGCGCCGGAACCGGTGATCTCGTACTTGGCATAGCCGGAGATTTCCAGCACGCCGACCGAATTGCGCACCGCGCGGCATTCATCGCCAACGATATCAAAGGCTTCGGAGCGCCGGAAGGTAACGGCTTCTTCCGCCTTCTTGCCTTCTGGCGCAAACCACAGGGCGCTTTCAATACCGTAGGATGCGCCAAAGAACGCTCCCATGGCCTTGAACCGGTCATACAATGGTGTGGTGCGCAGCGGTCGCGCGGCGGGAAGCTCCTCATTGGGGAACATGATGCGGAAGCGCCGGCCATAGTTTTCACGCACCTTTTCATTGGTGTAGGCCATGTTGGCGTAGGATCCGTAACGCGCAATATCCATGGCCCATACATCGAAGCCGGGATCGGAATCAACGATCCAGTTGCTCAGCGCCAGGCCGACACCGCCGCCCTGGCTGAATCCGGCCATGACACCGCACGCTACCCAGTAATTCTGCAGGCCGCGGATCGGTCCGATCAGCGGATTGCCGTCCGGCCCGAAGGCGAACGGGCCATTAATGATGTTCTTGATGCCGGCAGACTGGAAAGCCGGATGGTGCTGGAACCCGCGCTCCAGGTTATCGGCAATCTGGTCCAGGTCCGGCGGCAGCAGTTCGGTGGAAAAGTCCCACGGCGCTTCGGTTGGCGACCATGGAATGCCATTGGGCTCGTAGGTACCCATCAGCATGCCCTTGCCTTCCTGGCGCATGTAGATCTCGCCGTCGAAATCAATGGCGTGGACTATTTCCTTGCCGTCATTGGCGTTGTTGTAGGCAACGACTTCTTCCATCTCCTCGGTGATGAGGTACTGGTGCGCCATGCACAGAACCGGCAGTTCAAGGCCCGCCATGCGACCCACCTCGCGGCCCCACAGGCCACCCGCATTGACCAGGTGTTCACAGGTAACGGTGCCTTTTTCGGTCACCACCGACCAGGTGCCGTCGGGCAGCTGGTTGGTTTCCAGAACCCGGTTCTGGCGGACGATTTCAGCCCCGTTCACCCGCGCCGCCTTGGCATAGGCATGGGTGGTGCCTGACGGATCAAGATGGCCTTCGAGCGGGTGCCACATGGCACCGACAAACTGGTCCTTGTCCATCAGCGGGAAATGTTCAGCCGCTTCTTCCACCGAGATCATGCGGGTATCCACGCCGAGATATTTGTTGCGGGCATGAGCCATTTTCAGCCAGTCGAAACGATCCTTGTTGGACACCAGCATGACCCCGCCGGTGACATGGCACCCGGTCGACTGTTCAGAGACCTCTTCAATCTCCTTGTAGAGGTTGATGGTGTATTCCTGCAGCTTGGCCACGTTGGGGTCGCCGTTGAGCGTATGGAAGCCGCCGGCCGCATGCCAGGTCGAGCCTGACGTCAGTTCATCGCGCTCGATCAGCAGAATGTCCGACCATCCTTTTTTCGTCAGGTGATACAGAATTGAACAGCCGACGACGCCGCCGCCGATGACAATTGCGCGATAATGCGATTTCATGACCCATGTCCTTGATGAAAATATTCCATGCAGCGATGCAATCACTTAGCGGTAAGCCAAGTCATGCCTGCAAGCGACAACGGCTTTCGGAACATGGCCCTGTGAGACAGTTTTTTGGCGCTTTGACAGCAGTGCTGATTGTGCTGGCAAGTGCTGCAACGCACACCGCACTGGCCAGTGACGAAGTTGATCTCGAGCTGGTGCTCGCGGTGGATGCATCGGGCAGCGTTGATGATGCGGAGTACAGATTGCAGCTGTCTGGCATTGCTACCGCCTTGCGCGATCCGGCCGTTCTCAGGGCCATCACGGCAGGCCCGAACAAACGCATCGCTTTGAACGTACTCATATGGGCGGAAGCCCGGCGGCCAAAGGATGAAACCGGATGGTTCATCCTGTCCGACCAGGCGGAAGTGGACCGGGTAGCGGCCATTATTGCTGCCATGCCGCGTAACCAGGTCGGCGGCACCGGCATTGGTGACGGTGTCGCAAACGCCATCAGGTCGATTGATGAAAACGCCATCCGGTCCGACCGGCGTGTCGTGGATGTGTCGGGTGACGGCCGTGAAACACCGCCACGCCAGTATTCGACGGTGCTGAGCGAAGCACGCTCCATGGCGATCGCCCGCAATGTGACCCTGAACGGGTTGGCTATCCTGAATGAAGACAAGGAACTGGATGACTATTACCGTGCGCGGCTTGCCGTCGGCGACGGCAGTTTCGTCGAGGTGGCGGAAGATTATGATGACTTCGCCCGAGCCATGCGGCGCAAGCTGCTGCGCGAAATCGATCCTGATCCGGTCGTTGGGCTGAAATAAGGGGGGAGGAGACCTGCCATGAACCCGAAAGCGGTTTCAGGCCGGGAATTCGCGGACGCGAAAATCCGGCAGGTATTCGAGAGTTTCGACATGCCTGTGCGTGAGCGCTTGCTTGAGCTCAGGCAGATGATCATCGATGAGGCAGGCCGGCATCCCGAGATCGGTGAGATGCAGGAAACCCTGAAATGGGGCCAGCCGAGTTACCTGCCGGTGAAACCGCGCATCGGAACCACCATACGCCTTGGCCAGCACTCAACCGGCGCTGGCAAGATCGGGTTTTATTTTAGCTGCAATTCGACACTGGCCGACGACTACCAGCAACTATACTCCGGTGTTTTCGAATATGAGGGTCGCCGGGCAATTCTGATCGACCTGGACGGACAGGTCCCCGAAAAGCCGTTGCGCCATTGCATAGCGCTGGCCCTTACCTATCACCTGAACAAGAAACGCTGAGCCGGCGCGGCCTATTTGCGTGCCAGTGCCTTGGCCTGCCTGATCCAGTCGTCCCGCTCGATACGGCCCTTGAACGACAGCTCGTCGTCGACAATCTCTATGTCGGCCTTTTTCCAGCTGGCGATCTGGTCGAAATGCCAGAACCCCAGCTTGTTGAGCGTCTGCTCCAGTTTCGGTCCAACGCCCGATATCAGTTTCAGGTCGTCGGCCTTGCCACGGGCTTTCTTGAGCCGCTCCGGGCCTGCTTTCCTGGCCGCGGTTTTCTTTGCGGCCGGTTTCTTTGCTGCCGGTTTCTTGGCCGCAGCTTTTTTCGCAGGCTTGCTCTTGGTCGCGGCCTTGGCCTTTGCGGCCGGTTTGTCCGGCGTGGCGGATTTCGCCGCCGATCCCGGCACGGTTGCGATCGAAGCTGCAGCAAGTGCCGCCTTGGCACGTCCGGGGCTTGTGGAAGCGGTGGCCTTTTTCTTCTTGTCCGACGGCATCGCAATCACAGGTTCCATGGCCCTGAGCTCGTCTTCACTCAGGTGGCACATGATCTTGTGGCCATTGCCCAGGTCCTTGACGTCCGGCAGGTCCGTTTCGCAGATCGAGCCGATCTTGCGCGGGCACCGGGTCTGGAACGGACAACCCGATGGCGGGTTCATCGGTGACGGCAGTTCGCCTTCGAGCACGATGTGCTTCTTGGTGATCGACGTATCGGCAATCGGTACCGCCGACAGCAGGGCTTCTGTGTACGGGTGGTAGGGCGGTGAATAGATGTCGTCGGTGTTTCCCTGCTCCATGATCTGGCCGAGATACATCACCACGACACGGTCTGCGAGGTAGCGCACCACCGACAGGTCATGCGAGATAAACAGCATGGTTGTGCGCCGTTCGCGCTGAATATCCGTCAGAAGGCCGGTCACGGCAGCCTGCACGGACACATCAAGCGCTGATACCGGTTCATCCGCAACCACCACCTGGGCCTCGCCGGCAAAGGCACGCGCAATGCCGACGCGCTGTTTCTGGCCGCCCGACAACTGGCGTGGACGACGCTGTGCGAAGTCGCGCGGCAGCTTCACCATATCAAGCAGCTTGTAGGTTTTCTCCAGCGCGTCTTCCTTATTCTTTGCCACGCCGAACATGCGCAGCACCCGACTGATCTGACTGCCGACGGTATGCGACGGGTTCAGTGTTTCAAACGGGTTCTGGAAGATCATCTGCATCGAACCGACCATTTGCGGCGTGCGCTTGTGGACCGATATCTGCCCGATTTCCTGGCCGTTGAGAATGACTTCACCGCCGGTTGCGGTCTCCAGGCCCAGCATCACCTTGGCGAAAGTTGACTTGCCGCAGCCGGATTCGCCCACGATTGCCACGGTTTCGGCTTCGCGAGCCTCGAAGTCCAGCTTTTCATTTGCCTTCACGAATTTGGAGGCCTTGCCAGAAATCAGCGCCTTCAGCGAGCGGTCGTGAACCTCGTAATATTTCTGCATGTTCTTTACCTGCAGAACGGTCTTGCCGTAGTTGACGCCCTCTCCGGCAACGGCTTTCGGCTTGGCGGCTTCCCAGTCGATGCTCAGATATCGCTCGCAGCGAACCTGTTGGCCTTTTTGCCCGGCAACCTCTTGCATGTGCAAAGCCTCTACATTGCACACACCATCCTTGAAATGGTCGCAGCGCGGACCGAAATTGCAGCCTGTCGGGCGTTCGTGCGGCAGCGGCAACTGTCCCCGGATCGGGACCAGCGGCCTTGAATACCGGTCGGCACCGGGCAGCGGAATGGAATTGAACAGGCCACGCGTGTAGGGGTGGCGCATTTCATCGAAGACCTGGTTGACCGAACCGAATTCAACCGCCTCGCCGGAATACATCACGGCAATCTTGTCGCAGGTTTCCAGGATCAGGCCCAGGTTGTGCGAGATATAGATCATCGACGTGCCGAAGCGCTTCGAGATATCCTTGATCAGTTCCACCACACCTGCCTCGACGGTGACGTCGAGCGCGGTGGTCGGCTCATCCAGCAGCAGTAATTGCGGCTTGGACAGCAGCGCCATGGCAATGACGACGCGCTGCTGCTGGCCGCCTGATATCTGGTGCGGGAACGAATCCATCAATCGCTCAGGATCCGGCAGGCGCACCGCATCCAGCATTTCGATGGACCGCTTGGAGGCTTCCTCGTCACTGATGCCTTCGTGGAAAATCAGCACTTCATTGAGCTGTTCGCGGATCAGCATGGACGGGTTCAGGGATGCCATTGGCTCCTGATAGACCATCGAAATGCGCGACCCGCGAATATCGCGCAACTCTTCTTCCGACATGGTGCGCATGTCGCGTCCCATGAACTTGATCTCGCCGCCGACAATGGCGCCGTTCTTTCCCATGTACTGCATGATGGCGAGGGCAACCGTGGACTTGCCACAGCCGCTTTCACCCACAATGCCGACCGCCTCGCCTGGCATCACTTTCATATTGAAGTCCACCACGGCGGGTATTTCACCGGCTCTCGTATAGTACGAGATCGAGACGTTGTTACATTCCAGAACAGGTGTGTTCATGTCCGGTGCGGCCATAGGATCAATCCCTCAGCGAAATTTCACGCAGGCCATCGGCCAGCAGGTTCAAACCCAGTACCAGCGAAGAGATCGCAAGGGCAGGCCACAGCATCATGTTCAGGCCATTATAGCCCCACTGGCGCCCGTCGGAGATCATCTTGCCCCAGTCCGGATCCGGGGGCGGCAGGCCGAGCGACAGGAAGCCGAGCAGGGCGATGGTGATAATCACGTAGCCCAGGCGCAGGCAGGCGTCCACAATCAGCGGCCCGCGCGCATTCGGCAGAAGTTCAACCAGCATGATCCATAACGGACCTTCGCCGCGCACTTCAGCGGCTGCAATGTAGTCACGGGTTTTCAGGTCGAGCACGATGCCGCGCACGATACGCGCGACCTGCGGTGCCGTTGAAAAGGTGATGGCGACAATGATCAGGGCGCCGGACACGATTGTCTTGTCCAGCCCAAGTGCCGTGTTCATCCAGACGCCGATATTCGAATTCGGACCGAATGCGGTCAGGATCACCAGCAGCAGAACGATTTGCGGGAACGACAACAGGACATTGCCGATGAACGAAATGATTTCGTCCCACCAGCCACCGCGGTACCCGGCAGTAACCCCCATGATCATGCCGACCGAATAGGCCACTATTGTCGCCAGCGTCGACCAGAACAACACAACCCGGGAGCCGTGCAGCAGGCGCGCCAGCAGGTCGCGGCCGCGATCATCGGTGCCCATCCAGTGCATCACGCCGGTCTTGTCTTCAGTCAGCATGGCCAGGTTGATGGCGCCGCGGGTCTGGGCCAGCGGGTCCTGCAATGGCAGCAGGTCAACGAAAATCGCGACCAGCACCCAGAATGACACCAGGAACAGCCCGATCATGCCGACCCAGCTTTCGCGCAGCAGGCCAAATGCTTTCAAGAAACGCCCCCATCCTGACGAGGAGCCCGGGGTGTTGGTTTGTTCAGCTGTTGTATCTGTCATGGACCTGTTTCCTCAGCTGAACCGGATTCGTGGGTTGAGAAGCGTGTATCCGATGTCGGATACAAACTGGGAAAACACCGCGATGAACACGGCCACCATTGCGCAGGCCTCAATGACGAAGATGTCGCCGAACAGGGCGGCCTCGTAGAGCAGCTTGCCAAAGCCCTTGTAGGAGAAGAACACCTCGGTCACGATAACGCCCGACAGCAGGTAGTTGAGCTGCAGGATCATGACGGTAAACGGCGCGATCAGCGCATTGCGCAAACCGTGCCGCAGGATGACCCGTTTGTAGGGAAGTCCCTTGAGGATGGCGGTTCGCACATACTGCGATGTCATGACCTCGGCCATCGAAGCGCGTGTCATGCGGGTGTAATACCCGAAATTGTAGATCACCAGCACCATCACCGGCAGCACCAGCTGGTTGGCGTCAGTCCATGTCAGCCCGTTACTGAACGGAGATGTCCCCGGCAGCAAGTCCAGCCAGAAAACGAATATGGCGACAAGGATGGTTGCGGACGCAAATTCCGGAATAGATGTGGTGATCACCGCCAGAACCGTGATGCCGCGATCGCGCGGAGACCCTTCTGCAATGCCAGACAGCACGCCAAGCACCAGGGCAATTGAAACCGTTATTGCAAAGACCAAGCCGCCCAGAACCGCAGTATTTAGCAGGTGGTCCTTGAGCAGTTTGGAAACCGGTGTGGCGAACTGAACCGACTCGCCAAAGTCGCCGCGCGCAGCATTGAACACCCAGGTGACATAGCGTTGCGCAAACGGTGCATTGTAACCGTTCTGCTCCAGCCACAGCAGCCGCTGGTCTTCCGTGGAGTACTGGCCGAGCACTTTGCCTGCCAGGCTGTATTTATCCGCTTCAAACGCCAAAAACAGTAGGAGTGATACAGTCAGCATTATCAATGCCATCTGTAACAATCGCTTGCCAGCCAATTGCAGCATGTGTCTGTCTTCCCACCCTGTTAAGCGCTGTTTACAAGCGTCTTTCAGTTCCCCGGATGCTGTAGAACAGCATTGTAATCCCAACCGTAACAGCACGCCGGGCGTGCCGGTATTGCTGTAAAGAGACACTTAATTACCATCAAGCGCCGAAATCTCCATCAACCTTAACGCGTATTTCATCAACTGCAAGTCATTCCGGTCACCCTTGTGCCATGCACCGGGAAAACTGCGGGCGAGCTTTGTGGGTTTGTAAATTTACTGTTAGAACACTGAACTTGTCTTCCTGCCTGTCAGCAAGGATTACCGTCGCGCGATGAATTTTGCCTCGCTGCCCATGTATGATTTACCGGAACTTGCCTCGGCAACCGGCGCCTGGTGGGCCGGCCTTGCAGCTCACATGCAGCGCCAGGGAATTGCTGATGTGCCGGAAGTCTGCGCGGTGCCGGATGATCTTGAGCGGCACTGGTGTTCGCCCAATCTCTTGTTCTCGCAAACCTGCGGTTACCCGCTCACTCACCAGTTGAACGGCAAGGTGCGGCTGCTGGGCTTGCCGGTTTATGCCTGCAAGGGATGTGACCGGGACGGGTTCTATTCATCGGTGATCGTGGTGCCGGGGTCATCGAACCTGTTCTCCCTGGCAGACTGCAGAAGTGCGCGGGCGGTCTACAATACCGATGACAGCATGTCCGGCCTGCTGGCATTGCGTGCGGCAGCCGCTAGTCAACACGATCAGGCTGATCCGTTCTTCAGGTCGCTGTCGCGTTCCGGTGGCCATCGCCGCTCGCTGCAATCAGTCGCTGACGGCAAGGCGGATGTTGCCTGCATTGACGCAGTGACGTTTGCCCTGTTGTCGAGGATTGAGCCGGAGCTTGTGTCGCGTGTCAGGGTGCTGGGACAGAGCCCCAAAGTTCCCGGGCTTCCCTACATAACGTCCTTGACGGCAAACGCCGAAACGGTTGAGCGACTGCGGACAGCCCTGCGCCAGGCGATGGCCGATCCGGCCTTAAGTGACGTTCGCGCAGAATTGCTGTTGTCAGGCATTACATTTCCCGATCCGGCCCATTACAACGTCATTCTCGATCTCGAAGCAGCGGCAAGCCGGCTGACACTGGCGTGAACCGGTCTCACCGAACCTCATTACTCTTTTGACCCCCCAAGGAGACTACGACTAAAATGATTGATCTTTATACCTGGAGCACTCCCAACGGCTACAAGGCCTCCATCGCGCTTGAGGAGTTCGGGCTGGAATACACCACTCATCCGATCAACATCATGAAGGATGACCAGTTTCAGCCGCACTTTCTGAAAATTTCACCTAACAACAAGATCCCGGCGATCCATGACAATGACAATGGCCAGACGGTGTTCGAGTCCGGCGCAATTCTTTTGTATCTGGCCCAGAAAACAGGCAAGTTCCTCGCTGCCGACGGGCCTCGTCACTGGCAGGCCATGGAATGGCTGATGTGGCAGATGGGCGGTTTTGGACCGATGCTCGGCCAGGCCCATCACTTCCTGCACTTCAATCCGGGCAAGGCTGAATACGCCGAAGACCGCTACGCCGCGGAATGCAAACGGCTCTATGGCGTACTTGACCGCAGGCTGGCAGAAGAAGACTACGTGGCAGGCGACTATTCGATCGCCGACATGGCCATCTGGCCGTGGGCTTCACGGTTTGAATGGCAACGCATCGACCTGAACGAGTTCGCCAACGTCAAGCGCTGGTACCAGGCAATCGCTGCGCGTCCGGCAGTTCAGGCAGGTTTCAAGGTACCGAACCCTGACCGCGAGATTCCGCAGGTTGCCTGACGCATCTGCTTCCCGGCACCCGTCGCCGGCAGGAATGCCCGTTGCCGGGTTTGCTCTGCTGGCGGCAGTTACCCTGTTCTGGGGCGTTAACTGGCCGGGTATGAAAATCGTGCTCGGCGAAGTCAGCCCGTGGTGGTTTCGCACTATCTGCCTTGCCGTGGGCGGCAGTGCCTTGCTTGCCATATCGGGCCTGTCCGGTAACCGTTTGCGCGTACCAACAATTGATCTTTGGCCACTGATGCTGTGCGGTGTGTTCAACATGGTCGGTTGGCATTTGTTTTCCGCCTACGGGCTGACCCTGGTGCCGGCGGGCAGGGCATCCATCATCGCCTTCACCATGCCGGTCTGGGCAGCTCTGTTTGCCATTCCCGTCCTGAGAGATCGCGTGTCACTTCCCGTATTTGCCGGCCTCGGCCTGGGCATGGCGGGCCTTGGTATTTTGATCGGCCATGACATGTCGGTGCTGGGGGCGGCGCCCGTTGGGGCATTGATGATGCTGGGCGCCGCAGTGTCATGGGGGTTCGGCACGGTCCTGTTCAAACGGTTCAACTGGCAGACCCCCGTTGCCACCATCATCGGCTGGCAGTTGCTGTTGGCGTCGATACCGGTCGGTATCGGGGCCCTGGTGCTTGAGCCACTGCCGGACCTGGCTGTCTTGAGCACTCCGGCGATCATTGCGTTTGCCTATGTTCTGATTTTCCCCATGGTGTTCTGCCAGTGGGCCTACTTCAAGATCGTCAGCATGTTTCCAGCTGTTTATGCCGCAATCGGTGTGCTGGCGGTTCCGGTGGTTGGCGTTTGTTCCAGTCTGCTGCTGCTCGGTGAGCCGGTGGGTTGGCGTGAGACAACGGCACTTGTGCTGGTCTGCTTGGCAATCTTCATGGTGCTGATATTGCCCAAGTTGAGAGGCTGATCTTGGTCGGTCCATTGAAAGACCGGGTCTTGTTTCCAATCGCCGCGAACGGCAGTTTCGAGCCTGGCTTGAACGCTTTCTGCAATACAGCGAATGGTTGTTTTGTGGTCTCTCACTGAAGAACAGACTTGGCTTGCCGGTAGTCCCGATTGGCATGCCAGAGGATGGCACCCAAAACCATGACACCGCCGATGAAGCTTGCCAGCGGTGGAATTTCTGCCAGAAATATCCATGCCATTAAAATGGCCAGCGGCACTTCCGCCGACCCCAGCAGACCGGATTCCGCGGCAGTGATCAGTTTGGTTCCCTCCGTCCACAAGATGACGGCAATGGCAAAGCAGACCCCGAAAAGGATGAGAAGCAGGCCATCATGCAGGCTTACATCGAGCGGATCGGTGAAGATCCAGCCAATGACAAACAGCTGCAACGCCGATGCCGCTCCGGCCAGAACAACCGGTGTTTTGCTGAACACCCGGATGAGAACCATGTAGAGGGCATTTCCCAGCATCATCAGCACGGCGACAAAATCGCCAAGCAGATTGACCGATCCAACACCCGTTCCGACCATGACCACTACGCCTGCAACACAGATTGCGGCTGCAACCATCGTCGGGTGACGCACCTTCTGGCGCATCAATGCCCATTCCAGAAAAGCTGCCGCGAACGGAACCGTCGCATAGATGATCGCTACATTGGCAACATAAGTCATCTTGAACGCAGCGATGAAGGCCAGGCTTGCAAGGCTTCCGACACTGGCCAGGAGCCACCCGCGCCAGCCCAGCCGCAGACTAGTCGACCCATGGCCTTTTGGTCTTTGCCAGACAACATACGCTGCAATCAAAACCGCGCCGAACAATCCGCGCCAGCAGGCGATCGTCCAGGTATCGCTCACGATTGCCTTGGTCAGCACTCCCGACAGGCTGAACACCACTGTTGATGCCAGCACCAGGGCAATTCCCAATATCTGGTCTTGTGCGCTGGTATCATGGTCTGACATAGCCACTCGCGAGTCATGCAACTTGAAAAAAAGCGTAGCATGCCTGTGCTGACAACATAGTGTCAGCAGTCATTTGACCATTGCCGGCACTTGGCGGTTCATCGTTGACCGGAGGCCAATGATGAAATGAGGCCGGCCCGGTCCATTTGGTTTCCCGCGCGCGTTGGGGCCATCACATCTGCCGAACGGCCAGCTCAACCGTTGCGGGCGTCACCTCAGGAACCTTTTTTGCAAAGCGGGCGGAACGGGATGTCCGGAAGGAATGCTGCCGCTCGTTCCTGGTAACTCGTCCCGGGCAGGCCCGGCATCTGGCGTGTTCGTCACGTCGTATCGTACCGGGACGTCCTGGGACTGTAGTGAAAAGACAGCCAGAAGCACGATGCCCGTTGCGACCAGCAAGGTGTTTGTCCGGGATCGGGTGTCATGTTTTATGGACATGATTGACTTCCTCTTTGAAAGGGAGCGATAGATTGGGTCAGCATGATCTGAATTTATGCTGTATACGGTTCACAGGCGTGGCGTCCGATAGCCTCCCCCGCTAAACAGCTCGGGCAGCTCGCAGGGATCGTAGCCAAGCTCTCCAACCAGCTGTTCGCGTGAAAAGCCTATGTCGTTCAGCAGGCGTGCGTCGTGTGACAAAATCTGCAGAATGTCACGATTTTTCGCGTATTTTTCACGTCGCGCATGAAGCCAGGATCCAATTGCGCCAAGCAAACTGTCTTGCAAGGATACTGAACGGGTATTGCACGTGTCGTCGGTTCTGTGTGCCATCTGTTGCACTCCTTATCTCTGATACAAGACAATATGGACTTGCACTAGACATTCGTGAAACGAGTAATTATCATGCTAGACATGCATTTAATTTATGTCTTAATATTGCCGAGGATACCGTCATGAACCCGAACCTGGAGAGTGATCTTCTGCGCACTCTTGTTGCGATTGCCGAGACCAGGAATTTCACCCGCGCCTCGGAAGTAGTCGGCCGCACACAGTCTGCAGTAAGCATTCAGATGAAGAAGCTGGAAGACATAGTCGGGGATCGATTGTTCGAACGTGGCCCCCGCGGCGTCACGCTTACTTCTCCGGGCGAACGGCTGGTCAGGGACGCAAGACGCATACTGTCGCTGCTCGACCAGGCTGCGGTTTCCCTTCAGTCGGAACCGCTGGACGGATTTGTCAGGATCGGCATTCCGGAGGAGTATGGAGGCACTATCCTTCCTCGTGTTCTGGCCCGTTTTTCCAAGCTGCATCCGCAGGTTGAAGTAACCGTTCGCTGTGCGCCCACATCCGAACTGAATGCCGAACTCGACAAGGGCGAACTCGATCTTGTCGTGGTTCATGAGGAAGCGGCAAGGGTTGGAGGGGAGATTCTTCTCAACGATCCCGTCGTCTGGGTTACATCGGACAGGCATTTCCAACACGAGTGCGTTCCAATGCCTGTTGCACTGTGCAACCGCGGATGCTGGTGGAGGGATTGGGCTATTGCCAGCCTCGATCAGCAACAAAAGGATTACCGGATCGCTTATGTAAGCGGAAGTACGTTCGGCCTCCAGGCAGCAGTGTCATCCGGTATGGCCGTGGCGGTCCTGGCTCAGAGCCAAATTCCTCCTGACTGCCGGGAACTGACCGCAGAAGAAGGTTTCCCGAACCTTCAGGGAACGAACATTGTTCTTCGCCAGCGAACGCAAAACAAATGCAGTACCAAAACTGGAATGGCACAGGCGGTTCGTGAAGCTTTCCAGGCACCTGCGCATTCCCAAATTGCCTGTTGACCGGGGCAGGCGAGCGCTGTGGATGGCATAAAAAGTTCCAACACAGCTTGCATCCGGCGGCCATCGCTGACGTGCCTTGCGAAGCCGCAAGTGCGTGTCAGTGGCAGTACAGGGTCATAGTCTCGCCAGCGTCCGGTCCCGGCCGATGAGCGGCAGCAGGACCGCCAGTTCAGGCCCGTGCGGTTTACCCGTCAGCGCCAGACGCAGCGGCATGAACAGGCCCTTGCCCTTGCGCCCGGTGGCCTGCTTGACCGCGTCGGTCCAGGTCTTCCAGCTTGTATCGTCCCAAGGTTCTTCCGGCAGCAACCCGGCGGCTTGTGAGATGAACTCGCGATCCTCGTCCGCAATCTCGCCGGTGACGTGGCCACAGACGATCCCGTGCCATTCGGCAGCGTCGCGGACCTTGGAAAGATTGCTGTGCACGGCCTGCCAGAAGTCTTCACCACCATCTGCGCCCATGTCTGCAAGGCGCTCGCGAACATCGCTGTACGAGAGTT
Organism: Anderseniella sp. Alg231-50; assembly: GCF_900149695.1. Taxonomy (NCBI): domain Bacteria; kingdom Pseudomonadati; phylum Pseudomonadota; class Alphaproteobacteria; order Hyphomicrobiales; family Parvibaculaceae; genus Anderseniella; species Anderseniella sp. Alg231-50. The sequence continues at coordinate 303,778 of NZ_LT703004.1, read as the reverse complement.
GATGCACGATGCGGGCGTTGAGGTTTTCAAGTTCTATCATATCAAACCGGCCCGGTGCGCGCGACAGCTTGGACAGGTCGAAGGCTTCGAGCAAGGTGTCCATCCGGGTGTGAGGCTCGATGGCTTCCGACGTGCCGATCAGCGCGCCGTGGCTGACCACAGCCATGGCTTCCAACCCATCCTCGCGCATGGCCGCGACCGATAGGGATCCGAGCCGTTTCGACAGGCCCTTGCCATCTGCACCTACCAGCAGCGAATGATGCGCAAAAGCAGGTGGCTTGGCGCCAAGTGCTTCAAAAATCTCCACCTGCACAGCCGCGTTGGTGGTGTGGTCCTCGCCGCGGATAACATGGGTCAGCCCCATGTCGATATCGTCCACTACCGACGGCAGTGTGTATAGGTAACTGCCGTCCTCGCGGATCAGCACCGGGTCGGACAGTGACGAGGTGTCGATGTGTACCTCTCCGCGCACCAGGTCATCCCAGTGAATGTCACGCTGATCCAGCTTGAACCGCCAATGGGGCTTGCCGCCTTCTGCCTCCAGTTTGGCACGGTCTTCATCTGACAGGTTCAGGCCGGTTCGGTCATAGATCGGCGGCTGGTGCCGGGCCAGTTGGCGCTTGCGCTTGTAGTCGAGCTCTTCTGCGCTTTCGTAGCAGGCGTAAAGTCTGCCGTCGCTTTTCAGTTTCTCTGCGGCAGCGTCATACAGGGCAAAGCGTTCCGACTGCCGGTAGACCTCATCGGGTGTCAGGCCGAGCCAGTTGAGATCGGTTGTGATCCCGTCGGCAAATTCCTTTGTTGAGCGTTCAAGGTCGGTGTCGTCAAACCGCAGTATGAAGCGGCCTTGAGCCTTGCGCGCGAACAGCCAGTTCAAAATGGCGGTGCGGGCATTGCCGATATGGATGCGGCCGGTGGGTGAAGGCGCGAAGCGAACAGTAATGGTCATGACGCTCGTTTAGCGGCAGTGCATGGCCAGCGCAAGCAGAGGATGGCTGAAAGCGTCATTGCACCACCAGGTGCGCCTGTTGTCGAGCGACACCAACCGAAACAATGGAACCCGTTTCAAACGGTATCGCATCCGACTGGATGCCGTCAGAAAAGATCACACCGTCCGTTGCCATATGAGACGTCACCTCCAGCGGGTGCTTTGAGTTGACCGTGCCATAGGCGAGTGTGGTGCCGCTCATCTTGCTGGGGAACGGTTCGCGCACACAGTAGATGAGATCACTGGTATCCCAGGGCAGGGCGTAGTCGACAGGCGAGGGCGCCGCCCGTCCGTTTGCAATGGCCTCAATGGACCGGGCCCCGGTCAGAACAGACCGGAGCCAGCCGGTGGAACCGGCGCCGGTTGAAACGATGATGCCGCTCGAGGACTGGCGTTCTGCCTTGCCCGCATGATGCAGTTCGTAACGCGCCGACACGTGGCTGGCTGCCCCGATGAACAGGTCATTGAAGGCAAGCAGGCTGTGGCCATCGCGGCTCACGGCATGTGCAAGGCTGACATGGGCCAGCACCGCCTCGTTGTTCAGCGCGAGACTGATTGCCCCGGCCGCTTCTTCAGGTGCAAACGGCAGCAATACGCCATCGTATTGAGCCGGGTCCGGGTTCACGCCGAGCAACGGCTGTGTCGGCAGGTACTTGGCGGTGTTCGACACCAGCCCGTCCGGGCCAAGTGCAACAACCAGGTCATCATCAAACTCGGTAAACGGCACCTGATCGCGGTCTATGCGCAATACCTTGATGTCGCGCGGGATCGCCCGGCTAACCGTCTCCAGGGCGCGCTGGTATGTGTCGTGGGCGTGTTGTATGGGCGCAAAGTCAGTGCCTGCGTGTTCCAGAAAAAACCTGGCCTGGGGGAGGGTGGCGAACCTGGTGACCAGTTCGTCCAGTTCGGTCTTTCTGGTCACCAGTACAACCCGGTTTACGTCACTTGGGCTGGTGTTCATCGCTGATACCGTCGGGTTTTGCCGCGCTGGTCGAGTTCATCCAGCCTGCCAGTCCGCTCAGCATGTCCGGCGTAATGGTCAGGTTTCCGATGCTGCCTTCATGTCCGGCCCAGTCTTTCAGGGCGAGGCCGATCAGGACTTGCGGTTCCACCTCACCATACGGCTCCAGTTTCATGCGCTCGGCCTTGGCGTCGGCTTCCGCTTCGGCCAGCTTGTTGCGGACCTGCGTATTGACCAGTTCGACCCGGCGTTGCTCGATCTCGACGTCGGTTGCCAGTTCGCGCTGCTTCAATTCACGTTCATTCTCAATGGCAGACGCGCGTCTGGCGTAGATCGCGTCATCGGCCTGCTTCTGAAGCCGTTCCCGGTAATCGGTCTGCAGGGCTTTCTGGATTTCCGGCATGGCCCGCACACTGCTGAAATGCAGGGCTTCAACCATGATGCCCGCATCGTGCAGGGCATGATGACCCGACACGGCTTCAGTCACAATAACTGACAGATTGGCGGCTTCAGCCAGGGCCTGCTCAAGGGTCATTTCGGCAATAACCGTGCGGGCTGTGCCCTGTATGGCGTTGACCAGGCGCATGGTAAGCTTTTCCTGGCCGTCGCCACGCGCCATCTTGCTGCTATGACCGATGGTAAAGTCATGGGACGCGGTCATCAGAAGCGGGTCCGTGATGCGGTAGGTCATGACGCCTTGCAAGGCGACTTCCTGATGATCAACCGTTGTTTCAGTGAACACGAACGGAACGTCCTGGCTCACCATCGGAACTTCCATCAGCACCGTCGTCAGCGGCATATAGAAAAAGCTGAGCCCGCGGCCATGGCGTTTGACCTTGCCGTTCTCGAATTGAATTATGTGTGTATCGGGCGAACCCTTGTAGCGTCTCACGAACATGACACATCTCCTTTTCATCAGTTAGTGTTATATATACACTTACATGATAGTGTTTTCAAGACACTTACTATCAGGTATACGGATTTCATGAGCATGCCGGCCAGTTTCAACGTTGCAACGGATATTGCGGTTTTCACCGTTCGCGCAGATGTGCTGAACGTGCTGCTGATTGAGCGCGCTTGCCAGCCGTACAAAGGCAGTTGGGCACTGCCGGGGGGCTTTCTGACTGAAAATGAAGGCCTGGATCAGTGCGCGGCACGGGAACTGACGGAAGAAACCGGCATCAGCGGTGTATACCTGGAGCAACTGGGGAGTTTTGGCAACCCGGGCCGCGATCCGAGAGGCGGGGTCGTAAGTGTTGCCTATTTCGCGCTGGTGCCGGCTGACGAACACACAGTGGAAGCGGCAACGGACGCGGCCAGCGCGCGTTGGTTCGCGGTGGATGACCTGCCGGAGCTGGCCTTTGATCATGCCGTGATCCTGCAGGAGGCCCACGCTCGGATGAAGGCCAAGCTGGACTATTCCACAATTGCGTTCTGCCTGTTGCCGCAGGAATTCACGCTCGGCAATCTCCAGTCAGTCTATGAAACCATCAAGGCGGAACCGCTGGACAAGCGCAACTTTCGCAAATGGGTGCTGGCGCTGGACGTCCTGGAAGAGACCGGTGCAAAGCGGATTGAAGGCGCTCACCGCCCGGCAAAGCTGTACCGCGAGAAAAGCCCGGGCATAATCAAGATCATTCGTTAGATCCGGCGCACTGCAGTTTCAGGCCTTGTCCCGGAAGCCGTTGGTAATCGGATAGCGGCGTTCCTTGCCGAAAGCGCGGCGGGTAATCTTCACGCCCGGCGCAGCCTGGCGGCGTTTGTATTCTGCAATGTAGAGCAGATGCTGAATGCGCTCGACCACGGCCGGGTCATGGCCCTTCGCAACCAGGTCTGCCAGTGAGGTTTCACTTTCAACCAGTCCGTCCAGGATATCATCCAGCACGTCGTACTCCGGCAGCGAGTCCTGGTCGGTCTGGTCCGGCCTGAGTTCCGCAGACGGTGCCTTGCTGATAATGCGTTCCGGGATTACGCGGCGAGCCGGACCTTCAAGGCCGGTGCCGTCCGACTGGTTGCGCCAGCTTGCCAGGGCGTAGACATCTGATTTGTAGACGTCCTTGATCGGGTTGAAGCCGCCGTTCATGTCGCCGTAAAGCGTGGCATACCCGACCGACATTTCCGACTTGTTGCCTGTGGTGAGAACCATTGAGCCGAACTTGTTGGAAATCGCCATCAGGATGGCGCCCCTGGTGCGCGACTGGATGTTTTCCTCAGTGACCCCTTCGGTCGTGCCTTCGAACATCGGCCCGAGTGAATTCAGGAAACCCGCAACCGGTTCGGAAATCGGCACAACGTCATAGCGCACACCGAGCGCCTTCGCGCAGGCTTCGGCATCCTCAAGGCTGTCGGACGAGGTGTATTCATAAGGAAGCATCACACAGTGCACCTTGTCTGGTCCCAGCGCGTCGACCGCCATTGCCGCAACCACGGCGGAATCTATGCCGCCGGACAGCCCCAGCACGACACTTTCAAATCGGTTCTTGCGCACATAGTCTCGTGTGCCCAGGACGCAGGCATGCCAGATTTCCTCATAGCCCAGCAATTGCCGGGCGGTATCAGCCCCGGCGCACACCCAGCCGTCGGGGCCGCGGGTCCATTCGGTCAGCAGCATCGCTTCTTCAAATTCCGGCATCTGGCAGGCCAGTGAACGGTCGGCATTCAGCACAAAGGAAGCGCCGTCAAACACCAGTTCGTCCTGACCGCCCACCTGGTTGACATAGATCATCGGCAGGTTGGTTTCGGTCACCCGTGCCACGACCAGGTTGAGACGGACATCCTGCTTGTCGCGCTCAAACGGTGAGCCGTTTGGCACAATCAGCAACTCTGCGCCGGTTTCCTCCAGCGTTTCGCAGGTTTCCTCGGTCCAGATGTCCTCACAGATAGGCACCCCGATGCGTATGCCGCGAAAGTTGATCGGCCCCGGTGCGGGGCCCGGGTCAAACACCCGTTTTTCATCAAACACACCATAGTTGGGCAAATCGTATTTGAAGCGCACCGCATCCACCTTGCCGTCTTCCAGCAGAATGGCTGCGTTGTAGAGCTTGCCGTCTTCGGCCCACGGTGAGGTAATCAGCATTGCCGGCGAGCCGTTTCCGGTCAGCTCGGCAAGGTTTTTCACCGCCTCCTGACAGGCGTCCACGAATGCTGGTTTCAGGACCAGATCCTCCGGCGGATAGCCGGAAATGAACAATTCCGTGAATACCAGGAGATCGGCCCCAGCCGCCGCCGCCTCGGCATGAGCAGTACGTGCGAGGTCGGAATTCGCCGCAACTGCACCAACTGTTGGGTTCAATTGAGCCAGCATTATTTTGAGATTATCAACCATGCCCGCTCTATTAGCGTCATCCAGACCTGCCATCAATGATTGCTTTAGAATTCAAGGGTAAATTCGCAGGCAAGTGTATTACCCTGTAGGGACAGTGAGTATTTTGCGGGGACAGGCGCAGCTGATTCAGGGGTGAAATTACGATTCCGGTGTGGAGGCCCGCCTTGTGGCGCTGACTGCAAGTCAAAATCAAACGGCTGTTGCATCCTCGGATGCGGAACTCCTGCAGGTCACCTTGAATAATGTGGCCTGCGGCGTGGCATCCGTTCGCGCCGACGGCAGCGTCATAACCAGCAATGAAGTGTTTTATGACATGCTCCGCCGCGCGGGATTGCTGAAACTGGAGTTTGTCAGCAGTAAACGGGAACATCTGGCCGCCCTGTCTCTTTACGATATTTCGCCCAAATTGCGGGATTGTCCGAAGCAGGTTGCCGGACTGACCGGCTGCGCGTTTGAGCTGCAGTATATTGACGTCCAGGACCGGCTGGGCGGCACTTTGATCCTGATGAATGATGTTACCTCGCGCCGCCGCAACGAGCAGGCGATGCACGATGTGCTGGCGCAGAAGGAAGTAATGGAGCAGGCCAGAACGACATTCGTGTCCCAGGTCGCACATCACTTTCGCACGCCGCTCAATGTCATTCTCGGGTATGTCGACATTCTGGCTGCCGGTGACGGCAATGAGATTGATGCCAGTACGCGCACTTCCTATCTCGGTTTTATCCGCGAATCTGCCAAAGCCCTGCTGCTGAACATGAACGAGATGATGGAAATCATCCGCCTGCAGCGAAATGAACAATCGGTTGAGCTGGAAGTCCGTGAACTGCGAACGCTGATTTCCGGTGCCATTGACGAAATTCAGGCCGTGCTGGTTGCAGAAGACGTCGAGCTTGACTCAGCCGCCATGCTCGAGGTGATCGGACACAGTTGCGTGCGCATGGACGCGCGCGTTGCCAGACGCGCCATCGCCAGCCTGCTGCGTACATCAGCTGTGCTTGGCGGACCAGGCAGCCAGTTGAAGCTTGGTGCGCGGATGTCTGAGCCTGATGCATTGAGTGTCATTGTCGAATTCGAGGTCGGCAGGACCGATGTGCAGTCCATTCTGGACAGTATTGAAAGCGGCGAACCGGTGAAGGAAATCAGCCTGACCGGTAATGCCAGCGGCTATGGAATGGCGCTGGCAGCGATGCTGCTGCGTTTGTGTGAGATCAAGATTGCCGCTGCTGCCGTGGGTGAGCGCGGCATCTGCATAGAATTGACATTTTCCACTTCAAAGTGACCGATTGACGGAAGTCCTGATGGCACAACCTGCTCCCGAGCGGCGCCGCTCATGCGTTCTGGAGGAGGTTGGCTGGTTCAATTGGACAATTTGAAAGCCCGCTTTTTACCGGCGTCCCGGCAGTTGCAGCCATAATCGTAGCCTTGTTTCACTGCTAAGCCTGCGTGGGTATCCACAATGTGGAATGCGGACTCTGCTTGCATGCCCGCTCGTGCCATGTTCGTGGTACTTGGTATACCACGGACCACAGGCGCCAATGCCTGCACAGGTCCGGTTCGCAGCGATAAGGCCCGCAACAAATCATGGCAACTCGTCTGAAACTCAAGCCTGTCGGCACCAATTTCAGCCTCAAGGAGCATATTTATGATGTGCTCAAGGACGCCATCAGCAGCATGAACCTGTATGATGCGGATGCCAACCTGCGCCTCGATGAGCGCGCGCTCGCTGAGCAGCTTGGCATTTCCAGGACGCCGGTACGTGAAGCGCTGACCAGGCTGGAGCAGGAGGGCTTCGTCGAAGTTCAGCCGCGCCGTGGTGTTTTCATACGCCGCAAGAGCCTGGATGAAGTGCTCGACATGATTGTGGTGTGGGCGTCACTTGAAAGCATGGCTGCACGCATGGCGGCTGAGAATGCCAGTGACCGGGAGATTGAGTCCCTGCGCAAGGCGCTGCCCAAGCAAAAGGGGGAGACAGAATTGCGCGCGCATCTGCATGAATATTCCGAAGCCAATATCTCTTTCCACCTGCGTATTCTGGAGCTGTCGGGCAGCCCGATGCTGCTGGATATCGCCAAGGGCCTGTTCCTGCACATGCGCTCCATTCGCGAACGTGCCATGGCCGAAGGCGACCGCATCACCCGGTCGGTGGTGGATCACATGAATATCATTGAGGCGATTGAAGACCGCAATGCCGAGCTTGCCTCAATGCTGGTGCGTGAACACACCATGCGACTGCATGGTCATGTCCGCAAGAACTGGAACACTTTTTCCGGCGCTGAAGAAGGCGCAGGCTGAACCCAACAATGCGGCCTTCTCAGTGGGCCGAACGACACAAAGATATTTCAGGGAGCCAATGACAAATGAGTACAACGACAGCAACGCCGACAACGACCGCAGATGACACCCTCAAGGCCAAGACCAAGGATGGTTCGGTCGTTTCCGGCGGCCATCTGGTAGCAAAGGCGCTGAAAGCTGAAGGTGTCGATACCATCTTCACGTTGTGCGGTGGTCACATCATCGACATCTATGATGGTTGCATCGACGAAGGTATCCGCATTGTCGATGTCCGCCATGAACAGGTCGCGGCTCATGCGGCGGATGGTTATGCGCGCCAGACCGGCAAGCTGGGCTGTGTTGTCACGACAGCAGGTCCCGGCTGCACCAATGCCGTCACCGGTGTGGCAACGGCCTTCAGGTCGGAAAGTCCGATCCTGCACATTGGCGGTCAGTCATCGCTGACCCAGCACAAGATGGGGTCGCTGCAGGATTTGCCGCACGTCGACATGATGGCGCCGATCACCAAGTTTTCTGCAGGCGTGTTGTCGACAGAGCGTGTTGCCGACATGATCGCCATGGCAGCGCGAGAAAGCTTCAATGGCGCCTACGGGCCGTCCTACCTGGAAATTCCGCGTGACATCCTCGATGCTGAAATTCCGGTTGAAAAGGCTGTTCTGCCAACACCGGGCAAATACCGTGGCTCGGTGCGCTCCATCGGCGATCCTGCCGATATCGAGAAACTTGCCGATATCCTGGTTAAGTCAAAACGGCCCGCGGTCTTGTTCGGCCAGCAGGTATGGGCAGCCCAGGGCCACAATGAAGCCATCTCGCTGGTGCGCTCGCTGGATATTCCGGCCTATCTGAACGGCGCCAGCCGCGGCATGCTGCATCCAAGTGATCCGCACGGCTTTGACCGCACCCGGTCGATGGCGTTCAAGGAAGCCGACGTGATCCTGATCGTCGGCACCCCGTTCGATTTCCGCATGGGCTATGGCAAGCGCATCTCCAAGGAAGCAACCCTGGTGCAGATTGACATGGGTTACAACACTGTCGGCAAGAACCGTGACGTGGACCTGGGCCTGTGCGGCGATCCCGGCGCTATCCTGGCGGCGGTGGAACAGGCTGCGTCCGGGCGCATCGACAAGTCTGCTCAGGATGAGCGCAAGCAATGGATGGCCAAACTGCGCGCTGCTGAGTCTGTAGCACTCGAAAAACTGATGCCGTTGTTCACGTCGGACCGCAATCCGATCCACCCTTACCGTCTGGCCTGGGAAATCAACGAGTTCCTCGGCGAAGACACGATTTACATCGGCGATGGCGGCGACATCGTCACCATTTCTGCGCAGGCCGTGCGGCCGCGCGGTCCGGGCCAGTGGATGGACCCTGGCGCGCTCGGGTCACTTGGTGTCGGCACCGGGTTTGCCATGGCGGCAAAACTGGCCAATCCAAACAAGGAGGTCATGTGCCTTTATGGCGACGGGTCATTTGGCATGACTGCATTCGACATGGAAACCTCGCAGCGTTTTGGCGCGCCTTATCTGGCTGTTGTCGGAAACAACTCGCACATGAACCAGATCCGCTACGGCCAGATCGCCAAGTATGGCGAACAGCGCGGCAATATCGGCAACAAGCTCGGCGACATTCCGTTCTCGATGTTCGGCGAGATGATCGGCGGCTACGGCGAAGAAGTGCGCGAGGCTTCAGAAATCCAGCCGGCCCTGCAGCGGGCCAGGGAAGCCATCGCGAAGACCGGCAAATGTGCGGTTGTGAACGTGTGGGTCGACCCGGACGAATATGCACCCGGCACCAAAGCCCAGACCATGTACAAGTAGCCGATCAGAACGAGACAAACATTGCAAAGGATCATCTTTCCAGCAGACCGGGTTTTCAACCTGATCGCTGAATGATCCAGACGGGAGGATAAAATGCAGGCACTCAAAGGCGTCAAGGTTCTGGATTTCACACACGTTCAGTCCGGCCCGACCTGTACGCAATTACTGGCCTGGCTCGGGGCAGACGTGATCAAGGTGGAGCGTCCCGGCGTAGGCGATGCGACCCGCGGCCAGCTGCGTGACGTACCCAATGCCGACTCGCTTTACTTCACCATGCTCAATCACAACAAGCGCTCGATCACGCTCAACTCCAAGACCGAGCAGGGCAAGGACGTGCTCGAGCGGCTGGTGAAAACCTGTGATGTGCTGGTGGAAAACTTTGCCCCCGGCGCGCTTGATCGCATGGGGCTTACCTGGGAGCGGATTCAGGAACTGAACCCGAAGATGATATATGCCTCGGTCAAGGGGTTCGGCCCGGGCCCGTACGAAGACTGCAAGGTCTATGAAAACGTGGCCCAGTGCGCCGGCGGATCAGCCTCCACGACCGGCTTTCTGGACGGGCCGCCCCTGGTGACCGGCGCGCAAATCGGTGATTCAGGTACCGGCCTTCACCTGGCATTCGGCATTGTGTCGGCGCTGTACCAGCGCATCAATTCCGGCAAGGGCCAGCGCGTGCTGGCTGCCATGCAGGACAGTGTTCTGAACCTGTGCCGGGTGAAGTTGCGTGACCAGCAGCGCCTGGCCCATGGGCCGTTGAACGAGTACACCCAGTTCGGCAAGGGCATCGAATTTGGCGATGCCACGCCGCGTGCCGGCAATGATTCAGGTGGTGGCCAGCCCGGCGCCATCCTCAAGTGCAAGGGCTGGGAAACCGACCCCAATGCCTACACTTACTTCATCACCCAGGCAGCCGTATGGGAAAAGGTCTGCGATACAATCGGTGAGCCCGGCTGGAAGACCGATCCGGGCTATGCAACACCGCCTGCGCGTCTGGACAAGCTGGAGCAGATCTTCGAGCGCATCGAGCAATGGACCAAGACCAAGTCCAAGTTCGAGGTCATGGAAATCTGCAATCCGCAGGACATTCCCGTCGGCCCGATCCTGTCGATGAAGGAGATCGCCGAAGAGCCTTCGCTTCGTGAAACCGAAACGGTGGTTGAGGTGGATCATCCCGAGCGCGGCAGTTACCTCACCGTGGGCATGCCGGTAAAGCTGTCGGACTCTCCCGCTGATGTGAAACGCTCGCCATTGCTGGGTGAGCACACTGAAGAAATTCTGACACAGGTGCTGGGCTACTCTGCCGACGAGGTCGACCAGATCAGGGCATCCGGTGCCATCGGAGAGATGAAGCAGGCGGCTCAATAACAATACGATCGGGAGCAATAACAATGGCAATGAACTGGCAAAAGCCCGGCGATCCAATGCGCCTCATCGTCATGGGCCAGCAGGCCTTCGGCAAGGACGCGCTGGCAAAGATACTTGAGGCCGGCAAGGACGAAGTCGTCGCTGTGTATTGCGAGCCCGACCGGGAGGGAAGGCCCTTAGACCCGATCAAGGAGTTTGCTCAGGAAAAGGGTTTGCCGGTACATCAGCCTGCGAATTTCGACGCACAGGACGCGCTGGACACGCTGGCTGCCTGCAATGCCGATTTGATGGTCATGGCTTTCGTCAACGTGTTCGTACCCGAAGCAGCCCGCGATACACCGAAACTGGGATCAATCTGCTTCCACCCCTCGCTGCTGCCACTGCATCGCGGTCCCAGCGCAGTGAACTGGCCGATCATCATGGGGGCAACCAAGTCGGGTTATAGCTGGTTCTATCCGACCGACGGGCTTGATGAGGGCGACAGTCTCCTGCAGTGGGAGTGCGACATTGCACCGGATGACACGGTAATCAATCTCTACTTCAAGAAGATCTACCCATCCGCCATTGAAAGCGTGATCGAGGTCTGTGAACTTTTCCGCTCTGGCAAACCGCCACGCATTGTGCCGGACGAGGCTGATGCAACCTATGAACGGCGCTGCACGAAGAAGCACGCCGCGATTGACTGGAACAAACCGGTAAAGCAGGTTTACGATCTGATCCGCGGCACCAACCCAAGTCCCGGGGCGTGGACAACGCTGAATGGAAACGAGGTCCAGATCTACGACTGCAAATTAGTGGCCGGTGACGGTGTGTCCTCTAAAGTCGTCAGTGTGTCGGATGAGGGCGTTGTCGTACAGTTGATTGGCGGTCGGATTTGTATCATGCGGGTCCGGCCTTCCGGTGGTGAAAAGATGGCTGCCCAGGACTGGGCCGGGCAGGCAGGGGTGGCAGCCGGAACGGTATTGGGCAGTTAGGAACCAGGGTATTATGGCAATTCGCAGAATTCTTGTTCCGATCAGAAACGACGGCAAAGGTGAAAGCGTGCTCGATCACGCCCTCTCGCTGGCCGGTAAGGCCGGCCACATAGAAGCCGTGCATTGCCGCCCGGCACCGGACGATCTGATCCCGTTTGGCGTTTCCGTGCCAGCCATCCTTCGCGAGCAGATATCGAAATCCGGCGATGACCTTGCCAACGCGGAAGAAGCGCAGATCACCAAACAGTTTGAGGACTATGCCGCGACCCACAAACTGACCCTGGTTGATATTGGAAAACCTCACCCCAAGAACAAACTGTCTGCCACCTGGCGCATCGAGCGCGGCAAGCAGGCAAACATCGTGTCAGCGCGGGGTCGGCTGGCTGATGTCGTAGCGGTGGCACGTCCCGATCGTGACAGGGCGGTGGGCCGCAATACACTTGAGGCGGCCCTGGTGAACACAGGCTCACTTGTGATGATGTGCCCGCCACAATCGCCGCCCAAAAAGATCGGCAGCCATATTGCCGTAGCATGGAATGGATCACGCGAGGCCGCTCGGGCAGTATCATTGGCAATGCCGCTGCTGACAGCGGCATCCACGGTGTCTGTCATGACGATGGCAGGCGACAATCTGGAACTTACCGGCGAGCACGTGCTGAACTTCCTGTCTGATCATGACATAAATGCGAACCACACTGAAATCGAGTCTGGCAGCAATGCCGGCCATGCATTGCTCGAGGGGGCCAAATCGGTGGATGCCGATTGTCTGTTGATGGGGGCTTACGGCTCAAGCCGGGGTCGGGAGATGGTGTTTGGAGGCGCCACGCAATATGTTGTCGATCATGCAGCTATGCCTGTGTTGATGGCGCATTAGGGCAACTTTATGGGCTCGTTCGAGGCCAAAGAGTTGCTTTGTTAATTTGGATGCGATCAGGCCAAGGATTTTTGGTTGTAAAATCAAAATTTGTCCTGATCTGGAGCAAGTTGGGTCCGAATGAACCCACAATGTTGCTCTAACAGTTTTGAGGCAGTCAGGGATGTGGATTTTGGTGTTTCAATCCGGATTCAGCCTGATCTGTAAGCTAAAGGAGAAAGGAGTAACCACTGTGCGGAAAAACATCGGGGAATCTGCGACAACCTGTCCGGTTTTGCTTGATGCCGACCGCCAATCTGATACGATCCGGCCGTCAACTGGTATACCACACGCCAAGATTTCTTAATTTTAGCTGGTATATCAGATGGTTCCACATTGTGGACAGGTACCGGAAATAAGCCGGCAACAGATACGGCGGTCTGGTGGCCAGGGTTTCAATTTTGTAGCAGCAACTTAACATGGTTGTTGTTGTCAACGACCCCAAAGGGAGAACTGAAATGAAACTTACTAGAAGAATTGCACTCGGATTCATGTTTGCAACCGGGATGATGGCATCCGTTGTCACAACGACAACCCCGGCCCATGCCTGGGAGCCGAAAAAGCCGATTGACTTCGTCATCATGGCTGGTGCCGGCGGTGGTGCCGATCAGATCGCCCGCTTCCTTCAGTCAGTGGCCGAAAAGAAGAGCCTGACGGTTCGCCCGCTCGTGCCAAACAACAAGGGTGGCGGTTCAGGTGCTGAAGCACTGATCGCCCTGAACGGCGCCAGCGACAAGGACCACTCAATTCTGGTGACCTTGAATTCCTTCTTCACCACGCCGATTCGCCAGCCAAACCTTGGTATCGACATTCAGACATTCACCCCGGTTACAATGATGGGCGTAGACCCGTTTGTTCTGTGGGTTCACAAGGACTCAGGTATCAAGACGTTCGAGGAATGGTTGGCGAAGGTTAAAGCTGACAATGGCGAATATGTCATGGGCGGCACCGGCAAGGGCCAGGAAGACTCCATCGTCATCGCGTGGATGGAAAAGAACTTCGACGTGAAGATCAAGTACATCCCGTACAAGGGCGGCGGTGCCGTTGCCAAGGACCTCGCCGGTCAGCAGATCATGGCATCTGTGAACAATCCGGCGGAAGCCAAGGGCTTCTTTGAATCTGGTGACGTGGTTCCGTTGATTGCGTTTTCTGATGAGCGCCTGCCAAACCTGCCGGACACCCGCACGGTCAAGGAACTCGGCAAGGACTTCTCCTACTACAACCAGCGTGCTGTTGTTGGTGCGCCGGGGATGTCGGACGAGGCTGCCGCCTATTACCGCGATCTCTTCGGGAAAATTTACGATACTGAAGAGTGGCAGACCTATATGAAGTCTGAAAGCCTTGAGCCGTTGCCGATGGACGCTGCGACCCAGAAGGAATACTGGAAAACCCAGGTCGACCGGCACAATGAACTGTTGAAGGCGATCGGCGGTTAAGCCGGGCGCTCTGGGACGAACGCAACAAGCTGGGGCATTCAGGTCTGTGGATCTGGCTGCTCCAGCCACCTGATACAAAATATCCGCCTTCACGTGCGAGCCTCTTGGCACGTTCGATCGAGGGCGTATGGGAGGAGCCGCCATGCGGCGCGCAGAATTCGTTACGGCTGCTGTTCTTGCTTTGATGTCAGTCTATCTGATGTGGAAGAGTTCAGAGTTGGAAATTGGCTACATAACCGGCGAGGGCCCTGGCGGCGGTGCCTGGCCGTTCTGGCTTTCCGGCATCATGCTGATTTGTACCGGCTTCATTGCAGTCAATTGTTTTCGGCGAACTTCACCGCCCTCTCAGTCAACCGAACCGTTTCTCGATAGCTATGGCAAGAAGATGCTGTTGCTGGTTGGCGGTGGGATCTTTGGTTTCATCGCACTGGTCAACATTATTTCCATGTACGGCGCGATGTTTGTCTTCCTGATCTACTATTTGCGCTTCCTTGGCCGTCATACATGGATGCTCACCATGACAATCGCAACGTCGGTGCCGATTGTCTTCTTCTTTTTCTTCGAAGCGCTGATGCGTATCACGCTGCCCAAGGGCATGAAGTTTCTTGAGCCGATTTTCAATTATCTCAACACGATCATTTATTGACCGAAGCGCGCCTGACGGCGCTGCACGCGAGGGGCTTGTGACATCATGATGGAAATTCTCGGACTGCTCAGTGATGGTTTATGGTTGTCATTGCAGCCAACCAACCTGCTGTTGATTATTGTCGGGGTGACGCTGGGGCTGTTCATCGGTGCCATGCCGGGGCTGGGATCCGTGAACGGCGTGGCCATCCTGTTGCCGATCACCTTCCTGGTGCCGCCGGCATCGGCCATCATATTTCTTGCAGCTATCTATTACGGCGCCATGTATGGCGGGGCGATCAGTTCGATCACGCTTGGAATTCCAGGTGCTTCTACGGCCGTCGCCACAACGTTTGACGGCAGGCCGCTGGCCCTGAAGGGCAGGGCAAGTCTGGCACTGATCACGGCTGCGATTGCATCATTCATCGGCGGAACCGTGTCAAATGTCCTGTTCACCGCATTTGCACCGCCGCTTGCCACGGTCGCACTGAGTTTCGGCAACCCGGAAATCTTTGCCCTGATGCTGCTTGCATTTGCCACGTTTGTGGGTTTGGGGGGTGACGATATTCCCAAGACCGTTTTCTCGATCTGCATAGGCCTGGTGTTTGCGGCAGTGGGTTATGACGAGATATCCGGCGCGCCGCGGCTGATCTTTTTCGACATTTCCGGTTTCCTTCACGGGGTTAATTTCCTGGTGCTGGCCATTGGCGTGTACGGCATCGGTGAGATGCTCTGGACCATCGATTCCACCCGCGGCAAGATCACGTCCACGGACGCAAAGATGTCGGTCAAGGGTATTGCGTCAGATGCGAAGGAAGGCATGAAGCGGGGTTGGAAAGGGACTGCCATTGGTTCTTTCCTGGGCTTCTTTGTCGGCATTCTGCCGGCTGCCGGTGCGACGCCGGGCTCTCTGATGTCTTACGGCGTAGCCAAAATGGTAGCCAGGCAACCGAAAGAGTTTGGTAAGGGTCATCCTGGTGGTGTCGCGGCACCCGAGGCGGCCAACAATTCCGCCTCCACCGGTGCGATGCTGCCTATGCTGACACTCGGCATTCCGGGGTCGCCCACAACAGCCATCCTGCTTGGCGGCATGGTCATCTGGGGTCTGACACCGGGTCCGCGGCTGTTCACGGATCAAAGTGAGTTTGTATGGGGTCTGATCGGGTCGTTCTATGTGTCAAACTTCTTCGCGCTGGTGATCAATATAGCCTTTATTCCGCTGTTTATCTGGATGCTGCGCATGCCGTTCACGATTCTGGCTCCAATGATTTTCGTATTGTCGGTAGTCGGTGGTTATGCTGCCACGAAGGACATGCACGACGTCTGGTTGATGCTGGGTTTCGGTCTTGGTGCATTTTTCTTGCGTAAACTCGACTACCCGCTCGCGCCCGCCGTGCTGGCCATTGTACTGGGTCCCATCGCCGAGCCGACATTGCGCCAGTCGCTGCTGTTGTCCTCGGGTGATCCGTCGATCTTTTTCACCCGTCCGATCGCCGGGCCGATTACGGTTATCGCCATCATCCTGATCCTGTTGCCTCTGTTCAAGATTATCTGGACGAAGGTGAAATCCGCCAGGGCAGAGACGCCTGCACAATAGCTCAATGATGTGCGCGTCCGGCAGTCACGCAATCTTCACAAAGATGCATGTCATCGTGAATTGAGTTGCGTTGCGTCGCGCGCAGTTTGACCTGACTTTCGCCCGCACGATATAGGACACTCCCGTTGTCCCTTTCAAATATGTGCAGGAGCGCTTCGCGTGCAGTTTTTTGATATGATCGCCCGTTACACCCCCGGTCCGACCGCTGCGTGGCTGTGGTTGCTTGCTGCCGGCATAGCCGAAATTGGTTGGGCCGTCGGGCTCAAGTTTTCCGACGGGTTTACCCGTCCGCTGCCAACCGCATGGACAGTCATGTGCCTGGTCGCCAGCTTCCCGATGCTGGCAATTGCTCTCAAATCAATTCCTATCAGCACCGGATACGCGGTGTGGACAAGCATTGGAATCGCCGGGGCCGTTGCCGTCGGTGTGCTGTTTCTGCAGGAACCTGCCAGCCTCGCGAAATTTGCCTGTCTCGGCATGATTTTAACCGGCGTCGTCGGCCTGAAACTGATCGGCACCTGAAGCACTGCCTCATCCGGTAAAAGGAACCAGGAAAATGAACAAGATCGAGCAAGCAATCGACCTTACCGAGTGCGAGGTGGTCTCCCCGGTTAGCTCCCACAATGAATGGGACCCACTGGAGGAGGTAATGGTCGGACGCCTGGACGGAGCCGTCATTCCGTCCAACCATCCCGTGGTGACCTGCAATGTGCCGGGTGTGACAGGTAAGATTTTCGGACTGTTCGCGGGCATAAAGTATCCCGGCATCATGACCGGGCCGGCTCAGGAGGAACTTGATGGTTTCGTTGAACTGCTTGAAAGCCTCGACATCAAGGTGGTTCGCCCCGATGCGGTAAATTACCGCCAGAAATTGCAAACGCCGCAGTTCAAGTCGCGTGGCTTCTGCAACACATGCCCGCGTGATTCCATGATCGTGGTGGGCGATGAAATTATTGAAACGCCGATGGCCTGGCCCTGCCGCTATTTCGAAACCCACTCCTACCGCAAACTCCTCAAGGACTATTTCCGCAGAGGTGCGCGCTGGACATCCGCACCGAAACCCGAGCTGGCTGATGAGCTGTTCGTGCAGGATTATACAATCCCGGAGTATGGCGAAGAGGTCAGATACGTCATCAATGAATGGGAGCCGGTGTTTGATGCTGCGGACTTCGTCCGGTGCGGACGGGACCTTTTCGTCATCAAGAGCAATGTGACAAACGAAATGGGCATCCAGTGGCTACAGCGCCATCTGGGCAGTGAATACCGCATCCATACCCTGCGTGGAAAATGCCCTCAGCCCATGCATATTGATACCACCTTCATGCCGCTGGCGCCGGGCAAGGTTCTGATCAATCCTGAGTATATCGATGCGGATGATCTGCCTGACATGTTCAGGGACTGGGACATTCTCGTGGCACCGGAACCGGATCCGATTGTCGGTGACAGGATGCTCGAACTGACGTCAATGTGCGGCAAGTGGCTCAGCATGAATGTCATGATGATCGATGAAAAGCGGGTGATCTGTGAAAAGCACCACGTCGGTATGATCAAAGCGCTGGAAGGCTGGGGTTTTGAACCGATCCCGTGTTCGTTCCTGCATTATGCACCCTTCGGCGGTGCGTTTCACTGCGCGACACTGGATATCCGCCGGCGGGGTGGGCTGGAAGATTATTTCAGTTGACTGCCAGCTGGTTTTCGCACCGGCGCGTTCCACCATGTGGGATGAATTCCACGCTTGAAGTCGAATTGTCATTCGTTTAGGTAATGGCCGTTAAATTTAGTCATTATTTTTCAAATAGATAAATCAAAATAAAATTCTTGAAATGCATAACAGGACGTATTTCTACCATATGGTGGAATGAGTCGCTTGTCCGCGCGCGCGCGCGCAGGTAGAAACACCTCATATCCGGTTTGGCTTGAAGGGTTTTCTGCAATGAAAATATGCATTTACGGTGCTGGCGCAATTGGTGGTTTCATGGGCCATGCCCTGGCACAGGTCCCGGGCGTCGAACTGTCGCTGATTGCCAGGGGGCCTCACCTCAAGGCCATGCAGGAAAACGGCCTGACGCTGATCCGGGACGGCGAAACCGTTTCCGTACCGGTCACGGCAACATCGAACCCGGCGGACCTGGGGCCTCAGGACTATGTGGTCATCGCGCTCAAGAGCCACCAGGCCTGGCAGTCCGCAGAAAGCATCAAACCGCTGTTGGGACCGAATACGGCAGTTGTCACCTGTCAGAACGGCGTGCCGTGGTGGTATTTCCACAAGCTTCCGGGGGAATTTGAAGGCAGCAGGCTGGATGCGGTTGACCGCGACGACCGCCAGTGGACCGTGTTCGGGCCGGGCCGGGCAATTGGATGTGTGGTTTATCCGGCAACCGAAATCATCGAGCCCGGCGTGATCAAGCATGTCTACGGGGACAAGTTCTCGATCGGCGAACCGGACGGCACGGTGTCGCCGCGCTGTGAAGCCCTGTCGAAGGCGATGCAGCAGGGCGGACTTCGCGCCCCCGTGCTGGAAGACATCCGCTCTGAAATATGGCTCAAATTATGGGGCAATCTCTGTTTCAACCCGATTTCTGCCCTGACCGGTGCCACCCTGGACGTGGTTGCGACCGAACCGGGCACCCGTGCCCTGGCAAAATCCATGATGCTTGAGGCGCAGACACTGGCTGAGAAACTGGGTGCCAGCTTCCGCGTCGATGTGGAGCGCCGCATCAATGGCGCAGCCGGTGTGGGTGCACATCGTACCTCCATGTTGCAGGACCTTGATGCCGGCAAGGCGATGGAAATCGATGCACTGGTCACGGCCGTTCAGGAAATGGGCCGCGTTGCCGACATTGCGACACCGGCTATCGACGGCGTGCTGGCTCTTGTACAACAGCTAGCCGAAGGTCGCGGGCTTTACCCGACCTATCCGGCTGAAAACGGCGACGACCTGGCCAGGACCGCCTAGGTGGAATAATCGGTCCGATCCACTTCCGGTTGCACTTATGACTTGATGTTTCGCCCCCGTTGCGGCGAAACTGCAAAAAACGGGTTTGTGAGTGCGATAAAGGAATGAAGCCATGCGGCTGGATGATGAACAAGCAAGTTCCAATGTAGAAGACCGTCGCGGCCAGCGTGGCCGGCGCGGAGGATTTCGTATCCCCATGGGCCGGCGTGGCGGCGGTGGCATCGGCATCGGAACCATCGTCATCCTCGGTATCATGTGGCTGGTGTTCGGCGTCAACCCACTGGAAATGCTGGGCGGCGGCGGTCTGCAACAGCAGACGCAGCAGGTGCCTCAGACGCAACAGCAACAGGGCGCCCCGGCGGCAAACGATGAAATGGGCAAGTTTGCCAGCAAGGTACTGTCGACCACGGAGCGCACCTGGGCCCGGATATTCAAGGAAAACAATCGTCAATACCAGGAGCCGCGCATGGTGCTGTTCTCCGGCTATGTGCAGTCAGCCTGTGGCGCCGCCCAATCGGCCATGGGGCCGTTCTACTGTCCGCGCGACAAGAAAATCTATATCGACCTCAGTTTCTTCCGTGACATGAGCACGCGTCTTGGCGCTTCCGGTGATTTTGCGCATGCCTACGTCATCGCTCATGAGGTTGGTCATCATGTTCAGACTCTGCTGGGTATTGCAGAAAAGGTGACGGCCGCGCGCCTGCGCTCTTCAAAAACCGAAGCCAACCGTCTGTCGGTGCGCATGGAATTGCAGGCCGACTGTCTGGCCGGCGTGTGGGCACGCGACAACAAGAACATTCTTGAACAAGGTGACATTGAAGAAGGCATCAACGCCGCGACAGCGATCGGCGATGACCGCCTGCAAAAGCGCAGCCAGGGATATGTCGTGCCGGAAAGCTTTACCCACGGTACGTCCGCCCAGCGGGTCGAATGGTTCAAGCGTGGCATTCAGACTGGCGACATTCGCCAGTGTGACACGTTCGGCTGAACTGCAGCCGGCCGACCGGATCAATGTAACCTCTCACAGACAGAGACTTGCCCCATGGTATCTTCGACACCTTCAAACTCGGTGCTTGCATCGGCTGCGCGCAGCATTTCGGTGCGGCGCCGGATTGCCGACCATGTGGTCAACACGCCGCTGCTGAAGTCGTGCGCCGTTTTACCTGACAACACGGAACTCTATTTCAAGACAGAGAACTTCCAGACCACCGGATCGTTCAAGCTCAGGGGAGCGACGGCCAAGCTCACATCGCTGCCGCTTGACCGCCCGCTGATCACCGCTTCATCAGGCAATCACGGCATTGCCTGCTCGCACGCCGCGCAGATCACCGGGCACAAACTGACGGTTGTTCTGCCTGAAACCGTGGCGCCGGCGAAACTCGCCAAAATCAAGGACTTTGGTACCGAGGTGATCTTGCATGGTGCCGAGTCAGGTCTCGCGGAAACCCATGCCCAGTCATTGGCCGCAGGTGGTGATTACGTCTACGTGTCACCCTACAATGACGCCGAAGTCATCGCCGGACAGGGATCCATCGGGCTGGAACTTCTCGAACAACTGCCGCACATCGATAACGTCTTCATCGCGATGGGTGGCGGCGGACTCATTTCCGGTATCGGGTCGGTGCTAAAATCGTTCCTTCCCGGTTGCCGCATCATTGGCGTCAGTGCCAGTAACTCCGCCGCATTGGCAGCATCGATTACAGCCGGCCGCGTGGTTGAAACCGAACATCTCGACACCCTTGCAGATGGTATCGCCGGTGGGGTTGATGAAGATGCGATAACTCTTGAACTGGCATCAGAGGTGATCGACCGGGTGGTCCATTGCAATGAACAAGAGATCGTTGCTGCCCTGCGCGCGCTGGCCTGGACCGAGAAGCAGATCGTTGAAGGCGCTGCTGGTCTTGCCCTGGCGGGTTACCTTGCAGATCAGCAGGAGTACGCCGGCCAGATCAATGTGGTGTTGTTGTGCGGTGCAAATTTCGACAAGTCAGCGCTTATGGAAGCCATTGCCGGCTGACCAGGTTTGAAAACTGAATTCTAGATCAGGCAGTAGGGAGGGTGTCGCAGCAGTCAGCCCGACACCCCCGGCCGACTTCGGTGTTGGCGAAATGGTCAGCCCATCATCTTGTTCTTGATCATGCCGACAATGGTCTGGACAACGAGGCCGCCAATACCGCCACCGACGAGCTGGCCTGCAATGGCGCCTATGTCCATTCCGCCGCCTGCATCACCACCGGCTGCACCCAGCAACCCGCCAAGCAGCGAGCCGCCGCCGACACCGCCGACCGCGCCTGCAATCAGGTTGCCCACCTGACCCATATTGCCGCCGCTGATAAGCTTGCCGCCGGCTGTACCGCCTGCTGCGCCGCCGATGGCCTGTACGATAATTGAGGTTAAATCCATCGCTAATCCCTCCGATTGGATACCTGTAAAGCGGATCATCACGTCCGCCGCACCAAGAGCCTAGCCAGCTTCGGGTATGCCGCAAAGCCTTTTTCAACCTGTTGTAGCGACGCTTGTTTGGGTGAACACGCAAAGTTGTTCTGAATTCCGCATGAACCCCGGCCGTAGTCTGGATACAGAGCACCTGGAGATTATCGAGAGTTTCGCTGAGGTTTAGTGGAAAATGCTGGCAATTCAGCAGGTTGCCAGGCAGGTTAACCAAGCCTTCAAGGTCTCAATTGTGACACGAAATCCGCATGATGTCGTAGCTTTTGGACAATACGTTAATCCAATAGTTACCATACGGGCACATACTGATCTCAGCGAAAATTATACAGAGTTGAGCACGGGACAGCCCGAATCTGCGCTCTGTCGTGTCCAGTAAAGTTAGTTGTCCAAGGGGTTCTCCATGAAAAAGCTGATTATAACTTTTGCCGCAACCATGCTTGCGTTTTCTTTCGCAGGTATCGCGCAGGCAGAACAGCCCGCCGGCGCTCCGGCGGATGAGCTTTCCATGGAACCAGATGCTCTGGAGGGACTGTTCCCCGGTCATTATGAAGCCCGTGTCGCCGGTGGCTACCGCCTGCTGATTTCCGCAAAGGATGACGGCACCATGCTGGGTCGTGCGTTCGGCAAGGAAGACAAGGGTGTCTGGGTCATCAAGGACGAGCAATTGTGCATTGCGTGGCGCTCATGGACCCGCGGCAAGTACAAGTGCGGCGCCATCACCCAGAACGGTGACTGGTTCGTGGCCACCAACAGCCAGAACGGCGAGACCATGAAGTTCAAGGCTATCAACAAGCGTGATGTATACACCGCGCGGGTAGGGCGCCGGGCGTCCAGAGACTAGAAACCCCTCAAAGATATACAGGTTTCCGACGCGGTTCTCCTCAGGAGTGCCGCGTTTTCAGTTTGCCCCTTATTACTTATCCCCGGCCGCGATAGGGCGGGACACCCTGGTCCGGCAACCACAGGCCCTTCGGCGGTTCGCCGCTTTGCCAGAAAACGTCGATTGGAATGCCGCCGCGCGGATACCAGTATCCGCCGATGCGCAGCCATTTGGGTTTCAGGAGGGTCACGATATCGCGGCCGACACGTACCGTGCAGTCCTCATGGAAAGCGCCGTGGTTCCTGAACGAACCGAGGTAAAGTTTCAGCGACTTGGACTCAACGATCCACTCTTGCGGAACATAGTCGATAACCAGGTGGGCGAAATCCGGCTGGCCGGTGACCGGGCAGATGGAGGTGAACTCGGGCACCGCAAACCGCACCAGGTAATCGGTATCCTGGTGTGGCGCCGGCACACGTTCCATCGTCGCCTCATCTGGTGAGCCGGGCAGGGCGCTGTCAGCGCCAAGTTGCGTGAGCGTGGTTGTTTCAGACATGAAGGTTATGCAGCCTTGCAGGCGTCCAGGGCACCATCGATGGCAGCATCGAGCTTGTCGATGATTTCGCCAACATGGTTCTCGTTGATAATGTACGGTGGTGCGATAAGTACGTGGTCGCCGGCCTGTCCGTCAACAGTACCGCCCATAGGGTACACCATCAGGCCGCCGGCCAGCGCCCGCTTCTTGATGTCAGCATGCAGTTTGAGCGCCGGATCAAACGGTTGCCTGGTATCCTTGTCCTCAACCAGCTCAACGCCCAGGAACAGGCCCCGGCCGCGTATGTCGCCGACATGAGGGTGTTGCCCGAAACGGGCCTCAAGCGCCGTCATCAGTTTGGCCCCCATTGCGTTGACGTTGCTCAAGAGGTCGTTGCTCTCGATCTCCTGCAATACCGCTACACCGGCTGCACAGGCGGCCGGATGGCCAAGATAGGTATGGCCATGCTGGAAAAAGCCTGAACCCTGTTCGATTGCCGAATAGATTTCGGCAGAGCACAACATGGCGCCGATCGGCTGAATACCGGCGCCGAGACCCTTGGCAATACAGACCATATCGGGCCTGACATCGTCATGTTCTGACGCAAACAGCGTGCCGCACCGGCCCATGCCGCACATGACTTCATCCAGGATCAGCAGTACGCCGTACTGGTCGCAGATTTCCCGGATGCGCGTGAAATACCCGGCCTCTGCCGCAACAGCGCCAAGCGTGGCGCCGACCACAGGTTCGGCAATGAACGCCGCAACGCTGTCTGCGCCAAGCTCCAGGATTTTTTCCTCAAGCTGGTTGGCCATGCGCAGGCCGTAGGCTTCAGGCGTTTCACCGGCCTGCGCCCAGCGCCAGAAATAGCAGGCATCTATGTGATGCATGGCTGCGGTCAGGAACGGTTCAAACTGCTTGCGGCGCCAGCGGTTGCCGCCGGCAGCAAGTGCACCCAGGGTGTTGCCGTGATAACTCTGCCAGCGCGCAATCACATGGCGCCGGTTGGGTTCGCCCTTTTCCAGAAAGTACTGCCGGGCCAGCTTCATCGAGGCTTCGGTCGCTTCCGACCCGCCGGACACGAAGTACACCCGGTCGATGCCCTTTGGCGCCCGTTCGATCAGCATGTCGGCCAGGTGCTCGGCAGGTTCGGACGTGAAGAAGCTGGTGTGTGCCCACGCCAGTTGGTCGAGTTGTTCTTTCACGGCTTCGCGGACGACGTCGTTGGAGTGGCCGAGGCATGAAACAGCGGCGCCGCCACAGGCGTCCAGGTAGCGCTTGCCGTCTGCATCGATGACGTAGGGACCATCGCCGGCCACCGCAGTGGCTAGTTTGGACCTGGTATGTCTCGGAAAGACGTGGGACATCGGTAAACTCCTTACGCAGCCAGTGGGAGCTGCAGAATATCGCGCGCCTGCTGCCAGCTTGCGACAGGCCGCTCATGTTTTTCGCACAGTTCGACAGCGCGTTTCACCAGCGCGGAATTGGACGGTGCCAGCGTATTGCGGTCAAGACGCACATTGTCTTCAAGCCCGGTCCGGACATGGCCGCCTGCTGCGATGCACCAGTCATTCAGCACAATCTGGTTTTGCGCAATGCCGGCACCGCACCATTGCGCGTCCGGCGCCAACCGGTTCAGGGTTTTCACATAGAAGTCAAAAACCTCTTTGTCGACCGGCATGGCATTCTTCACGCCCATGACGAACTGAACGTATAATGGTCCTTTCAGACGGCCATCTTCAGCCATTTTCACTGCCTGGAAAACATGACTGAGATCAAAGGCTTCGATCTCCGGTTTGACATCATGTTTCAGCATTTCGGCAGCCAGCCAGTCGACCAGGTCTGGCGAGTTCTCGTAGACCCGTGTCGGGAAGTTGTTGGAGCCGACCGTCAGCGATGCCATGTCCGGGCGCAGCGGCAGCATGCCGCCACGTTCATGGCCCGCGCCGGAGCGTCCGCCGGTTGAATACTGGATGATCATGCCGGGACAGTGCTTGCGCAGGCCCTCGCCCAGGCGGGCAAACTTGTCCGGATCGGATGTCGGCGTTTCATCGTCATTGCGGACATGGCAGTGGGCAATAGAGGCACCGGCCTCGAAGGCTTCCTGTGTGCTCTCGACCTGTTCGGTGATGGTAATCGGAACGGCAGGGTTTGCCGCCTTGGTCGGCACGGACCCGGTAATGGCAACGCAGATGATGCAGGGATCGGTCATTAGCTTCCTCAGATATCGAAAAACACGGTTTCCGCCTCGCCCTGAAGCGACACATCGAACCGGTAGGAGTTGTTGGAACTATTGTCAGGTTTGGCCAGCAGGGTTTCACGGCCATCAGCAATTGCGTTGAGCACCGGGTCTGCGGCGTTGGCATCGGCTTCATCGGCAAAATAGATGCGGGTGTGCAAATGGATGTTGATGCCGCGCGCATAGATCATCAGGGTCAGGTGTGGTGCCTGGGGTGAACCGTTGATCCATGCAACCGGGCCAGGTTTCACGGTTTCGAAACGGAACTCGCCGGTTTCGAAATCGGTGTGACAGCGCGCAAAACCCTTGTGGCCGTCTCCAAACCCGCCGTCACCGTCCGCCTGCCATATCTCCAGCAGCGCATCCTTGACGATGTCGCCGGCGCCATCGCGAACGACGCCTGCAATGCTGACAGGTGTGCCGCCGCTCAACCCGGTATTGCCGGTAATGCCGTGCCCGGGAACGTCTATGCCCGCAGCAGCAGGTAACAGACCGATGTGAACATAAGGACCGGCCGTCTGGGAGGGGGTTTCCTTCATGGTTTTCTTCATTGGCCGTGGCCTGCTTCGAACGGCGTCTCATCGCGGCCACGCAGCACAATGTCGAAGCGGTAGGCGAGCGCGTCAAACGGCACCGCGTTGTCGAGGTCGAGCTTCGCAACCATCCGGTCGACGGCGGCAGGGTCGCTGACAGCATTGACTATGGCGCAATGTTCGATCAGCGGATCGCCTTCGAAATAGAATTGTGTAATCAGGCGTTGGGCAAAAGAGGCGCCGAACAGCGACAGGTGGATATGGGCCGGCCGCCATGCAGGTCCGTTATTGGGAAACGGGTAGGGACCGGGTCGGATGGTGCGGAACGAATAGTTGCCCTGTTCGTCTGACAGGCATCGGCCATAGCCGGAAAAGTTGTCGTCGAGCGGTGCAAGATATCCGTCGCGGACGTGCCGGTAGCGCCCGCCGGCATTCGCCTGCCAAACCTCGATCAGCACCGCTGGCTGGGGCCGGCCATATTCATCCAGTACCCGGCCCGATACTACAATGCGTTCACCGACAGGATCTCCGTCGACGACGGCGTTGCGCAACATGTCGGCATCGTGTTCGCCCAGCATGTTGTGGCCAAACACCGGGCCTGAGGTCTCGCTCAGCGAAGTCGGCATTTGCAGCAGGGCACGCTTTGGTGACCGCAGCACCGAGGAATTGTAGGCGGGAGTAAGCCCCTTGGGATGCCATGTCCGGTCTCGCGGGGAGAATGCGGGTTTGTCGTTGGAAGCCATCTGGTCAGCCTGATGTAACGTTCAAATTCCAATCTCTACCGCTGTGCGTGTGCCGTCAACCGGCTGTTTGCGCATGCGATGACGCAAGTTCACGCATATGTCAGCCCGCAACAGCATCAGGCTTGATACTCAGGTGATGTGCAAATTGTTCCCCAAACAATTCGGAAGGTTTCAGGATGCGATTACCGACACCGTACCAAAGTGAGGCCCTGGCGCTGTTGTTGCTGCGCGTTGGATGTGCGTGGTTCATTTTGGTATGGGCGGTGAACAAGATTTTCGCGCCGGTGCAGTATCAGAAACTGGCCAGGTATTTCGACTCAATCGATCTGGGGTTGTGGCAGGTATATGCCATTGCCGGAGTGCAGATCGTCATTTGCCTGCTGGTGTTTGCCGGCTGGGCCCGGATTGTCAGCTATGCGGCCCTGGCGGCAATGCATGGCTTCACGATATTCCGCCAGTGGCCGCAATACCTTGCCCCGTTTGAAATCAATGACGACGGCTTTCCGGTGAACCGGAATGTCACCGTTGCCTTGTGTGCGTTCCTGGCCATGGTAGCCCTGTGGCTGTTGCGTCACCGCGATCACTGGTCGCTGGATGCGGTGTTGGCAGCCCGCAAGACAAAGACCTGACACACACGCCATGGTAATCAGCCGCGCGCGGTGGCACTATCCCGGCAAATCGGGGTAGGGCAACAAGAGTCGTGTCGGTGGCAAGTGAAAATGGTGGTCAGTGGCCGCGCATCTGGGCGGTGTTTCTCACCGGGGTGGCGGCTGCGTTCCTGGTCGGCAAGGCGCCTGCCGCGCTGCCGGTATTGCGGACCGAACTGAACCTGTCGCTGTTTCAGACAGGTCTTGTTGTCTCCATGTTTTCACTGGTGGCCGCTGTCGCCGGGTTGTTTTTCGGGGCCCTGTCCGACAAATGGGGACAGCTGCGGCTTGCGCTGGTCGGTCTGGTACTGGCCGCTGCCGCCGGTGCCGCGGGCGCGGCCGTCGACACCGGTGTGACGCTGATTGCCAGCAGGGTTGTCGAAGGTGTCGGCTTCTTCATGATATCCGTGTCGCTGCCCGGTCTCGTCCTGCGGCTGGCGGATGACCGTACCCGCCAGACGGCCATGGGGCTTTGGGGTGCGTACCTGCCGCTTGGTGCTGGGATGATCCTGCTGGCCGGTGGGGTCGTCATCGAAAGCGTTGGATGGCGCGGCCTGTGGCTGCTGATTTCGGCGAGCTATGTGGTGTTTTTTGCCGCGCTGGTCTGGGCGGCGCCGCGCGAACCCAACGATGCGCCAGGTGTCGGGGAAGGGCGGGTAAAAGCGGTGCTGAAGACGCCGGGTGCCGTCATGCTGGGGGCGGTGTTCGGATGCTACTCGGGGCAGTACATGGCGGTCACGTCGTTTGTCCCGCTGATCCTGGTCGAACGCGCCGGATGGGATTTGGCGCCGGCTGCTGCTGTCGGCGCGATGATCATGGTGGTCAATACAACCGGCAACATTGCTGCCGGTTTCCTGCTCGACCGGGGCGTGCGCCGGCAAGCCCTCATTCTTCTGGCCAGTGCGGCCATGGCGCTGGGCGCGGTCATGGTGATGAGTGCCGCTTTGCCTGTGCCGGTGCGAATTGCTGGTGCCGTGCTGTTCTCAAGCTTTGGCGGCATGATACCGGGATCACTGTTTGCCGGTGTTGCCCGCCATGCACCAAGCCGGGCTCATGTTTCCAGCGTCAACGGGTTGATGCTGCAGTGCGTGGCGATCGGGCAACTCATCGGACCTGCCGTCACCACCTGGCTGGTGGCGACGGGTAACGGCAGCTGGACCATGTCACTGGTCTACCTGCTGCCGATGGCGGCCCTGACGGCAATTGCCGGCATGGTGCTGGGGCGTATCGAACGCGCGCCTGCTTGACTTGAAGCGGTTTTCTCCGCATTTACCGACAGGATCACAAAGGCAATGCAGACGACACATGAAACCATTTCTTATCCTGCAGCTTCGCCCCGAGACGGAAGCGTCGGACGACGAGTACCGGGCCATTCTCGAACAGGGCCGGCTGGATCAATCCGAGACGGTTCGCATCAGGCTTGAGCGTGACCCCATTCCCGGCGATCTGAAGCTTGAGGATCATGCCGGCGTCATCGTCGGGGGCGGACCGGGGTGCGTCAGTGATGCGGAGACCAAAAAATCCGAGATTGAAAAGCGCATAGAGGATGCGGTCCTGAACCTGATGCCGGCCATCACGGAATCAGATTTTCCGTACCTGGGGTGTTGTTATGGTATCGGCATCCTGGCCCATCATCTGGGGGGCAAGGTCAACAAGGAACGGTTCAGCGAAGAGGTCGGCGCCGTTGAATGCCAGGTGACTGAAGACGGGGAGGTCGATCCGCTGCTCACCGGCCTGCCGGACAGGTTCATGGCTTTTGTCGGCCACAAGGAAGCGGTGCAGGGCCTGCCGGACGGCTGTTCGCACCTGTTGGCGTCGGGTCCGTGCCCGTACCAGATGATCCGCTACAAATCCAACGTCTACGCGACCCAGTTTCACCCGGAGGCCGACAGCCAGGTTTTTGAAGCGCGCATCAATATCTACAAGAACAAGGGTTACTTTCCGCCGTCGGACGCCGACAGGATCATCGAGTTCTGCCATCAGCAGGACGTCCGGGTGCCGGGCCAGATTCTCAAGAACTTCGTGGATGCGTACAAATAGTCCCGGTTAGCCACGGCGTGAATTGTGCACAATTGAACACTCAACCTGAAACCGCTGATCCCTTGAACCTACCGCTGGGTGGTACATAGGATGGGCGCTTTACAATGGCAGTCCCTTGAGCCAGATTATGAACAAGGAACTGGACCTTGTTCGATGTGATGTTGTACCCGACGACATGCAACTTCGAACAGTTGAAACACCACAAAATTTTGACGCCCACCTAAATAAGACTTTTCGAAGTTTCTTCTTGATGACCAGAAATAAGACAGCAGCATTTTTGATCTACTCTGCGCTAACAGCCATCATGGCGAGTGAAGCCTCGGCTACTGGCGATGGAGAAGGCGAGTGGCGCATGTACTCCCAGGAATTGAATGGCGATGTCTATTTTTCTGATACTTCACGCGTGAAAAGGATCGAAAATTTACATAGAGTTTGGAGTAGGGTCCGGTACAAAACGTCCGTCATGGGGGCTTCAAGTTATCAAAGCTTATTGGAAATCGACTGCTCTGAGCGCACGGTGAGAATATTGCAGAATACTTTTTTCTCAGATAAGCACTGGAAAAATCCTGCGATGAACACTGACATGACGGAAAAGCCAAAGCGTCAGATACCGAAGGGCTCAGCGACGGAGCGCCTTTCCGGAATCTTGTGCGATCAATAAAATGTTTCAGTAGCTGAGCCTTCGCCACCGAGATTTCGCACTCAACTTATTCAAAAAAACACCCGCGCCATTTCTGTGGCGCGGGTGCTCATTTTTGCTGAATTACTTCATGCTTTCCGCTGTCACTTTGTAGATCTCGCCAGCATCGACAGAAACGTAAAGCGCGTTGTCTGGCCCCATGACTAGGCCACGAAATCTCTTCGAGAATCCGAGAGGCATCCGCGTGATTCCATTGATTCCCAGACCATCAGGAGTGATGCTGATCATGTCAACTCTCGAGCCTGCTGGTGTGCCACCAAAACCGATACCCATGATGCCGACCGCCAGGCGACCCTCGTAGATACCCCAGTTGCTACCTTTGAGGAAAGCGGCAGAGCCGGTTCCTTGGGAGAACCCATTATTGTTCCATGTAGCCGGCATCAGGTCTTTGAAGCGAGTGTCGCTCATCGGAGTGTACGCAGCACGAATCGCAGGGTCCATTCCCTCTTTCTGATTTGGCTCGTAACCACAGTATTCGTCCGGGCACTCACCTCTGCCGCCTGTGTTCTGCGCGGGGTCCCAACCGGCATTGCCGCCATTGACAAGAGCGGTGATTTCATCGTTATGCCACGGGCCATGTTCAGCCGTGAACGCTTTGCCGTCGCTTGCGCGGAAATCTATGCCCTGAACGTTTCTATGCCCATACGTGTATATGCGCTTGTCAAAGCCTTCGGGAGGATTGTTGTCCGGGTGAGCATTGCCGTCCCCATCGATCCGCAGAACCTTACCACACAGTAGCTTTGGATCCTGAGGACAAACTCCTCTGTGACGGTCGCCACCAGCTACCCAAAGATAGCCTCCGGGCCCAACGCGGAGTCTGCCGCCATTGTGAGCGCCCGGGTCACCAAAAGGCTGATTGGACTTGAACGGTTTATACTGAATATCAGTTACGATATCCGTCCGGTCAGAAACGCTCTTGAGGTCATCGCTGACCTTGAACCTCATGACGATGTTGCCGTCGCATCTTTCAAAATTGGTTTTGCAGCCATCGCCGCGATACTTCATCGAAGACGAGTAGAGGTAGAGGATGCGGTTCTTGGCGAAATGCCTATCTGGAACCACGCCAAGCACACCAGCTTGCGCTTCACAAAAAAGGTCATCGCCAGTGGCGGCATAGCCTGAGGACCCTTTCACGCCATACAGTGCATTCACGGTCCCATCTTTAGTTCTGACAGAGAGACCTTTGCATTTTTCGGTGTAGAACATCGTGCCGTCCGGCAGGAAAGCCATGTCCCAAGGATTCTCTAATCCTTTCAACACAACCGTTGCTTTGATCTTAGGTACGTCCATGCCTTCGTGACCGTCTGCCTGGGCAGCCAAAGGCACACCGAAGATCAAGGCAGACGCCAGGGCTCCGGATAAAAAACTACTAGATATTTTTTTCATTTTTCTCTCCCTATTCAACAACGTACTTCGCATCTTTCAAATACACCGCCAGATTTGCAATTTCCTCATCAGTCAATGGCTTGGCCATCGGAATCATGAGGAATGAGTTTGAGCCTTGTTCTATTCCTTTTCTGTAGGCCTCTAGTTTGGCAGTCGTATATGAAATCTCTTGGCCAGAAACTTTTGGATAACTGGCTACGCCTTTTCCGGCTGGTCCATGGCAGTTAATACAGGTTTCGTTATATCTGGTTTCCCCTAGTGCCTTGTCGGCACTGTACGCAGTTTGAGGAGAGATTAACGCTGTTAAAACCAATAGTGTACTGGAAAATCTCAACAAGACGCGCTCCTCAAATTAGCAACTGTTGTAAGTGGTTGAAATAGGGGAAGAAAAATTCAGCGCATTTCCCCCGAAACGGACCAGCAAGCCTCGCACGGTGAAAGATACAGGCAGTTGAGTCAAGGTGCCTCACGACTGTACATTGGTCCCAAATCGTTTCACTCAGTCGCTGGTGTTAGTTGATACGAGCGTCGAAATTACATGAATTGTCCTACTCTTGGCCTCTCCCCGAAGTCCTACCTTCACAACATTTGTCTGTTCTGCATTCAGAAACGGACATGAGCGTCGGCGCTCAATGATGCCGGGAAATGGCGCCTAACCGAAGTCGGGCAGATGCAGCCGCATGACCGCTTGGGGTCAGGAGCGGACATTAGGGCACTCGAGATCAATGGTCGCTTCGTGTGCACAGCAATCGTTCGCTGTCTTTCGGATTAATGGGCCGCGACCCTAGGCGTGAGCTGCGAACCGGCCTTCGAGTATCGGCAGCACCTCGTCGAAATGATCCACGATATGGTCGGGCTCAAACGCTGATACGTGGGTATGCGTGTAGCCGAAACTGACGGCAACCACCGGTATGGCTGCGGCCTGTGCTGTGCGGATGTCGGTGGCGCTGTCGCCGATCATGACGGCGCGTGAACGCAGGCAACCGGTTGCCTTGATGGCGGCGAACAACGGCCTTGGATCAGGCTTTGCCACGCCGGTTGTGTCCGGTCCGATGACGGCTGAGAAATAATGATCCATATCGAGGCCGTTGATCAATTTGACCGACAGGCGTTCCAGCTTGTTGGTGCACACGGCAAGGCCGACGCCGCGCGCCTTCAATTCGTCAAGCAGTGCCAGTACGCCGGGATAGGGTTTTGACCGGGCGGTGATGTTGGCTGAATAAAAGTCGATGAACTGGCGAAACAGGATATCGATCATGTCTGCGCGGGCAGGCTCTCCGGTGCGCTCGAAACCGCGCTCTATCAGCTTCTTGGCGCCCATGCCGACCATTTCGTAAACATCGTCCAGAGACACTTCACGCCGCCCATGCGCTTTCAGGACGTGATTGGTGGCTCCCCAAAGATCCGGAGCCGTATCGATAAGTGTCCCGTCCAGATCGAAAATTACTGCAGACTTGGCCATTTTTCCTCGCAAGAGCATTCAGCGATCAGGTGACATCACCGCCACGCATGGCGCTCTGTTTGTTAGTTGCTGCAGGTATGCGTTGGATACGTCCGTGATGCAACCTGATGTGCTTGGAGTGTGACGCCGGCCATGCTACACCGCCAGCCAACAAACCTGACAAGTGAGGAGGTTCCCGAAAATGGACGCGATCAAATCCCAAGCACTGCGAGATATTCTGAAGGACAAATCACTGCTGAAAGAGCAGTGCTATATCGATGGCAACTGGGTTTCGGGTGACGATATCATTGAAGTCACAAACCCGGCTACGGGAGACGTGATTGCCTCGGTGCCCAAGCTTGGTGTCGCAGAAACCAGGAAGGCCATCGAAGCCGCTGACCGGGCCATGACGGACTGGGCCGCGAGGACCGCCAAGGAGCGCTGCAACATCATGCGCACCTGGTACAATCTGATCATGGAGAACCAGGAAGATCTGGCCCAGATCATGACCGCCGAACAGGGCAAGCCGCTGGCTGAGTCCCGTGGCGAAATTGCCTACGGCGCCTCCTTCATCGAGTTTTTTGCCGAAGAGGCCAAGCGTATTTATGGCGAGACCATTCCGAGCCACAAGGCAGATGCCCGTATTGTCGTCACCCGCCAGCCGGTCGGTGTCGTTGCAGCGATCACGCCGTGGAATTTTCCGAACGCCATGATCACCCGCAAGGCAGGTCCCGCGCTCGGTGTGGGCTGCAGCATCGTCATCAAGCCGGCTTCCGAGACACCCTTGTCCGCGTTGTCGCTTTGTGAGCTGGCCGAGCGCGCCGGCATACCTGCCGGCATCATCAATGTGGTGACCGGCAAGGCGTCGGAAATCGGCGGGGAAATGACCTCCAGCCCGACCATCAAGATGCTGACTTTCACCGGCTCCACGGAAATCGGCAAGGTGCTGATGAAGCAGTGCGCCGACACGGTGAAAAAGGTCGGCATGGAACTGGGTGGCAATGCGCCGTTCATCGTGTTCGATGATGCCGACCTGGACGCAGCGGTTGCCGGTGCCATGGCTTCCAAGTACCGCAATGCGGGTCAGACCTGCGTCTGCGCCAACCGCCTGCTGGTGCAGGACGGTGTTTATGACGCGTTTGCCGCGAAACTGAAGGAAGCGGTGGACAAGATGGTCGTTGGTGACGGCACCAAGGACGGCGTGACCACCGGGCCGCTGATCAACCAGGCCGGCGTCGACAAGGTGCAGGAGCATATCCAGGACGCTGTCGACAATGGCGCAAGTGTCGTGGCTGGCGGCAAGGCGCTCGGCGGCAATTTCCACGAACTGACCATCCTGCGTGATGTCACCACAGACATGAAGATAACCCGTGAGGAAACCTTCGGACCTGTAGCGCCGCTGTTCCGGTTCAAGACCGAGGAAGAAGCCATCAAGATGGCGAACGACACCGAGTTCGGCCTGGCATGTTATTTCTATACCCGCGACATCGGCCGGGTATGGCGTGTCGGTGAAGGGCTGGATTACGGCATTGTCGGTATCAATGAAGGCATCATTTCCACCGAGGTCGCACCGTTTGGCGGTGTCAAGGAATCCGGTATTGGCCGCGAGGGCTCAATCCATGGCGTAGAGGAATATGTAGAGATGAAATACATGCTGATGGGCGGTCTGGACACGTGACACCTGACGAGGCCAAGGAAGCCGCCGCGCGCGAGGCATTGCAGCACGTAAGCGAAGGCATGAAGATCGGATTGGGGACGGGGTCCACGGCAGAGAAATTTGTCGCAGGACTTGGTGAAATGGTCGCGGACGGCTTGAATGTCGTTTGCGTGCCAACCTCCGAAGCAACCCGCGAACAGGCGGAAAGCCTCAACATCCCGCTGACCCGGCTCGATGAAGAGCCGGTGCTCGACCTGACGGTCGACGGTGCCGACGAACTGGATGCGAACCTGACCCTGATCAAGGGCGGGGGCGGGGCTCTGCTGCGTGAAAAGATCGTGGCGTCTTCATCTAAACAGATGATCGTCATTGCCGATCACACCAAGAAGGTTGAAACGCTCGGCGCGTTCTCGCTGCCGGTCGAAATTGTCCCCTTTGGCGTCAAGGCCACGGCCATGAAGCTGGAACACGCCGGTAAATGGGCCGGTTGCAATGGCGCGCTTGCTTTGCGTATCCGCGACGGCGAACTGTTTGTAACCGACAATGGCAATGTGATAATCGACTGCGCGTTTGGCACAATTCCCGATGCCCAGAAGCTGGCGTCGGTGATCTCGACCATCCCCGGTGTTGTCGATCACGGCTTGTTTATTGGAATGGCCGGCATGGCGATACTAGGTGGTCCCGACGGTCTGGAAATTATCGAAAGCTGAAACTCCATGTCTGAGTACGATTACGATCTCTTCGTCATTGGCGGCGGGTCCGGCGGCGTTCGCGCTGCCCGCATCGCCGCCACTCATGGTGCCAGGGTTGGCATTGCGGAAGAGTACCGCTATGGCGGCACCTGCGTCATCCGCGGTTGCGTGCCGAAGAAACTGTTCGTCTATGCCAGCCATTTTGCGGAGAGTTTTGAAGATGCCGTTGGCTTCGGCTGGTCCACGAAAAAAGTGTCTTTTGACTGGTGGACCCTGATCTCCAACAAGGACAAGGAGATTGATCGGCTCAACAAGATCTACATCACCAATCTTGAAAAGGCAGGCGTCGAACTGTTCAACACCCGGGCTGAAATGCGTGATCCCCATTCGGTGTTTCTGGTCGCTGAACAGCGCCATGTGACAGCGAAATACATTCTGATTGCCACCGGTGGTGTTGTGAAGGTTGATGAGCAACTGCCCGGCATCGAGCATGTGATCACGTCAAACGAGGCGTTTCACCTGGAAGCGCTTCCCGAACGCATCGTGATTGCAGGTGGCGGATATATCGCGGTCGAGTTTGCAGGCATATTTGCAGGCCTCGGTGTGGACACAACGCTTCTGTATCGCGGCGACAAGATCCTGCGCGGGTTCGACGACGATGTTCGCGATCATCTGACCGCCGAAATGAAAAAGAAGGGCATTGATGTCGTCACGGGCCAGGTCTTTACCAAGATCGAGAAGCACGGCGAGGTGCTTAAAGGGACACTCAAGAACGGTGAGGTGCTGGAGGCCGGACAGATCATGTTCGCCATCGGCCGTGCGCCCTATACGCAAGGGCTGGGCCTTGAACATGCCGGCGTCGAAACCAGGGCCAACGGCGCCATCAAGGTTGATGAATACTCACAGACCAATGTCGATCACATCTATGCGGTGGGCGATGTCACCGACCGGGTGGCGCTGACACCGGTCGCCATCCGTGAAGGTCATGCCGTTGCCGACAACCTGTTCGATGGCAAGGATATCAGGATGGATCACTCGCTGATCCCGACCGCGGTGTTCTCGCAGCCTGAGATCGGAACCGTCGGCCTGACCGAGGCCGAGGCGCGCGAAAAATTCGGCGACGTGGACATCTACAAATCGACCTTCCGACCGATGAAACACACCCTGTCGGGCCGCGACGAGAGAATGCTGATGAAGCTTATTGTGGAACCTGTGACCGACAAGGTCGTGGGTTGTCACATCATGGGACCTGACGCAGGCGAAATGGCCCAGTTGCTGGGGATTTCGGTCAAGATGGGCGCCACCAAGGCAGACTTTGATTCCACCATGGCAGTGCACCCGACAGCATCGGAAGAACTGGTCACCATGCGCACCAAGTGGAGCGGGTAACGCTGCGCGCGCTAGTTAAGCAGGCGCTCGCCCTGCTGGTCGATGATCTGCTTGGCCTTGATGATGGAAAAGCGCGCAGCCTCTTCGGTTGAGGTGAACGTATCGGCCCGGATGAAGTCGTGCGACGGTCCGTCCGGATCGTCTTCCTTGCGGATGCTGCCGGCGATGTTATAGGTGCCGCTGGTACCTTTCGGCTTGGGCTCGATCACATAGCCTTTGTAGGTTTCTGTTTCAAAGGCGGGCGCGGACTTTTCGCCACCGCCGCCGAACAATTTCGAGAAAAATCCACTCATGACCCGGTGTCCTTTACTGACTGATTGTTCCCAGTCTTAGCATTCACGAACAGATGATCCAAATGTGTGTTGTGCGGGGCTTGGGATTGGTCAATGTGCAAGTCCTGTTGCCAACCTTGTCCAGGACCTTTTTGATCAATGATGACGCCCCTGCTGCTGACACTGTGTGTGCTTGCCGTAATTTCATTTTTGCTGACCCCGCGCCAGCGCACGGTAGACGGGTTCTATGCCGGGCAAAGCGCCGATGGTGCCGCGCCTTCCATGGTAACACTGGTGTTTTCGCAGGTGACCACCTGGATTTTTGCCCGTTCGCTGCTCACCGCAGCCATTCTCGGTTTTTACTATGGCATTGGCGGTGCGCTCGCCTACACAGCCTATTACCTGTCGTTTTTCACCGGCGCCGTCATCGTCGACCAGATCCGCTTCCGGCACGGTTTCGATTCCGTGCAGGCGTTCCTGGCGGATCGCTTCGGATCGTCCGGCACCACCGCATACAACCTGGTTGTTGCCCTGCGCCTGCTGTCGGAGGTGTTTGCCAACCTCATCGTGATCGGCACCCTGTTCGGTGCGGAGGGCTCGACCTTGTACCTGCTGGCGGCAAGTGCGGCGGCAGTATTCACGCTGGGTTATTCCATGCTCGGTGGCCTGCAGTCCTCATTGCGCACCGATGTCTTCCAGATGAGTGTCTTTCTGGTCATGCTGGCGGTGCTGGTATTCGCGCTTGTCGGTGCGCCCGGCTGGTCGATTTCACTGATTGGCGACACTGCAAGACCGGTTTCGGATCCGGGCTGGATCCTGCTGATGGTCGCCATGATGCAGGTGATTTCCTATCCCATGCATGACCCGGTGATGATGGACCGCGGTTTCCTTGCCGACCGCAGGACCACCTGGAAATCCTTCCTGCATGCCGGTTGGCTGTCGATGGGCTGTATTTTCCTGTTTGCACTGCTCGGGGTCTATGCCGGAACACAGGCCGGCGAGGGTGAGGCCATGCTGGCTGTCCTGACCCGTACCCTGGGTGAGCCAACCATGCTGATACTCAACCTGGCACTCATCGTGTCAGCGGTTTCCACGCTCGATTCAACCTTGTCGAGCGCATCGAAGCTTGCCATCAAGGATATGGGGCTTGCCGCTCCCACGCTGTTCAACGGTCGCATCGCCATGTTGGTGTTCATGATCGGCGGCCTGGCCTTCCTGCTGCTCGATACCAAGGAACTTTACGCCGCCGTTGCCATCTCCGGCACCGCATCCATGTTCCTGACGCCTGTCATCCTGTTCTGCATCATCGGCGGCAGGCGGGTGTCCCTGTGGGCGTTTCACGTGGCTTTCGTCGCGGCCATGTCGGGCGCGGTGCTGTACTACCTGGAAACCAGCAATCTCGGTTTCATGACGCAAGCCTTCGGCATCGAGCATAAGTACACCAAGCTGCTGGTGATCTGCATCGCAGTGCTGACCGCAGGCAATGGGGCATTTGCCCTGGCCTTGAAACCGAAAGGTGCTGTGGCCCAGACAGGCTAAGGACCCTATAGGCTGTCGCGTTCCAGCGGCGTGGTGGAACAGTGGATGCCACCGCCGTTCAGTTGCATCTTGTGGTACTGCACCGGGATGATGTCGACGCCTGCCTGCTGTATGGCGTCCAGGGTGCGGTTGCTGGCGCCGTCACCCATGATGTAGCGCCCGGGTGCAACGGCAAGCCCGTTGATGATCCAGCCATTGTCGGCGGGTGTGATCTCGATGGTTCGGATTTTCAGCTCCTTCAGCCGCTCCAGGAACCAGAACGGCAGTTGTGTCGGGTCGACCAGCGCCAGGTCATGATCCACCATCACGAAAGCACCGTCGATGTGGATCAGGTAACCGCACAGATCAACAACGATCAGTTCCACTCCCTGCCGCTTCAGCACGTCGTCCAGCTGGCTGATGGCCTCGTCATTGACCCGGATCGAGCGGCCCACCACGGCGGTCTGCGGGTTGAGCCAGGCGAAGCTGCCGCCTTCCAGCATGCCGTTGGAATGAATGGTGCGCAGGATCGGGATGCCCAGGTTGGCCAGTGTCCTGGTGACAATGAGTTCCTCGCCCTGGCGGATGCGCGGCGCCATGCGGCACACGATTGCGCCGCCCTTGACCATGATCACCGGATCGCGCGTGTAGCACGCCTTTAACAACCGGTCGGTACCGCCGTCGAGGAAATGCACCTCGACACCTTCAGCGCGTAAAACCTCCACCAGTTGGTCATGCTGGGCGCGCATGTCGTCTGCCGGCGGTATTTCGTCCGACTGCCAGTACCAGCCTTCTTCCAGGTCGCCGAACGTGCCGGTCTCTTCCAGTTTCTTGGCCGGATCGACCATGCCCAGTTCGGAGCCGGGGCGGTGCATCAGGATAGAGCGGATTTTGCCGACATCATTGTCGACGCCCCATTTGCGGCCCCAGTCCGCCAGCAGCCTGCGCTCGTCCTCGAACGGCGGCTCCGGTTCCGACCCGAAGAGTTTGATCGTGGTCTGGTAAAGGTGTTCGGCGTGGGCAGATGAGGCCATGATCAGGGGTCCGTTGCAATCAGTCCAGAATCTCGAAGTGCGCTTCGGTAGTGGTCTGCGAGTTGATGTCGAGAATGTCCTGCGGACAGCATGACATGACCGCGATCACATCGATCTCGGCACGCAGGGTCACATAGTCGCCTGGTTTGGACAGGGCAGGGTCGAAGGACAGAGAACCGTCCTGCTGCCAGGGAATGTTCATGAACAGGTTGATGGACCCCGGCGTAAACGGAACCGTGTAGCCAAGTTCGGCAAGCCCTGCGTGCATGTTGTCCTTGCAATTGTCATGATAGTCGGTGCAGCCCAGAAGCCCGTAGCGTTCGTTGTCACACGGGGCCATCAGGGTGTCGTGGCGGCCCGGCGAGGTGTCCTCGGTCAGGGTCATCAGCGCGCGGCGGCGATTTGAATACAGCGCATCGCCGGTTTGCGGATACAGGTGTTGCCAGGTCGCGCGGCATTGCTCCATGCCGGTGAACTCGGTCAGGTGACCGGCCACGAATGCCCAGAAGTCAACGACCTGCGTGCCGTGGGTATTGATGATCTTGATCGACTGGCCCTTGTTGACAAAAGCGGCCTTACCGCGCCGCGCGGGTACTGTGTGGAGGGTGCTCATGAATGGTCTCGTTGCTATCTGGTGTTGAATGCCGTGAACCTTCACTCCGGCAGCGAAACGGGTCAAGGTAAAGTTCGTACAAATATGATTCGTGGGGCGGCATGGAATTTCGACGCGGGATGTGGGCAGAGGCCTGGCTACAGGGTATCAGTGCACGCAAGTTTGTGGCGCTTGTGGTTTTTGGCGAGTTGTTGATCGAGGCGATGGGCATCACCGAATCTGGTGGATCGTTTGCATCAATGTTTTTGTGGTCTTGCCTGGCATACGTCGTTCATGCCCAGATATTGTTGGCTCCCGATAGCAACGCCGATACGAACGGTTTCCGGATGATCGGTTTTACGATGAGATCGTTTGGCATAGCTTCTCTGATGTTGGTTGCAAGCGCCGTACTGATGTTCACTTTTGCGTCCGTGTTCGGAACAGGACAGTCAGAAATGCTTTTTGTGTACGGGCTCGCCGCATTCGCAATTCTGGGGCTGCCTGTGTTCGTATTGTTGGGGACTGTTTTACCTGCTTTTGTTGCAGATAGAGCGCGCAGCGTGGGGGCAGCAGTCAAACGAGGCAAGATGCAATTCGGTTGGATTGCAGGCAGATTGATAATTGGTCCGGGTGTAGTCCTGGCCTTGTCTTTGGCGCTCTGGATTCTGCTGTTGATCCCGGTTGATTACAATGACGAGTTTTGGAACGAAGACGGGGTTTTTCAGCCACTGGCAGTTTTTGCGTTGTCGGTGTGCTTAACAGTTCAGGCATATGCGACCGCGCTTACCGCTGTTATTCTCTCCCGCGCTTTCCTCCGCG
The DNA here is from genome assembly GCF_900149695.1 of Anderseniella sp. Alg231-50. Classification (NCBI taxonomy): domain Bacteria; kingdom Pseudomonadati; phylum Pseudomonadota; class Alphaproteobacteria; order Hyphomicrobiales; family Parvibaculaceae; genus Anderseniella; species Anderseniella sp. Alg231-50. The sequence continues at coordinate 263,028 of NZ_LT703004.1, read as the reverse complement.
CAGATGGTATGCCGGACACGGTCCCTGCATAGCCGCCTTCCATCCCTTCGCGAACACTGCTAGAACGCGCGCGACGCTGCACTTCTGGAAGCATTTTTACCATGAGCGATACCAAGACGGAACGCGATTATTCCACAACGCTGTTCCTGCCCAAGACCGAATTTCCCATGCGCGCCGGCCTGCCCAAGAAAGAGCCGGAAATCCTGGCGAAATGGGAAGGCATGGACCTGTACAAGACTTTGCGCGAGCAGTCGAAGGACAGGCCGAAATACGTGCTGCATGACGGCCCGCCCTATGCCAACGGCAACATTCATATCGGCCATGCGCTCAACAAGATCCTGAAAGACCTGATCACTCGTTCGTTCCAGATGCGCGGCTATGACTCAAATTACGTGCCGGGCTGGGACTGCCACGGGCTTCCGATCGAATGGAAGATCGAGGAAAAATACCGCGCTGCCGGCAAGGACAAGGACGACGTGCCGGTCAATGAATTCCGCGAGGAGTGCCGCGAGTTCGCCAAGCACTGGATCGGTGTCCAGACGGAAGAATTCAAGCGCCTTGGCGTGGTCGGTGATTTCGTCGATCCCTACCTGACGATGAACTTCGAGGCCGAGGCCCGCATCGCCGAAGAGCTGATGAAGTTTGCCATGTCAGGCCAGCTGTATCGCGGGTCCAAGCCGATCATGTGGTCGGTAGTGGAACGCACCGCGCTGGCCGAAGCCGAGGTCGAGTACCAGGATTACCAGTCCGACACGGTATGGGTGAAGTTCCCGGTGGTTGCCGGAGCAGACGCTTTGCAGGGCGCCTGCGTCGTTATCTGGACAACCACACCGTGGACGATCCCCGGCAACCGGGCGATCTCCTATGCCAACCGGATCAGTTACGGTCTTTATGAAGTCACCGGTGCGGAGAACGATTTCGGACCGCAAGCCGGCGAGATACTTGTCTTTGCCGACAATCTGGCAGAAGAGTCCTTCGCCAAGGCCAAGCTGCAGTACAAGCGCCTGTCGGATGTCACGGCAGACGACCTGTCGGTCGTTACCTGCGCGCACCCCTTGCGCGGCAGGGGCTATGATTTCGATGTGCCGTTGCTGAACGGTGATCACGTGACCGACGATGCCGGCACCGGCTTCGTGCACACCGCACCCGGTCATGGCCGGGAAGATTTTGACGCCTGGATGGACAACGCAACCGACCTGGAAGCGCGCGGCATCGATCCGTCAATCCCGTTTACCGTCGGACCGGACGGACGCTTCACCAAGGATGCACCGGGTTTTGAAGGCGAACAGGTCATCACCGACAAGGGTGACAAGGGCAAGGCCAACGAAGCCGTTATCAGGGCCTTGATCGAAACCAATATGCTGTTTGCCCGTGGCCGGTTGAAGCACACCTATCCGCATTCCTGGCGCTCGAAGAAGCCGGTGATCTTCCGCAACACGCCGCAATGGTTTGTTTACATGGACCGCGACCTGAACGGCTCCACCTTGCGCAACATCGCGCTCAAGGCAATCGATGAAACCCGCTTTGTGCCGGCTGCCGGACAGAACCGTTTGCGCGGCATGATCGAAGACCGGCCCGACTGGGTATTGTCGCGCCAGCGCGCCTGGGGTGTACCCATCGCCGTGTTTGCCAATGAGGCAGGCGAGGTGCTCAAGGACGAGGCTGTCAACAAGCGCATCTTTGATGCCTTCATGAAAGATGGAGCTGACGCCTGGTATGCCGAAGGGGCTGCGGAGCGTTTTCTGGCAGGCGACTATTCGACCAATGAATGGACGCAGGTGCGTGACATTCTGGACGTGTGGTTTGATTCAGGGTCCACCCATGCCTTTTGCCTGGAGCAGCGTGAAGACCTGAAATGGCCGGCTGACCTGTATCTCGAAGGCTCCGACCAGCATCGCGGCTGGTTCCATTCCTCCTTGCTGGAATCCTGCGGCACGCGGGGGCGGGCCCCATACGACACGGTGCTCACTCACGGCTTCACCATGGACGAGCAGGGCCGCAAGATGTCCAAGTCGCTGAACAATTCCACGGCACCGCAGGACGTGATCAAGCAATATGGCGCCGATATCCTGCGTTTGTGGGTGGCGTCGGTTGATTATGCGGAAGACCAGCGCATCGGCCCGGAAATCATCAAGACCAATGTCGATGCCTATCGCAAGCTGCGCAACACGGTGCGTTGGATGTTGGGTTCGCTGGCGCATTTCAAACCGGAAGACAAGGTATCCGACGCCGACATGCCGGAACTGGAACGCCTGATGCTGTCACACCTTGCCCGCCTCGACGGTGTGGTGCGCAAGGGCTATGACGAGTTTGATTTCCGCCGCATCTATTCCGCGCTGTCCAACTTCATGACCACGGATCTGTCGTCGTTCTATTTCGACGTGCGCAAGGATGCGCTGTATTGTGATGCGCCGTCGTCCATGCAGCGCCGGGCCGCGCTTACCGTCATTGATCGTATTTTCGATTGTCTCGTGTCGTGGCTGGCACCGGTCCTGGTGTTCACCTGCGACGAGGCCTGGACCCAGCGCCACGGCGAAGACGCCTGTGTCCATACGGTCCAGTTTCCGGAAGTGTCCGCCGATTGGCGCGATCAGGAACTTGAGGCCAAATGGGCGAAAATCATGAAGGTGCGCTCCGTGGTTACCGGCGCGCTGGAAATCGAACGCCGCGAGAAGCGTATCGGATCGTCGCTGGAGTCCGCGCCGATTGTCCATATTGCCGATGAAGCCCTGTCTGCTGCGGTCAGCGACATCGACATGGCCGAAATCTGCATCACCTCCGCTGCAGCCGTCGAGCAGGGCGAAGGGCCTGCAGATGCCTACCGGCTGGACGAAGTGCGCGGTGTCTCGGTTATCCCGGCAATGGCCACGGGCACCAAGTGTGCCCGGTCCTGGAAAGTGCTGCCCGAGGTTGGCAGCGATGCGGAGTATCCCGACGTGACGCCACGCGACGCTGATGCCCTGCGCGAATGGGCCAGGCTGGGTGTGACCGTTTGATGATCTCCAGACCTGCGATGTGGGGCCGTCTGTCTGCGGTTGGTGCAGTACTGGCGGCGCTGACCTACTTCGTCGATCAGGTGCATAAATGGTACATGATCAGCATATTCGACATCGCCCGGTACCAGCCCGTGAAGGTGGTTCCGGGTTTTGATCTGGTCATGGTGTGGAATTACGGCATTTCCTATGGTTGGTTTGCGTCCCACTCCCAGGCGACACGGTGGATCCTGATCGTGTTGTCCGTCGCGGTGGCGGTCTTGTTGTGGGTATGGCTTGCCCGCCAGGCCAAGCCGCTGGTCGCGGCCGCGATCGGACTGGTGCTGGGTGGCGCGCTCGCCAACGCGACTGACCGGCTGGTGCATGGGGCGGTTGCGGACTTTTTCCACCTCTATGTCGCCGGATTTAGCTGGTATGTTTTCAACATCGCCGATGTGGCCATCGTTGCAGGCGTGCTGGTGCTGATGTATGACTCGTTGATGCACGAGGAAAAACAGACGGATAAGTGATTTTGTGTTACTGTATCCGGCCATGCTTTTGCCCTAAACGGCTGTCAGGCGTGGCGCATGTTTTGGTCGCGTACTGATGGTGGCCATGAATTGCAATGGGAGTGTTTCTGAGATGACGCTTAAGTTTAACATGCGAACCGGGCTGGCACTTATTGCTCTGCCGTTTCTGGCAGCGTGTTCGGAAACCAGTGTCCTGGATGCCTTCGATTCAGGTAATCGTGGTGAAGAGAACGGCGCGATTGTAAGCAATCAGCCGCTGTCTGTTCCTCCTGATCTGTCTTTGCGCCAACCGGGAGCCGCTAACGCGCCGGCCTACACCGGCAATGGTTTGCAGGTCCAGCAGGGTCAGCGGGCCACCAACCAAACCTATCAGGCACCGCCGCCACCGCAGCCGCAAACACAGCAGCCGGCCTGGCAGAATTCCGCAACCGCACCTGCTCAGCAGCAACAGGCCTATCAAGCGCCGCCGAAACCGCGTGACACCACAGCCGGCATATCCAACAGTGTCATACAAAGCCGGAACCCTGCAGACGAACCGTATCTGCGTCATGGCATAAATCCATACAATGCCGACGGCACCCGCAAGAAGCAGTCGGTTCTGGACAAGGAAGCACGCGCCAAGAAAATCGAGCTGGAGCGCTCAAAAAACCCGAATTACGGTACCGTGTTTAATTCAGGCGAATTTTGGTCAAGTAACTAGGGCGATTGAGGTTTGTGAATTGATCGATCACGCTGATCTGGTCGATGTTCTGCAAATTATCGGGGCGCTGAAGCCTGAAAGTCGCACACGCGGAAACACAAAATTGGTTACGAATAGTTCAGTAGCGTTCAAAAACCGCTTCATGCATAGTGCGCGCAGGTGATTTGCTTGGATCAGTGTGGGGTGCGAGTGTAACAACCGCTAACCGGAAAGCTGATCGGCTTATGTGTCAGGAAAACTTCATAGGCTCGGATGGACCTGTGAAAAACCCGCGCATAGACAGGTGAATCAATAAGCATTTAACGGCTTCGTGTTGCCAATCGGGAGTTTACCTTGCTCAAATCTGTTTTGCTCAGCCTGCCTGAAAAGGGCCGTTCTGCATCCCTGGCCCTGTTAGCGCTGGTGCTTGTAATGGCCGTGACAGTTATCCCCGCGCGTGCGCTGGATGTCAAAGTCAGCGAATACACCCTCGATAACGGCATGAAGGTGTTTGTCATTCCGGACCATCGCGCACCTGTGGTCACTCACATGGTTTGGGTTCGTGTCGGATCTGCCGATGAGGAGCTGGGTAAATCCGGTATTGCTCACTATCTTGAGCATTTGCTGTTCAAGGGAACCAAGCGCCTGAAACCCGGTGAATTCTCGAAAGTCATCCGTCTGAACGGCGGCGAGGACAATGCCTTCACCAGCTACGACTTCACGGCCTATTTCGAACGCATCGCGACCGATCGGCTCGAACTGGTCATGGATTTGGGTGCTGATCGATTTGCAAATACTGTTTTCGATGACAGGGACATCAAGACCGAACTGGAAGTGGTGAAGGAAGAACGCCGCTCGCGCACCGACAACAATCCTTCCGCACTGCTGCGCGAGCAGCTTTCAGCTGCCGCTTACACTGCCCATACCTACGGTCGTCCCGTGATCGGATGGATGTCCGAGGTGGAAAAGCTCTCCGCCGCTGACGCCCAGGCATTCTATCGCAAGTATTACACACCGTCCAATGCCGCTCTGGTCGTGGCCGGTGATGTGGATCCTGCAAAGGTGCACGAACTTGCAGTCAAGTATTACGGCAAACTGGAAAACACCGTACCGACCCCGAAGCGCCTGCGGACGCAGGAGCCGACGCCGATTGCCGCCAAGCGTGTCGAAATGTCCGACCCGCGTGTCGCCAGCCCGTCCATTTCCCGCAAGTATCTTGTGCCCGGCGTCAATCAGGCACCTCCGGGTGTGTCTGCCACACTCGATATCCTGGGCCAGGTGCTTGGCAGCGGCTCTTCATCCTACCTTTATACCGAACTGGTCATTCGCCAGAAGATCGCCTCGCAGGTGTCATCGTGGCACAATGGCGACACACTGGACGGTGGTGAAATTAGCATAAGCGTTGCACCGGCACCGGGGGTTGATGTGAAAGTCGCCGAAGAGGCTCTGGATGCGGCGTTGCACAAGCTTTTCAACGATGGCGTTTCACAAGAACGGGTCGAGCGCGCGCGCAAGCAACTGGTTGCCAGCAATGTATACGCCATCGACAGCCAGTTCCGATTGGCCTACATCTTTGGTGCTGCTTTTGCCATCGGGCAGTCGGTTGAACACACTTTGGGGTGGACCAACCGAATAAAGCAGGTTACCGCAGAGCAGGTTAATGACGCAGCACGTGAATATCTCAAGCTGAAAAACTCGGCTACGGGCGTACTGGTGCCGGCCCCATCAAAGGCAGCCAGTGCCACCTCAAATTGAACCCCTATCCTCCAAGTCACGGAACCGGACGGCAGGCATGAAATTCTTTAAACTTACCATTCTGACGCTGCTATTGAGCTTGATGCAGGTAGCCCATTTGCAGGCGTTTGAAATTCAAGAAGTTGAATCACCGGGCGGCCTGAAAGCCTGGCTGGTATCCGACAAGACGGTGCCTTTGATTACCATGCGGTTCTCTTTCCGGGGCGGCACGATCAATGATCCGGAGAAAGCGCCCGGGCGTTCCTATTTTCTGTCCGGCATGCTGGACGAGGGCGCTGGTGACATGAAATCGGAAGAGTTTCAGCGCCGCATGTCGGAACTGGCGATCCGCATGTCATATGACACCGATCGCGAGCATTTCGGTGGATCTTTCCAGACATTGTCGGAAAACAAGGACGCGGCATTTGACCTGCTGCGGCTTGCCGTTACCGAGCCACGTTTCGATGCAGAACCCATGGACAAGGTGCGCGGCCAGATACTGCTTGGCATCAAGGGTGATGAAGAAAACCCTGGTCGTATCGCCAGCAATGCGCTGTTGAAAACCATGCTTGGCGATCATCCTTACGCGCGTGTTCCAAAGGGTGATGCCGACAGTGTATCGGCCATGAAACCCAAGGATCTTAAAGACGCCTGGTCTGCCATCTTCGTGCGCAATCACTTGCAGATCGCCGTTGTCGGCGACATCACCGCTGAAGAGCTTGCGCCCTTGCTCGACAAGGTGTTTGGAGCCTTGCCGGAAAAGGGAAAGAAGATTTCTGTACCTGATCTGAAATCACCTGACAAAGGTTCGATTACCATTGTCGAGCGCAAGATACCGCAATCGGTGATGTCGTTTGCCATGCCTGGAATGGTGCGCAGTGACCCGGATTTCATCACTGCCTATGTGATGAATTTCGTGCTGGGAGACGGTGGCTTCGGGTCTCGCCTGATGGAGGAGGTTCGCGAAAAGCGGGGCCTCACCTATGGCATCTATACCGGCCTTGCTTCGTGGACAAACGGTGGCTTGCTGATCGGATCTGTGTCCACCCAGAATGCCAAGGCTGGCGAAACGCTCGATGTGCTGCGGGCAGAACTCGTCAAGATGGCGGAAAAGGGTCCGACGGAAGAAGAGCTCGAACAGGCAAAGACCTATTTGACAGGGTCTTACGCGCTTCGCTTCGACAGCGGCAGCAAGATTGCCAGCCAGTTGCTGGGCATCCAGCAGGACAATCTGGGTATCGACTATGTGAACAAGCGCAATGATCTGATCAACGCGGTCACGGTTGAAGACGCAAAACGCGTCGCCAAACGGCTGATCGATCCGGAGGCACTGACAATTTCCATTGTCGGACGGCCGGAAGGAATTCCGTTGCGGACCGGCGAAGCACCGGGCTAGTCGCGACTTGTGATAAAGACACAACATCCCGGATCATTGAGTAGTACGTCGACTCCATGATTTTCGTCCGCATTGAGCGGAGATCACAAACCTGTTTCATTTCAACAGATTAGGCTCAAGCGCTTCGATGGGGCAGTTTGCGCTTGGCGCAATCTTGCGCTAAAGCAGGTGTCGCAAAAGTGCGTGCGGTTTTGCGATTGAAGACGTGCTAAAACCACAGTCTGGGGCAAGGGGTTTGATTCCATCGAAACCTGAATAGCTCCGGAGCGATGTGGATGTCACATCCTGATCCAGGGGTTCGCCTGAATGAGCGTTTCTAATGGCGCATTTATCCACGATATTTCGGGCTGCATGGCGGCCCATGTGGGCTATGCCGGATTGAGTGATGAAGATCTGGCGCTCTATATGGAAATGGCGAGGGAAGCTCGCGCCCGGCTGTGCGCCATGCACAAGCAACACTCGTTGCCGCTGACGCGTCTGCCGCAGAAGATAGATGATCTCGCCTCCTGCAAGATGGCGGCAATGTTTCTGCGCGACGGCGCCTCCGATATCGTTTTCCTGGGAACCGGCGGGTCATCGTTGGGCGCACAGGCCATCATGCAACTGGCGGGGTATCGGGTGCCGGGTTGTGAGGCCCGCATTGGCGCAAGGTTGCATTTCTTTGACAATCTGGACGCCTCGACGCTGGCCGAAGCGCTCGCTTCGCTGCCGTTGCCGACAACCAAGATACTCGTTACCTCCAAGTCCGGCGGTACGCCTGAAACAATGGTGCAGGTGCTGTGCCTGCTTGGCGCGCTTGAAAGTGCCGGTTTGGCGCCCGCAAATCACATTGTTGCATTGAGTGAGCCGGGTGATCCTCACCGCAACCCGCTGATACGGCTTGCCCGCATTCACCGCCTGATGTTGCTGGATCATGATCCGCACGTTGGCGGGCGCTATTCTGCCCTGTCCAGTGTCGGACTGCTGCCGGCGCTTGTCGCGGGCCTCGACGGACTGGCCATTCGCAAAGGTGCCGGCGATATCATGCAGGCCGTGCTTGCCGGCGACAACGCGTCTCCGGTCGTCGGGGCAGCCGTCTGCGTGGCACTTCAGGAAATTCGCGGCATGAATGTTTCCGTGATGATGCCTTATGCGGACCGCTTGCGGCTGTTTTCCAACTGGTATGTTCAATTGTGGGCCGAGAGCCTGGGCAAGAACGGCATGGGGTCGCAACCGGTGGCGGCAGCCGGACCGGTCGACCAGCACAGCCAGATGCAACTGTTTATAGACGGTCCCGAAGGCCGGCTGGTGAATCTCATTTTCCCGGCGACCCAGAAGCAGGGGCCGCGTCTGCCCGACAGCCTGGCCTCGGATCCGATGCTGGGCTATCTGGCAGGGCGCACTGTCGGTGACGTTACCGCCTGCCAGCAAAGTGCGGCGGTCGAGGTGCTGATGCGCAATGGCAGGCCGGTCAGGGTGTTTGCCGTGGACCGGGTGGATGAACGCACACTCGGTGCCCTCATGATGCATTTCATGCTTGAAACCATTCTGGCAGGCTTCATGATGAACATTGATCCTTTTGACCAGCCGGCCGTTGAGCAGGGAAAGATACTGACGCGGGACTATCTTGCCGCCATGAAGTCGTAAACCGGGTGGCGGTGCAGTGCGGATTGTTTACAAGGTATCGGGACAATTTAAAACGTTTGAAACCTGCGTGCTTGTTTGAGGGAAAGGCCAGAAGCGGGAAGCCATGATCCGCAAGCTTTCAGAAAACACGATCAACCGCATCGCCGCCGGCGAGGTCATCGAGCGCCCGGCCAGTGTGGTCAAGGAACTGGTTGAGAACGCGCTCGACGCCGGCAGCAGCGCCATTGAGGTGGCATTGTCGGCAGGCGGCAGGTCGATGATACGCGTTGCCGACAACGGCTTTGGCATGACCGCCGCCGAACTGGAACTTGCTGTCGAACGCCACGCCACATCAAAGCTGGCCGAGGATGACCTGGTCAATATCAGGACTTTGGGGTTTCGCGGCGAGGCATTGCCGTCCATAGCCGCGGTATCGCGGTTGAAGATTTTATCGCGCCCGCGCGCAGGCGGTGACGCGCATGAAATTCGTGTCGAGGGCGGGCGCAAGCATGCCGTGCGCCCGGCGGCCCATTCGAACGGCACCGTCATCGAAGTGACCGACCTGTTCTTTGCCGTGCCGGCGCGGCTCAAGTTTCTGAAGTCCGAGCGTGCCGAAACTGCCGAAGCAGCCGATGTGGTGCGCCGCCTTGCCATGGCCCACCCGGGCGTCCGGTTCACCATGACATCCGACGGGCGATCACTGGTTGATCTTCGCGCCGGTGAGCTTGAAGCTCGTATTCACGCGGTGATGGGCCGAGAGTTCCAGGGCAATACGGTTGCCATCGATGCAGTGCGTGAAACCGTCAAACTGACCGGGCTGGTCAGCCTGCCGACCTACCATCGCGCCCAGGCCAACCAGCAATATGTGCACGTCAATGGCAGGCCGGTGCGTGACAAGGTTATCGCCGGTGCGTTGCGTGGCGCCTATGCCGATTTCATGATGCGCGGCCGCCATCCGGCTGTTGCGCTGTTTCTCACCGTGCCGCCGGACGAGGTGGATGTGAACGTCCACCCGGCCAAGACCGAAGTGCGGTTTCGCGATCAGGCCATGGTGCGGGGGCTGATCGTCGGTTCAATCCGTCAGGCTCTCGCCGATGCCGGTCACAGGGCATCCAACACAGTCGGCGCGGGCACCATCAATTCGTTCCGTCCCGAGACCAGTGCCTACCAGCCACAGCCCCAAAGCTGGACAACGCCATCGCGTCCGGGATTTCAGGAAACCCAGGCCGCATTCGAGGCGTTTGCACCGCCATCCGGAGCCGGGGTCAGCGAGGCGCCGGCCGAGGATGAACTGGACACGCCGCTCGGTGCGCCACGCACCCAGGTCCATGAAAACTACATCATTTCCCAAACCCGTGACGGCGTGGTGATCGTCGACCAGCATGCCGCCCATGAACGGCTGGTATATGAGAAGATGAAAGCCCAGTTCGCAGCGTCAGGCGTCGCCACCCAGCCTCTGCTGGTGCCGGAAATCGTCGAACTGGATGCAGCATCCGCCGAACGCCTGCTCGATGCGTCCGCCGATCTGGCGGCATCCGGACTGGTGATCGACAGCTTTGGCCCGGCCGCGATCGCGGTGCGCGAAGTGCCGTCGCTTATTGCTGGCGGCAATATCGCCAGGCTGATCCAGGACGTGGCCGATGACCTGGAGACATTCGACGCCACGACCGGGGTGCGCGAGAGGATGGACCATGTCCTGTCGACCATGGCGTGTCACGGATCGGTAAGGTCCGGCAGGCGGCTCAAGCCGGAAGAAATGAACGCGCTGCTCAGGGAGATGGAAGCCACGCCTCACTCCGGCCAGTGCAATCACGGCAGGCCCACCTACGTCGAACTGAAACTGTCGGACATCGAGCGGCTGTTCGGCCGGAGTTGAACCTGCTGCCGTACTGCAAGCAACACCCTCAACGCCGTTTCAGGCCATCCATCAGGTGCACCAGCAGGCCGGCCAGCAGGCCCCAGAAGGCTGCGCCGACGCCGAATGCGGCGATACCGGATGCGGTGACGATGAATGTGGCTGCGGCGGCAAACCTGGTTGCCGGGGCATCGAAGGCCGACGCCAGGGCGCCGATCAGCGGCGTGATCAGGGCCAGTCCGGCCACTACGGCGATGATGGCTTTCGGCATGGCGATGATGGTGACGATAATCACCGGGCCGAAAAACCCGAGCAACATCCAGATGATGCCGTAGGAAATGCCGACCTGCCAGCGTTTCGACTTGTCCGGGTGAACGTCGTCGCCGAGACAGATGGCCGCCGTAATCGCCGCCATGTTGAAGGTGTGCGAGCCGAACACACCGGCGATCATCGAGCCGATGCCGGTCACGCCAAGGCTGGCGGCAACAGGCGGCGTATAGCCATGCGCACGCAGCACGGCAAAGCCTGGCAGGTTCTGTGACGCCATGGTGACAAGGTACAAGGGCAGGCCGAGACCGATCAGGACGGCGGGGTTGAATTCGGGCATTATGAACACCAGCGACAGTGCCTCGAACCGGAACGCCGGAACCGGCACGCCTGCATAGGTGAAGGCGATGATGAGGCCAGCGCCCAAAGCCGCCAGAACCGCATACAGCGGACTGATCAGCCGCACGATCAGGAACACCGCGATCAGCGGCAACACCATCCGCCAGTCACTGACTGCGTAAGTGGCAACCGCAATGCAGAACGGTAAAAGCACGCCGGCAAGCATGCCCGATGCGATGCCGGTGGGAATGGAGGAAACAGCCCGGTTGATCGGCGGCACTGCCCCGGTCAGGGCGATCAGGCCGCCTGCCAGCACGAAGGCGCCGACGGCCTCGTTGATATTGATGCCGGTCGATGCGGCGATGAGCGCAGCTCCCGGCGTTGACCAGGCCAGCACGATCGGCACTTTTTTCCAGGTGCTCAGCAGCATGGATCCGATTGCCTTGGCGAAGCAAATGGCGGCAACCCAGCTGGCCGTTTGCGCTGAGTTCGCGCCAACTGCCTGGGCCGCCGCCAGAATGAGGGCAATCGTCGAGCCATAGCCAACCAGCGCAGCGACAAGCGCTGCAGAAATCATCGACGGTCTCATTCATCAGCTCCGCTAGGTCATGACCTGAACTGCAGTGTCAGTACTTTGGTGTCGCCATATTGATGGTCGCCCAGCAAGGTGAGCTCATCAGGTAACGCTACATCCACTTTGGCAGTTTCTTCCACCACGACAATTGCGTTTTCTGCAAGCCAGCTGCCCGCCGTCAGTGACTGGAGCGCGCTTTCCGCCAGATCCTTGCCATAGGGCGGGTCCAGGAACACCAGGGAGTAGGGACTCATGGGCGTGCAGGACCCCAGGCTGGCGGCATCCCGGCGCCACAATTTACATTGCCCGATGACACCGAGCGTGTCGGCATTGCGCCTGATGAGGCCACGGGCAGCGTCGCTGTTGTCGATGAAATGCACATGCTTGGCGCCGCGCGACAAGGCTTCAAGGCCAAGGGCACCGGTGCCTGCGAACAGGTCCAGCACGCGCGCGCCGTCAATGCTGAAACCCGGGACGCCGTGTTCAAGCCGGTTGAAGATCGCCTCGCGCACCCGGTCCGTTGTCGGGCGGGTATCGCGGCCATCAGGCGCGCTCAAGCTGCGGCCCCTGAACTTACCGCCGACGATCCGCACGGGCCGCTCCCTTGGCACCGGAGCGCTTTGCGGCGGGCTTGCCGGTCGAAGGCTTGCCTGAAGCAGGCTTGCCTGAGGCAGATTTGCCTGAAGCGGGCTTGCGGGCGGCAGGCTTGCCCGTTGGCTTGCTTTTCGCAGTCGCTCGTTTCGGCTTGCGGAACGGTTTGCCGTCCGGCCCGAGTTTCGGATTGGCGGCTCGTTTCGATTTCGCGCCCTCCTTGCGCTTGGTGCCGCCGCGCACCTGCTCGTTCAGCACTTTCTGTGAAATCTCGTCCACAGCACCGCGGGCCAGTTCGCCTAACTGGAACGGACCGAAAGAGGTACGGATCAGCCGCCCGACTTTCAGGCCAAGGTGTTCACATATCTTTTTGACTTCCCGGTTCTTGCCTTCGCGCAGCGCAATTGTCAGCCAGACATTTGCCCCTTGCTCCTTGTCCAGCTTGGCATCGATCGGGCCGTACTGCACGCCATCCACCAGCAGCCCGTCTTTCAGGGCTTCAAGCGCTTCGGGGGTGACCTTGCCGTTGGCTCGTACACGATAGCGGCGCACCCATCCTGTTGCCGGCAGTTCCAGCAGGCGGGCCAGTCCGCCGTCATTGGTCAGCAGCAAAAGGCCTTCGGTATTGATATCGAGACGGCCGATCGAAATAACGCGCGGCAGGTCTTCCGGCATCTTGTCGAAAACCGACGCGCGGTCCTTTTCATCGCGATGCGACACCACAAGACCGGCAGGCTTATGGTAGCGCCACAGCCGGGCTGCTTCGCGTTCGGGCAACGGCTTGCCGTCAACTTCTACCGTATCAGTGGGTAGCACCGTCATGGCCGGTGTGATAAGCGGCTTGCCATTGACATTGACCCGGCCCATCTCGATCCAGCGTTCGGCGTCACGGCGTGAGCACAGACCGGCCCGGGCGATCACCTTGGCGACGCGTTCGGGCTTGGTTGTTTCGTCGGCGGGTGAACCTGCTGGCGGGCTTGATTGTTTGGCATTCATGGAGTTGCTTGTACCAGAACGGCAGTGTTGTTGCACAGGCACAAAAAACAGGTGTGAAAAGACGATGAAGGTTGAGCTGCACCCAGCCATGGCGCGGGCGTTTGAAGAGGCCGAAGCCGCTGGCGAACGTGGCGAGGTGCCGGTCGGGGCGTGTATTACCGGGCCCGATGGCGCCATTGTCGCGAGCGCGGGAAACCAGACCCGTGAGCTGAACGATGCAACGGCTCATGCCGAGGTCCTGGCCATCCGCGAAGCGGGCACGCTGCTGGGCAGCGAGCGGCTGACCGGTTGTGATCTTCATGTCACCCTGGAGCCGTGCGCCATGTGCGCTGCCGCTATTTCGTTTGCCCGTATCGGGCGTTTGTATTTTGGCGCTGAAGACGAGAAGATGGGCGCGGTCGAAAACGGGCCGCGGTTTTTTGCGCAGGCCACCTGTCACCATGTACCGGAGGTGTATTCCGGCCTGGGTGAGAAAAAAGCCCGTGAAATGTTGACTCAATTCTTCAGAACCAGGCGCTAAGTCCCTGAATTGACTCAGCTGTTCAGGGCAGCTTCAAGTGACCGCTTGATCTCGTCACGCGCCGGTCTTGCCGCGCTCATGATGTCTTCGAAGTGGAAGAAATCGTGTATGCGAAACTGGCTTATGGCGGGTTCAATCCAGATGTCGCAGCGCAGGCTGTCACGCTGCAGCTGGGCGATCTTCTGCTGCTGGATCTGCATGGCTCCCGACAAAAGGTCGGTGGTTCGCGCACCGCTGCCATCGGACGGCTGCGGCCTGCCGATAACATTGACCGCCGCCACGATGTCACAGTCTTCCTGCACATGCGATATCGGCACCGGATTGACGCAACCGCCGTCGATCAATGTCGTGTTGCGCTTCGGCGCCGAGATGACGCCGGGGATGGCGATGCTGGCGGCTATGGCGGCAACGGGGTCGCCGGACGAAAATGCGACTTCGCTCATGTTGTAGAAGTCAGTGGTCACGATGGTGAAGGGGATCTGGAAGTCCGCCAGGTCATCGGGAAGCGGGGTCGGTAATACCAGCTTCACCAGTTGTGTACCTTCAAGGATCGGCGAGGCCAGCGGATTGAAATTGATCAGGTCCATCAACCCGCCACGCCCTGACGAAAACGCCCTGCGCGCCGCATCCAGCCGGTTGGACAGGACCTGGCGCGAATGGTCTTCGATTTCGGCGGCACTGAGCCCGCCTGCGTATCCGGCGCCGATCAGCGCGCCAATGCTGGTGCCGGACATGCGGTGCGGCTTTATGCCGAGCTCGTCGAAGGCATGCAGTATCTGGATGTGGGCCAGGCCGCGCGCCGCGCCACCGCCCAGTGCCAGACCGATACGGGGATCGCTCATGCGCCGGCCTTTCGGGCATAGTCCCAGGCAACGTCGGCCATGGGAGACACCAGGTCCGCCATTTCCGCAGCGTGCGGATTGGCGGCCGTGCCGTCTCTTACCCTGCCGACAATGCCCTGGAAAATCGCTGCCATCCTGAAAAAATTGTAAGCCAGATAGGTATCCAGATCGGGAATGGAGTTCAGGCCGCGTCTCCGACAATAGGCCGCAACATAATCCTCAAGCGCAGGCACACCCTCAAGGTCTTCATGGCCTATCAACGAGCCGACGCCGGCGCCGGTTTCAGACGGCGGCATGCGCCACTGCATCAGGTGGTAGGTGAAATCCGCGATCGGATCACCCAGCGTAGACAGTTCCCAGTCCAGCACGGCGTGAATTTCCGGGCTCGCCTGATCGATAATACAATTGTCGAGACGGAAGTCGCCATGCACCAGTGACACCTGACCCGATGACGGTGAGGCGTCGGGCAGCCAGTCCATCAACCGGTCCATGGCCGGTATTTTTTCGGTTTCCGATGCCCGGTACTGCTCTGACCAGCGCTTGATCTGCCGGGCCACATAACCTTCAGGGCGGCCAAAGCCGGTGAGGCCGGCGGCATCGATATCCACCGCATGCAGGTTTGCCATGAATGAGTTGAGTTCATCAAAAATGCCGGCCCGCTCGGTGCCGGAAATGCCGGGCATGAACGGTTCCCAGAACACCCTGCCACCGACAAAATCCATCACGTAGAACTCGGTGCCGATGATGGCTGCGTCCTCGCACAGCAAATGCGGTTTCGCAACCGGCAGCCCCTGCGCATGCAGGGCCCTGATGACACGGTATTCCCGGTCAACCGCATGCGCGGACGGCAACAGTTTTCCCGGCGGCTTTCGGCGCAGCACATAACTGGCGGACGCAGTGACCAGCTTGTAGGTCGGGTTTGACTGGCCACCTTTGAATTGTTCAACCGTCAGCGGTGGCGTGAAACCGGCTATGTGGGTTTGCAGGTAGTCTGTCAGCGCCTGCTCATCAAACCGGTGTGCGGCGCGCACGTCACGCGTGCCGGAAAACTCGGCCTGTCTGTCCATCGGCTGGCTCAAGCTGCACTCTCCATCAGAAACGGCATCATCGCGGCAAGCGTTTCCGCCGGTGCCTCTTCGACAAGGAAGTGCCCGCAGGCAATGCCGCCGCCGGTGACATTGGTCGCCCATTTACGCCACGTGTCCAGCGGACCGCCGCCTGATTTGCCGGGGATACCGGCATCCCCCCACAACGCCAGCATGGGGCAGGTGATCTTGATGCCCTGACCGAGTGCCGCCTGGTCATGCTCTACGTCACAGGTGGCTCCGGCGCGATAGTCATTGCACAAGGCGTGGATGACTTTGGGGTCGCGGAAGTACGTGCGATATTCATCCAGCGCGGCAGGATCAAAGACATCAAGTCCGGTACCGTTGTTCCAGGCACCGAGTTTCTCGTCCAGATAGAAATCCGCATCGGCGCCGATCAGCTTTTCCGGCAGCGGATAGGGTTGTGCCAGAAACGGCCAGTGATAGGTGTTCATGGCCCCTGCAATGGCAGACATGGCTTTCCATTGCTCCAGCGTCGGCACAATATCCAGTGTGACCAGCCGTGTGACCGATTGCGGATGGTCCTGCGCCAGCCGGTAGGCCACGCGGCCGCCGCGGTCATGGCCGCACAGGTGGAATTCCTTATGTCCGAGGGTGTGCATGACGGCAATCAGATCGTTCGCCATGGTCCGTTTTGAATAGGCAAGGTTTTCTGCATCGTTGGCCGGTCTGCCGGAACGGCCATAGCCGCGCAGGTCCGGGATCACCAGCGAGAAGTGCTTGCTCAGTTCACCGGCAATCTTGTGCCAGATGGCGCCGGTTTGCGGAAACCCGTGCAACAGCAGCAATGGCGGACCGCTGCCGCCGCTGCGCACGAATATCTGTGTGCCGTCGCCGTCGATCATCTGCTCCTTGAAACCGGGATAAAGTTCGCTCATGCACTGCCTTTTTCACGTTCCACGGCCCGCCAGCCAATGTCGCGGCGGCAAAAGCCTTGCGGCCAGTCTACCGTATCGACTGCCGCATATGCCAGTTTCTGTGCATTGCCGACGCTGTCAGCTTCAGCGGTTATGTTCAATACGCGTCCGCCATTGGCCATGATGTCATCGCCGTCGCGTTTTGTACCGGCATGAAAAACCTGCACGCCGTCCATCGCCGATGCGGCATCCAGGTTGCCGATCACGGAACCCTTTTCGACGTCACCGGGATACCCTTGCGTGGCCATCACAACTGTGAGGGCTGTCGTGTCGTGCCAGCGTACCGAAACCTTGTCGAGCGTGCCGGAACAGGCCGCCAGCATGATGGTGACGATGTCGTCTTTCAGCCGCATCATCAGCACCTGGCATTCCGGATCGCCGAAGCGCACATTGTACTCTATCAGCTGTGGTCCGGTGTCGGTGATCATCAGGCCGGCGAACAGCACGCCCTGGAAAGCCGCGCCTTCCGCAGCCATCGCCGCCAGTGTCGGCTTGATGATCTCGTCCATGGTCCGGCGGCTCACAGTCTCGTCCATCACCGGGGCAGGTGAATAGGCACCCATGCCGCCGGTATTCGGCCCGGTGTCGCCTTCACCGACGCACTTGTGGTCCTGGGCAGAACCGAAGGCCACGGCGGTGGTGCCGTCGCAGATGGCGAAGAACGAGGCCTCTTCGCCAACCAGGTACTCCTCGATCACCACTTCGGCGCCGGCAGCGCCAAACCGCCCGGCAAAGATTTCGCGCACGGCCGCTTCGGCGTCCGACATGGTCATGGCGACCGTGACGCCCTTGCCGGCAGCCAGACCATCCGCCTTGACCACTATGGGCGCGTCATGTTCGGCCAGGTATGAAAGTGCATCGGTCTCGTTGCCAAACCGGCCATAGGCGCCGGTCGGGATATTGTACTTGGCGCAGATGTCCTTGGTGAAACCCTTTGAGCCTTCCAGCCTGGCAGCTGCCGCACCGGGGCCGAATGTGGTAATGCCCGCATCGCGCAACCGGTCTGCAAGGCCTGCCACCAGCGGCGCTTCCGGTCCGACGACAACCAGGCCGATCGCGTTCACTTTGCAGAAATTGACGATCGCGGCCGCATCATCAAGATCGAGCGCCACGATCTCTGCTTCGCGTGCTATACCCGCATTGCCGGGAGAGCAGAACAATGTGTCTGTCAGGGGTGAATTTGCGATTGCCCAGGCCAGCGCATGTTCGCGGCCGCCCGATCCGATCAGAAGAATGTTCATGAGGTGTCAAGCTCTCCTTGCCAATGCCACTGGTTTTGACATCCAATGGGCGTCATTGAAAGGATTCTTGTAGCCATGTCCACCGATTGGCCTCCGTCCGGGTTTGATCCCGACACAGGCGAGCTTATGGATGAGCCCGAAGCGGCCTCCAATGTTGCCGAGTTCTCCGTATCGGAGATTTCCAGCGCGCTGAAACGCACGCTGGAGGATACTTTCGGCCATGTGCGTGTGCGCGGTGAACTGGGCCGCGTGTCGAGGCCTGCATCCGGCCATGTCTACCTGGACCTGAAAGATGATCGCGCCGTGCTTTCAGGCGTCATCTGGAAGGGCACCGCATCGCGCATGAAGATCCAGCCTGAACAGGGGCTGGAGGTCATTGCCACCGGGCGCATCACGACATTCCCCGGCCAGTCGAAGTACCAGATCATCATTGATACACTGGAGCCGGCTGGTGCCGGAGCGCTGATGGCGCTGCTGGAAGAGCGCCGCAAGAAACTGTCTGCAGAAGGCCTGTTTGACGAGGACCGGAAGCGGGAACTGCCTTATCTGCCCGCCGTCATCGGCGTGGTGACCTCGTCGACCGGCGCGGTCATCCGGGATATCCTGCATCGTTTGTCGGATCGGTTTCCACGCCATGTTCTGGTGTGGCCGGTCCGGGTGCAGGGAGAAAGCAGCGCCAGCGAGGTTGCCAATGGCATTCGCGGGTTTAACGCATTTGAACCTGGTGGCGATATACCCAGGCCTGACCTGATCATTGTGGCCCGTGGCGGCGGCAGCCTGGAGGACCTGTGGGGCTTCAACGAGGAAGAAGTGGTGCGTGCTGCTGCTGACAGCGCCATTCCGCTGATTTCTGCGGTTGGCCATGAAACCGACTGGACCCTGGTCGACCATGCCGCGGACTGGCGCGCACCGACACCGACCGCCGCGGCTGAACGCGCGGTTCCGGTGCGCTCTGAACTGCTGGCCTATGTGGCCGACATGGGTGCGCGCCAACACCGTGCGGTGTCGCGCGCCATGGACGAGAGGCGCACGCGTATTACGGCAGCGGGCAGGGGACTGCCGCGCCCGGACGATTTGCTGGCGCTGGCCCGGCAACGTTTCGACGCAGCATCCGGCAGGCTTGGGCAGTCCCTGAAAGCCGCGACAGCTGCCAGCCGCAGCCGGTTTGACCGGGTGGCCGCGCGCCTCAGCGTCAGGCCGCTGCAGCAGCAGATCACCCGTGACCGTGAAACCGTCATCCGCCTGTCGCGCGAAGCCAGGCGCAGCCTCGATGCCCGCATGGACCAGCGCCGGCAGGCCCTGTCTGCAGCGGACAAGCTGTTGCGGGCGTTTTCATACCAGGCCGTACTTGAACGGGGCTTTGCACTGGTGCGCGACGGTGACGGCCAGCCGGTTCGCAGCGCAGCGGCAACCGAAGCGGGCATGGACATCAGCATAGAGTTCACCGATGGGCGCGCTGATGCGGTGATCGGGGTCAAGGGGACAAGGAAGCCGGGATCATCCACCAAGCCGCCAGCAACCGGAAAGCCTGGCGGTGGTCAGGGCGACCTGTTCTAGGGTTGCCGTTTTGCCGTGGCTGTTCAGGTGTTTGAGCCTCCGTCTTCATCGCCGCTCAGCAACTGTCTGGCCCAGTTTCCAGACCAGCCGCCCAATGGCTGCAGAAGGGCAAACAACTCCCGGCCTGTCGCCGTGAGCAGGTAACCATCTTGTTGATGCTGAACCAGGTCACTGGCTCTGAGTTCCTTCAGCCGCGTGTTGAGCACGGTAGGTGAAACCCCTTCGCAACTGGTCTGCAACTGTCTGAAAGTCATGGGTGCTCCTGCGAGATGCCAGATGATCCCCAGCGCCCAGCTGCGCCCCAGCAGGTCGAACAGCACCATTATAGGTTTGCCGGTTTTTGATCCGCGAACCGGGCGTCCCGGGGTCGGTATCTTGTGTGTCATGGTTATATTTCTGTTGCTATTAAATTTGTAGCGCTATATTGCTATCAATAATGTAGCAAAAATTCCTTGAGGCATCCATGTTTGTGTTACCGGCATTCGCTGCACTGGCAGCATCTTTTGGATGGGCGGTTGGCATAGTTCTGGCGCAATCGCCAGCCCGTGCGGTGGGCGCTTTTGAGTTCACCAGAATTCAGCTCATTGCATGCAGTGCAATCCTGTCTGCTGCTTGTGCCGTGCTTGGGTACTGGACCACTGTCGTATGGGATCAGTGGCTCGCATTTGCCACAAGTATTGGCTTGGGAATATTGCTCGGTAATCTCGCGATGATCGAGTGTCTCAGGCGGGGCGGGCCGAGGCGCACAGAGTTGTTGCTGGCGCTCAAGGCTCCTTTGGTAGCCGTGATGGCCTATGTATGGCTGGGAGAAACCGTTTCCCTGGCCGGAATGATCGGCGGAGCAATCATTTTGTCCGGTATTGTGCTGGCAATCTTCTTCGCTGATTCTCCGGCTGATGACGTCGATGGCAATCTCGCTGTCGTCATTGCATTGGGGGTTGTCGCGGCGGCCAGCCAGGGGGCCGGGTACCTTTTGGTGAAACCGGCAATGCTGGCCGGCACAGAACCCCTGGCGGTATCTGCGGTCAGGCTGACCGGGGCCGCATTCCTGATATCCCTGATTGGCCTGTGGCCGTTCAGCGCCTTTCGGCCCGGCGCCGAGATGACACCATATCTTCTGTTCAGGATTGTATTGCCCGGTTTCATCGGATACGGCGTTTCGTCTTCTTTGTTGCTCTATGCATTTGCCAATTTCAGTGCCGGCATGGCCGCCATACTGGGCTCGTTGTCGCCGGTGCTGGTGTTGCCGCTGATAAGCCTCAGGACCGGGGTCCTGCCGCACGGCCTTGCCTGGACAGGGGCGGTTTTGGCGATTGCGGGCACTGCACTGATGATCTTGTTGTAGCGGTGGGCCGAAAACGGCTGCAATCAAATTCGCGGCGGGCCGGTCCCAAACCCCTTCTCAAGCCGCGGTTCTGCCTGTAATAGTAAGCGCCATGAACTTTGAACCAACATTTGCCGCCGCCCAGGAAGCCAAGGTCCGCTATCTTGACGCTGACTTCCAGGTCCTGCGTCATGGTGATTTCGTCCGCTGTGCGGTGACCAGGCAGGCTATTCGCCTGGATGATCTGCGCTATTGGTCGGTGGACCGCCAGGAAGCTTACGCATCGGCTGAAGTGGCCATGCAGCGTCACCTGGAAGTCAACGGCGCCGGTTAGTCATCCGGATCAGCTCTGGTCAAGCCCGCTGACTGTCTCTTCGATCAGGCTGTCAACTACAGCCTGCATGGCTTCTGTGTGATCGGCACCATTGTCGGTTGCTGCTTTGTAGACGGCCCGTTGCCTGTCGGCACTGTTGCCGCTGGTTATGATGTCACGCAGCTTCACGATTTCCCTGGAACATCCCAGCTCTTCCGCGTCATGGGCGACCAGCTCGAGCAATTCCTCAAGCAGGTCGGTGTAGTTGACCAGCTTCGCCTTGCCGAAATCCATCAGTCGTCCCGATACGCCGTGGCGTTGTGCCTGCCAGCGGTTTTCGTTGATCAGGAAGCGCTCGTACTGGCGCCAGCGCTGGTTTGACAGTCTGAGCCTGTACAGCATGTGCGCCAGGCTCTGCACCAGGGCAGCCATGGCAACGGTATCATCGAGACGCGGTGTTACATCGCAGATGCGGGTCTCCAGTGTCGGAAACCGTGCAGACGGCCGCAGGTCCCACCAGATCTTGGTTGCATCCTCTATCACCCCGGCCGCGATAAGCCTGTCCACCGCGCGGGTGTACTCTGCATAGGAGTTGAACATCGGTGGCAGCCCGGTGCGCGGCAGATTGTCAAAAACGCTCAGCCGGTAAGAGGCGAGCCCGGTGTCCCTGCCTTGCCAGAACGGCGACGACGCGGACAGCGCCAGCAGGTGTGGCAGGAAATACGACAACTGACCGAGCAGGTCGATGCGCAGATCTTCGTCCTCGATACCGACATGGACATGCATGCCGCAGATCAGCATGCGCCTGGCGACGCCTGCCAGATCGCGCGCCAGTTCTTCATAGCGCTGCTTGTTGGTAAATGTCTGATGCTGCCAGTCGGCAAACGGATGGGTGGCCACGGCAAGCGGCGCAAGTCCATAGCCATCGGCAATGCCGGAAATGGTCTTGCGCAGTTCAACCAGTTCGGCCCGTGCCTGCGGAATGGTTTTGCAGACCCCGGTGCCGACCTCGATCTGGCACTGCAGGAATTCAGGACTGACGCGCGATTTTAGCACTTTCGTGCACTCGGCCATCAAGGCATCGGGCGCCGCCACCAGATCCCGGGTCTTGCGGTCTACAAGGAGATATTCCTCCTCGATGCCCAGGGTAAATGTCGGCGTTTGCAATTCCATGACGCAAAGTCTGCTTCAAGCCGCTCGCGCTTGCAAGTCATTCGGCGCACATCACGCGTCAGGCCAGGAAACCGACGAAGCGATGATCCTTGTTCAAGACCAGAAGGACATTGGCCGCAATGATCAGCCAGGCAAAAACGCGTGAAAACCTCGGGTCTTGCGCGGCCTCGACCGGCAATGCCCGCATCAGGACGATTGCGATGACGCAAAGCGCATTGATGATGCCGAGCTGCAATGCAAGTGGGTACGGCCCTCCGAAGAAGAAAGCGTTCATCCAGTTCAGATTTCCATCCGAAAACAGAGTGTCAAGCATGATTCAAACCTCTATACAAAAGGTCAAATTTTCTCAGCCGTCCCGGGCGGAGGCATTGTATCAGGCAAATCTTAACCCATTGTATCGTATATGCCGGGCATTCAACGGATGGCACGAAATACCGTATGCCGACGCAAAATCGAGCCTGGCAGCAGGCAATATCGCCATGCGCTCACCTGCACAGCGCTTGCTTTTTTTGTTATGATGGCGCAATGAAACCACCGGTCCGCAAGGTGGCGGGCAGTTAAGAGAGTAAGTACTATGAGCAACTGGACCCCTTCAAGCTGGCGTTCTTTCCCGATCAAGCAGGTTCCCGACTATGCTGATGCGGAAGCCCTCAAGTCCACGGAAGCCCGTTTGGCTACGTTTCCCCCACTTGTATTTGCAGGTGAGGCACGCAAGCTGAAGCGCAAGCTGGCCAAGGTGTCGGAAGGCAAGGGTTTCCTGTTGCAAGGTGGTGACTGCGCAGAGAGCTTTGCCGAACATGAAGCGGACAATATTCGCGATTTCTTCCGCGTGTTCCTGCAAATGGCGGTTGTATTGACCTTTGCCGGTGGCCAGCCGGTGGTCAAGGTCGGCCGCATTGCCGGTCAGTTTGCCAAACCGCGGTCATCGAATGTTGAAGCTCAAGGCGATGTTGAACTGCCGAGTTATCGTGGTGACATCATCAATGGTATCGGTTTTGACACCACATCGCGCGAGCCGGATCCTGAACGCCAGATCATGGCGTACCGGCAATCAGCCGCTACGCTGAACCTGCTGCGGGCATTTGCCATGGGCGGCTATGCCAACCTGGAACATGTTCATCGCTGGACTCTAGGGTACCTTCGCGGTTCACCCCAGTCGGAGCGCTATCAGCATCTGGCCGACCGGATTTCGGAAACCCTGGGCTTTATGCGCTCATGCGGTATCAACCCTGATACCACGCCGCAACTCAAGTCCACCGAGTTCTACACCTCGCACGAGGCGCTGCTGCTGGGCTATGAAGAAGCCCTGACCCGTGTCGATTCCACGTCCGGAGAATGGTATGCCACGTCCGGTCACATGCTGTGGATAGGCGACAGGACACGCCAGCCTGATCATGCTCATCTGGAGTTCTGCCGCGGTGTTCAGAACCCGATCGGGCTGAAGTGCGGCCCGTCGCTTGAGGCTGACGAACTGATCCGCCTCATCGACATGCTGAACCCGGCCAATGAGGCCGGCCGGCTAACGCTGATCGCACGCTTTGGTGCCGGCAAGGTGGAAGATCATCTGCCAGGCCTGATCCGCAAGGTCGAGGCCGAGGGACGAAAAGTTCTGTGGTCCTGTGATCCGATGCACGGCAACGTCATCAAGGCATCCAGTGGCTACAAGACCAGGCCGTTCGACGCCATTCTGTCGGAAGTTCGTGACTTCCTGTCCATCCATCGGGCCGAGGGCACTCATGCCGGCGGTATCCATGTGGAAATGACCGGGCAGAACGTTACCGAATGTACCGGTGGCGCCCGCGAAGTGTCGGACGATGATCTGGCGCACCGCTATCACACACATTGTGATCCGCGTCTCAATGCGGACCAGGCGCTCGAACTTGCATTCCTCGTCGCTGAAGAACTGCGCAAGTCGGTAGGCCCGGTCTCGGACGACGCCGGTGAGGGCAGTTTTGAGGCGGCTGAATAGCCGGTTACTCAACGATACGGAATTTGCGGATACTGGAACGGCTGGATGTCCTGGTGTCTTCGGTATCCGCAGATACGGACACGTGACGCAGGTCGGACAGTTCCGGCGCAATGCCGAAGGCGGCCTTGAAGTCGGCGGCTATATCGCGCGTTTCCATTTGCCATGTGCCGGTTTTGGCTCGGCTGTCGCGAAGCACGATGACCATGCCCTTGTCCGGGAAGTACGGGTTTCTGATGATGGACCCGGCGCGCTGTTTGCCGCCCCAGACATAGGTCATGAGATAGCCGACGCGTGGCTTGCCCAATAGCGAGCTGAGTGCACCCGACACAGACGCGCTCTTGTCTTCAAACCACAGGTGCACAGCCGCCGGACGGTCATCCTTGCCTTTGGCCGAAAGGTCCGTGGCCGGGATGTCACGGTCCACCCGCCACTGCCACTGCAGTTTCGGCATGTGCGATCTGAGCGGATTGATCTCGCGGTAAAGGAATGCCACCGACTTGTCGGCTGATATGTCGAGAATACCCTTGTTGAGGGCAAACCGGGTTTTCGGTTTGCTGCCGACCTTGAGCACTTTCCAGTTGCCTTTGCCCGCCAGCAGATCCTGGGACGCTGCCTGGGCGGGTGGTGGGCTCGCGCCAAGCAGAACGGTTGCGAGCACGACAGGCAGCACGGGGAAAAAACGCATCTTGAGAGGGACCCGCTTGAGAGATGGTTGAAACAGTCATTGAATGTTTCATCCCGCGCGACCTCAAATACAATTCACTTAGACTCAATCCGCCGTGATCCGCATATAGCGATCCGGTCCATTTGAATCCGGGAACTCTGAATCCTAGGACGCCGGGGGAAGGGCGACCCGCAATTTCAGTGTCTCCGGCAGCAGGCATATTTCATCCGAACAGGTTTGTACCTGCAACTGAGCTTCAACCGGGCCGGTGATCGGCTTGTCAAAGCGTGCCGTGATCTCCACCTGGTTCTCCAGAAGCGCCATCGGCTTTTCATTGAAGGCCAGCTTCTTGGTTTCCGGTTCCGGGTAGGACACACTTGCTGTCTTGGCGGCATCATTGCCCGCGATGTCCAGCTTCGTCGCCACCAGGTAGTCTTCCAGGGGGGCATGGGAATTGACATGCCAGCCGTCGGCCACCTGCAGCCGGATGACGAGGCTCTTGCTGTCTGCGCCCGGCATCAGCCGTGCATCCACCACGCCGTTGCCTGCAAACTGCACTACGCCTGTCTGGCCATGCAGGAAGCTGTCTGACGCCGACAGGATGGAAGCGCCGCTGGTTGGCGTGCCGGCCGCAATCCCGGACAGAGCGGCAATGGTCTGCTCCGTGGCCCGGCGCATGTCCGGTGTGCCGGCGCGCTGTGCAAGGCGCACCATTGCGTCAAGAGCCGCACCGTTGCCGGAAGGCTGGTCAACATCTGAGCGGGGCTTGGTGCGTGCAAACCCGGCGGCCTCGCGCGTGCCGAAAAAGTCACCTGTGTCGGCGTCCTGGAAGTTCTTTTGCATCTGGGCCAGCAGAGCCTTGGCACGGTCCAGCCAGAGCTTGTCCCCGGTGGCGTCGTGAACAAACAGGTAGCCGCGTGCCATCTGGGCATAATCGTCCAGTTCACCCTCGACATCATTGATGCCGTCAAAGTGGCTGCGATGCAGTACACCGTCTTCATCATGCATTTTGGTCCAGACGAATTCCCCGGCCTTGACGGCGGCGTTGCGGTAGTTGGTGTCATCAAGCAAAATCGCTGCCTGAGCCACACTGGCGATCATCATGCCGTTCCAGTTGGCCAGTATCTTCTCGTCGCGAACCGGTTTCTGCCGGGGCTTGCGGGCCTCGGCCAGTTTGGCGAGGACCTGGTCAAGTTTCGGAACCGACTGGTTGCGTACGCTGTCCATGTTGAGGATGACCTTGCCGGCCATTTCGCCATCGGCAATCAGACCGAACGTGTTGAGCGCGAACTCGGCGTCCTGCTTGCCCAGCACCTTTTCCAGTTGTTCCGGCGTCCAGACATAATAGGTGCCTTCCTCGCCTTCTGAATCTGCATCGCGGGCCGTGTAGAAGCCGCCTTTCGGCGCTGTCAGATCGGCCATGACGTAGTCGATGGTCTTGCGCGCCGTTGCCGCGTATTCGGGCTTTCCGGTGAGGCGATAGGCGGTCAGGTACACTTCGGTGTTGAGTGCCTGGTCATTGAGCATTTTCTCAAAGTGCGGCACGCGCCATCCGGGATCGATCGCATAACGGTGGAAACCTCCCTCGATATGATCATGGATACCGCCGTTCAGGCCTGACTGCAGCGTTCTTTCCACAGCGTCAAGAACCTCGGCATCACCGGTGCGTTCGGCCTGCAGCAGCATGAAGGCAAGTACCGTGGGCCGGAAGAATTTCGGGCCGTCACCAAGGCCGCCGGCGAAGGCGTCAAATTGCCCGGACAGCGTCTTGGCCGCCTGCGCCATCAGGGCAGGGGTCAGGTTCTGGGCTTCCTGCTTGCGGTTCAGATAGCCTTCCAGAAGCGTGGCAAGCCGGTCACCTTCCGCCAGCACGGCGGGATTGTCCTTGGCCCAGCTGTCGGTAACGCCCTTCAGCAGCCCGGTAAAATCCTGTGGTGGTATGTAGCCGGTTCCATAAAACGGTTTCAGGTCCGGTGTCAGGAACATGTTGTTGGGCCACCCGCCGCGCTGTGTAAGCAGTTCAGTGACCAGCATATAGGTGTCATCCAGCGCGGTGCGCTGTTCACGGTCCACCAGGACCGGCACAAATTGCTCGTTGATCGTCTTGGCTATGGCCTCTTCGTTGAAATGGGTCTCCTGCATCACGTGGCACCAGTGGCAGGCGGTATATCCGAACGAAACGAACAGCGGCAGCTTCTTTTCCCTTGCCTGCTTGAACGCCTCATCGCCCCAGTCATACCAGCGCACAAGATCGTTTGAATGAGATCTCAGATACGGCGAACTGCTTTGCGACATGCGCGGGTTGTCGTCTGCCTTGCCGACAAATTTCGCGTTGGCAATCGATGCATGGACAAGCAGGGCAAGAACAGCGGCCAAGATTGCAACCGGACGGAAAGCAGGCCTGAAATGCAACATCTGATGAGTTTCCCTGGGCAATGAAAAAGGCTGTCACCCGAATAGGTAACAGCCTTGCCTGTCTGGAGGAATTCACGATGGCGTGGGGTTTTCTTCCCCAGGGGCAGCTTAGGCCGGGGCTGCCATGGCTTGTCTGAATGATACCAGCCGCCGGCTCTTTTCATCCCATAATGTCAGCGGGATGCATTTCAGGCTCTCCCAGAACGTCAACCGGCCGATTTCCTTCAGCTCGGGATAATCCTTCATCACCTGCGGCAGCTTGTGGAAGGGAACCCGGCTCGAAAGATGGTGCACGTGATGAATGCCGATATAGCCGGTCAGCCACATCAGTGGCTTCGGCAAATCATAGAACGAACTGCCATGCAGGGCAGAATGTTCGTGTTCCCAGTCCTCGGTGTGATCCCACTGCGTCGTATCGAACTGGTGCTGTACGTAGAACAGCCACACGCCGATTGACGCGCCCAGCGCAACAACCGGTACCTGGATCATGATGAATGCCGTGAAGCCGGTAAAGTAAATCACTGCGGTGTACAAAACCACGATGCTGAGGTTTGTCGTCATGATGCTGATCCACTGGTCACGGCCGAGACTCAGTGCCCAGAGTGGAAAGCGATGCCGGATGATGAACAGGTAGGCGGGACCGATCACAAACAGCACGAGCGGGTTGCGGTACAGCCGGTAACGAAATTTGTTGAGCGTGCTCAACGCGTTGTATTCCGCAATGGTCAGGGTTTCGATGTCACCGAAGCCGCGCTTGTCGAGATTGCCGGAACCGGCGTGGTGCAGGGAATGTGCATATCGCCAGTATTCGTAGGGCGTCATGGTCAACACGCCCATGCAGCGCCCGACCCAGTTGTTCACGGTGCGTGACGAGAACATCGCGCGATGGCCGCAATCATGCTGGATGATGAATAGCCGGACCATCAGGCAGGCTGCCACCGGTACCAGCGCAAGTGTCAGCCAGTAGCTGATGCTCATCACCGCGTACATGGCAAGCCATACGCCCAAGAACGGTACCAGTGTCAGGATGATTTCCACAACAGCCTGGCGGTCGTCGGCGCTTCTGTAGGGTGCGAGTTTCTGGACCCATGCGCGCTCGGCGGCAGTCAAAACGATGCTCTTTGCAAAATGAATACCACCCCGGTATGAATCAATTGTCCCCGTCGTTGCCTTCTGTATTGCAGTCTCGCGCCAAGAGAGCAATCGCTTTCTGCCCTCTCTACCGGGTTTGTGATCGAAATGTGTTCGGATGACGTTACGTTCTAGAGCGTCTCGGCTTTCCGAAGCTCGCCGATTTCGGCGCTGCTGAAGCCAAGTTCAGACAATACCTCATCCGTGTGTTCACCAACTCGTGGCGGCGGGCGCATGAGATCCGGGCTCCCGTGGTCATAGGAAAACGCAGCCACAGGGAACGCCGGCGGGCCATGTTCGGCCGGGTCGCGGCCTGCCTGCTGCACCACTCGTCGCGACTTTACCTGATCGTGCGCGAGCGCCTGGTCCAGTGTGCGCACCCGGGCGGCAGGCACTCGCGCATCATTGAGTATGGTTTCCCATTGCTCGGCACTGCGGGATTTCAGATGGCCTGACAGGATGCCGGCGTCATCCGCTGCCATCTCGCCCACCTGCGAACGCGGCACCTGTAATATTTGCGTAGCGCGTTCAGGTTCTCCTACCGCTATAAACAACCGGGACAGTTGCTGGTTGGTCCATGCGCCGACCATCAGCAGGCCGTCTGCGGTTTCAAATGTCCGGTAGCCGGCATAGTGCGGGTGATTGTTGCCATGCGGTTGCGGCGGCTTGCCCGTGGTCAGGGTATCGGTGACATTGGCACTCATCAGCATCAGGGCTGCATCCAGCATCGAAACATCGATGCGCTGGCCCTTGCCGGTTCTTTCCCGTTGCAGCAGGGCCGCGGAGATCGCCAGCGCAGCTTGCGCTCCGGTACCATAGTCCACCATGGGAGGTCCCACGCGGACCGGGCCGGTGTCGGGTGTCCCGTTTGCGCTCATCAAACCGGAAAACGCCTGGATGACCACGTCATAGGCGGGGTGATTGGCCTTTGGGCCGGTTCGCCCGAAGCCGGTCAGCGTGCAATAGATCAGTTTCGGCTGGATCTTCAGGACGGCGTCGTAGCCGAAGCCGAGTTCTTCCAGTGCGTCACCGGCATAGTTCTGTACGAGTACATCGGCTGTCTTGATCAGACGACGCAGCACGTCGCGCCCGGCCTCGTCCTTCAGGTTAACCGTGATGGCGCGCTTGCCCGCGTTCTGGGCCTGGAAATAGGTGCCGTACGCAGCTTGGTTCAGCGCCGGCACAACACCTTCCTTGCGGGTCATGTCAGGGTTGTCCGGCGGCTCGATCTTGATCACGTCTGCGCCAAGCACTGCTAGCTGATAGGTACAGAACGGACCGGCCAGTACATGGGTCAAATCCAGCACCCGGACACCTTCCAACGGTTTCATGACTTGTATTCCCTGGACATTGAGTTCACTGATTTTGCAGGCATTGCGTCACAAGCAGCAAACTCACGCAACCGGTTTATCGCACGCGTGCCGTGCCTGCCTGTTTGAGATTGAGCAGGTTGCCCAGCAAGATCAGGCTGGCGCCTGACACGGTGAATGCATCAATGCCTTCGGCGTAGATCAGCCAGCCCGCAATGGCGGTCGCCGGAACGCGAATGAAATCCATCGGCACCACGACGGTCGCATCGGCATACAGCATGGCCCGGGCCATGCAGTAGTGCGAAAACGTCCCGCAGAAAGCTACCGCCAGCATGAAGCCCCAAAGGTGGGTCGGCACCGGTTGCCAGACGAGGTAGGCGGGCACGGCGCCGAGTATGGCCTGTATCACCAGCATCCAGAACAGGATGCGCACCACGCTGTCGGTGCGTGTCAGCGCCTTGATCATGACCACCGACACCGCAAAACCCACCGACGATGCCAGCGCCCATGCCTGGCCGGGGTCAATTCTGCCGGCCTCCGGACGAACGATGATCAATACTCCGAGAATTCCAAACAGGATGGCCGCAATTTTCCAGGCGTTCATGCGTTCGCCCAGGAATATCACGGCGAGGATTGCGGTCCAGATCGGCATGGTGAATTCGATTGAGATGACCTGGGCCAGCGGTATCAGGCCAAGGGCCACGAACCAGGAATACTGCGCGCCGTAATGCACGACATTCCGCGCCAGGTGGCGAGCAGGATACGCTGTCTTCATGGTCCTGAGGCCGCCGTGCATGTAGACCAGAGGGTAGATCAGCACGATGCCGATCAGGGCGCGCAGTTCCATCACCTGGAACGCATCGATCTCGCGTGTCACCTCGCGGCCAACAACCGCCATGGTCAGCATCAAGGTGATCCAGCCGGCCATCCAGCAGGCCGCTTTCAGGTTTGAGGGGGGAGGCGTCGTCATGATGGTTGCAGCGTATAGGTGTTTCCAGCTGCGTTGGAAACCGGTTTTGTGGCTGCAATCATACCTGAATAACCAAAAACCGGTCATGGGCTTGACGCGAGGGCCTATCGCGCGCATTTTGCGCACCATGAAACCGATCCGTAAATCCGCCTGCAACATTTGCCGGATTATTATCAGCTAGTCGCAATCTTGCGCTGGTAACGGTTCTGCTTTTCCAAACATGAGAAAATGAGCAACCCTGGCCAGCGTGGCCTTAAGGGTACATGTCGCATGGAACTGACGCTCTATAACTCACTGACCAAAGCCAAACAGGTGTTTCAGCCGATCGATCCGGCACATGTCCGCATGTATGTATGCGGGCCGACGGTCTACGATTTTGCCCATATCGGCAACGCGCGCCCGATCATCGTGTTTGACGTGCTCTACCGGCTGTTACGCCATGTCTATGGCGCAGCCCATGTAAAATATGTCCGCAACATCACTGACGTGGATGACAAGATCAACGCCCGCGCCAGGGAAGAGGGCGTGCCGATCTCCGACGTGACAGAGCGGACCACGAGGCAGTTTCACGAAGACATTGCAGCGCTTGGAGTGTTGCCGCCCGATGTTGAACCGACCTGCACCGGTCACATCCCGCAGATGGTCGAGATGATCAAGGTGTTGATTGCCAAGGGCAACGCCTATGAGGCCGATGGCCATGTGCTGTTCAACACGCCGTCCATGAAGGACTATGGTGCGCTGTCGCGCCGCTCGCTGGACGAGATGGTTGCCGGTGCGCGTGTCGAGGTGGCTACCTACAAGAAGGATCCGACCGACTTCGTCTTGTGGAAACCCTCCGATTCTGAAACCCCGGGCTGGGACAGCCCGTGGGGCCGGGGCCGACCGGGCTGGCATATCGAGTGCTCCGCCATGGCCAAACAGCATCTGGGCGAAGTGTTCGACATACACGGTGGTGGCATCGACCTGCAGTTCCCTCACCATGAAAACGAGATTGCGCAGTCCCGCTGCGCCCATGACACCGATGTCATGGCCAATGTGTGGATGCACAACGGCTTCCTGCAGGTCGAGGGCAGGAAGATGTCGAAGAGCGAGGGCAACTTCATCACCATCAACGAGCTGCTGCAGAAATGGCCCGGGGAAGTCTTGCGGTTCAACATGCTGCGTACCCAGTATCGCCAGCCTATCGACTGGACGGAAAAGTCGGTTCAGGAAAGCTGGGATGTGCTGGCCGGCTGGTATGCCAAGGCATCTCCGGCGGATGCAGACCCTGCCATGAGCGGCGAAGTGCTCGAGGCCTTGCTGGATGACGTGAACACACCGCGTGCGATCGCGGCACTGCATCAGATGGACGACACTGAACGTGCCTCGAACCTTGCCGCTCTGGGATTTGCCGGAGACCTGACCGATCCGCGCGCTGCCCAGGTTGATGACGCGGCAATCGATGCTGCTATCGCATTGCGTCTGGAAGCATTCGCGAACAAGGATTTCGCCGAAGCAGACCGTATTCGCGATCAACTCACGGCCCAGGGGATTCAACTCAAGGATTCAAAGGACGCAGAAACCGGCGAACGCCTGACTAGTTGGGAAATGAAGCGATGAGTATGCGCGAACGGCTTTACCTGTACGACACCACATTGCGTGACGGGGCGCAGACGCCCGGCATTGACTTCTCGCTGGAAGACAAGCTTGCCATCATTGCCATGCTGGACGAACTGGGGCTGGACTGTATCGAAGGCGGCTATCCGGGCGCCAACCAGACTGATACGGCACTGTTTGCCGAACCGCGTGAAATGAAGGCGTCATTTGCCGCTTTTGGCATGACGCGCCGTCCGGGAAGGTCGGCCTCCAACGATCCCGGCCTGCAGGATCTGCTGCAAGCCAATTCCGATGCTGTCTGCTTTGTCGCCAAGTCGTGGGACTATCATGTCGAGGTCGCGCTGAAGACAACCAACGATGAAAACCTGGCCTGTATTTCCGATAGTGTTTCAGCCGCTATCGGTGCCG
Organism: Anderseniella sp. Alg231-50; assembly: GCF_900149695.1. Taxonomy (NCBI): domain Bacteria; kingdom Pseudomonadati; phylum Pseudomonadota; class Alphaproteobacteria; order Hyphomicrobiales; family Parvibaculaceae; genus Anderseniella; species Anderseniella sp. Alg231-50. The sequence goes on along the minus strand of NZ_LT703004.1, from coordinate 230,034 downwards.
GCAAGCAGGCCATGGTCGATTGCGAGCACTTCTTCGACGGCTACAAGGCAAACCCGGCCTATGCGCTGGCCTGCGCACATGCCGCCCATGCAGCCGGTGCCCGCTGGGTTATCCTGTGCGACACCAATGGCGGCACGCTGCCGCATGAGGTTGAAGAGATTGTGCGCGCGGTTTGCGAACAGGTGCCGGGCACCCATCTTGGTATCCATGCCCATAACGATACCGAGCAGGCCGTTGCCAACTCTCTTGCCGCCGTCAGGGCGGGCGCGCGCCAGATACAGGGCACGCTCAACGGTATCGGTGAACGCTGCGGCAATGCAAACCTGGTGTCTCTGATCCCCACTTTGATGCTGAAACCGGCCTATTCAGACCTGGTTGAAACCCGTATCACGGCACACGGCCTCGAGCGGCTGACCCAGGTGTCGCGGGCATTTGACGAACTGCTCAACCGGGCGCCTGACCGCCAGGCGCCTTATGTCGGCGAAAGCGCCTTTGCCACCAAGGCGGGCATTCATGCATCCGCGCTGCTGAAAGAGCCGGAGACCTATGAACACGTGCCGCCGCAGACCATCGGCAACATTCGCCGCGTCCTGGTGTCGGATCAGGCCGGTAAATCCAACCTGATTTCCGAGATCGAACGCACCGGTATCAGCGTTGACAAGGCCGATCCGCGCCTCGACACGCTGTTGCGTGAAGTGAAGGAGCGCGAGACGGCAGGCTATGCCTATGATGCCGCGCCTGCATCTTTCCAGATACTGGCGCGTCGCGCACTCGGCACGGTGACGAATTTCTTCGAGGTGGACTCGTTCCGGGTGTCCGTCGAACATCGCCACAATGCCAAGGGCGAGGAAACTTCTGTTGCCGAGGCGGTGGTCAAGATCATTATTGACGGCAACCGCATCATGTCGGTCGGGGAGGGTAATGGCCCTATCAATGCTCTGGACACCGCCCTGCGCAAAGACCTGGGCAAATTCCAGTCCCTCATCGAGGATCTGGAACTGGTCGACTACAAGGTGCGTATCCTCAATGGCGGCACCGGAGCCATAACCCGGGTCCTCATAGAAAGCCGCGACAGGACCGGTGAGCGCTGGTTTACCATTGGTGTATCGCCCAATATTGTAGATGCCTCGTTTGAAGCGCTCATAGACAGTGTGACCTACAAGCTGCTCAAGGAAGGTGCAGAATCCTGAAATGAGTGTGATTCTACAGGCTGTCGAGGACAGGTCTTGACGTCATCATCGTCCAAACTGCGCTCCATGACCTTTCTGGTTCTGGCGGAGGTAGCTGCACTCAGCCTGTGGTTCGTGTCGTCGGCAACACTGCCCGGCATGATGGCCGAGGTCACCATGAGTGCGGGCCAGCAGGCGGCATTGTCCAGCGCAGTGCAGTTGGGGTTTGTCTTCGGCGCGTTTATCTCGGCATTTCTGGGTATCGCCGACCGGTTCGACCCGCGTCGCGTACTGGCGCTGTGCGCCTGCATTGCGGCGGCCGCCAATCTTGGCCTTGCGTTTGTTTCGCCGGCGAGCCTTGTTGCGGTGCTTTTGCGCCTGGTCACCGGGGTCATGCTGGCAGGGGTTTATCCGGTCGGCATGAAAATCGCCGCCGGCTGGGGTCTGAAAGATCGCGGGCTGCTGGTGGCCATCCTGGTTGGCGCGCTGACATTCGGATCCTCGCTGCCGCATCTGGCAACGCTGATGGGAGGTGCCGACTGGCGGGTTGCGGTGTATTCCACGTCCATCGCGGCCTTTGTGGGCGGCGCGTTTGTTTTGGGGGCTGGTCTCGGTCCGCATCACGCGCGCTCGCCGTCATTTTCTGCCAGTTCCATAACACTTGCCTGGACCGACAAACGCATTCGGCGTGCCTATGGCGGCTATCTCGGTCACATGTGGGAGCTTTACGCCATGTGGGCCTGGCTGCCGGTCGCTGCGGCTGCATCCTTTGCAGTGTCACTCGACACCCAGGATGCCAACCGGTTGGCAAGCCTGACAGCGTTTCTGTCGATTGCCCTGGGGGCTCTGGCGTGCATCTGGGCGGGACGGTCAGCTGATCGCATCGGCAAGGCAAATGTCGCCATATTGGCCATGGCCGGTTCGCTTGTTGCAGGTCTGGCGACGGCGGCAAGCTTTGGCGGTCCATGGTGGCTGACCGTCATCTTTTTCATACTCTGGGGCATCACGGTCATCCCGGACTCTGCCCAGTTTTCTGCTCTCGTGGCTGATGCCGCCCCGCCGCAACTTGCCGGAAGCCTGATGACTTTTCAGACGGCGCTCGGATTTCTGCTGACTTTCGTAACGGTTCAACTGACGCCCGTGCTTGCCGAGTATGTTGGCTGGCAGGTAACGCTTGCCGTCATGACCGCAGGCCCGGCACTGGGCATTATTGCCACGTGGCCGCTGCGCGAACGAGCCATGCAGTGAACATTGTATCGCTATGCGCGGGCGCGCATTGCGTCCTTTCTGTTCGCCGGGCAATAGTCGCTGCATTATGACCACCGTAACCACCACGCCCGACGAAGCCGCTACAAACCGCAGCGGCATTATATGCGCGCTGATCGCCTATCTGACGTGGGGAACCTATGCCGGGTTTTTCGCGCTGCTGGCTCATGTGAACGCGCTGGAGGTTGTGGCACACCGGGCATTCTGGTCAATTCCCATTGCAGCAGCAGTGATGCTGGTCATGGGCCGCACCCAGGACGTGCTGCGGGTGGTGAAAACCCCGAAATTGCTGGCGCTCATGTGTCTGACAACGCTTCTGGTGACCATTTCCTGGGGCGTGTTTGTGTGGGCGGTCGCCGTCGGGCGGGCGCTGGAGACATCATTGGCCTTTTACATCAATCCGCTGCTCAACGTGGCCGTGGGCTATCTTGTGCTGCGCGAGAAAATGACGGCCCTGCAGATTGTTGCGATAGCGCTGGCCGTCGTAGGCGTTGCATATCAGACCTGGGCGCTTGGCGTACTTCCGTGGCTCTCGCTGCTGCTGGGAGCCGCATTTTCCGCTTATGGTTTCCTGCGCAAGACAATTGATGTCGGGCCAGTGCAGGGCTTTTTCGTGGAAAGCGCCATCCTGTCAGTGCTGGGGCTTGCGGTAGTGAGCTGGCTCGGAACGCAAGGCCCGCTGGCGTTTGGCTCCGACTGGAAAACAACTGTATTATTGCTGGCATGTGGCCCCATGACGGCGTTGCCGCTGATGTTCTTTGCAACCGCTGCCCGCCGCATCCGCTTCTCGACCCTTGGTCTGCTGCAGTACATCGCGCCGTCCATGTTGTTTCTGACCGCTGTTTTTGTTCTGAAAGAACCCATGCAGCCGGCTCAGCTTGTAACCTTCGGTTTCATCTGGACCGCACTGGCCCTGTATTCCTTTTCAAGTCTCCGCCAGCCGGTGGCATCATGAGCGGGTTGCGCACCTGGGCCATCAGCCTGGCGCCGTTCGTATTCCTGCTGCTGTGGTCGGGCGGTTACACCTTCGCCAAGCTGGGCTTGCAGTACGCGGAACCCATGACATTCCTGGCGTTGCGTTATGCCTGTGTGCTCGGGTTGATGATCCCGCTGTTCATCATCGTCAGGCCGCGGGTTCCACAGCGGCCCATCAACTGGTTTCACCTGGCCATGACCGGGCTGCTCATGCAGGCGGTCTATTTCGGCATGACATACCTTGCCTTTGCCGACGGTCTGTCGGCCGGTGGCGTGGCGCTGATCGTATCGCTGCAGCCGATCCTGGTGGCGATCGCCGCGCCTTATTTTGTCAGGGAAATGGTCTCGCGTTATCGCTGGATCGGGCTGGCGCTCGGGCTCGCGGGCGCAGTCATGGTCATAGGATCGCGGCAGGACATTTCCACATCATCCTATATCGGCGTCGTGTTCGCGGTAATCGGGTTGGTCGCCATGTCGGCTGGCTCAATATATGAAAAGCGCTTTGGCCTGAACCAGCATCCGATCACTGCCAGTCTGGTGCAGTTTGCAGTCGGTTTCCTGGCCATCGCGCCGATTGCCTGGTTCCGCGAAACCATGCAGGTCAATTTCACACCTGAGCTTCTCTGGTCCCTGGCTTATCTGGTCATCGGCAATTCGATCATTGCCATATCGTTACTGCTTTACATGATCCGGGCGGGCGAAGTCAGCCGGGTGTCAGCGCTTTTGTTTCTGGTGCCGCCGGTTGCATCGCTGCTGGCCTGGTTCGTGCTCGGTGAGGCAATGCCGCCATTGGCGTGGGCCGGCATGGTGCTGGCCGGTGCCGGTGTGCTGGTCGCCAGCAAGGCGAGGTCCGAATAGGGTGTTTCCGGCAAGACCGGCAAACACGCGTTATGATCCTAAAACAACTCTGTAATCTCGCTGTCCTCGGGCGCAGTACCTGCTGTTGCCAGCCGGTCAAGAAACGCCGGCACAATGTCTTTTGCCCGATCAACCACTTCAAAATGTACTTCCAGTCCTTCCCGGATGAACAGTTCCTCCTTCATATGGGAAACCAGCGTCAGAAGCGGTTGCCAGTAATTGTCTATATTGGCGACGATGATCGGCTTCTTGTGTCGCCCCAGTTGTGCCCAGGTCGCGATCTCCACCAGTTCTTCCAGGGTGCCGATACCGCCGGGCAGGGCGACAAATCCGGATGCACGTTCAAACATCATCATTTTGCGCTCGTGCATGTCATCCACGATGAACAGTTCATGACCGCCGTCTTCAAGCATCCGCTCACGCTTCATCAGGAACTTCGGGATGATGCCGGTCACATGCGCGTTGCCTGCGATGACCGTGCGCGCCACTTCGCCCATGAGACCAATGCCGCCGCCGCCATAAACAAGCCCGACATTGTTTTCCGCCATGGATGATCCAAGGTCGCGCGCAGCCTGCATATATGACGGGCTGCGGCCTTCGCCGGAGCCGCAATAAACGCACAAAGACAGATTAGATTCGGGGAAACGATTCGATACCATGTGACCATTGTGTCACAGGGTGAGGGGCTAGCGTCAAGCATTGCGTGTGGTAATTTGAGGGTACGGCCTCTTTTGTCTTCCTACACGGGGGATGACATCAGGCAGGTCTGTCTTTAGCCTTGCAGGGAAGTAGTAAGGCAAAGATTGCGCCAAACTTGTACGCACTCTATGTTCATATTGCGGACATTGGGGCAACGGGGGCTCAGGTGGGCCCGCAAAGTTGCTCTAACACTTTGGAAGCGATCAGATTTATGGTTTTTGGGTAGTCCAGTCTGAAAATCATGCTGATCCAGCGACGGGAACGAAAATGAAGCCTCTTGTATTGTTCAGTTCACTTGCTGTGCTTTGTGCGGGCGGCCTGATGGCCCTCAGCTATAAAGGTTTGCAGGACGATCCATCGGCCCTGACTTCACTGTCTTCAGGTTCGCAGACCATCAAGATCAACCCTGCCGAAGCGGTTTCGACACCGCCGGCCACCCAGCAATCTGCTGAAACAAAAACTGCCCCGGCGGAAAAGGCTGAGGAAAAAGTCGCTGTTGTTGCGCCTGAGCCTGAGAAAGTAGAAACGGCTCCATCGGCTGAAACGGCGCCTGTAGCAAAACTTGGCGATGACACCGCAAAACCGGAAGCTGCCGAAGCGGAGCCGGAAGGGGCGTCATTTGATATTGTACGGGTTGAAGAAGACGGATCAGCGGTGCTTGCAGGCCGGGCAGAGCCGGGCGCTACGGTTCGCCTGTTGATCAACGAGAAAGTTGCCGGCGAGACACAGGCCAATGACCGTGGTGAATGGGTCGTGATACCGGCAGAACCCATGCCGGCCGGCGCTCATCAGATGCAGATACAGACTGAAAATGCCGCCGGTGAAATCAAGCTCGCTGAACAAAGTGTCGCGCTGACGGTTCCCGATCAGCCGGGCACGCAACCGCTCATTGTGTTGAGTGAAACTGCCAAACCGTCAAAGGTGCTGCAGAAGCCGGAGGCCGCGGAAGTCAAGCAGGCTGAGGCTGCACCGGAAAGCACCACGAGCAAGAGTGCTGAAGATTCCACGGCTGCGGGCCAGCAACCTGCCGCTGAATCGAAAACCGCTGCCCTGGAACCGCCTGCCACGGCCACTGCGCCGGAGCCCACATCGACAGCACGCAGATTGACCGTTGACGTCGTCGATTACAACGAGGCAGGACTGACTACATTCTCGGGACGATCGGCCCCTGACAGCAGGGTGCGTGTTTATGTCGACAACCGGTTCACCGGCGAAACGGTCGCTGGTAGCGATGGGGCATGGTCTTTTACAGCAGGTCGTGAAATTGCATCGGGTCCTCACACCTTGCGCACCGATGAACTCGCATCGGACGGAAACGTGAAAGAGCGTATTGAAATGCCGTTCTTCCGTGAGTCTGCGGAACGCATTGCCAGCCTTCAGGCGCAGCGCAAGACAGAGGCTGAGGAAGAGCAGGCAAAACCGGAGGCAACCACAACTGCTGCGGTTGAACCTGAAACGAAGACGACTGCGACTGAAGACCCGGACGCGACCGCAAAGGTTGCCGCAGCCGATACGCAGGCCGCATCGACCGGAACCGAAGCACCGACCGGATCCGAAGCACCGGCTGCAGACGATACCAAGGCGGCAGACGGTGTGAAAACGGCTGAAGAAACTCAGGCCGCCGAAAAGCCTGAGGTGGCTGAAGCCCAGCCGACATCTGAGGCCAAAGGTGATGCCGAAACAGTCAAGGCAGACGTTGCCCCGGCTGCGGCCGAGCCCGATGCAACTCAGCAGACTGCGGCGGTCGAGCCTTCTGTGGAACCGGCCAAGCCTGAAACGGTCCAGCCGGTTGCCGAATCTGATGCTGCCACCGAGCCTGCCAAACCTGACACAAGCCAGCAGCAGGTCGCTGCCGTTGAGCCGGATGCTGAACCGGCCAAGCCTGCAGATCTGATACCAGGTACCGAGGATGATGAACCGACGGCCGACGCTGCCAAACCGGAACCGGAAGCAGCGGCTACCGAAACTGCTGCGGTAACGACTGAAACCCAGCAGGTTGCAACCGCGCCGCCTGCAACCGGAAAAGTGGTTATTCAGCCGGGCAACAACCTCTGGCAGATATCGCGTGTGATCTACGGCAAGGGTCGCCAGTACACGGTGATTTATGATGCCAACAAGGATCAGATCCGCGATCCGGACAGGATTTATCCCGGACAGATTTTCGAGACTCCAGGTTCGGATGCACCGGAGTCCATTGATCCCGCGTGCAAGCGGCCCCTCGCGGAGTGCAACTGATAGTCAGCAGACGCTATACTGGTATCAGCAGGCCCTAGTGGCTGTGCGTGTCGCCAACATCGCCGGCGATGGCGTTGATCTGCACGTCGCCGGCATTTTCGAAGGTCAGGGTAAGAGGCACCGGCGAACCTTTCTCGGGCTTGGTTTTCACGTCGAACATCATGATGTGATACCCGCCTGATTTTAACTCGGTCATGGAGTTGGCGGGGATTTCGATGACATCGACCGGGCGCATTTTCATGACACCGTTGTCCATCGTATGAGTGTGCAGTTCCACCCGTTGCGACAACGAGGATGATGCCGCAACCAGCTTGTCGGCACTGCCTTTGTTGTTGATGCTCAAAAACACTGCGCCGGGGCGGCCTTCGATCAGGAAGCGCGCTTTTGCGTTGCCGATTGACAGTGCACCGGCCGTTGCCTGCACGGTCATGTCGTGATGTCCGCTGTGCATCATATGCATGACGGAGTAGGCGCCGCCGGCTGCGCCGAGTACCGCGAGGGCGGCAATCAGGTATGCTCTTTTCATGGATTTGGCTGTCCTTCTGGTGTCGGACAAAATGCCAAGCCGGTTGCGCTGTGGCCATGCGACATACAGCCCTTGTGGTGGTCCGCTTCATCGTATATCGTCGATTTACGATGAATACTCGAAAAGACAATCGAAACACGTCTCCGCCCGATGTCCGGGACAGTGTGGATAGTGCCCGAATGGCATCTGTCATGGCGGCGTTGGGACATCCGGCGCGAGTAACCATCCTGCGCCGGCTGGCGTGTTGCGACGAGTGTTGCTGCCGCGAAGTGGTTGAACACCTGAATCTGGCGCAGTCCACTGTGTCTCAACATCTGAAAGTGTTGGTCGAAGCCGGTCTGGTCAGTTATGAAGCCCGGCGGCCCAAATCGCGTTACGTATTGAACAGGCAGGCGCTGCAGTCCGTATCTTCAGCAATCCATGAACTCGTTCATGATTGCTGTATGCAGCAGGCATCCGCTAACCCCTAAGGCATGTAGTTTTGACCGGTAAAAAAGTTTCCGCCGACAGCGGTTCCACGATCCGCACGATCCGTAATCTGTGGCCATACATGTGGCCGTCAGACCGGCCGGACCTGAAAATCCGGGTGTTGTGGGCAACGCTGTTTCTGGTGATTGCAAAACTGGTGCTTGTCATAGTGCCGTACTTTTTCAAGTACGCAACAGACGCCCTCAACGGCAAGCTGGAGGCTCCGGCATTGTTGCCGGTCTGGCTCCTGACACCGGTCATGCTGGTGCTTGGCTACAATGTGGCCCGGGTTACGCAATGGGGCTTCAACCAGTTGCGCGATGCCCTGTTTGCACGGGTAGGCCAGCATGCCGTCCGGCAACTTGCCTTCCGTACATTCAAGCACATGCACAAGTTGTCCCTGCGCTTTCATCTGGAACGCAGGACCGGCGGCCTGTCCCGTATTATCGAGCGCGGCACCAAGGGTATCGAGATCATAGTGCGGTTCACCATTTTGAACACCGCACCGACCATTCTGGAGTTCGCGCTCACCGCGGCAATTTTCGCCTATTCCTATGGCTGGAGCTATGTGGCCGTTATCGCGGCAGTGGTGTGGTTGTATTCCTGGTTCACCGTGCGTGCCAGCGACTGGCGCATCAACATCCGCAAGGAAATGAACGAGTCTGACAACGAGGCCAACACCAAGGCTATCGACAGCCTGCTGAACTTCGAAACCGTGAAGTATTTCGGCAATGAGGAGATGGAGGCGAGCCGTTTCGACAAGTCCATGCAGCGCTACGAGTCCTCGGCCACCAAGACATGGACTTCGCTCGGCTGGCTCAATTTCGGACAGGGACTGATATTCGGAACCGGCATGACCATCGTGATGGTGATGTCGGCGCTGGAAGTGCAGGCCGGCAAGCAGACGATCGGTGACTTTGTGTTCATCAATGTCATGCTGATGCAGTTGTCTGTGCCGTTGAACTTCATCGGTTTCGTGTACCGCGAAATCCGGCAGGGCCTGGCCGATATCGAACAGATGTTCGACCTGCTGTCCGTTGAGGAGGAAATCGTTGATGCACCGGATGCGCGGCAGCTTGAAGTCAGCGATGGTGTAATTCGCTTCAGCAGCGTGGATTTCTCCTATGATGCTGAACGCGCTATCCTGAACGGGCTGGATTTTGAAGTTCCCGCCGGACAGACCTTTGCCATTGTCGGGCCGTCAGGGGCCGGCAAATCAACCATCTCGCGGCTCATCTACCGGTTCTATGACGTCACCGGCGGCAGCATCTCCATTGATGGCCAGGATGTTCGCGAAGTGACGCAAAAGTCACTGCGCGCCGCAGTCGGCATGGTGCCGCAGGACACTGTCCTGTTCAACGACACGATCCGCTATAACATCCGCTATGGCCGCCCGGACGCAACCGATGAGGAAGTCGAGGCCGCCGCCAAACTGGCTCAGATACATGACTTTATTCTTGATTTGCCGGACGGCTACGATGCCATGGTCGGGGAACGCGGGCTGAAACTGTCCGGCGGTGAAAAGCAGCGCGTCTCGATAGCGCGCACCATATTGAAGGGTCCTCCGATCCTGATACTGGACGAGGCCACTTCCGCACTCGACACAATGACCGAGCAGGATATCCAGGCAGCGCTCAAGCTGGTGTCGAAAGATCGCACGACGCTGGTTATCGCCCACCGGCTGTCAACCGTCGTCGACGCTGACCAGATAATCGTATTGGGAGAAGGCCGGATCGCGGAGCGCGGTACCCATGCCCAGTTGCTTGAGCATGATGGCGTCTACTCATCCATGTGGAATCGCCAGCGCGAGGCTGACGAGGCATTGCGCAAGCTGGCGGAGAACTATGAAGCCCGTGGCATGACGGCCGAGGAAATTGCCCTCAGTCTGAAAGCTGACAAATAAAACCGGGATGCTGTGACCAGCCGCGCCTGATATTCGTCCCGCAGGTTGCGTCTTGGTTCTTGCACTGCGCGCCAGTGCGCTTTACCTAGACCAGGTTTTAAAGTGACAGGACGTTTTTTAGGTTCAGGTGATCCTGTCGTGTTCTGTGTTTCGTTCTGATCATCCGCCACTGCCGGAGAAATTTACCAGCGATGTTGAATTCGATCCTGTCGATATTTGTGCCCGTTCACCGCGAAGGCTATCGCTTCATCGCCATTTTTGCCGCCGTTACGCTGGTGTTGTTCTGGCTGTTGCCGGATTTTTTCGGTTGGCTGGGCGTTGTCGCAACGCTGTGGTGTGCTTATTTCTTTCGCGATCCGGAGCGTGTCACGCCGCAGGATCCGAACCTGGTGATCTCACCGGCTGATGGCCGCATATCAGCCATCGAACAGGTTGCCATTCCACCGGAACTGGCGCTCGAAGGCGACAAGCTGACCCGGATCTCGGTCTTCATGAATGTCTTTGATGTTCACGTGAACCGGTCACCGGTTGACGGTGAAGTGCTGCAGATGAGTTACATCGCGGGAAAGTTCATCAATGCCGAACTCGACAAGGCCAGCGAGCACAACGAGCGCCAGGCCCTGACGCTGGAATTACCGGACAAGCGTCGCATCGGTGTGGTACAAATTGCCGGATTGGTGGCTCGCCGCATTGTCGGATTCACGTCACAGGGCGCGCGCCTGCAGGCAGGTCAGCGTTTCGGGCTGATTCGTTTCGGTTCGCGGGTTGATGTATATCTGCCGGAAGGAACCGCCGTCCGGGTCTGTGTCGGACAACTCGCTGTCGCAGGCGAGACGGTGCTTGCCGACCTGTCCGGCTCCGGGCCTGCGCCGACCGGGCGCAAGGCCTGACAAATCTATGCCATACGAGGCAAACTGGATATGATGAACAAGGACGAAGAACCGGCATACACGGGCGAACAGCGCCTGCGCCAGATACCGGTCAGGTACCTGGTGCCTAACATTGTCACGCTGCTGGCACTGTGTTCGGGGGTTACCGCCATCCGGCTGGGAATTGAAGGCCGCTTTGAACTGGCCGTGGCCTGCGTCATTCTCGCCACTGTTCTGGACGCCCTGGACGGGCGTATCGCGCGTGCGCTGAAAGGCTCATCGAAATTCGGCGCCGAACTGGATTCCCTGGCTGATTTTGTAAACTTCGGTGTGGCGCCGGGCCTGCTGATCTACATGTGGTCGCTGAGCGCGTTGAAGAACCTTGGCTGGATCGTGGCCCTGGCATTGGCAATGTGCTGTGCGTTGCGGCTGGCGCGCTTCAATGTGGCGCTTGAGGATCCGGACCGCCCCGCCTGGAAGATCAATTACTTCACCGGCGTCAATGCGCCGGCAGGAGCCATGCTTGCCATGCTGCCGATGTATATGGGGTTTCTGGACCTGCTCCCGTCGGGCAGTGAGATTGCGCATTTCGTACTGGTCTATATTGCGGTGATAGCCTTTTCCATGGTGTCGCGCGTGCCGACGTTTTCCGGCAAGGGTGTGGGCCGGGTCAGCCGTGAATGGGTCTTGCCGATCCTGGCAGCGGTTACCATCATTGCAGCACTTCTGGTGACCTATACCTGGGAAGTGGTGACCTTTGCAGCGTTTGCCTACATTGCGGCTATTCCCGTCTCTATCGTGAGTTATATGCGTCAGAAAAGCGCCTGGGAAAAACGCATTGCCAACGGTGAAGAAGACGCCATTGCCGCCGAAATCGATCCGGCTGACCTTGATACAGACGAAGCACATGCAGGTGACGACAAGAAATGACAATAGTGGTCCATCATAATCCTTCGTGCGGCACGTCACGCAACACCATTGAGCTCATCCGAGCATCCGGTGAAGAGCCGGTAATCATCGAATACCTCACGGAAGGCTGGACGCGTGCGCAGTTGCTGGCCCTGTTTGCCGCTGCGGGCTTGACCCCGCGCGAAGCGATGCGCACCGTGAGGTCTCCTGCGGAAGAACTTGGCCTGACCAATCCCGGCGTCGATGACGAGACGATCCTCGCCGCCATGGTTGAGCACCCAGTGCTGGTCAACCGGCCGATAGTCGCAAGCCCCAGGGGCGTGCGCCTGTGCCGTCCGGCGGAGCTGGTTCTCGATCTGCTGGATGCTGCCGGCGACAAATCCTGAAACTGTCTCCCGTCAGGCCCGGCTGCCTGCATTGATCTTCAGCTACCCGTCTGGCGTTGCGTCATTACTCTGCGGCCTGGGGGAATGCCTCCGGCACATCGCTGGCCGGTTTGCGCTTCTTCCCGGCCCCTGTTTCGGCAGCGCCAGCCGTTGCTGCATCGCCCTTGCGGAACCTGTTTCGCAGTCGCTGCCAGCTTTCCTTCCACACTGTCGGCGCTGACAGCATGACCGGGGCAAATACCAGTGTGAGAACCGTTGAGAAGGCCAGCCCGAACACCATTGCGGTGGACATATGCACCCACCAGGCTGATGTCATGGAACCGATCGTCACCGTACGCTCGAGGAAATTCACATTGAGCTGGAACATCAGCGGCAACAGGCCGAGAATGGTGGTAACCGTCGTCAGCAGGATTGGCCTGATACGCTGGGCCGCCGCACGCAGAGTCGCGTCTTTCGCATTCATGCCGCGCTTCAGCAGGCTTTGATATGTATCGATCAGCACGATCGCGTTGTTCACCACCACACCGGCCAGTGCGACCAGTCCGGTGCCGGTCATGATGATCGAAAAATAGTGCCGCATAACCAGCATGCCGAGGATCACGCCGACGGCGGACATGATAACGGTCAAGAGGGTCAGCGCCGTGTGGTAGAATGAGTTGAACTGCACCACCAGGATCATGAACATCATGAACAGCGAGCCCAGCAGCGCCTTTTGCAGAAACGCTGCCGACTTCTGCTGATCTTCGTCCGCACCACGGAACTTGAAGCTCACCCCGTTTTTCCAGGTTTGCTGCTTCAGCCAGGTATCCAGCTCATTGATTTTGTCATTGGCCAGTACGCCGGCTCCGGCATTGGCCTTGACGAACAGGGACGGCTTGGAATTGAACCGGTAAAGCGTATTCACCTGCTGCTTGATTTCGCGGGTCACGAAGTTGGACAAGGGCTGCTGTCCGCCCGGTGTTTGCAGTTTCAGTGTATCAAGGCTTGCCAGCGAACGCTGATCTTCGGGAAGCCGTACCCGGATATCCAGCTCGTCGCGGCTGTCATCGGGCCGGTAGGTGCCGATCAGCGCTCCGTTGGTGATCAGTTGCACAAGAGAGCCGGCAGCGGCAACCGACGCACCAAAGCGGCCGGCTTCTTCGCGGTCGACCTTGAGTTGCACCTCGTAGCCGGGCAGGGGGAGGTCGTCATCGATGTCGATGAGCCCGGTCATGGTGTTTTCCATGTAGGCCCGCACCCTGCGAACGGCCTCGGTGGCGTCATCGCGGTTGTCCGACTGAATCTGCAACCGTATGTCCTTGCCGGTTTGCGGGCCTCCCGCCAGCTCGCGGACCTCTATGATGGTCCCGGGAATACCCTGCACGGCCTCGGTGAACTGCTTCTTGACGGTTACCCAGTCATCTCGCTGGCCGACAGGTTTCAGTTCTATCTGCACCTGGCCCACCACATCGGGAGGCACGTCCTGTGATGCGCCAAGGCCACTGTTGCCGCCAGTCTCGGTGCCAGCATAAGTGGTCAGGTTGTCGATCGCCGGATGACCGGTGAGTTTGTTGTAGGCCTTGCGGACAATAGTCAGCTTCTGGTCGTTCGACAGGTTGCCGCGCGCCCGGACATAGACGATTGCGACTTCCGGCTCGGTCTCCACGAAAAACTCCACCCCGGTTGGTTTGGCGGCATAAGCCCCGATAATCCCGCCCATGGCGAGCAGGATGACTACCATGACCTTGGCCGGGTGCTTCATGGCGCCGTTCAGGAACCGGATGTATTTCCCGGTCATGCCGGGCATGGTCAGAAGATCACCTTCGCCGTCTCCCGCCAACCGGGCTGCACTGTCCTTGTCGGTTGTGCCGGCCTTGCCGAAAATTGTGCCCACGGCCGGCAGGAAAATCATCGCGGTTATCAGTGATGCGCTCAGCACAACAATAACAGTCAGCGGCAGGTAGCCCATGAATTCGCCGGCAACGCCGGGCCACAACAGCATGGGCAGGAACGCGGCCAGTGTTGTCGCAGTTGACGACACAATCGGCCAGAACATGCGCTGGGCAGCCGCAATGTAGGCTTTTTGCTTCGGCAGGCCTTCCGCCATCTTGCGGTCAGCGTACTCGATCATCACAATCGCGCCGTCCACCAGCATGCCGACGGTCAGGACAAGCCCGAACATCAGCATGATGTTGACCGTATATCCCAGGAAGCCGAAGAACAGGAAGCCGATCATGAACGAGGTCGGAATGGCGAGCCCGACCATAAGACCGGACCGCAGTCCGAGTGCGGCCACAACCAGGGTCATCACCAGCAGGATGGCGAGGAAAATCGACGAGGACAGCGACCCCAGTATGTCGGCAATGAGACGGGACTGATCCAGCGTGGTCTCGACCCTGATGGCATCGGGCCATTTCGAAGTCACCTCCGCGATAACGCGCTTGACCTCATTGTTGTTGACCAGAATGTTCGACCCGAGGCGTTTGACAACTTCAATGGCGATGGTCGGTTTGCCGTTGAACTCCGCATAACGATCACGATCCTTGAAGGTACGCTTGATCTGCGCCACCTCGCCGAGGGTGACCGTGGTGCCGTTGGACGACTTTACAACCAGGTTGAAGATATCGGACGCATTCTCAAACAGGCCCGGTATTTTGACGTTGAATTTTCCGGCCGGTGAATTGACGGCACCGGCGGCAACCAGCCGGTTGTTCAGGCTGGCCGAATTGAGCAATTCCTGCTGCGTAACGCCGTAGGCTTCCAGCTTCACCGGATCCACGACAATTTCGAGAAGCTCTTCACGCTGGCCGGAGAGCTTGGCTTCCAGCACGGTGTTGATGCCTTCAATCGCATCCTGCAGTTCGCGCGCGTGCTTGAACAGAGTGCGCTCCGGAACAGTGCCGGACAGTGAAACAATGATGGTAGGCTGCAGCGAGAAGTTGATTTCGTTGATGGTTGGTTCTTCAGCGTCAGTCGGCAGTTCCGACTTTGCCAGGTCGACCTTCTCGCGCACGTCGAGAATAGCCTGGTCGATGTCGACCTCGGTTTCAAACTGCACCAGGATGCCGCCATGGCTTTCAGACGCAATGCCGGTCATTTCCTTGACGCCGTCCAGGCCGCGCAGCTTCTCCTCCACCGGTTTGACGAGCAGGCGTTCAGAGTCTTCCGGGCTGATGCCGGGCAGCGGCACTGAAATATAGACGACCGGGATTTGAATGTCCGGATCGGCCTCTTTCGGAATTTCCACGAAACTCCAGACGCCGGCCAGGAGCATGACGATCAACATGGACAGTACGGCACGCGGACGCGACAGTATGGCGGCAAGCGCGGAATTCATCAGCTGGCCTCCGCTGCGGTGATTTCGACTTCAACCGTCTGGCCGTCGACGACAAAGTCTTGTCCAGCAACAATCAGCATTGCGGTTTCGGGAAGCCCTGTCACCCAGACCCCGTCCGTCTCCTGCGACACGATCTCGATTGGCGCGAACTTCACCTTGTTTCCGTCCACCACTATGCGTACGCCGAGCTTGCCGTCGTCGGAAAGCGTCAATGCGGAAGCGGAAAGCTTGTGGGCCACAACCTTGGGCAGGTTGATGTACAACTCGCTGGTAATGCCCTCGCGCAGCTTTTCACCGGTATTGGCGACTTCAAGCTCAACCCGGAATGTCCGGGTCTCCCGATCCGATGCCATCGCAATAGACGTTATCTTGCCTTCGATAATCTCGCCGGTTACCAGCTTGGCACCGGCCTGCATGCCCTCTGTCACATTCGGCAACAACCGTTCCGGCACCTGTGCCGCAACGATCAGGGGGTCCATGACGTGTACAGTGGCGCACATTGAACCCGATTGCAGATAGTTGCCGGACTGGGCAGGTTTGCCCCGCAGGACGCCCACGATCGGAGACCGTATCTGGGTCCACTTCATGTCCAGTTCGATCTGGGCAAGTTCTGCCTGAGCCAGTTCCATTGCGGCCTTGTCGGACGCCACCTTGGCCTTGGCGGCAAAGTTGCTGCTGGCCAGCTTGGTCGTTGCATCAAGATCGCGCTTTGCGCTCGCCAATGCCGCCTTGGCACGCGCCATCTGGGCCTTGCGGGCACCGGTATCCAGTTGGCAAAGCAGGTCACCGGCCTGGACCTTGTCACCGTCGTCGAATGACTGCTTCTCGACGATACCGTTGGTGCGCGCACGTACTTCCACTTTCCGCGAAGCCTCGGTGATGCCGCGCACCGGAAACACGTTGACACGTTCAACGGCTTTGCTTTCCCTGACGCCGACGAGGAACAGTTTGGCCAGTTTGGCTGCTTTCGCTTCCTCTTTCTGCTTCTGCCCGGCCGCTGTTTTGTCGCCATCGCCGATGGCGGGCAAGACATAGCCTGAACCAAACCATCCAATGATCGCTAAGGCGAAAATCGCCGACCATAAATATGATTTTGACATTGTTACCTGAACCGTTTCTCAAAAATTGACCGTTATTCGGCAGCGTCACTCGATATTGGCTTTTGCGGTAGGCCAAGTGAGCTGCGTGATGCTTCCATGTACTGGATGGCGGCTGATACCACCGCGTGCCCGTATCCGTTTACAAACGCGTGACCGGAGCCGGGTTCCAGTGACTGGCGGCACTCTTCAATGGTGGCAAGTTCGTCATACAGAAACTCCATTTGCCCGTTGAACACGGCCTCCAGATGTTTCGGATCAACCTGGTCACGAAACAGGGCCTGGAACAGAAATTCCGATTTGAATTTGTCCTGTTGCGGCAACTCATGCAGCGAATTCTTAAGTGCTTTCCGGCCGGCCTCGGTGATGGAATAGGCCTTTTTAAGCGGCTTGCCCTCCTGCGCCTGTTCGCGCACGCTGACCAGTCCATCCGCCAGCATCTGGGTCAGGGCAGGGTATATCGAGCCATAACTCGCCTCAATGAAATGTGAGAACATTCCATCTTCAACGGCCTTTTTGATTTCATAGCCCGACGCCTCTTCGAATGCGAGGATGCCCAGACACAATGTGCGCACATTCATATGACGATATCCCATTTCATTAACGTGGCGGCGCGAAGCAGTATATCAAACTGATATATAACAATTATGAATATATCAAGACGATAGTGCTGCCTGTGATTACGCCTTTCAACTGAAACCGGATTACACCTGTCTTGTAAGACTTTAACCTGGGCTTTGGACCCTAGGTCGCATGGGGTTAAGCAGCGACTGTGTGTAAAAGACGTGCAGGGTTCACAAATTCCGGCGTGGAGACACGGCAAAATGCCTCTCGATATCAAGAAAATTGTCGAAGAAAACACGGGCGCAAACAACGCGCTGTATGCCGATCACGTCAATCCACGCTTTGCCAAGGCATTGAAAATAATTGGCTTTGACAAAAACTATGTCACGGCATCCGGCGCCTATATGTGGGACAGCAAGGGCCGCAAGTACCTGGACATGCTGGCCGGATACGGCGCCTTCAATATGGGGCGGAATCATCCGGACATCCGGCAGGTGATGAAGGACTTCATGGATGCGGACTTTTGCTCCCTGGTGCAGATGGAAACGCCGATCCTGTGTGGACTTGTCGCGCAGCAGCTGAAACAGCGCTGCGGCTACGGGCTGGACAAGGTCTACTTCTGTTCAACCGGCGCCGAAGGCAATGAGACGGCCATCAAGTTCGTGCGCCGGGCCACCGGACGCGACAAGCTGGTGTTTGCCAGCTCCGCCTTTCACGGCCTGACATCAGGTGCGCTTGCCTTGAACGGCGGTGAAGTGTTCCGCGAAAAGTTCGGTGAACTGCTGGGCACCGACAAGGTCCCGTTCGGGGATCTGGATGCTTTGGAGGAAGTGCTTGCAAAGCGTGATGTCGCGGCGTTTTTTGTTGAACCGATTCAGGGCAAGGGCGTTAACATCCCGCCTGACGGCTATCTGGCCGGTGCCGGCAGGCTGTGCAGGAAATACGGTACGCTTTTTGTTGTCGACGAAGTGCAGACCGGTATCGGGCGGACCGGAAAGTTTCTGGCAATCCAGCACGAGGATGGCGTTGAACCCGACCTGGTTATCCTGTCGAAATCCCTGTCGGGAGGCTACGTGCCCGTTTGTGCCGTCCTGATGAAAGATAGCGTTTTCAACAAGGTCTTTTCATCGCTCGACCGGGCGGTCGTGCATTCGTCGACGTTTGGCAAATCCAATTTTGCCATGGCTGCTGCCCTTGCTGCCATGAACGTCCTTGATGAAGAGGATCTGTGCTCAAATGCCACCGCCATGGGCGACCTGCTGGGCGAGCGGTTATCCGCTCTGGTGCCGAAATACGAGTTCATGAAAGACGTGCGCTGGCGCGGTTTGATGCTGGCGGTTGAGTTTGGCAAACCGAAATCCCTCAAGCTGCGCACGGCATGGGCAACCGTCAACGGTCTGAACGAGGACCTGTTCTGCCAGGCGGTGACCATTCCGCTGCTGCAGGATCACGCGATCCTTACCCAGGTCGCGGGAAACCGCATGACCACGATCAAGCTCATTCCGCCGCTGACCATCAACGAGGCAGACGTTGACTGGTTTGTTTCCGGTTTCGACCAGGTAATGGCAGATCTGCATAAATTCCCCGGGCCTGCGTGGGAGAGCCTGACCCGCATTGCCAAGAATGCGCTGACGCGCCCGGACGAAAAGGCCAAGGCGACCGCATGACGACCATCAAGCGTACGGCGCGCAAGCCAGCCGCTCGCAAGGCTGCTGCGAAAAAGAAACCTAAAAAAGTATCCGCTCAGCCGGAGTCTGGACAGGACCTGCAAACGGGCAGTCCTGAACCATTGGCGAGCGAGACCGGAACATCTGAAGATACAACGGGAATCGAAGACAAAGGTGCGGTTGCGGCCCTGAGGTCAGGTGAGGCGTTCGCGCACATCGCGCGCGCATGTACCGGTCACGCCTGGGCCGTGATTGCCGTGTTTGTCATTTTGGCCGTGCTTGGTGCGGGCCTGGCTGCAACCAGACTGAAAGTTGACACTGACCCCGGCCTGATGATTTCCGGCAACCTGGATTTCCGCCAGCAGTACAAGCAGTTTTCGAAAACCTTCCCGGCGGTTGAAAACAATTTCCTGTTCATCGTGGAAAGCGATGATCCCGAGGAGAGCCGCAAGGGCGCAGAACGCGTCGAAAAGGCCCTGCTGGCCAGGCCCGACCTGTTTCATCATGTGGTCGCGCCCGGTGTCGGAGCGTTTTTCGACGATTACGGTATCCTCTACGCGGATACAGACGATGTGAAAAAGGTGGCAGACCAGATCAAGGAGTCTGCGCCAACCTTCAATGCGCTGGCCGATCAGCCGAACATGGCCGGCCTGTCGGGTGTCTTGAACGAGATTACCGCTTACACCCAGGCGGGCAGGGCACCGGAAGGCGTTGACGTGTTTCTGAATGCCATCGCCAGGACGGTTGACGGCGAAATCTCCGGGCAGCCGGTGCCGCTGGACTGGTCGGGGCTGGGTGGAACTGACGACGGACCGAAGCTTACGGAAAAGCGCTGGTTCGTGCTGAGCCAGCCGATACTCGATTTTTCCGAGATTGAATCTGCAGCCCGGCCGATGGCTGAAGCACGCAGACTTATGGCTGATCCGGCTATCAATGCTGCCGGCAGGGTAACCGTACAATTGACGGGCGAGGCGGCGTTGAACGCTGAAGAGTTCGAAGCGGTGACCAAGGGCGCAGCTATTGCCGGCATCATATCGTTCACGCTGGTGACATTGACCGTGTTCTTTGGTTTGCCGGCGATGGTTCTTGTTGTTCCGGCACTAAGTCTCATCGTTCTGGGCTTCCTGATCAATGCCGGGTTTGCGACCTTGAGTGTCGGCTACCTGAACATGATATCGGTTGCTTTTGCCGTGTTGTTTATCGGCCTTGGCATTGATTATGCGGTTCACGTCGTATTGCGGTTCGCCGAACACCGGGCAAAGGGTGAAACAGGCTCCGATGCCGCCGTGAGCGCGGTTCGCAAGACCGGTCCGGCCCTTGCCTTGTGCACCGTCACCACTGCGCTTGCGTTCTTGGCCTTCACACCAACTGACTTCGTGGGCATGGCCCAACTCGGTGTCATTGCTGCCGGCGGCCTGGTCATCGCATTTGTCGCATCCATTACGCTGGTGCCTGCCATCCTCACCTTGCTGCCCGGCAAGCAGGAAAAATTTGCCCGCAACATGGCCGGTCTTGAGACGGTGAACGGCAACAAGTCTTCCGGCACTTCCTGGCTGCGCACCGGCGCCACGCTGGTCATTCTGGCCGTTGCAGCAGCTTCACTGTTCACGTTCACAGACGCCCGTTTTGACGGCGACCCGATAAACCTGAAGGACCCGGCCGCGCCAACCGTCAAGGCGTTCATGAAGATACTTGATGACCAGCCCGGCGAAATCTATGCGGGCCAGGTTCTGGTTGAGCCCGGGCAGCCGGCGCGTGAGATGATCGCAAAGCTGAACGCGCTGCCGGAGGTCAAGAAAGTACATGCCATATCCGACTTCCTGCCCGACGACCAGGCAGCCAAGCTGGCCGAGCTCAACCCGCTGCGCGATGTGATGCCGCGGGTGGTGAACTCAGGCTCCGATGTCGGCGATGAAGTGCGCCGGCGGATGATTGCCAGCATTTCCAGAAACATGAAAGCGCTGTCCGAAGCCGAGGATGCCCCTTCACCTTTGAAGGCGTCGGCCAAACGCCTGCAGGACGCCATTGCGGCATTTGACGAGAACAACAAGGACGATGACGGTGAGGCGACGGCAAAGCTGGAACGGCAATTGTTTGTCGGACTGCCGGACATGCTGGCTGACATCAATCGTCTTGCGACAACCAATACGGTGAGTGTCGATGCTCTGCAGGCAACTCTGCGCGAGCGCTTCGTGGCGCCGGACGGCAGATGGCGGCTTGAAGTGGTGCCTGCCAAAAACATGCGTGATTCTGGCAATCTGGAAGAGTTCGTGGCCGCTCTGCAGTCGGTGGACCCGCTGGTATCAGGTTCACCTGTGGATATTGCGGGATCGGCGGATGCAGTTGCGCGGGCCATGATAATGGCAACGCTCGCGGCTCTGGTCATGGTCGTGCTGTTGGCATGGCCTGCATTCCGGCGCGTGCGCTATGTTCTGCTGGTGTTGTCTCCGCTGGTCCTGGCAGCATGCCTGATGGTGGGTTACACCGTCATGCTCGACTCGCCGTTCAACTTTGCCAATGTTATCGTGCTGCCGCTGTTGCTGGGGCTGGGCGTTGATTCTTCGATCCACTATGTGATGCGCGCGCGCGAGGAAACCGTGGCAACCGATGTAACCGGTACGTCCACTCCAAGAGCGGTCCTGATTTCGGCACTGACAACAATCGGATCGTTTGGTACCTTGTGGCTGTCCGGTCATCGCGGCATGTCGAGCATGGGGGAAATGCTTACAATTGCCATCCTGGTCACGCTAATTTGTACGCTGGTGGTCTTGCCTCAACTGATGCACTGGGCATTCTCGAAAGGCAATGGACAGGCAGTGGCTAAAGAGCACACCACGACCGGAAAGCCTTGACCTGATCGTGAGGTCATAATTAAGAACATGTCTTCTGGTTAGCAGGGGCATTCTCAAGTTTGAACAACAAAAGGTGGTAGACCTGTGTCGGTACCGTTAATGCAGCAAGCGCGCGTCGGCGCCTATGTGATGAAGCAGAAGCTCAAGGGCAACAAGCATTATCCGCTGGTGCTGATGCTTGAGCCATTGTTCAAATGCAATCTGGCATGTGCCGGTTGTGGCAAGATCGATTACCCGAAGCCAATCCTCGACAAGCGCCTGTCGGTCAAGGACTGCCTGGAGGCGGTTGATGAATGCGGTGCGCCGATTGTAGCGATTCCCGGTGGCGAACCGCTTATCCACAAGGAAATCGGCGAAATCGTCGAAGGCATTGTGGCACGCAAGAAATATGTGTCGCTGTGCACCAATGCGCTGCTTCTGGAGAAGAAGCTGCATCTGTTCAAACCGTCACCGTTTTTGTTCTTCTCTGTGCATCTCGACGGTCTGAAGGATCATCACGACAAGTCGGTGTGCCAGACCGGTGTCTATGACCGCGCCATTTCAGCCATCAAGGCGGCTCAGGCAAAGGGCTTCCAGGTCAATGCCAATGCCACCATCTTTGACGGTCACGCGCCGGAAGACATTGCCAAGTTCCTCGACATGACCACCGAGATGGGCGTCAACGTCTCTATCTCACCCGGGTTCATGTATGAGCGCGCGCCTGATCAGGAGAGCTTCCTGTCGCGCCGCAAGACCAAGCAATTGTTCCGTGAGGTGTTCAAGCACGGCAAGGGCAGGAAGTGGAAACTGTCTCACTCGACCCTGTTCCTCGACTTCCTTGCAGGCAACCAGGAATACATGTGCACGCCCTGGGGAATGCCGACCCGCAACGTATTCGGCTGGCAGAAACCCTGCTATCTGCTCGGCGAGGGATACGTTTCCACATACAAGGAGCTCATCGAAACCACCGACTGGGAAGCGTATGGCACCGGGCGGTATGAAAAGTGCGCCAACTGCATGGCTCATTGCGGTTTTGAACCAACAGCTGCCCTTGATGCCACGGCAAACCCGCTGAAAGCGCTGGCGGTTGCAATTCGCGGTGTGAAAACGGATGGCGACTTTGCGCCGGAAATCGATCTGACCCATGCCCGCAAGGCTGACTATGACCTGCATGAAGAACACGTTGCAAAAGTCATGAAGGACATTCACGCGCCGAAAGTTGCTGCGGAGTAACTTCTGCCGAGTTGAGCCTCCAGAAACAGTCAGAAGCCCGATGCAGTGATGTGCCGGGCTTTTTTGGTATCTCTATCTCGTAAAGCCAAAATCCGGCAGCAGGGCCTCGCACACGGCCTTGAGCTGTTTCTGTGCCTTGCCGGACTTGCCGGCAAGCCGTATCAGTCCGCCGACATCCTGTGGTCGTGACACCAGGCCGCGCAACAGGCCGCCGACATTGAGATTGCCGTCGGAGTGAACGGCGTCTCGCGTGGCTTCGGGCAGGGTGTCCGCCTCTTCATCCAGTACGATTCGAACCGCGATGAAGGGGATGTTGAAACGCGTGGCGGCATGGGCGATCCCGGCGCTTTCCATGTCTACCGCGCAGGCGCCGCATTGTGTACGCGTCGCCTGTTTGCCGGCCTGTGTTTCAATCACTTCGGTTGCGCAATAGATGGCTCTTTCGGTGACAAGCGGCATGCCGGCCATCTTGGCTGCAACCACTGATGTCCAGTCGGCATCTGTGTCGAAGTGCTCATTGTCGGCGGTGACAATCGCGCTCGGCAGGATGACGCTGCCGGTGGCAATGGCAGTATCAAGCGCGCCGCAAAACCCGATTGAGACCAGTCCCGACAATTGTTTCTCCTGGCGGCCAAGTTCCGCCGCCGCCAGAAACCCGGCCGCACGGCCAAGTCCTGACTGCACTGCAATCAGTCTGTCGCTTACGGGAGCCGCAACACCACTTACGACAGAGTACTCCTGCGCAAGTGCCGTTATGAGCCCGATGGGTCTGATGTGATCTGACGTCGCCATTTGAGGCAAAGCAAGTGCAACAGTAAGGCGGTTTCGTCAACCCGCCTTGTGCATTGCATGAAGATGTTTTCGCCGTCTTGGAGCAGTCTCACCGGCTCATGCGGTGACGCTTACATGCCCCATTCGACCCTGCGCGTGTTGCCGCGCATCAAATTTGCGTAGCGTCCCACTGCCCAGGTCGGGAAATAGGATGAGTAGCCGTGATAACGTAAATAGAACACTCGCGGGAAACCAACGGCGGTGTACCAGGGTTCGTCCCATTTGCCGCCTGTGCGCGGGGCTTCATTGATGAACTGTGCGCCACGGGCCACGCTTGTGTGGGTGACTTCACCGGCTGCCATCAGGCCCAGCATGGCCCAGGCTGTCTGTGACGGTGTCGACGCCTTGGCCTCGCCACGGCGTTCCTTCCAGTAGGTCGCACCATCCTCGCCCCAGCCGCCGTCGTCACGCTGTTGCGCGATGAGCCAGTCGACGGCCTTGCGCACATAAGGAGCGTCCATGTCTTCACCGACGGCGTTCAGCGCGTTCAGCGCCGACCACGTGCCATAGATATAGTTGGTTCCCCAACGGCCAAACCATGAACCGTCTTCTTCCTGATCGATGCGCACAAATGCCATGCCGCGCTGAATGCAGGAGTGATCGCGCTCGTAGCCGACCTGAGCCAGGAAAGACAGGCAGCGTGCCGTCACATCCACTGTCGGCGGATCAAGCAATGCGCCATGGTCGGCAAACGGAATGGTGTTCAGGAAATCGGCATTGTTGTCGATGTCGAATGCACCCCATCCGCCGTTCTTGCTCTGCATGCCTTCGATCCACACAACGGCGCGGCGAATGCTTTCTGCATATCGATCAGGATCGACGCGGTGCAACAACATGCCGACAACGGCTGTATCGTCCACATCAGGGTAATGATCGTTGCGGTACTGAAATGCCCAGCCACCCGGTTCCAGGTCGGGTGCATTGATTGCCCAGTCGCCTTTGACGTCCAGAATCTGAAGATCGCGCAGCCAGTCGCACATGGCGATGATGCGTTCATCGTCCGGCGCAACACCTGCCTCCAGCAGGCCATGGGCGGCAAGCGACGTATCCCAGATCGGAGATACGCACGGCTGCACATAACGCGGCTTGTCACCACGTACCTGGCGGTTTTCAGTCACCATTTTGCGGCATGCACTGAGTGCCGTCACAAAGTCCTCATGGTCGGGGCTGTAGCCGAGTGCATCATAGGCCATGGCCGTGTTCGCCATAGCCGGGAAGATTGCGCCAAGACCGTCATCTCCATTCAGCCGTGGCTTGATGAAGTCGAGAGATCTTTGAATGGCCCACTTGCGGAACTTCATGCGCGGGAAAATGTGCTTTTCCGCCGGATGAAGCAGCTTGTCGATATGCAGGAAGAATTCACCCCAGCGGCTGCCGGTATGATTGAAATTCCACACCTTGATGTCTTCCGGCGGCTCGCAGAATATCTCCCGGCACGATGCTTTCATCGGGTTGCGGGCTATTGGCTTGAGCGCAGCCAGTATGGTCAGTGGTGCAATCACCGTGCGTGACCAGTAGGCAAACTTCCAGATGTTTGCCGGAAACCATTTCGGCATCAGCATAAGCTCAACCGGCATGGCGGGAACCCCGCGCCACGGAATCTGTCCGAACAGAGCCAGAGAATACCGACAGAACACGTTTGATTTTTCTGCACCCCCGTGGGCCAGAATTGCATTGCGAGCCTTGATCATGTGCGGCGCGTCTTTGTCGTCGCCCAGCAGCTTCAGAGCGAAATACGCCTTGACCGAGGCCGAGATATTGAAGCCGCCTTCGTGAAACAGCGGCCAGCCGCCATGGGTTTTTGACTGCAGCGAACGCATATACTCGCCCAGTTCAACTTCAAGCTCCGGCTCGCGCATATCAAGAAAATGATTGAGGAAAATGTATTCTGCCGGAATGGTTGCGTCGGCTTCCAGCTCGAACACGATGTGGCCGTCGTCCTGCTGCATGGCCAGCAGGTGCTCACCTGCGTCACGCGCGGTGTTTTCGCTATCGGAGACAAGTGTCGGCGAAGTCCCGGATTCGGGACGCAGGACGTAAACGTTAGACTGCATGTTACCTCAACCCAATTACACCAAACAGAAGAGTCGCGCCCTCTCAACTACCGGTGCTTACCTAAAGAAAGAAAATAGCCGCCCGAGTCAACTCGCAATGCGGTGAACCAGTTGTCGTGCGGCGCTTTGCCCCGATCTGATCGATCCTTCAATAGTGGAAGGAAGCCCGTTATCTACCCAGTCTCCACTAAGCACGAGATTTGGCCATTTTGTTGACGGAGATGGGCGTTTTTCAAGTTGTTCCGGGGTGCCCAGGAAGGTGGCACGTCGTTCCTTTATGACCCGTGCGCGTGCCGGCATATTGTCCGGGTCCTGACCGATCTCGGGAGCAATTTCGCGCCAGACCGTGTCCAGGATGTCGCCCGCGTCACGGCTGGCGGCTTCGTCGCCGGCGGAGATTGTAACGGACGCAACATCATCACGCACAAACAGCCATTGCGAAAGTGAGTTCAGCATGCCGAGCAGGGGCTTGTTCATCAACGGCATGCGTGGGTTGTTGACCCGGTAGTGAACATTGACGATGGGCACAAACGCATCGGGAACGGAAACGTCCGCAATAAGGGACTTCGCCACCCATGCCGGAACCGCCATCACCACAACGTCACCGGGGTTTATCGGTTCTGAACCTTTGCCGGTCTCCAGCGCTGTGACCCGCCGGTCGTCCATCGAGATTCCGGACACACGGTCATTGAAACGTACCTCGCAGCCCCGTTTTTCCAGCCATTTGATGGCTGGATCCACAAAAGTGGCAGACAGCCCCTGGCGGGCAATCAGCGGTCTTGAATACTCTGCACCCCTGGCAAGGGTCTCCCGTATCACCGGCGTCAGCAGGCGCGCTGCGGCCTGGTCCGCACTGGTGTTGATGACGGCAATTGTGAACGGGTCCCAGAACCGTTCGTAGAGCTGGCCCTGGCCTGCGAACAGCTGCTTGACAGTGCGGTTGCCGGCCGACAACAGTTTCAGGCCGCTGAGGTACTCGCTGAGCCTTGTGCCCGGTACCCGGCGGTCCTTGTTGAGTATCCACCATGGCATCGGGCCGCGATCCAGTTCGATCGACCAGCGTTCACCGGATTTCAGGTCGACAAATGGAAACTCCGCGTGTGGCGGTCCGATCAGTTCATCGGATGCGCCAATGGTTTCAAGGTACGACAGTGCCGACTTGTTGCCTGACAACAGCAGGTGGTTGCCATTGTCTATGATGCAGTCGAGTGTGTTGTCGTGAAAGGACCGGCAACGGCCTCCCGCCTGGCCGGATTGTTCGTGGACTATGACGCGAAATTGAGCTGTGGATAACTCAACAGCTGCGGCAAGCCCTGCGACGCCTGCGCCGATGATATGTGCGGTTGCCATCGCTGCAGGTTGCCCTAAAAGAATCCGTGCCGGACGGCGATCAGCAGCTTTTCTTTCGATCCCACCAGGCGCTTGGACACCTTGGGGTCGGCCAGGGTGGAATCCGGCAGCGCCATCATGCGCTCAAGATTGCGCTGGTAAACGGCTTTCATGATACGGGCAGGGCGCATAACGTCCTTGCGGCACAGGTTCATCGCCTGTTCGGCATCCACAAACTCACCGTGTGCAACTTCGGCCAGTTCCCGCCACATGGCGATATAGCCCGGTTGTGAGGTGATTTTTACCGGGTCCGAATAATCTACTTCATGCTTTTCCAGCAGTTCGCGCGGCAGGTAGACCCGGCCGATGCCGGCATCCTCATCCACATCGCGCAGGATGTTGGTGATCTGCAATGCACGGCCTGTGTGATGGGCAACAGCGGTACCGTAATCCGTCGGATCGCCAAACACGCATACGCACAGCCGGCCGACAGCGCACGCCACCCGGTCGACATACAGGTCAAATGTTTCCGTGGACGGAGCGACAATAGGCTCGCCTGCGTCCATTTCCATACCCGCAATCACGTCCATGAAATCATCGCGGCGCAATGACAATTCCTGCATCGGCGTTTCCAGGGCGCGGGTTTCCGCCCGTCTGGGGTGGCCTGCATAAAGTGCATCTATTTCCTGGCGCCATGCGGTAAGCTGCCTGCGCTTTTCCGGCTCATCAAGCTGCTCGCTGTCGACAATGTCATCGACATTGCGGCAGAACGCATAAACGGCGAACATCGCCCGGCGCTGGGATTTCGGAAGAATCCGCATCGCCCAGTAGAAAGATGTCGATGCGTCGCGCACCGTTTGGGCTATCATGCGGGCTTCGGCGGCCGGTGATGCGCCAGGCGAGGCTATCTGCGTGTTGTTTGCCATGATCTTCCAGATGCCGGCCCGGTGAAGTTCCTGATTGGTCACGCGCTGTGTTCTTTACAGACGCGAGATCAGTTCCTGGCTGCGAATTCCAGCACCTTCTCGTCAAGTTTAAGGCCGCGCAATACTTCCACGACTATGTCATCGGCTTCCAGCCTGGCCTGCCTGTACTGCCAGTCTGGCGCACCATGACCGATGAACGCGTCAGGCAGGGTCATTGGCTTGACCACGGCGCCGCCCTGCAACAGCCCGTTCGCGGCAAGGTAATGCAGAACATGGCTGGAGAAGCCGCCGATTGACCCTTCTTCGATGGTAATGACCAGTTCGTGATTTTTCACAAGGGTCGCGATCAGGTCCGTATCCAGCGGCTTGGCAAAGCGGGCATCGGCAACCGTTGTGGATATGCCTCGCTGCTTCAAATCTTCAGCCGCTTTCAGGCAGGTGCCAAGGCGCCCGCCCAGGTTGAGCAGGGCAACCTTGTTGCCTTCCACCATGATGCGGCCCTTGCCGATTTCAAGCGGAGTACCTGTTTCCGGCATCTCGACGCCCATGCCTTCACCACGCGGATAACGGAACGCGCAGGGACCGTCGTCATATTCAACCGCGGTCGACACCATGTGCATCAGGTCTGCTTCGTCACCTGCGGCCATGACCATCATGTTCGGCAGGCAGGCAAGGTAGGCCACGTCGAAGCTGCCAGCATGGGTTGCACCGTCCTGACCGACAAGGCCGGCCCGGTCAATGGCAAAGCGCACCGGAAGTTTCTGCAGTGCCACATCGTGCACCACCTGGTCATAGGCACGCTGCAGGAATGTGGAATAGATCGCCGCGAACGGTTTGAAACCCTCCGTCGCCATTCCGGCTGCAAATGTCACTGCATGTTGTTCGGCGATGCCCACATCAAACGTGCGGTCGGGAAAATGTTCTTCAAACTTGTCGACGCCGGTGCCGGACGGCATGGCAGCGGTAATGGCGATGATCTTGTCGTCTGCTTCAGCGTGCGAGATCAGCGAGCGGGCAAACACGGATGTGTAGCTGGGCGCGTTGGACGTGCCTTTTTTGACATCGAACGTGACCGGATCGAACTTGCCGACCGCGTGATGTTTTTCCTTGTTGGTGTCGCTGAACGGATGACCTTTGCCTTTTTCCGTCACTACGTGGAGCAATACCGGGCCGACTTCCTTGGCTTCGCGGATGTTTTCCAGGATGGGCACCAGCGTTTCCAGGTCATGACCGTCGACCGGTCCTACATAGTAGAAGCCCAGTTCCTCGAACAAGGTACCGCCCATCACCATGCCGCGGGCATATTCGTCCACGCGCTCTGCAGCCGTGCGCAGGGTCTTCGGGAATTTCTTCGATAGTTGCAGGGCGATGTCGCGCAACGACAGGAATGGGTGTGTGGACACCAGCCAGGACAGGTAATTGGTCAGGGCACCGACACCCGGTGCGATCGACATGCCGTTATCGTTCAGGACGACCAGCATACGGCTGTCCCGCGCACCTGCATTATTCATGGCTTCATAAGCCATGCCGGCGCTCATCGATCCGTCACCGATAACGGAAATGACGTGGTTGTCTGCGCCCTTCAGATCCCGGGCGACGGCCATGCCAAGGCCAGCCGAAATGGATGTGGAAGAGTGTGCTGCGCCAAACGGGTCATATTCGCTCTCCGCGCGCTTGGTGAAGCCATAAAGCCCGTCCGACTGGCGGATCTGCCGGATGCGATCACGGCGGCCCGTCAGAATTTTATGTGGATAGGCCTGATGGCTGACATCCCAGATCAGCCGGTCCGCGGGGGTGTTGTAGACATAGTGCAGCGCAACCGTCAGCTCTACGACGCCCAGGCCCGCCCCGAAGTGCCCGCCGGACTGTGAAGCCGCATCAATCGTCTCTGCTCGCAATTCGCTCGCCACCTGCAGCAAATCTTCATGCTTGAGCCTTCTGAGGTCGGCAGGGTACGAAATGGTGTCAAGCAGTGGTGTCGATATTGGCATGTCAGCTCTTTTGTCTTTTTGCGTTGTTCTTCAATCGGCGAGGCGCGTCGGCACTTACGTAGGTACGGCAGTTTCCAAGTGCAATTATGCGACTGGCATCAAAGCATAGCCGCATCACAAGACCCCGCTCTTTATACCAATATCGCATGCGAGCCAACCTCTGCCTTGGTCGCGTCTCTCAAACACAAGATCAGGATGATTTTTGATTGAACCAATCAAAAATCATAAACCTGATCGTTTCCAAAGTGTATAGCAACTTTACGGCTTCGTAAGAAGCCATGTTGCTATAGCCCAGAGCATGCATCGCCGCCCGTCTTTGTTAGAACAGCCCCTTTATGGCACCTTTGAGGCCATAAAGCATGAATTGTGGTTTGGATAGTTCAACTCTTTTTGCAACCGGATCCTGGCGTTTCAGTTTGTCGACCAGTTTCCACGCAATGGAAATGATGACACCGGATTCCATTGCCAGTGATTTGCTGTTCAGTTTTCCCGGCAGTTTGTCAGCCAGGCGAAGCAGGCTCTCGGTGCCTTCAATGCATTTCATCTGGACTGCGCGCAAGGCGGGCGGCGACGCCTGCTCGCGCAGCATGTCTATGTTTGCACCGGTTTCTTCGCACCAGTCGAGCGGCAGGTAACAGCGGTCGAGTTCGCGCAAATCGTCAGCGCAGTCCTGCAGGTGGTTGATCACCTGAAGCGCATTGCACAGGGCATCCGAATATTCAAAGTGCGCCTTGTCTTCGCCGTGCAGCTCCAGGAGATAGCGCCCGACCGGCGCTGCCGAGCGAAGGCAGTAATCGATCAGATCGTCCCACGTATTGTAACGGCTCTGCACGGCATCCTGCCGGAACGCAGACACCAGGTCGCTGCCGTGCGCCAGATCGACATTGGTTTCCAGCATGCTGGCGCGCAGTGCCGTTGCCTTGGCCAAGGATTCATCCGGGTTCTTTTCACGGCCCAGCAGGGCATCATCCATTGCATTGAGACCGGTGATCTTGTCCTGCGGCAACGCATCCGGATTGTCCGCAATATCGTCAATGGCCCGGGCAAAGGCATAATAGGTCATCACATGCGGGCGAAGACGCTTGGGCAACAGGAACGATCCGACCGGAAAATTCTCGTCTGCCGCGCCTTTGCCGGATGGCGTTTCAACTGACTTGGGCTGGTTGCTCATGCAGGTTCACATAGCGCGACCAATGCGCTGGTCATTTCGCTTGCACCGTCTGCCAGGTGCCTGACGACGGTGAAATGATTGTCGTCGCCGACCGGATGCCAGCTGCACGCAATACCGGCGCCGCCCCAGCCGGCAGCCAGCGTTTCGCTCTGGCGATGGTATTCACGTGATTCCGCGCCACCCACCCAGGCCTCAAACCGGCCGTGTTGCGGGGACGGCCACAACAGGGGACTGCACTGCATGGCGATCTTGCCGTCGATGCCGATGCGCTGATTGATAGCGGTCGGCATCAGCGGGCGCAGGTCGTACAGGCCGCTGATGCCCATGCCGGCGCTGACCAGCCCGTCGGGTCCGTCATGAGCCGTCCAGTCGGTCGCAAACATTGCCGCCGCCAGATGCCCGCCGGCGGAATGCCCCGTCACGACCAGCTTGCGGCCATGGGTGTTCCACAAGGCCAGGCAGAAACTGCGCATGTCATCAATGATGTCTTGAACGTTCACGTCCGGCGCCAGCCGGTATGACGGAATAGCCATATCCAGCCCGTGAGCTGCCACGCCTGATGCCATATGCGAAAACGATGTGCGATCAAGCGCCTGCCAGTACCCGCCGTGAATGAACACCACCACCGGTGCATCATCACGGCCGCTGGCCGGGAAAAAATCGAACTTCTGCCGTGCATGATCGCCGTAGGCAATGTCCAGGTCACACGCGGCCGCCTCGCGATAACTTGCGGCATCGCTCGCCCAGCCGGCGATCACCGGTTCATGATCCGGCACCCGTGCACGGTTGTTATACTCGACCTCGAAATCGATCATCGCTAGATATCAAACTCCTCGATTGTCTCGACCGCTGAACGCAGCGCCTCGGACCATTTCGCCGAAATGGAGCGGAAGTAGGGATCATCCTGTTCAATGCGCCGCACCCGATCAATACTCAGATTGTCGGTGTTGTAGACCACCATATCTATGGGCATGCCAACCGAAAGGTTCGAGCGAATTGTTGAATCAAAAGACAGCAATACAAGCTTTGCCGCCTCGCCCAGCCGCATGTCCTGATTGGCCACCCGGTCCAGAATCGGCTTGCCGTACTTGTGTTCTCCGATCTGGAAAAAAGGGGTGTCCTCCTTGGCTTCGATGAAATTGCCTTCCGAATAGACCTGATAGAGCCTTGGTTCTTCGCCGCTGATCTGGCCGCCAAAGATGAACGAGGCTGAAAAAGCATCGCTGCTCAGGCCCTGGTCCACATGGTCCTGGCGAACCGACTTGAGTGTTTCGCCGACAAGTTTCGCAGCCTGGAACATGCTGGCCACTGTTTTCAGGCTGCTGTTCCCGTCGTCTTCGTCGGGATGCTCGAACTCCTCTTCCAGCATGGCGACCACAGCTTGCGTGACGGCGAGGTTGCCGGCCGACATCATGATGAACACACGCTCTCCAGGCACTTCGAAAGTCTGCAGCTTGCGGAAGGTTGCAATGTTGTCGAGGCCCGCATTGGTGCGGGTATCGGCCGCCATAACCAGGCCGCGCTCAAGTTTCAGGCCAACACAATATGTCATGAAGTTTCCGGTCGTTAGGGTCAGGACCCATTAATCTTATACATTCTGCGGGAGGATATTTTGCCTCCGGCAAGGCGAGAGGTCGCAGGAAACCGTCCGGTTTTCAAGACCTTTCAACGCTGTCAGGGGCAAAATAGACCCCGCCCTTCGGGTTTGATAGAAAACACTCGCCTGAAGGCGAAAAATGCTCGACAAGGCACAAAGCCTTATCTTGCGCTTTTTCACCATCATTCGAATGTTTTCTTTCAAACAGAATTGCATAAGATTAATGGGTCCTGACCCTACGCACAGTTTGATGGAATCAGCGGTAAACTACTGCTCCGCGACCCTTTCAACAAGCACTTCCACGTCCATTCGTTCTGTCCCTGTCGACAGGCCGCGGCGAACCCCTTTTGCGGGGGTTGCACTGTCGACATCCATGCCGGTCGCCACGCGCACATAACGCTCGTCAGGGCTGACCTGATTTGAAACATCAAAGCCCACCCATCCAAGGTTGGCGGCATAGGCTTCCGCCCAGGCATGGCTTGCCTCGGCAAATTCATTTTCGCCCACGACCATGTAACCCGATACATATCGTGCCGGTACGCCCAGCAACCGCGCAGCCGAGATGAACACATGTGCATGGTCCTGACACACACCCTTGCCGTCACGCATGGCTTCGGCGGCAGTGGTGTGCTCATTGGTGGAACCGAGAGCATAGGCCACCTTGTCCAGTACGGCGGCTGAAAGGGAATGCAGTTGTTCAATGCCTGACAAACGGTCATGGCCGTGAGCAAGCGCTTTGATGGCTGCATTGGATTCAGTTGCCGGTGTGCTCGCAAGATAGGCCTGGACTGGCACCGAACCGCGGTCATGCCCTGATACACCGGCGTTATCGGTGGTTCTGACAGTGCCGGCTGCAACAACCGTGACTTCTGTCAGATCAATTGGCGGGGTTGTCAGGTGGGCCACGTTGCCAAATGCATCGACATACTCAAGGGCACCTTCCATGCCCGGTGCCTCGATGGTCCAGTCAAGCACCGATTGGCTGGCAGTGTCCTGCGGTGTCAGATACAGCCGCTGCACCAGATGGGACCCTGGATTGTCATAGTGATAGGTTGTTGCGTGGCGGATGTGAATTTTCATGGGAAATTGTACGCAGCGGCGATTTCGGATGTCAGCCTGTTGTTCCGGTCAATGAAATCGGACAGGAATTCATGCAATCCGTCCTGGAAAATTTTTTCCATGTTGGCATTAGCCAGCAAGTTCATCGTTTCAGTGGCTGTTTCATGACATGGCAATGTTCCGTCGCCGTACTCCTCTTCAATCTCTGAAAGGGTGTTGTTGCTGATCCAGTCATAGCAAAATAACAGCGATCTGGGCATGGCCGGATTGAGGATCAGAAACTGCGCCACGTTCCAGGGCTGGTAACTGGCGTCCCGATAAGCCCACCTGTAGGCCCGGTGTGCAGAAACCGAACGCAACAGTGAAGCCCATTGCTGGCGGTCGATGGAACTGCCCGGTCCGGCGCCGCGAGGCAGAAGGATGTGGTATTTTACATCCAGTATCCGTGCCGTATTGTCCGCCCTTTCGATGAATGCGCCTGCCTGGCAGAAATGAAAGCTGTCCCTGCGCAGGGCGGTTCCAAGCATGGCACCGCGAAACAGCATGGACCGTTGTTTGATCCAGTCAAGGAAACCAGGCAGCTTGTCGCTCGACAACTGGTTCATGCGCAATGACGACAGCTCGTTCCAGGTGGCATTGAGCGACTCCCACACATCGCGGCTCAACGCCGTGCGTACCGCGCGGCCGTTGTTGCGCGCCGTTTCCATGCTGGAGCGAATGCTTGACGGGTTCTCCCGGTCCAGTACCAGGTGCTGAATGACATGCTCCTGGCTGGCCGTGTCGTACTTGTCTGCGAACGTGGCCTCGCAATGAGCGCTCTTGAGCGTTGAGCTCCAATCGTCCTGATGCGCCCGGAACGGTTTCGGCATCAGTGAAATGCGATAACTCACTTCGATCAGGCGCGCCATGTTTTCAGCCCGCTCCATGTAGCGGGCCATCCAGAACAGTGATGCAGCGGTGCGTCCTAAAAGCATCAGTCCTCCAGCACCCAGGTATCCTTGGTGCCGCCTCCCTGGCTGGAGTTCACCACCAGTGATCCCTGTTTCATGGCAACCCGGGTAAATCCGCCCGGTGTAATACGCATCCGGTCGCCGGTCAGCGCAAACGGCCGCAAATCCACATGCCTTGGCGCCACCCCGGATTTTACGAAGGTCGGGCACGAAGACAGCGCCAGTGTCGGCTGGGCGATGTAGTTGCCGGGCCGGTTCTTGAGTATCTGCCTGAACGTGGCCACTTCCTTCTTGCTGGCGGTCGGGCCGACCAGCATGCCGTAACCGCCTGAGCCATGGACCTCCTTGACCACCAGTTCTTCCAGGTGCTCCAGCACATAAGCAAGCGAGTCACTATCCGAACATCGCCATGTCGGTACATTGTTCAGGATCGGTTTTTCGCCGGTATAGAACTCGACTATGTCAGGCATGAACGAGTACACCGCCTTGTCGTCCGCAATACCGGCGCCGGGCGCGTTGACAATGGTGACCCGCCCGGCGCGGTAAACGTCGAAAATGCCGGGAACCCCCAGTGTCGAGGCCGGGTTGAATGTCAGGGGGTCGAGAAAGTCATCGTCAATCCGCCGGTAAACCACATCAACTTTCACAGGTGAACGGGTTGTGCGCATGTAAAGCCATCCGTCCTGGACAAACAGGTCATCACCGGTGACCAGCTGCACCCCCATTTCATCGGCCAGAAAGGCGTGTTCGAAGAACGCCGAATTGTAGATGCCCGGCGACAGGACAACACAGGTCGGTTCACTGTCACACTGCGGCGGGGCGACGGAATCCAGTGTCTGCCGAAGCAGTTCGGGGTAATGTTCGATGGGCGCCACACGGTGCTTGGCGAACAGTTCGGGAAACAGAAACATCATCGCTTCACGGTCTTCCAGCATGTAGGAAACGCCGGACGGTGTGCGGCAGTTGTCTTCCAGCACGTAGAACTCGTTGGCGCCCACACGCACGATATCCGTTCCGATGATATGCGAGTAGACGTTGCGGGCAGGGGAGTGGCCGGCCATCTGCGGCAGATAGGCTTCATTCTGCAAGACCAGGTCGCCAGGCACTTTCCCGGCGCGCACGATTTCGCGGCGGTGATAAATGTCATCAATGAAAGCATTGAGCGCACCGACCCGTTGCGCGATGCCCGCTTCAAGGCGGCGCCACTCGCTCGCAGCGAAGATGCGCGGAATGATGTCAAACGGGATCAGCCGCTCTGATGCTTCCTCGGTGCCGTACACGGCAAAGGTAATGCCAAGCCTGCGGAAGATGGATTCGGCTTCGCGAATCTTGGCGCGCAGGTCGCCCGGCGTCTGTGTCTCCAGCCACTTGTGCAGTAAGGCGTAAGGTGGGCGAACACTGCCGTCCGCCTCGAGCATTTCGTTGAAATTATCTCCCATTACCAACACTGTTGCGCAATTGTGACATAATCGAAAGCCTAAAATTTACGCGCAGGTGATGCTTTTTTCATCCTGTTGCCAAGGCTTGCGGAATTGTGGCAGTCTTCCAATCATGTTCTACAGGATTGGCAAAACAGGGCATTTGGGCGGAACCGCAAAGCGCGTTACACGCGACGAAGTGCTGTTGCATTGTGCCCGTATTGGCTTCAATCCGTAAACCGCACTTTCCATGACGTTTCACAGTGTGCGGCACCCTTGCCGCGTTTTTCTGTCGACCAGACTTGCGGAGTGCAACCATGAACAAAAATCTCAATATCGAAGAACTCGTTGCGGCTGACAACGCCCATCATTTCCACCCGTTTACCGACCACAAGAGCCTGCATAGTGAAGGCGGTGCACGCGTCATCACCCAGGCCAGCGGCGTCCATATCTGGGACGGCAAGGGCAACAAGCTGTTTGATGCCATGGCCGGGCTTTGGTGTGTAAATATTGGCTACGGCCGCAAGGAACTTGCCGATGCCGCCTACCGGCAAATGCAGGACCTGCCGTTCTACAATACGTTTTTCAAGACAACCACGGTGCCGGCAACCTTGCTGGCGGAGAAGGTTGCCAGCCTGTTGCCGGACCGGTTCAAGCAAATCTTCTTTGTCAATTCAGGATCGGAAGCCAACGACACGATGGTGCGGTTTATCCGTCGCTATTGGGAGGTACAGGGCCAGCCCGAGCGCCAGCACATAGTATCACGCCACCGCGCCTATCATGGTTCGACCTGTATTTCAGCGTCGCTGGGCGGCATGTCGGCCATGCATGCCCAGGGCGGGCTGCCGCTGCCCAACTTCCATCACGTGCTTGAACCTGACTGGTTCCAGCATGGCGGCGACATGAGCCCGGAGGAATTCGGCCTCAAGGCGGCCAGGGAAGTGGAAGCAAAAATCAAGGAACTGGGGCCTGACAAGGTTGCAGCCTTTGTCGGCGAACCCATTCAGGGTGCCGGCGGTGTGATCGTGCCGCCGGACAGCTACTGGCCCTACGTTCAAAAAGTCTGCCGCGAACACGGTATTCCGATTGTGGCCGATGAAGTGATCTGTGGTTTCGGCCGCACCGGAAACTGGTGGGGTCATGAGACCATGGGCATCGATCCCGACATCGTCGTCATGGCGAAAGGCCTGTCATCGGGTTATCAGCCGATTGGTGCGGTCGCGGTTTCTGACGGGTTGATCGGTGATTTCTTTGACAAGGGCGGTGAGTTTTTCCACGGTTACACCTATTCCGGCCACCCGGTAGCGTGCGCGGTCGCCCTGGAAAACATCCGCATCATGCAGGATGAAAAACTGATTGAGCACACCGCGGCGATTGCGCCCTACGTGGAAGAGAAAATGGGAGCATTGAGTGACCATCCGATCGTTGGAGAAGTCCGCGTCAAGGGACTGATTGGCGCCATTGAACTGGTCAGGGACAAGCAGACGCGGGCCCGGTTTGACGATCTTGGCCGTGTCGGCGGAATCTGCCGCGAGCATTGCTTCGACAATAATCTGGTGATGCGCGCATGCTGGGACACAATGGTGTTCTCGCCGCCGCTGTGCATAACCGAAGCGGAGGTGGACGAGTGGGTGGATCTCACTCGCAAAGCGCTCGACGCGACCTATGCGGATGTGAAAGGCGAATTGTCGTGACCCCAGAGTTGGAAAATCGGAGGCAATGCTAAGCAAAACTACCGTTGAAACGGCTGGTGTTGTGTTTAACACTCGTTTTAGCGGGGTTGTTGAGGGTGAGTTGAAACAGTCATAAAAATTAAAACAGGGAGTAATGAAATGACATACACACCAAAGTTCCGTGCATCGCGCCGGTCCGTTCTTAAGGGATCGGGTGCTGCCTTTATCGGCCTGACCATGATGCCGCGTTTCGCGATGTCCGAAGAGGAGAAGAAGCTCAACTTCTATAACTGGGACACCTATATCGGCGAGACCACACTGGCTGACTTCAACAAGGCATCCGGCATCGAAGTGAAAATGGATCTGTATGCCGACAACGCCGAATTGTTCGCCAAGCTCAAGGAAGGCAATCCCGGCTACGACGTGATCATTCCGACCAACGATTATGTTGAGCGCATGATTGCCGCCGGCATGCTGGATGAGTTGGACAAATCGAAGATTGCGAATACGGCCAATGTTGCCGATGCCTTCCAGGATGCGACATTCGATCCGGGACGCAAACACTCCGTGCCCTACATGTGGGGCACGATGGGGATCGGTTACCGCAAGTCCAAGGTGAAGGACGCATCAAGCTGGAAGGCGGTGCTGGACAGCAGTGAAAACGCTGGCCGCATCTCCCTGCTGGGCGATGGCGAGAGCGTAATCGGCGTTACCCTTCAATACCTGGGTCATTCGTTCAACTCGGTGGTTCCCGCTGAAATGAAGGCTGCCGAAGAACTGCTCATCAAGGGCAAGAAAGACGTCAAGGTCTATGCAGACGACAACGGCCAGGACCTGCTGGCGTCCGGTGAAGTGGACCTGGCCATGGAATGGAACGGCGATATCATCCAGGTGATGGGCGAGGACGATGATCTGAGTTATTCCGTGCCGGGCGAAGGCAGCCTGTTGTGGCAGGATTGCGTCTGCATTCCAAAGGGCGCACCTCACCCTGAAAACGCACATGCATTCATCAACTACCTGCTGGACGCTGATGCCGGTGTACATATCGCGGACACCATTCAGTATGCGACCGCAAACGCGGCGGCCAAGGCCAAGATGGATGCCAAATACACCGGCAATCCGGGCATCTTCCCGCCTGACGAGGTTATCGCCAAGTGCGAGGCTTCGCTCTACTCGGAAGAAAAGACCAAGCTGCGCAACGAATCCTGGACCCGTATCCAGGCAGCCTGATCTGGTGTGACAAACATCGGGAAGGTCAGGTGACAATGTCCTGACCTTCCTGTTTCAAGGTGCTGGGCGGGTGGAAAACTGGAAACAGAACAAGGCTGTATTCTGGGTAACTGGGTTGCCCGGGGTGGTATGGCTGTTAGTGTTCTTCCTGATCCCGCTTGCCCTCATCTGGGGCATGTCGTTCGGTGAGAAAACCTCGATCATCGACATTGAAATCACCGGTACGCTGGCCAACTACATCCGGTCGTTCGAAGCCGTTTATCTGAAGATAATCTGGAAGTCCGTCTGGATTAGTTTCATCTCAACCGCGGTCTGTCTGGCGATTGCCTATCCGGTCGCGTTCGGCATCTGTTTTTCACCGGCCAGATGGCGGCCATTGCTGCTGATGCTGGTCATTTTGCCGTTCTGGATAAACCTGTTGATCCGCACTTATGCGCTGATAGCGGTATTCCGTACCCGCGGCTCGCTCAACTTCACCCTGGAATGGCTGTGGAACGTTGCGTTCCTGGACAAACTCATTGGTCCGTTTCAGCCGCTTGAACTGCTCTACAACAACGGCATGGTGGTTATCGGCATGGTCTACGTGTTCATGCCGTTCATGGTGTTGCCGCTGTATGCCACAATCGAACGGCTTGATCGGTCCTATCTCGAAGCCAGTCTTGACCTCGGCGCCAGCCAGTGGAGGACGTTCTTCTCCGTAACCGTACCGCTGACCATGCCCGGTATCGTGTCAGGTATCATCCTGGTGTTCATCCCGACGCTCGGAATGTTCCTGGTGCCGGACCTGCTGGGGGGCACCAACGCCATCATGATCGGCAATGTCATCACCGATCAGTTCAAGGCCGCAAATGACTGGCCGTTTGGTGCAGCCCTTTCGTTCCTGCTGATGTACGTCACTTTTGCAGCCCTTGCGCTGCGCGCCTTTATCGGTGCGCGCATGAAGGGCGGGGTCGGGGTCTGACATGACGCAACGCAAGTCGAAACGCGGACCGCTGGACTACGGAAAATCTCCCTGGCTGATCGGGTTCGGTCTAGTCACCTTCGTTTTGCTCTATGCGCCTATCGCGCAGCTGATCGCCTTCAGCTTCAATGATTCAAAACGCACCATCGTGTGGCGTGGGTTTACCACCAAGTATTATGCCAAGGCCTGGAATGACGCTTCGCTCGTGGAGGCCTTTGTGAACTCAATCACTATCGCGGTCATGTGCACGGTGATCGCCACCATCATAGGGACGGCAACCGCGCTGTGGCTGTGGCGCTTCCGGTTTCCGGCAAAATCGGCGATTGAAGGCGTCATGGCGCTTCCCATCGTCATCCCGGAAATCTGCATGGGGGTGGCGGTGCTGGTGCTGTATTCCCGTGTCGGGAACTGGATGCGCGGATTTGAGTCGGGGCCGATCCACTGGTGGAACGAGCTGTTTTCCGTCTGGCCCCTGAACCTCGGAGCCATAACCGCTGCCCATGTAGCATTCAGCTTTCCGTTCGTGGCGGTTGTGGTTCGGGCCCGGCTTGCCGGTTTCAATCGAGAACTCGAAGAGGCCTCCAAGGACCTCGGAGCTAGTGAGTGGCAGACGTTCTGGAATGTGGTCCTGCCTGTCATGATGCCAGGTGTCATTGCCGGGGCGCTGTTGGCATTCACGCTGTCCCTGGACGATTTCGTCATTACATTCTTTACATCGGGGCCCGAGACCAACACCTTCCCGGTCAAGGTCTATTCACTGGTTCGCCGTGGTGTGTCACCTGACATCAATGCTGCCTCGACGGTACTCATCATCATTACTCTGGTTGCCACAATCATCGCCATGCGCATGCAGGCACCATCGAAAACCGAAGGCTAGGGCAAGATGACAAGACCCATCATTTCCATCAAGAACGTCACCAAGCGCTATCCCGGCGTTGTTGCCGTGAATGATGTTTCATTCGACATCTTACCCAACGAGTTTTTTGCACTACTGGGTCCGTCGGGGTGCGGGAAAACCACCTTGCTGCGCATGATAGCCGGACTTGAAACGTCCGGTACCGGTGACATAATCGTGGACGGGCAGGACATGGAGGGCGTACCGGCCAACAAGCGCCCGGTGAACATGGTGTTCCAGTCCTATGCCGTGTTTCCGCACATGACCGTTCGCGACAATGTCGCCTATGGTTTGAAGGTAACCGGTGTTGCCGCGGCTGAAATTTTGCCGCGTGTCGAAGAAGCCCTCGAAATGGTCCAGATGGGCGCCATGGCCGACCGCAAGCCTGACCAGCTTTCCGGCGGCCAGCGCCAGCGTGTTGCTCTGGCCCGGGCCCTGGTCAAACGCCCGAAGGTGCTGCTGCTCGATGAACCGCTGTCGGCTCTTGATGCAAAGCTGCGCGAGCACATGCAGCTTGAACTGGCACGCCTGCAACAGGTCATCGGCATCACCTTCATCATTGTCACCCATGACCAGGATGAAGCCCTGTCGATGGCGGATCGCATCGCGGTCATGGAGAAGGGTGGCGTGCGCCAGATCGCCGGTCCGGAGGAACTTTACGAAAAGCCGCACTCGCGTTTCGTGGCCGACTTTATCGGCAAGATCAATCTGATTGATGCAACCGTCTCCGGGGCCTCAAAGACGGGGGTAACCTGTCAGGCGAAGGGATTGGGCCGGGTTGTTGTGCCGCATGAGGGGACCGCGTCAGGCAGCGTGTCACTGGCTGTGCGGCCCGAGAAACTCGTCCTGTCCGACACTGCGCCGGCTTCTGGTTCTGATTTTTCCGCCAAGGGCGTCATTCGCGATGTCGCTTATTATGGCGACGTCAGCAACGTTTTCGTCGCGTGCGCGGACGGCCTGGAGCTCGCGGTTAATGTGCAGAACGACCGTGCTGCAGCGGGCTTGCTGGAAAACGGCCGCGAGGTTCATGTAAGCTGGCATCCATCTGATACGCTCATCCTTCAGGAGTAAAATTCGTGTCGACACCCAAGTCATCGCTGGGCGATGCCGCATTCCGCCGCAAGGATCTTATGGGGTCCTCAATCGAGGCAAGTTATGCGGGCGCCCTGTCATTCCTGCGCCGCAAGTACACCCGCAATCTCAAAGGTGTTGATGTTGCCGTGACCGGCATACCGTTCGACCAGGCCGTGACCAACCGGCCCGGCACACGGTTCGGGCCACAGGGCATACGCCAGGCATCGGCCCAGCATTCATGGGGCCCGGTATGGCCGTGGCGGTTTGATCCGTTTGAAACCCTGGCGGTTGTCGACTATGGCGATTGCTTCTTCGACTGGGGCCGCAAGCAGGACGTGCCACGTGTTATCGAGAAGCACATCAGCGCGATCGTATCAAAAGGCGTGTGTCCACTGACCTTTGGCGGCGATCACTACATCACCTATCCGGTGCTGAAAGCTGTTGCTAAACAACACGGGCCTTTGGGCCTTGTGCAGTTTGACGCCCATCGCGATGTGGAACCTGAGACCGGCAACCGAATAGACCATGGCACCATGTTTTCCCTGGCGCTGCAGGACGGCATTGTTGACCCGGCCCGGTCCATTCAGGTTGGTATCCGCACCTGTTTCAAGGGCGAAGACGCAATGGGCATGAAAGTGTTGTTTGCAGACCAGGTCCATGACATGAGCGCGCAAGAGGTTGCCGCCGAAATACGCGAGCGCCTGGGTACGGGGCCGTCCTACCTGACGTTCGACATTGATTTTCTTGATCCTGCGACGGCACCGGGTACCGGTACGCCTGTTCCTGGCGGGTTTACCAGTTATCAGGCCCTGTCTGTCATTCGCGCCATGAAGGGACTGGACCTTGTCGGTATGGACGTGGTTGAGGTATCGCCACCTTATGATCATGCCGAGATGACATCGAACGCTGCGGCCATGATTGCCGCGGAGCTGTTGTGTCTCAAGGCTTATGCGGCAGGTGCCCGGCCTGAGGAGATGACCAGCTGATCGAGTTTTTCACGCAAGGGTTCACGCCTGTCCAGGTCATACTGGTGATGCTGGCGATGTTCGTCGGCGGAGTGTGCAAGGGCATCATCGGAGTGGCTCTGCCGCTGGTCGGCATATCAATCATGGTCATGCTGCTGGACCCGAAGCTGGCGGTAGCGATGATTGTCATTCCGATATTCCTGACCAACCTGCAGATGGCCATGCGTTCCGGCGCAGATGAACTTCTGGAAGCCCTGTTGCGGTTCTGGCCACTCATTGTCACCTGTTTCACGACCTTGTTCACAGTCGCGCTGTTTGCAACGCAATTGTCGTCGTCGGTTATCGTGACCGGGCTTGGCCTTGCCCTGCTGGTCTTTGTGATGGCGAACGTATCACCCTGGAAGCCGAGCGTTCCGGCCAGTGTTGAAAAACCGGTGGGTGCGATTGTCGGTGTGGTATCGGGCGCCCTGGGAGGTGCGACTTCGGTCTACGGTCCGCCCATAACCATGTTTCTGCTGGCGTCCGGTGTGCCGAAGAACAAGTGGTCTCCTTCGGTCGGGGTAACATTCACCATCGGCAGCATGCCACTTCTGGCCGGATACATTCTGAACGGCACAATTACGCCCGCCGTGGCCGCCATTTCGACCGTGGCTTGCATACCGGCGTTTGTCGGCATGTGGCTTGGCTTCAAGCTTCAGGACGCCATGGCGCCGGAGACGTTTCGAAAAGTTCTCATGGCAGGCCTCTTCATCATGGCGCTGAACCTGTTGCGCAAGGGACTGCTCTAGGGTCGGGCAACATGACCCTGATCTAACCTATAATAGCGGCCAAGGCTACTCCAAGAGGAGTGAGCAGATCTTGTACCGCTGTGCCAATGGTCGGCATCGAGACAATCAGCGCCGCGCCGGTCGCTGCTGCGATCAACGCGTACTCAATTGCGGTGGCTCCGCGTTCATTGCTCATGAACTCGGCAATTGTTTTGTACATGTCTAATCTCCGTTTGCCCAATTCGTATGAGCCGCGTGTTCTCGTGACCCCAGGCCCCG
The DNA here is from genome assembly GCF_900149695.1 of Anderseniella sp. Alg231-50. NCBI lineage: Bacteria > Pseudomonadati > Pseudomonadota > Alphaproteobacteria > Hyphomicrobiales > Parvibaculaceae > Anderseniella > Anderseniella sp. Alg231-50. The sequence continues at coordinate 185,893 of NZ_LT703004.1, read as the reverse complement.
GTCCGCTGCCTCGTTTTTCAGCGACACTGATAATCCGTCACATATATAAACGAATTCTGAACAAAAATGCTTGGTCCCGGTTGTATTTATGGAGATGCTTCGAAATTTGATAAAATTTTATGCATTTGGAAGATATTCGGCAGAAAACTGGCTCAGGACAGCAAATCCCGTACTCGATAATACAGCATGCCGAGCGTCAAAGCGGGTCTGCGCAGCATACCACCTGGAAACGGCAAGTGACGTATACGGGCAAATATGTCGAACTGCCCCGTATCACCGGCAATGGCGTCCGCCAGCACTTTGCCCAGCATACCGGCCAGCACAACACCTTGTCCGGAGAACCCGTGCGCATAGTAGATAGAGCCGTCACTTCGTCCCATATTGGGTAACCGGTTATGAGTAATGCCAATATGACCGCCCCAGGCATATTGCATCTTTACATCAACAAGTTGCGGGAAAACAGACAGCACCCTGGGTCGCATGTTGGCGCCCAGGTCGCGCGGATGAATGCCGGAATAGCTGCACCGGCCGCCAAACAGCAGCCGGTGATCCGCAGTCATCCTGAAATAGTCGACAACATAATTGCTGTCGCAAACCGCTTCATTGTCGCGGATCAGGCTGCGTGCGCGTTCCTCGCCGAGCGGTTTGGTTGCAACGACATAACTGGCCACAGGCATCACGCGATGGTTGAGGCCGGGAACCAGCGAGCCAAGGTAGGCGTTGCAGGCCACAACTATCTGATTGCATGCAACCGTCTTCCCCGACCTCAGCTTGAGGGCAGGGGAACTGCCGCCTTCAATGCTGCCGACCTCAGTGTTTTCGAATATCTGCCCGCCATTGCCAAGTACCGCATCGGCGAGACCCAGGGCGTAATTCAGGGAGTGAATATGGCCTGCATCCTGTTCACGCAGTGCGCCGTGATATGCCGTGCTGCCGATTTTTGCCGCCAGTTCCCCGCGATCCAGCATTGTACAGCCTTTCACGCCATACTTCTCCAGCTCTTCCATGTGTTCAGCAAGGCCTGACATATGACTTGGGCGAGCTGCTGCGTGCAGGAACCCCCAGGTCAGGTCACAGTCAATATTGTGTTTCCTGACACGGGCCTCGATCAACCGCTTGCCCTGTTCGGCAACATCGAAGCAGATGCGCGCATCTGCTGCTCCGAGTTGTCTTTCAAAGCCTTCCATACCGGGTGAAAACCCGGTGCAGACCTGGCCTCCATTGCGCCCTGTGGCGCCCCATCCGACCGGGCCTGAATCAAACACCGCGACCGAGCGTCCGCGAAGGGCAAGTTCCAGGGCTGCGGACAGACCGGTGAAACCTGCACCTATCACGCAGACATCGACCTTGTCCGGCACCGCAGAGCTGTCAGATGCTGCAACCTGCCGGTTGGCGGTTTCTGCATAATAGGTCGGCTGGTCGAGGGATCTGTCGGTCATGAGGTGCGCAGGTACCATTCATAATCGAGCTGATGGATGGTGTAGTGATGAGCGTCTGCCTCGAATGACCGCGCGGTGTGGAACGCATCGCACCATTTCTCGCCGAAATAACGTTTCAGAATGGTGCCGTCTTCGAACGCCTTCAGCGCAACCGGCCACCTGATCGGCAGGTCCACGCCGTCTTCGCTTTCATAGCCGTCACCGGTAATCGGGTCCTGCGGTACGACATTGTTGGTGATGCCGTGGTGAATGCCTGCCAGCACCGCCGCCATGACCAGATAGGGGTTGGCATCGGCACCTGACACGCGGTGTTCAACCCTGATCGCCTTGTCGCTGCCGCCGGGTATGCGCAGCGGAACCGTACGGTTGTCGCCGCCCCAGAGCCCGCGCACCGGCGCATAGGTGCCAGGCCGCAAGCGCCGGTAGGAATTGGCGTTGGGTGCAAATATCGCCATGCCTTCTTGCATGGTTTCCAGCAGTCCGCCTATGGCGCTGCGCAGCTTGTCGGAGATCGGCCGGTCCACTGATTGGTCATGGGGCCCGAGGAAGATGTTGTTGCCGTCCTTGTCGAGCAGGCTGCAGTGAATGTGCAGGCCGCATCCGGCCTGTTCTGCAAAGGGCTTGGCCATGAAACTGGCAATGGTGCCGTGCTTGCGGGCAACCGCCTTGATGCAGCGCTCCAGCATGATTGCCTGATCGCACGCTTTGAGAGCGTCGTCCGTATGGTACAGGTTGATTTCGAATTGCCCGGCCGCGTACTCGGAAACAAACGTTTCCGCAGGTATGTTCTGGTCCTTGCAGGCTTCCTGGATTTCGTCGAGCAGGCTCTCGAAGTCATACAGGTCATCCATGGAATAGACATTGGTTGTGCTGGCCCGCCATCCGGTTTCGCCTGAGCGCGCCGGAACGACTTCGCCCCGGGCCGCCGCGTCCTGGTCGATAAGGTAAAACTCATATTCGATGGCCACGACAGGCGTCAGCTCCATTTCCGTGAAACGGTCGAGCACCGTTTTCAGCAAATGCCGCGGATCTGCAAAATGCGGATCACCATTTGCATCCACCATCGATGCGATCACCTGGGCGGACGGGCGTTTGGCCCACGGGATGTAGGTCAGCGTGCCCGCGACCGGAAAGCACAGATAATCCGGATCGCCGTCACTGGTGCCGTATTCGAAGGTCTCGACATTGCGCCCGGTCCAGTCCAGGAGATAGTTCGATCCCGGCATCCTGGCGCCTTCGGAATACAGTTTCGGCAAATAGTCGCGGGTCAGTTGCTTGCCGCGCAGTATCCCGTTCATATCGGGGATCAGCATGTCGATCGTCACCACGTCGGGATTGTCAGCGAGGAAAGCGATCGCCTCACTGTCGGGCTTGGTTGGGGAGTTCATGAAATACCTTCAGAAAACAAAATTCGGCAAAGCGGGTACGCCATCGAACCTGTTCATGCCTTATCCACCATTGTCAATGAAGGCATTTTTTTCGTCAAGCGATCAGGTTATGATGAATTTTCCGGGCGGCTCGGCAGCAACAGGCTGGTGACCGCCATTACTTCTGGTGGTTCATGTCGATAGCAAAATTTGAAGAATGGTTCGCGAAACACAACATTGATGAGATTGAGTGCCTTGTTCCTGATCCCGCAGGAACACCGCGCGGCAAGATACTGCCGGCCAAGAAATTTCTCAAAGGTATCGGCAGTACCTCGATGCGGTTGCCGGAAGATATCTTTATTCTGACCGTTACAGGCAAGTATTCGTGGCAGGATTCACCGGTCTCGGATGCATCGGGTGATGTTTACCTGGTTCCTGATATCAATTCGCTGAAGCTGGTGCCCTGGCATGTCAACCCGACGGCGCAGGTGATTTGCGATGCTCATTACCTGAACGGTGATCCGGTGGACATCTCGCCGCGATATGTTTTGAAGCAGGTGTTGCAGCTTTATGCCGAGCAGGGCTGGAAGCCGGTCGTGGCACCTGAACTGGAGTTCTATCTGGTCAAGAAGAACCTGGATGCGGACTATCCGCTCGAGGCGCCCATTGGAACCAGTGGCCGGGCGGAGAAGGTTGGCCAGGCTTATGGCATAGACGCGGCCAACGAATTTGATCCGATTGTTGAGGATATCTATGACTTCTGCGAAGCGCAGGAGATTGATATCGACACGATCAGTCATGAAAGCGGACCGGCGCAACTGGAGATTAATTTCAACCATGGCGATCCGCTGGAGCTGGCCGACCAGGTGTTCCTGTTCAAGCGTACTGTCCGCCAGGCGGCGCTGAAGCATGATGTCTATGCCACCTTCATGGCCAAGCCGCATCAGGATGAACCGGGTTCGTCAATGCACCTGCACCAGTCGCTGCTGGACGTCGAAACCGGAAAAAACCTCTTCAAGGGACGTGGCAAGAAGCCGTCCAAGTTGTTCATGGCCCACGTTGCCGGACTGCAGCGTTACCTGCCGGCGGCAATGGGGTTTTGTGCACCCAATGTCAATTCCTACCGCCGGCTGGTGCCGAACTCCGATGCCCCCACCAACACCCACTGGGGCATCGACAACCGCACCGCGCCCTTGCGCATGCCTAATTCCGATCCGCAGAACACCCGTATCGAAAACCGCGTGCCAGGTGCCGATGCGAACCCCTATCTGTGCATTGCCGCCTCCCTGGCGTGCGGTTATCTCGGCATGATGGAGAAACTGGAGCCGTCGGCCCCGATCGAGGGCTCCGCCTACCGCTACGCGCATTCCCTGCCGATCAACCTTGATGATGCGATGAACAAGCTGAACTATTCCAAGCCGCTGAAGACGGTTCTGGGCCAGCGTTTCGTCGAAGCCTTCATGGCGGTGAAGGAAGAAGAGCAGGTGCAGTATCGTAAAGTTATCTCGTCATGGGAACGGGAGTTCCTGCTGCTCAACGTCTGATCTGCTCGATGTGGGCCGAAGTGAGCTTGGCATGGTCTACGCTGCTTGCAGACATGGATCACAAGCAAGGGCGAACGGGAATCCTGTTCAGTTCGATAATCGCAATAACTTATCAGTCCGATTCAAACGGTTTTGGATAAATGTCGTGTATTTCCGATGGCAGTATCGATTTGACTGATGGTGATTTTGCAATTTCAGCAAAAACTTCCGGGTCTGCCGTTACCGAAAAAGACTTGGCTAAAGGGTGTAGTTTTCCGATGTGCGATTCTGCGGCCTGAGTATGTGATTTTGCAGCCGCGTCTTCAACCATTTTGCGGGCGAACTCTTCCATCGAATTGCTGTCAACTTCCACTGATGCTTCCAGAAAAACCTGGGCGGTGGGGGGGCGGTCGGGCAGAGCCTGCCTTCGCATCTCCTCTACCACAGTCTCCTTTTGCCATTGCGGAGTAGTATCTCGATCGTCGGGCATTGTTCTCCTCATCTATCCAGATCCGGATGTAATGGTTCTCATGCACCGGTTCAAGCTGCTTAGAACCCAAACCGGTCGACGAGATTGCTTGTGCTTTTGATCCTATCGCAGAAATGCCCTTAGAGTCGACGGCCTGTCAGGTGGAAGAACGCCTCCATAGCATCAGGAACACCGCGGTTTGCTCTGGCTTCAGGCATGGATGCCGGTCGGATGCAGGACTTCTGAATGGACATCTCAAGCTCACCGACACTGGCATTTGGCTTGGCCTGCAGCAAAAGCGCTGCCATCCCGGCAATATGGGGTGTTGCCATCGATGTACCATTCATCTTTCTGTACCGGTTGCCAGGAATACAGGAAAGTATATCTACACCAGGCGCAACGATATCGGGAACCAGGGGGTCATTGGGTCTGTTGAAACTGTCGCTACTCGAAAATCCGGCGACAAGTTCGTCTTGGTCCATCGCGCCAACAGACAGAACATTGGCATAGTTTCCCGGCGACCGGCTGGAATTGGCAAATTCATTGCCCACTGCAATGACCGGCAGGATATCGGCATTGCGCAACGCATCGACAATGACCTGAAAGGCTGGTGTAAAACCACGCAAGCCCAACGACATGCTTAGAATACGTACACCTTTACTGGCGACCCATTCCATTCCGGCAAGTATCCGGTCAACCACCTGTCCGCCTTCGATCACCATTCCACTGGCGACCTTGGCCTTGGGCGCGACACCAAAGGCGTCGTTGGACGGTCTGCCGACGATCGTTCCTGCCGTATGAGTTCCGTGATTGCCGCTGTCCCAGGCGGTCGCGCCTGCGACACGATTGCCGTTAAAGTCAAACTCGGCAAATTCATCAATAGCATCAACAAGCGCGTCGTGTTTTCCATCGATGCCGGTATCCAGATGGCCCACTACGATGCCATCGCCCGTGAACCCGTTTTCCCACAATTTATCCGCCTTGATACGCCTGATGCCCCAACTTGGGCGCGTCGTAAGGCGCCCCGGCCGGACCAGCACCGGACGAATTAGACTGATAACGGGTGCCTCAACGACGTCCGCTGCCGCCCTGCTTTCAGCTATCCTGCGCGCACCATCAGTATCGACAACGCCGAGCGCCAGTCCCAGATGCGGATAGATGCGCATTTTCGGTGCAGGTTTTACGTTCTGGGAACTCAGACTTGCCGACAAAGCCATATTGGCTGTCGCCAGACTTGCCTGCTGGCTTGAATCGGGCTCCATGAAACAATCTTCCAACTCGTTGCGAATTGAGCTGGTATCGGCAGCCGCCGCAGCCTCCGACGTGAGGGCAACAACAACTTTCGCATGACCTTTTGCCGCAAGTGTAGCGTCTAATTGGACTGACATATTGTGCTTCCTTTCATGAACTTAGCGCGAAATGCTCGCCATCACTAATTGATCTCTATATCCACCTCGGCGGCTGAATTTTTTGTTTTTGCGTTGGGGGTGCCGAACGAAACCTCGAGACATAATTGTTTCGAATAGGTCAACGCATCCTTGTGCCTGGCCACTGGGACCTGGAACCTCTGATAATCTTCCGGCGTGTCAGATTTGAATGATGTGCCCGGAAACAATCCAAATCTCGTAGCAATTATCTTTTCATCCGTTTCACTATTCACCAAAGACACCTTGAATTCATGACTTTGGCTGTTCCCGGCTTCATAGGATTTGACAACTAACGTCAATCTCCCATTACCTGCCATCAGGGTGTCAAACGCTGCCCTGTTGATGGACTGGCAGATCAAAGCGGGTTTGGCCGCTGTTACAAATTTTTGTTCATCTTCACCTATCTCCGGTTCCTCAGCGCTGCACGCAAAAGTGGTTACCCCCGTCGCACAACACATCAGGAACACCTGGAAAAATCGTCTGTCCTTCATGTCTCCCACTTTTTGCAAATCGGGGTAAGTCAGATCATCTGACTTACCCCGGACCTATGTTGGTACTATATGACGGCGATCTCAACCATGGCAGGAACCGCCGTTCCCGCTTTCTCAAGCGGAACACCCGGGTACGGAACAGGCAGTATCTGCACGGTCACCTTATCGTTCACCAAGCGTTTTTGCCGGCTGAGCGCCTTGAGAGTGTCAGTGAGATTTACGACAACGGACGGGTCTTTTTTGTGACTACTGCCGGATCCTGCTTTGTGATCACCGAAGAATCCGAATGTGGTGACATAATGCGGGTCGGTCGTTGGAACCGCTTGCGAAAGGTAATCGCAGTTCACGAAAACCCGATACTCGGTGACCATGGTATTGTTGGTCTTGATATCCTTTATCAGGGCGAGTACCTGGGGTGACGGCTCGTTGGAGGATGCCGCCAGAGAGGGCGTCTGAACTGCAACGGCTTTTGCGATTGCTTTGGGATCAACGCCCAGTGCCACCGATAGCGGTTTGAGCGCCTCCGCCATTGCGCTGTTGTCGGCGGTAACGCGAAGAGGCCCCGCACCAGCTGCAAGCGCGGCGGATGCTCCTCCATAGAGTGCAATGTACTTGTTGTTGACATCAGGATCGACCGGTATGGGATCAGGTGGTGGTGGCGTGTATGTATATCCCAAGGGCTCCGTTTGTTGGAGGTCTTTGACGACTTTTGTGTACAGGCTTCCATCCGGCGCGATGAAGTTGTCGGTAAAAGGCATATCGAGCCATAGAGGATCGGTCGTGTTCGTTCTGCCCAGGGCATTCCACGCCGCCCAGATACGGTCGATGTTGCAGTGATGCATCATGAAGATCGGATCCTGCGGCGAGATCGCAGAACACATATCCCCGCCAACTCGGCAGTGAACCTGATTATGCGGATTGCCTTCCATAGCTCCTTGACTTCCGCCTCCTCCGGTAATCCAGGATGGATCCAGGTTATTTTGGCCTGCGGGCCTGGTTGTTGCGAAAGTCTCGAAGTTTGTTTCGGAAAATATGCCATCCATCACTTGCGATTGACCGACCACATGGTCGGGTAGCGACGCATTGGCAGGCATGGTCCTGGACGAGTCAAAAAGCGGGTTCGGATCACCGTTTGTGAGTGTCGGATCCGAGAAAGCCTTAGGGATTTGCCGGTCAGCCGTCCAATCCCAATAGGGCATCGCGAAATCCTGATTGCCGGTCGTGTCTCGGGCCATGATTTCATACATCTGAAGATAGGCGCGATGCCACGGCAGGAAGTACCAGTTCCCATGTGGACACAGATTGAAACCGCCTGAGGCTGTCCCGTGGACGTCAGAAAAGCCGATCCAGCTGGCCGGTTGGTTGGACGGCTTTTCCTTCATTTTCGCAACGAACTCGCGATAAGTCTCGATAATAGGATCGTTGAGGGCCAGTTCACCCACGCTGCGCCGCAGTGGCACCGTACCTTGAGCCAAAGCTTGGAGGCCGGGCATGTTTGCTGCAAAAGCCAAAGCGCCAGCGGTGGCAGTTGTCCTTAGCATTGTGCGTCTAGTGATCATTTTGTCCTCCTGTTGGTTTCTGGTTTACTTCAGATGCTTCCTAAGCACCGGGTAGAACTGCACCCAGACATTGTCGGTGCTCGCGTGTTTCTCGTGGCAACTGAAGCAGGCAGCATCGGGAAAGGCCTTGGCTACCGGCTTGACCTGGCTGGGATCTTTCCTGTCTGTGAAAATGTAATAAGCCCATGGTGTCTTTGAGCCATCTGGCCTTGCGGGATTCTTGACCGCCACCTCAAATCCCGAGCGCGCGCCATTGAAAACGCCTTTATCGAGGATGCCTTCGGGCTGTTTTCCCTTGGCTTCGTAATGCTCCATCACAAGTACAGTCGGATCAGGAAATTCACCGGTCTCGATGAAGTGTTGATGTGCGGCAGGATTGATGTAGATATTGTGGAAGGAACCTGTCTCAACCCGTTTTGCTTCTTTCGCGGTCATCGCGGGCAGTTCCGCGGCGTATCCCAGCCCTATATTCGAACCGACAAAGACCCAGGTTTCATAACCGGTAGGCACCTTCAATCGCCCGCTTTTGTCATATTGGGGCACGAAGTTGGGCGCTTGCTGACCAGTGGCGAAATTCGGAATGAAAAGGGACAAGGCAAAGATCAAAACGCCAAATCCACCCCACCTCGTTGTGCGGGTTATTAAACTGGGTTTTTCGAGCTCGCTCATTCGTTTGCTCTCTCTTACTGTTTCACGGCATACCAGGAAGCAACGAAACCGGCCGGAGCATTGCCATTGCTGTGTGGTGCGGTTCGCACAATTGTGCCGACGATGGAGGGAACCTGGTCCACCCCGTTTGGCCAGTGCGGAGAAAGAAATCCGAGATAATCATAAACCCAATGCTCCCCACCGATATCTCCTGAACCCTGAAAACGGATCGTGCCGGGGTTGCCGGAACTGAGCCAGCCTTGAAGCCCGAGAGACCAACCGGTTCCGCCAAGGCTGCCGGCAACGATGCCTCTCTCCGGTTCCGTAATCTCAAGCGTACCCGCTCCGAAACGGAGATTGTTGAACTCCAAGTCCAAATCAGCATTGTTCAGAAAGCTGCGATAACTCCATGTTCCTACAATCGGGCTGGTCATTTCACATCCCTCCGTTCTTCTCACGATATCCGGCGTGAGTTTTCAATCGGGAAATATAAATGAAAAAAGAATGGGGTCTGTGAAGCGCTTCACATTCCAAAAAATTAAAACCTGGTATATTTGATTGTTAATCAGTTTCATTCAAATAAAAATTGAATAATATATTTTAGATTTTCGGTTTTATTGATTGATTGGCTATGCGTTACTGCTCACGGTGCGACATTTAAATATTTCCCGCTTGAAATCGGGAAGTACGGAAGCTTTTTTAAGGTTCTGATCTCGAGTGTAATGTAGTGACCATGAGGAATGAAATCATGACAATCAACAAAGTCAACCGACGTACTTTCGTAAAAAGAACAGCAGGGATCGGCGTTGGGTTTGCACTGGCCGGATCTCCGTTCGGAGTTGGATTGCCGCGACCCGCAAATGCATCAAATGTGGTTAGCCTGGATCTCGAAGTTGCCAAAGATGGCGGCCGGATGACTTACAATGGCAAGTCGCCTGGACCGGCTATTCTTGCAAACCCCGGCGACACGATAGATGTCCGGCTTATCAACAACCTGCCCAGGGCAGATGACGATTGCGTCCTGAACCACAATACATTCCACGGCGATCATACGACAAATCTGCATACACATGGATTGCACGTTTCTCCCTACAAGGATTCAAGCGGCAAGTACGATGCCGACAACATCTTCCTGAAAATAATTCCGAAGGATCAAGACGTGCCTTGCTGGGATGAGAATTTCCGCCGGCATGAAACACAATATCGTTTCGAATTGCCTGAAGATCATCCTCCCGGAACCTATTGGTATCACGCACACAAACATGGTTCGACGGCAACCCAGGTGAGCAGCGGTTTGGCTGGTCCATTGATCATCAGAGACAAGCCCGGATTGATGCCTGGATACGTTGAAAAAGCTGAAGAGCAGATATTTATGATCGTTGGAAATGCTGAAATGATCCGTGTCAATGCAGATGGTGGTGGTGATGTCAATCCGACCGTAAAACTGAGGCCAGGTTCAGTTCAGCGCTGGCGGATCATTAACGGATCGCTTTTCGCCAATTCATTCGTAAGCCTTGCGGTTGATGTGCCCACGGTGGAACTCTGGCAGATTGCATTCGATGGCCTGACATTGCCGCGGAGAATAAAAATCGACCCGTCGAATGATGAAGAACCCTGGAACAATCCCGCGGCACTGGCGCCAGGAAATCGTACAGATCTCATGATCTACATTCCACGCGATGCCCCGAGCCAGTCAGTCAGATTATCTGCCGCGCCTGCCGATGCGAAATTCCTGCATACGGATGGAGCATCCCTTGCGGCTGCTTCTCCGGCCGAAATCAGAATAGAAATCGAAGGAGACCCGGTTGACAACGAATGGTCAACCGATGACCTTTTGCCTGGTTCCGGCCTGGAACCAATTCAGGCTGATGATCTACCCAAAAGAGTCGTGACCTTCGAGCGAATAAGTGAAGGCCTCGCTATCGACGGAGAGCTCTATAGCGGTCAGGTGCGACAGAAAATGGCGCTGGGGACGTCGGAGGAATGGAGGATTCAGAACACAACCAGTGGTACGCATCCCTTCCATATTCACGTCAATCCGTTTTTTGTGACCCATATCGATGGCAAAGAACTTCCGTTGGACAGTCCACTAAGGCGCTGGCAGGACACTATCGCCTTACCTGTGGGCAGTGATGGTGAACCTGGTTCCATAACCTGTCGAAGTCGGTTCATCGATTTCAAAGGCAAGTTTGTCATCCACTGCCATATTCTGTTTCACGAGGATCGGGGTATGATGCAGGCGGTTGAAGTGATCTGATGCAGAAAAGAACGTGACAGATCGGGCCTCATGAAGTTCCGGGAACTGTCAAAACTCCGTGGTGAAGCGAACCGTGTCAGCGATGGAATTTGCGGCGGCTAAGGAAGAAGAGCAGGTTCGGTATCGCAAGGTTATCTCGTCATGGGAACGGGAGTTCCTGCTGCTCAACGTGTGATCCGGTTCCGGACACATCATAGTTGCTGGAGGTCACAGACCAAGCACGGTTTTCACCGAACCAGCTTCGCTGAATGACCAGTCGGCAGGGCCATTTTCGACGAGAAACATGATCGAGTTCGCGGGATCGAAGCCGATTTCGCGAAGCCGGTGCCGAACATCCTTGTAGAGCTTTTCTTTCTGGTTGTCTGACCGGCCACCCAGGAGTGCAATTTCGATCACGATGGTGGCGCGGGGAACTCTTTCCCCGAGAAATGTTGGATGAAAGATCATATCTTCCGGCTCGTATCGGCAGATCAAACAGAAATAGTCATCGGGATTCACTCCGCACATTTCGACCAGGCTGGCGTGCAACTGATCGTTGATCGAACGGCAGATATCGCTTGATAGCGTCTTTGGGACATGAAGTTTGTTGAATGGCATTTGAGGCCTCATTTTCCGGGAAACATGTGGAAAGGGGGCAGGAGAAGGCGAGGTGAAGCCCTTGCCTGACCGCCTGGTCAGATGATCATCAAGTTTAGCTATGACATGAGTTATGTCGGGCAGGCTGGATAGTTTAAATGTTGCGACCAGCCAATGCCAGATACAATTGCAGGCGAGTTAACTTGGCAAGAGAGTGCAATGGGGAAGGGTCCGCGCTGCTGCGAGACAGCGCGGGCTTTTGACTAGATTTGCCGCCCATTGATTGTGACAGTCAGCGATGCGGGAACCGCATTTACAACAGTCTGGGCAGCCATGCAGGCGCGCTCGGCAATGTCTGACATTCGAGTTATCACTTCATCGTCCTCTTGCGTTTCAATCAGCACAAATGTCTCGAGGCCATTCGAATGCCCTTCCATCTGGCCACCCATGTCAGCGGTCATGCCCGGAATGCGCGACTGAAATTTCATTTTCTGTTCAACACGGATCGATGAAATGTTGAGTCCCTGGCTGTCGGCACAGCCCTTGAGGTGAGTGAGCAGACAAAAGGCGATGCCGGCTGCCAGATAGGAGAGCGGCGCTGGCGCGAGGTCCGACCCGCCAATCACGGTACCTTCGTCACTGTGCATTTCGAAAGCGCCAAATGACGGGATGTTCGGTTTGACGTAGCAACGCTTCAGCAAGCCGGGACCCTGCATAAGTTCGGCGATCGTGTGCAGTTCAAGGTCCAAACCTTCCCTGGTTTTTTTCGCGGGCTCGATTTCAAATGAGACAGGGGCGGGCATTGTGGGGATGCGCTTCACAAGCGTTCCGTCAAAAGTCGTGGTACCGGTTACTGACGTCATGAGTGTTCTCCTTTGGATAACGGTACGATATCGTACCCAAATTGACAGATAGGATACGATATCGTACCTGTCAATAGGATCGATATGGAAACGGGATATGAAAAACACACAAAGTGGCCTTGAGCGGCGTCAATCGGAAAAGCGCGCCGCGATCCTGGCGGCGGCAAAAACGCTATTTTTCAAAGAGGGATATGGACGCACAACCATGGATCGCGTCTTGTCTGCTGTCGGTGGTTCCAAGCGAACCCTGTATGGTCATTTTGAGAACAAGGAGGCGTTGTTCAAGGCTATCATCGCACAGGTTTCAGACCGCGTGCTGTCTGCCCTGACGCCTCAAATTGAAACAAAAGAGATCAGGGAAACGCTCATCGACATGGGAATTCGCTATCTCCAGGTCATGACCTCGGCCGATGGAATTGCCCTGTACCGCGCAATGGTGGCGGAAGCGATACATTTTCCTGACCTGGCGGACAGTTTCATACAGAACGGACCGGGCCGGGCCAGTAAACATCTCGCAGATTATCTTCGCGAGCAGTCAAACCAAAAAAATTTACACATTGCTGACCCGGATATGGCTGCGGCGCAGTTTATGGGAATGCTTCGTGGCAATGCACACCTGCTGGCGGTGCTGACTGCGCAAATTCCTTCCCACGATGAGATCGAACAAATTGTAAAAACCGCTGTTGATGGCTTTTTGACCGGATGCATCCGCGACGGATGATGAATGCGCAGTCTTTCCGAAGTCTTCTGATGTCCGGAACACGCATTTTCAATCGTTACGTTGAGGAGAACCGCTTATGAATGTCCTGATTTTGACCGTCGCCTGCATCACTTTGCTCGCGCTTGTTGCACATGTCTTTGCTGGCACAAAGGAAACGGCCACCATCGCTCCCGCTTCGCAAGACGAGGACCTGACTGCAAATTGGGTCCAGGCCATGTGCGCATTTCAAATGCTGACAGTTGACCTTCTGGTCGTTGCGGTCGCACTCTTTGCTGTCGCCTTTTCTGATCTGGGGCAGTTGGAACGCCCTATCGTGCTTTCACTCAGCCTGCTCTTCTTTCTTTGGGGCCTGGTTTGGGTCATTCAACTGAAATTCCTCAACCGGCGGGCTGCGGGCCTGTTGCGGTTGCCGCACTGGATGGTCTGGTTTCTCTGCTCCGGGCTTCTCTACCTTGGGAGTTGAGATTGCGAAGCAATGAGATGGCCGGGAATGAATGGCCAAGGCGGACGCCGGACAGGCCGCAGAAGCCGGTGAGTTGGACTCCAGCCTGCCGGTCGGGACGCAGATGGCAAACAACATCTTCTGCGACAAAGAGCCTTCAGAGCACTGTCGCGACCACCACTACCTCGATCAGGTACCCGGCATCGAGGTCCACCCCGACACAGGCGCGCTGCGGCCAGTTTTCCTCTGGGCCGATCCACTCGCTCCAAACAGCATCCATTGCCGGTTTAGCTGAAATGTCGCTGAGATATACAGTTGCCTGTATCAGTGCGGTTTTGCCGCTGCCTGCCTTGACGAGCACTTTGTCCAGCTCATCAAGTGTGTTGCGGGTTTGCCCGGTAAGTCCATCCGCGCAATGCGGATCGGTCGCAACGGCATAGACCAGTCCGCCTGACTCGACCGCGCTGCATCGACCCTTACCCTCTACTGGAAATCGCTTCACAACAACCATCCCTTGGCCAACCAGCAAAACTGAACAGCAAAAGACTAGGTTTCTACACGATCCGATTTCCGCTGGCCATCTTCATGAACGTCAGCTTTCAACATCGTTCGGGTGTCTCGCAGCAATAACGCTCCGGAAAACCGGAACCGGCGGAGTGTTTCCACCCCGCCGGTTTCTTGTTTGCATGTCAGTCAGTGCTGATTACTTGACGCGGTATTCTTCTGGCGCCAGCAACAGGAAGTCGTTGTCTTCACCGGACACATGGCACTCATGGCAGAACGTCACGCCGGCAGAGTTGGTTGCCTTGGTGACGCCCATGGTCTGACCACCTGGCAGGATAGCCGCATAGCGCCAGTTGGACGTATCTGCGTTGAAGCCTCGGGTCATCTTTTCCATGATGAAAAGGGGCCCAAGTTTTGCCTGGCCGTCTTTGCCGACCGTGAAGCTTGGTTTCGCCATTGTCGATCCGATCGGGACCGCCTTGATGTCATCAAACTTCTTGTAGGCTTTGAGGCCAATCTTGTTGACCAGGTTCTGTACCTGACGGCCACCGTGGGTGGCGCTGGTGTAAGGCTGCGTAGTGACCTGGGTAAAGCCTTTCCACCTGGTAGCTGCCCAGTGCTTTCCACCTGTGTATGACTTGGCCATCACAGGCTTCAGGCAATCGTAGAGCGCAACAGCTTCTTCGCTTGTCAGTTCAGGACCTTCCGCTGCTGCACACGGGTTGCACGGGTTACAGGGATTACAGGCCGCCTTGCAGGGATTGCACGGGTTGCAGGCTTTTGCCGCTGCGCACGGATTGCATGGATTGCAGGCCTTTGCCGCCGCGCACGGATTGCAGGCCTTGGCCGCCGCACATGGGTTGCAAGGGTTGCAGGCCTTTGCAGCAGAACACGGATTGCATGGGTTGCAGGCTTTTGCCGCTGAGCATGGATTGCATGGGTTACAGGCCTTGGCTGCCGAGCAAGGATTGCATGGGTTGCAGGCTTTTGCCGCCGAGCATGGGTTGCACGGATTGCAGGCTTTCGCAGCCGCACAAGGGTTGCATAACGCGGCTGTCTGCAGGCGCGGTACGAAACAGCCGGTTGGCGCGCCGCCAGCCGATGCCGAGCATGGGTTACATGGGTTGCACGGGTTACAGGCCCCGCAGGCCGCTTTACACGGATTGCATGGATTGCAGGCTGATGCCTTGCACGGGTTGCAGGGGTTGCACGCTTTTGCTGCCGAGCATGGGTTGCACGGATTGCAGGCTTTGGCTGCCGAGCATGGGTTGCACGGATTGCAGGCTTTTGCTGCCGAGCATGGGTTGCACGGATTGCAGGCTTTTGCGGCCGAGCATGGGTTGCAAGGGTTGCAGGCTTTTGCCGCCGCACATGGGTTGCACGGGTTACATGCCTTTGCCGCTGCGCATGGATTGCACGCTGCAGCTTTGGTAGCAGCACAAGGGTTGCAGGTTGCAGCAGCCATGCGAGGCTCACTGACTGTTCCGATTGCAACCACACCGGCAGCAAGGCCGAGCGCAACCGGAAGCGCGGCTGCGCTCCTCAGCAGGTTGGATTTGAATGACTTCATTGGTTTCCTCCTTGAATATGCCGGTGCGACATAATGAACATTACGGCACTGTAATGTGCAGGGCTGGTAGACCCTAGTCACGATCAAGGGCAAAAGGCTCAACTTGCCGTGAACACATAAAAACCGCCGGCCACGCAAATGACCGGCGGTTTCAACCAGTGACCAGAGCTCAGCAGAGCTCATTGGCCTGAACTGGGATTACAGTATCAGCAGATATTACTGCTTTGCTGCCGAGCAGGGATTGCAAGGATTGCATGCGGCCTTCGCTGCAGCACATGGGTTGCAGGCACCACAGGCAGCCTTCTTGGCAGCAGCACATGGGTTGCAGGCACCACAAGCGGCCTTCTTGGCAGCCTGGCATGGGTTGCAGGATGCGTATGCAGGCGCGTCGCTGACAACCGGTGACAAGACAACAGCACCGGCAGCAAGGCCCAGGACAACAGGAAGAGCTGCAGCGCCTGACAGAAGTTTGGTTTTGTGCATTTTCATGAATGTATTCTCCACTTTGGGTTTTGCCGACATGGCGTTTGTGTATTGGACCCGAATGCAACCTTAGCGGCGGATTGTGACCATTGCGGTCAAACTCGGCACATGTATTTTCAATTTGCC
This sequence comes from Anderseniella sp. Alg231-50, assembly GCF_900149695.1. Taxonomy (NCBI): domain Bacteria; kingdom Pseudomonadati; phylum Pseudomonadota; class Alphaproteobacteria; order Hyphomicrobiales; family Parvibaculaceae; genus Anderseniella; species Anderseniella sp. Alg231-50. The sequence goes on along the minus strand of NZ_LT703004.1, from coordinate 169,428 downwards.
GTGAGGCTCATGTGAACCAGTCGGAAGCCGACAAGAATGTGCTTGATGCTGTCGGGTCGCGAATGCCGGGCTGCCGGTCTGCACACGCCGCAACCGCTGTCATCCCACGACCCACCCTTGACGATGCTGCGTTGTGCCGACGCCGAGGTTGACGTCCATTCAAACACCTGGCCGGCAGAATCAAGCATGCCGTATGGGCTCGCTCCATCGGCGAAACTACCGACCGGCATGGTGGTGAAAGGCCCCTTGTCATGGCTGTTCAGCACACCGGGATTGAAGGTATCGCCCCACGGAAACCGGTTGCCGTCCGGCCCGCGTGCTGCCTTTTCCCATTGCTGTTCGGTTGGCAGCGACCACTGCTTGCCGGTTCGTTCCGAGAGCCATTTGGCAAATGCATCTGCATCAGCGCGTGACACCATCACCACTGGATGTTGCTCGCGCCCGCCTGGTATCTTGCCTGCCTTCCAGGCAAACTGCCTGGTGCGCTTGTAGGGATGGATGAGCCGGTAGCCTTTCCAGGTTTTCTTGTCCACATCCGGTACCCGGTGTCCCGTGGCTTTTACAAAACGGGCATACAGCGCGTTGGTAACCGGCGTGCGCATGATGTGAAACGCCGGAAGATCGACAGACCTTCTGGCCGGCTCTGACTCGTACCACTTGTTTTTGCGGGTAACGGAATGTCCATAAGCTGCTTCGTCGAGCTGGTAGGCGGCCTCGCGCTCCGCCCTGTTCGAGCCCTGAATAAACGGTCCGGCCGCAACGGCGACCGTGTCGATTTCCGGGGCGTGCGCCTGTATTGGCGTGACTGACTGCATCAGCATGGTCAGAGATACAAGTCCGGCCCGCACTGCTGTCGTTGCCGCGCCGGGTGTCATGCCACGTTGCGCAGGTCGGCAAGTGCCTTTTCAACCGCGGCAATCTGCCTGTCTATATTGATGTCCATGATCGAGGTCACTTCCAGGTCGCGATCTTCATAGACATCGATGCCGGGCTTCATGGCGGCCCAGCTTTTCATGGTCTTGTCTCGTTCGATCAGCAGTTTCTCGATCTGCGGCCGGAACAACCGCATCACCGCACTGAGAGCACGGTTGGTGGCCAGGCACGGATAGGTCAGGTCCATCTCGTAATGGTCGAGCAGTGAAATGACGTCCTCGGCAGCATAAAAGGTTTCGTCCGTAACCCAGCGGTTGGTGGTGAACAGGCCTATGGGGTTGCCGGGCCGGTCCATGGACACAGCAACGAAGTGCGTCAGCGCATCCTTGCCTTCGGGACGTTTCGCCTTGCCCTTGTAAGGAACCGGTTCGATGCCTTTCGGCATGCCGGCAGCCCTCAGGAAGGTATGGAAGTGTCCGTGCTCTCCGGAATCGGGACGGTGGGCGTGATAGTAATATTGCGAATGGGTCTGATCATCATACACATCACCCTTCGGGTAATGGTCGAGTTCGTAGAACGTTCCCTGATTGGCAAGACATTGCCCGACCATGTTCTGGCTCGACTTGGTCAGCACCCTCAACATCTCTTTCACCGTGCGCCCGGCTTCGGCCATTTGCTCAAGCCGGCTGCGGGGGAGAACGCCAAGATGCTGCGCCGTTTCAAACTGCATGTTTTGTATCGTCATCATGGGCGGGACATTACAGCAATTGGCAGCAACCGCAAAAGCCTCTCGCGCCGCAATTCAAGTGAAAGTGACAAACGGTGATCAATTTAAGTTGCAACCGTTTGATGTATTGCAACCGAACCTCTACACTGCGTCGTGATGATCTTTGGTTGAAACAATCCGTATCATTGATTTGAACGTTTCCTGCAGGTGGCGAGAGGATGCAGGTGCAAATACGGATACCATTGAGCATCTTTGTTGAGGGAGACACTAACAGATGGTTATTTCTGCGGATGGCGTGACCATTGGAATACGGGGAGAAATTTCATGTGGTCACGAGCCATCAAGCTTGCCGCAGCGGTCTGCGTCGGCACCGCCTGCCTGACCGGAGCGGCACCATCAACAATCAGCTATGCGCACGCTGCCAAGGGTAATGCCGCGCCCGATGCCGCCACGACGCGCCAGGCAATCATTCAGATACTGAACACCAAAGACCGTTTGCCGTTGCCGATCCAGCGGGTTCGCAAGACGCTGACCAAGCACTATGTCGAAAACAATGGCGAAATATTCTGGGTCGGCACCAGCCGCATGACGCCGTTTGTGCAACGGCTTGAGTTTGCCGACGATGATGGCCTGAAGCGCGCAGATTATCCGGTCGATTACCTGGTCGGACTTCGCGATCAGATAGACCCGTCAAACCCGCTGGCCGGCGCTTATGCTGAAATAGCCTATTCGGCGTTCTTTCTGGGATATGCCAGCGACCTTGCTACAGGTCGTGTCATTCTGTCCAAAATTGATCGGGACCACTTTCAGAAGCCGCGCAAACTGGACCTTCTGGCCTTGCTCGAAGGCCTGGGCTCGGCGCGTAATCCGTCGCAATATCTGAAGACTATCGAACCGCAGAATGCCCATTACCGGGCGCTCAAGTCGTTGCTGCGCGAGTATCGCACCATCGCCGGCCAGGGCGGGTGGGGCACAGTTGCCCGCGGCGAGGCCCTGAAACCGGGCATGAGCGATCCGCGCGTGATGCAGCTTCGCGCCCGCCTGGAAAAAACCGGTGATGTTTTGCCGCGCCAGGTCCAGGATCCGCTGCTCTATTCGCCTGACCTGGTGCTGGCGACCGAACAGTTCCAGAAACGCAACGGCCTCGACGCCGATGGCATTATCGGGCCCGGATCGCTGTCCATGCTCAATGTCACGGCCGAGGAGCGGATGCGCCAGATCGTCATCAACATGGAACGCTGGCGTCATATGCCGCGGGACATGGGCGATCGCCATCTGATGGTCAATATCGCCGCGTTTGAACTCTACACCTACGAAGACGGAACCCAGATTGAAGCCCGTCCGGTGATGGTCGGCAAGAACCGCCATCAGACGCCGATCTTCTCCGACGAACTTGAGTATGTCGATATCAATCCGACCTGGACAGTGCCGTACTCGATTGCGACCAAGGAGATGTTGCCGAAGCTCAAGGCCAATCCGGGTTATCTCGGCAGCAATTTTGAACTCCTGTCAGGCGGTCGTTCCATCCCCTTCACATCGGTGAATTTCAACAACTATTCGCGTGGTGATTTTCCCTTTACCATCCGGCAGAAACCCGGTGCTAAAAATGCACTTGGCATCATCAAGTTCATGCTGCCGAACCGCCATGCAATTTATCTGCACGATACACCGTCGAAGGCCTTGTTTGGCAGAACCCAGCGTGCCTTCAGCCATGGTTGCATCCGGGTATACAAGCCGCTTGAGTTTGGTGTCTCGGTCCTGAGAAATGAGCCCGGCTGGAATTTGCAGAAACTGCAACGGGTCGTTGAAACCCGCAAGACAACCCGCGTCCGGCTCAAACAGAAGGTGCCGGTCCATATTGTCTATGCAACGGCCTGGCGGGGTGAAGGCGGGTCCGTGGAGTTTCGCAAGGACATCTATTCCCGTGACAAAAAGCTCTACAACGCACTGTTCGGCAAACCCTCATCATAGGCGTCAAGCAAAAGGCCCGCCGAAACGGCGGGCCTTGTAAATTGCGGTACGGGTTCAATCGACCCGAGCCTGAAACAGGGGTAACCGATCACTCGGTGCTTGTCGAAGCCTCGTTTATCCTTGCCGCCTGCAGGTCAAGAGGTACCGCAAGATACTTCTCCAGGCCTGTCAGCTTGGCTTGCGCAGGAGCAGTCGCCTCGGCAGGAGCAGCCGCCTGGGTAGGAGCAGCCGTCTGGGTAGGAGCAGCCGTCTGGGTAGGAGTAGTCCGCTCGATGTCGGCAGTGGTGCGCGGTTTCGACGGCAGGATGCGGTCATAATACCGTTTCGCGCCGGTCGTGGCCGCAGGCTTGCTGTAGCTGGCGGCTGTAGCGACCTTCGGGGTTGCGGGCTTTTGCTGACTGACCGCGGTGCTGGTTGTCTGAACCGGTTTGCTGCTGTCGCTGCCGGGCCAAGTCAGTGCGCCGGCAAGAGAGGCGCTTGCCAGCCTGGCCTGGCGCTCAATCTGATAACCCAGTTCCGGGCCATACAGGCCCAGGGTAACCCCACTGGAAATACAGGTGATCCCGACAAAGGTGGCAATAGCCATTTTGGCCAGGATACTGGTCGGTTTGTGCGTGCCTGCCGGTTTCCTCATGCGCTGCGCTCTGATAGCTGCAACGGAGAAGTTCATATTGCCGGGGCGGCGATTGTATGCTGCACGGCTGTTTTGCTCTTCGGCTTGATCACCCAACAGACTCTCCTCCATCGCAGGGATACTGGCGGAAAGATCTTCCCGCGGTGCGGCTTCACTTCTGCCATGCGGTTGCGTGAACAGGCGCGGTGTCCGCAAATCCCGCCTTTCCCGTTTTCTAGGCGGTTCAAACTTTGACTTTACCTGTGGCTTGACCTGGGGCTTGCCGTCGATACGCCTGATGATCGGGCCGTCGTCATACGGGTCTGCAGTCTGAGCGTCCTGGCGAGGAGGTTCGATACGAAACGCAAACGACATATCCTCGCTGCGGGGGCGAAGTTGTTCATTCTCGTGTTTGGCGCGCACCGTGTTCTGCGCATTGTCGTGCGCATCTTCACTGGCAGCATCATTGCCGACGAGGGGGTGCTCGGCGCTGACTGACATAATGAGAGTTTCCCTTGATCGAATAAGAGAGCCGTCCCTCAGCCTGCACTTTAGGGCCGATAACGACCGCAATATGATAGGTATAAGGCAATTTTGTGCAGGCAGATCATCAGCTTGCGACGTTTCTGGCATACGGCAGGTGAGCAACTGGCGCTTGTGTGCAGGTGCGAAAGCGCTATGTATCAGGTCTGTTGGCTGACCGGGCCACAGTTCAGAAATCCGACAACCATGAGGCAATCAGCGTGCAAAGCATCGTCGAACCATTCACCCAAAGAGCAGCCGCCCGAAACGGCCTGATCGTGTATCCTGAAGGCACAGATGTCCGTATTGTCCAGGCCGCCGTAAAATTGCAGAAATCCGGGCTTTCCAGGGCTGTATTGCTCGGCAAGCCAAGTGCCGTAGCGGCAGTTTTCGACAACCTGAAATTGTCCTCTGAAGGTATCGATATACTCGACATAGAAACCTCGCCGGAACTGCCCGGACTGCAACAGAAACTGTTGCAGAAAAAGCCGGACATGGATCCTGAAAAGGCGGCCTCAATGGTTCGGGACCCACTCTACTTCGGCGGGGCCATGGTGGCTTCCGGCCAGGCTGATGCGATGATAGCAGGTGCCGCAAATGCGACAGGAAAAGTGATCTCGGCATCGCTGCGCACCGTTGGCCTCACTCCGGGTACCAGGCGTTTATCCAGTTATTTCCTCATGTCGGTGCCGAATCACCGGGGTGGCGGGCGCAAGGACTTCCTGTTTGCAGATTGTGCGGTGAACATCGACCCACCCGCCGAAGACCTGGCAGAGATAGCCATGGCAACAGGCAGGACGGCAGCCAAGCTGCTGAGCGAGCCGGCAAAAATTGCTTTGCTGTCGTTTTCCACCAAGGGCAGTGCGGCCCACGACAGTGTCACCAAGGTGACAGACGCACTTGCCATCGCGCGTGAGCAGGCACCCGACCTCGCCATTGAAGGTGAATTGCAGGTGGACGCAGCCCTGGTTCCGTCAGTTGCCGAGCGCAAGGTCACTGGCGGCGCCGGTGTGGCAGGTGATGCCAACGTGCTGGTGTTTCCGGATCTGAATTCAGGCAATATCGGCTACAAGCTGGTTCAGTACATGGGCAATGCAGATGCCATCGGGCCGTTTTTCCAGGGTTTTGACAAACCGGTGTGCGATCTGTCGCGTGGCTGCTCGGTTGATGACGTCGTATCGGCGGCAGTGATCCTGATGGCCACGGCCTGACCCTCACGGACAAGCTCTATATCAGTGATTTCAGCAGGCCCAGCACGGCCAGGAATGCCAGCAGGCTGATTGCCATGCGCCGGAAATTTTCCGGCGCCGCCAACACGAATTTGCGGCCACCCAGCCATACCCCGGCACCCAGTAACGGAATGCACAGCGCAGCTGCAATGAATGTATCGGTGGAAATGACGCCGGCATATCCCAGGATCGGCAGAGCCACGATATCGATGGCGCACAGGTAGAAAATCATGGTGGCGCGAAACACGCTTGCCAGCAGGTTCTGCGCAGTGAGGAAGAGGGCTACGGGCAACCCGCCAATTGCCGCGGCATTGGCCAGGCCCGACACAACACCAACTCCCACCGTGCCGGCGGTGCCGACTTTCCGGCGCAGGCTCCAGCCGCTCAGCAATGCCGCACACATGATCAATATCCAGATGGAAATGATCAGGCGAAGCAGATCCGTGTCCAGCGAACTCAGCAGGGCAATCGATACCGGCATGCCGATTGTTGCACCGGCCAGCAGCCAGCCGAGCAGCGGCCTGTTGACGTCCTTCAATACCGCCGGTGCCTGGCCCGCCGTTGCCGCGATTTCCAGCAACATGACCACCGGCACGAAATTGAGCGGGTTGGTGACCAGCGCAGAGGCCGACACGACAAGCGCCGAAAAACCAAATCCCGAATAGCCGCGAATATAGGCCGCGCCGAGCACGACCAGGGCCATCCAGGCAAGTGGCCATCCGGCAAGATCAAACGGAATCGGCATCGGCTATCCTTTCAGCATGCGCCTCACATGGTGCGCGATAGCCAGTTCTTCGTTGGCCTTGATGATCCAGACCGGGCAGGTTGCATCCGGCGGAGAGATTTCCATCTCGCCGGCCACATTACGCTGGTTTTCAACGGCCACATCCAGCCAGTTCAGATGATTGACAATGCCAGCGCGCACCGGCGCCGCATTTTCCCCGACACCGGCGGTGAACACCAGCCCGTCTATGCCGCCAAGCGCGGTGATCAGCGAGCCTGCATGGCGCGCCGCCCAATAGCAGTAGTAATCGACCGCAGCCTGTGCGCGCGGGTCTTCACTTGCCAGGAGTTCGCGCATGTCACCTGAAATGCCGGACAGGCCAAGCAAACCGCTCTGCCGGTACAGCAGGTCTTCAAGCTGTTTCAGGTCCATGCCCTCATCGCGCATCAGGGCGATCAGGACACCCGGATCCAGTGCGCCGGACCGTGTCGACATGACGAGGCCGTCCGCCGTGGAGTAGCCCATGGTGGTCGCTACCCCTGTGCCGTCCTTTACAGCAACCATGCTGGCACCGGAACCGAGATGCGCGATCAGCAGGCGTTTCGGCAGTGGTTTGCCGGTGAGATCGGGCAGGGCAGTCACGACATGCTCATAGTTGAGGCCATGAAAGCCATAACGATGATACCCCTTTTCGTGAAACTTGCGGGGCAAGGGAAGACGTACGTCCGTGTCGGGTTGGTCGGCATGAAAAGCAGTGTCGAAGCACGCGACCTGCGGCAGCTCCGGTGCCAGTTGCCGCATCCGGCGCAGCGCGGAGATGCCAAACGGCAGGTGTAACGGCGCCTTGGAGCGCAGTTCATCCAGGTTGGCCAGCACGAGGTCGTCGACAATTACCGGGCCTGTATAAATGTCGCCGCCGTGTACGATGCGATGCCCGCTGCCGGCAAGGGTTTCGGGCCCATTGTGGTTGTCGCGCAGCCAGCCCAGAACAGCAGCCAGCGCCTTGGCGTGGCCCGCATCGCGGGGCAGGTCAGGGACTGCACCTGAATGCGCTGTCCCGCCTGGCCATTTGGCGGCAAAGACAGGTGTGCTGCCAAGGCCGTCGACTTGTCCGTGCAGTATTTCATCCAGTTCACGCCCTGAAAATATTGCGAATTTCAGCGACGACGAGCCGGCATTGAGCACCAGAATGTTTTTCATTTTTTTGGAATCGGTAGTCGCTGGTCACTCCAGCGAACTGCCCCTTTGAATGTTCAAGGTTGTGTAGCCCATTTATCAATCACCGGTCGCAAGCACAATTCAGGCCGCACCAGCATCGTTGCAGCGACTGAAGCCTTGTCGGCACTTGCAAATTCTATCCCGGGATGCCCGGCAAACGGCAACATGTTTTCGGTCAACTTTTGAAGGTCATCCATGGCACACTCCATACTGGGTGGACGAAGACCTCGATCGAAAATAACTCGTTCATTGCAGCCCTCGGACAATCTCATCGTCTCAGCCATACGCCGGGATGCCAAGCAAATCGCGAACCTTCGGAATCTGGTCAATCGCCCAGCGTACCTGCTGCAGGTCGTGACCGGTCATCTGGGACGGGTCCATGCTGTTGCCAAGTTTCAGGCCGGCCTCTATGTCTCGAAGTTGCTGACGCAGTATTGCAGACAGCAGTATCTTGTGAGCTTCGATTAGATCGTCGATGACATGGGCTGCCTCGATACCGGCCGCGCGCACCGCTTCCAGGCGTCCTGGCGTGGAAGGCTCGGAAACACCATGGCGCAAGGCCATTACCCGTGCGGCTGAAAACAGCGGCATCAGTCCGGCCCGTTTCAAATCCACCCGCCCATCCTCAAGCTTCCACTTGCCGAACCAGCCCACAGGCGACGTAAACTCTCCGGCCCTCAGCTGCATGGCGTTCAGGAAGCCGTGCGCCTTTTGTGCACCGTGCAACGCATCCATGCTCAATGTGTCCAGGAGCGCATCGTCACCGTGCACAGCTTTGGCATCAAAGAAAATGTCGGCACTGAGTATGTCCTCAGGCCGCGATTTCGACAGCCATTGCGATACCACGTCGCGCCAGTGACCGGCGTCCATGCGCCAATCACTGTTGGATGCCATTATGCCGCCCTTGCAGTGGCTGACACCGGCATCGTTGAGCGTATCGGCCACAACGGCTCCCAGTTCGGCAAACCACAGATCGGCATCGCCGCCGGGATCGCCCTTGCCAAATACAATGGCATTGTCCTGGTCCATTGCCAGCAGGCTTTCTCCACGCCCGCCGGAACCCAGCACGAACATCGTATAAGGTTGCGGCGGCGGACCCTTGCCCCGCATTTGCATGGCCGCTTCACCCAGCTCGCATGCGCGTTGTGTCAGAGAGCGCAGTTCCCGCGATATCACTGCCGCGATATCGCGCGGATCAACGTCTTCCGACACCAGCGCGCGCACCACTGTTGTCAGGCGTGCCCAGACCTTGCCGAGCTCTTCGGTACTGCTTGCGGTATCGATGTCATTGCCTAGCGCAACTGCCGTGTCGGCGCGCTGCTTGAGCAGGTCGCGGGCGCTTAGCGCACCGACCAGTTTACCGTCCGTCCCGGTTACGCCGAGATGGCGAAATCCGCGACGGGCCATGATCGAGATGGCCCGGTAGATGAATTCGTCTGCGGCGACGGTGACCAGAGGAAAAGCTGCAAATCTGCTGACCGGCATATCCAGTGCTTTTGTGCCGGTTGCCTCGATGGCGCGCAACATGTCGCGCTCGGTCAGAATACCGGGCTGTCCGGCGCCGGTGCCCGGATTGACAAAAACCGAGCTGACCTCTTTGCGCAACGCCAGTGCCAGTGCCTCCGACATTTTTGTGGCGCCGGAGACGCTCAGGGGCGGGGAGTGCATGATGTCACCGGTACGATGGCGGTATGGAAAGCTGTCAATGCGGGCATAGTCTGTGACGTTCAAAGGTGAGGTTCGCCCCGGGTCCACTACATCATGCCATCCCGCGCGTGCTTCGCCGTGATAGCGTGAAGCGCGCTCCAGGCAGGAGCGCTCGGCTTGCGCCAGGGTGGTTATGCCGCGCTGTTTCAGTTTCGGCACAAGCGCCTGGAACACGCCAAGTGCCACCATGGCATCTCCCAGTGCGCGGTGTCGGTCTTCTACCGGCACGCCCAGCCAGGCTGCGGCAGTGTCGAGGGATTGTTCCGGCAGGTCTTCCGCCACCAGTTCAACAAGGTGCCGCACATCCAGGCTCCTGGGCGCGTTCCAGCGCAGGCCGTGACGCAGATGTTCCGCTTTCAGGATGGCAAGATCAAAACCGATCGAGTAACCGATCATGACGGCGTTTCCCGTCCACTGTGAAAACCGCGGAATCACATTTGCAATATCATCTGCGTCTGCCACGTCTGCATCGGTGATGCTGTGTATGGCGGTTGATGAAGCCGGGATCGCAATGCCGGGATTGACCAGCATCTGAAACGCGGCAGCAGGATCGGCAAGCCCATCGGTAACGCGTATCGCGGCAATCTCGACAACCCGGTCGGATCCGGTGTCCAGGCCGGTCGTTTCAGTATCCATCACCACGGCCGGTATCAGGGCCAGCGGCAGGGCGGAAAGGCCGGTTCTTTCAACCATGAAACTCAAGGTTTCATCCTTCCGGCCGGGGATTGTTTGCGCTGACCTCGCGCGCGATCGCGTCTGCATCCAGGCGCCTGGCAAGCTGCTCGCGGATATCCACCCATGCAAATTTCAGGGAGTTTTCAACGATCTCTGCGTCGAATTTCTTGTGCCTGTCCGCAATGGGAGCCCACTTCAAAAGTGCTGCCGGAGACCGGGTGAAGTTTTCCGGCAGCAAGGCCCCGAAGTTCCAGTCGGTTCCCTGCAGCCGGCGGTCAAATTCCGCAATTACCTGGTCCCGGTCAAAATCTTCAGTCGCCTCTTCCTGGTTTTTCTGTAGTCCCGACACATAGATTTGGTGCGCAAGGCCAGCCTTGACCTCGTCCGGCGCCGAAGAGTCCGAAAGCGCATGCGCCACGGCATGAATGGTCAGGTCGGACAGGCTGGCTGCGAACACCTGCATCGACGCGGTGGCGATTGAGGTCCTGAACACCTCGTCTTCAAACATTGACGGCCAGCGTGTGCCGATACGCTCTTTCAGGTAGCCGTAGAGTTTTTTCTGGGAGACAAAAGCAGCCCGGCCCGCAACGAATTTCTCGAGTCCGTCGATATTGTCGAGTGAAAGCGAATCGCTCCGGAACGCCATGCTGGAGCCGATCAATCGGGACAATGCTGATATTTTATCCAACAGTGCGTTGCTCAATTTCCCCGGATCCTTCGCAGAATTTAGCCGGTTTGCGGCGAAAACTCGACCCCATACGGAACATTACCGTGTGTTAAACCTTTGTTTACGTTGTCACGACCTCAAATAAATGCGCTAATTTGCAGCGTACGCGATAAATCAACGCGAACTGGTGAGGGGTCACATACAGTTCAGGCGATTTTACGCCGCCGCCCCAATCCAAACAACACTTAGCGATCAGGTTTCGATTCTTGATTGTTTCGATCAAGGATCATCCTGGTCCAGGAGGAAGCAATTATGTCTGACGAAAACGCACAAGGCGCGCAGCGACACTGGGAGAAGACGCGAACGCTCACCATTATCGTTTTGGTGGTCTGGGTTGTCTTTGCCTTCATAGTGCCGTGGAACGCCAAGGCCCTGAACGGGATGTCGTTCATGGGCTTTCCGCTTGGATATTATTTCTGCGTGCAAGGTTCATTGGCGATTTTTGTGGCCCTGATCTGGATCCAAAACTGGAGACAGGACCAAATCGACGATGAACTCGGCGTCGAAGAATAGGGGAGAGGAACAATGCAAGGTAAATTCACTGACAACCTTGGCAAAGTGTATGGAGTGTACACGCTGGGGTTTCTCGGATTCTTCGCCCTTATGGCAATTTTTGAACAGCTTGGAGCAAGTGCCCGTCTCATCGGCGTTATGTTCTTGTTGTTCACCATCGCCATTTACGCACTGATTGGCTGGCTGTCACGTACCACGCAAGTGGAGGAATATTATGTGGCGGGCAGGGAAGTGCCGGCTTTGTACAATGGCATGGCGACAGCAGCGGACTGGATGTCCGGTGCCTCGTTCGTGGCGCTGGCAGGCGGCATTTACTTTGGCGGGTATCCTTACCTGGGCTTCGTTGTCGGCTGGACCGGCGGCTATGTTCTGGTGAACTCGCTGATGGCGCCTTACCTGCGCAAGTTTGGCTGTTATACGGTGCCGGACTTCATCGGAACGCGCTATGGTGGCAACACGGCCCGCTTTTGTGCGGTCGTTATCCTCGTGGTGGCCTCGTTCACGTACGTGACAGCGCAGATCAACGCGACCGGTACCATTGCCTCTCGCGCCCTCGGCATTCCGTTCGAGGTCGGTGTTTGGTTTGGAATAGCCGGCATTCTGGTGTGTTCGATGCTGGGTGGCATGCGCGGTGTGACCTGGACCCAGGTGGCACAGTACATCGTGCTGATCATTGCCTATCTGGTGCCGGTGATCTGGATGTCCAACGTGCAGGGCTTTGGCCTGATTCCGCATTTCGGCTACGGAGACGCCGTTCAGCGTATTGCCGAACTGGAAACCACGCTGGGTGTCGGCACGGCTCCAACCGAGTCGTTTGCCGGTCTGAAGGCACTTACCACGCTGCACAACTCGCCGCAGGGCGGTTATGACTCGTGGCGGTTCTTCACGCTGGCTCTGTGCATGATGGCCGGTACGGCATCGCTGCCGCACATCCTGATGCGCTATTTCACGACACCGTCGGTGCGTGCGGCCCGCAGGTCGGTAGGGTGGTCATTGCTGTTCATCTTCCTGCTCTACTTCACAGCACCGGCCCTGGCCACGCTGACCAAGTTGCAGCTTCTTGACCCGCAACTCGCGACCAGCATCATCGGCAAGTCCATTGCAGATGTGAACAACATCGAGTGGATCAAGAACTGGGATGCCGTCGGCATGCTCAAGGTTACTGACGGCAATGGTGATGGTATTCTGCAGATCAACGAGTTCTTCATGCGAAGCGGCATCGTTGTTCTGGCGACACCAGAAATCGCCGGCCTGCCTTATGTGATCTCCGGCCTGGTTGCTGCAGGCGGCATGGCGGCTGCCATGTCCACTGCGGATGGCCTGCTGCTGGCGATCGCCAATGCCCTGTCACACGATCTGTACTACAAGATCATCGATCCCAAGGCAGACACCAAAAAGCGTCTGATGGCGGCTCGGATCCTGCTGGTGTTTATCGGTGTTGCGGGTGCTTTGGTGGCATCACTGAAGCTGACCGGGATTCTCGGTGCAGTTGCCTGGGCATTCTGTTTTGCCTGTTCCGGGCTGTTCTTCCCGCTGGTACTCGGGGTGTGGTGGAAACGGGCAAACCGGCAAGGTGCCATTGCCGGCATGGTGCTCGGTTTCCTGTCAGGTACGCTGTATCTGATCTACATCCAGAACGGTGGTGGCCAGATTGCCGGCCTTGATGGCCTGCGCTTCGGCATCATCGGCATGCCGGTCAGCCTGATTTCCATGGTTGTCGTGTCACTGATGACACCGGAACCAAGCAAGGAGATACAGGACATGGTGGATCAGACCCGGCTGCCGGGAGGCAAGACCGTTCTCGAGCGCGTCCAATAGCGCTTCGACTGCAACAATGAGAGGCGGGGCTGTCAAAGCCCCGCCTTTTTCAGGTTTCTTGAAAGGGCAGTTGGTGCTTCATGGAGAACAATCCACTGGATAGCTTTTCGGTCTGGATCGTGGTCATTGACTACGCACTTGGCGTTGTCATGTGGACGCTGATCGGCCGCGCCGCCATGAACATCTTTCTTGCCGAGGACTCCGACTTTTTTTTCATGAAGGTGTTTGTGAAATCCACGGACCCGATCATCAGGTTCTTCGCACCTGTCACACCGGGTTTCCTGATCAAGCCGCTGGTGCCGCTGTTCGTGGCATGGTTCTTCTACATGGTCCGGTTTTACCTGATGCCGTGGCTGCTCGGCTATTCGGTCATGGGCATGCTGTCATTTCCTCTGGAAGGTGAGGTGGCGCGAATGCTCTACACGGTGTTCACAAAGAGTTCCGGCCCGTAAGCGCACCCATCGCATACATATGAAAACAGCCCGCGTTCCGTGAAGAACGCAGGCTGCCGATAACAGGTTTAGATGCCGTTACAGTATTAGGGGTCACACCCGGGACTGTTGCGGACGCATGTCCTTGGGATCAATACCTGCAACAGAAACAGGTTTCTTCATGGCGTCGCGGCGGAACGGTTCGCCCAGTTCCTGGTTCAGGACACATTCGATGAAGGTTGTTTCACCGCGCTTCATCTGGCCTTCAATCGCATCTTCCAGTGCCGCAGACAGCTGGTCCATGCTGGTCACCTGGACACCCTTGAGGCCACAGCCTTCGGCAATCTTGGCATATTCAACACCCAGGTTCAGCTCGGTGCCGACAAAGTTGTCATCGAACCACAGGGTCGTGTTGCGCTTTTCAGCACCCCACTGGTAGTTGCGGAAGATCACCATGGTGATTGGCGGCCAGTCGTTGCGGCCGCAGGCTGTCATCTCGTTCATGGAGATGCCGAATGCACCGTCACCGGCAAAGCCGACGACCGGGGTGTCCGGACAGCCGATCTTGGCGCCCAGAATGGCCGGGAAACCATACCCGCAAGGACCGAACAGTCCTGGAGCCAGGTATTTGCGGCCCTTCTCAAAGGTCGGGTAGGCGTTGCCGATGGCGCAGTTGTTGCCGATGTCGGAAGAAATGATGGCTTCCTTCGGCAGTACCTTCTGAATGGCACGCCATGCCATGCGCGGGCTCATCCGCTCAGGCTCACGACCGCGGGCACGTTCGTTCCAGTTGGTGCCCGGATCATCGTCTTCATGGTCCATGGAGGACAATTGCTGCAGCCAGGCCGACTTGCTCTGATGGACCAGGGCTTCACGGTCTTCACGTCCGGCATTGCCGGCCGTCGGGGCCAGGCGGTCCAGCAACTGCTCAGCAACTGCCTTGGCATCACCCTGGATGGCAACGGTGACCTTCTTGGTCAGGCCGATACGGTCCGAGTTGATGTCGACCTGAATGATCTTGGCATCCTTTGGCCAGTAGTCGATGCCGTAGCCCGGCAGTGTCGAGAACGGGTTGAGGCGGGTACCCAGCGCCAGGACCACGTCTGCCTTGGCAATCAGTTCCATGGCGGCCTTGGAGCCGTTGTAGCCGAGCGGACCGACCGACAGCTTGTGCGAGCCGGGGAAAGCGTCATTGTGCTGGTAGCCGCAGCAAACCGGTGCCGACAGTTTTTCAGCCAGTGCAGCAGAAGCCGGGATGGCGCCGCCGATAACAACGCCTGCGCCGTTCAGGATGACAGGGAACTTGGCTTCCGACAGAAGCTTGGCTGCATCATCGATTGCCTGGTTGCCGCCGCTTGGCAGTTCAAGGCGAACGATCTGCGGCAGGTCAATGTCGATAACCTGCGTCCAGTAATCGCGAGGAATGTTGATCTGTGCGGGACCGCAAAGACGGAATGCCTGTTCAATCACGCGATTGAGTACTTCCACCATGCGTGACGGGTCGCGAACTTCTTCCTGATAGCAGACCATGTCTTCAAACAGTTTCATCTGTTCGATTTCCTGGAAGCCACCCTGGCCGATGGTCTTGTTGGCAGCCTGCGGGGTCACCAGCAACAAAGGCGTATGGTTCCAGTAAGCGGTTTTGACAGGAGTAACGAAGTTGGTGATGCCAGGGCCGTTCTGGGCAATCATCATTGACATCTTGCCGGTGGCGCGCGTGTAACCGTCCGCGCTCATGCCGGCATTACACTCATGTGCGCAATCCCAGAAATTAATGCCCGCCTTGGGAAACAGGTCGGAAATCGCCATCATGGCTGAACCGATAATACCGAACGCGTGTTCGATGCCGTGCATCTGCAGGACTTTTACAAATGCTTCTTCTGTTGTCATCTTCATTGGAAACTACCTCTCCTGTGCTGCCGGGATACCGCGCGCGCTATCACGGGCAATCAATCAACCCGTGGAGGGTGTTCTAGTGTGGGTTTGTGGTGCCAGCCAGTGCCAGATTCACCAAAGGTAATGGACAGATGCCAAAATTTGAGATATTTAGTCTCAATAATTAACCAATTTCACTGTCCAGAGTGTCTTTCAGCTTTTCACTGCCTCGAATCCATGTGTCATCACGGGCTAGGAAGTCTCTCAGCATCTTGCCGGGTTCAGGTTTGAAACGGTCTTCAGCGACTTCAAACTGGCCGATCCTGTCGAGCCGGAAAGTACGAAAATCATCGCGAAGCTCGCACCAGCCGGCCATCAGCCAGACCGGGCCGAAATAGGCCAGCGACAGCGGACGGACCTGCCTGTTCGTAGGATCACCGCGTGCATCCTCGTATCCAATCGTCACCTTGCGGTTCTCCCGCAGCGCGTTTCGCAACTCTCCCAGTTCAAATTTGAGCGGTGCCATATAGTGTTCGGACGGGGCCAGCAGGGCCGTATTGGTCATGTAGGCCCGCAACGCATCGGGCAACACAGCTTCGACTTTGGCAATCACATCGGTGGCAGCGTCTGCCAGCTCCTTGTCGGCCCAGGACTGCACAATACGCGCGCCCAGCACCAGCGCTTCAATTTCGGTTTCCTTGAACATTAGTGGTGGCAGGTCATATCCGGCGCGCAGCACATAGCCGATCCCGGCTTCGCCCTCGATCGGCACCCCGGATGTCATTAGATCCTGGATGTCGCGATAGATGGTGCGTTCCGAAACCTCGAAGTTTTCGGCCAGGTCACGCGCACGCGTCAGCGGTTGACGGCGCATGAACTGGATGATTTCGAACAGTCTGTCGGCACGGCGCATGGAACCTGGCGTCTCCTTGTTATCGATTGCTGACACCTAGCATAAGCCTACTGACATCATGCTGTCAGGAGTGCCCGCCACATGCTGACAATATGCTGTCAGCAGGGGTGGTTCATGGTGGTTTCCAGATAACAGAAGGAGAAACGAAAATGACCACCACCACTCATACAAATCGTACCGACGCTGCAACCGGCACAAAGCGGCGTCACTGGATTGTTGAAGTTCTGAGCGCAGTTGCCAGGCTGGTGCGCCACCGCCGAGAAGCCGCGCAATTGCTGGAGATGGATGATCACGAGCTCGCCGATATCGGCCTGTCCCGCTCGGACGTGATCCACGCACTCAATGGATCGATGTTGCATGATCCGACCCGTGAGCTGTCGCGGCTTGCCGGTCCCAGGCAGTAGAAAGTGCCGGTACCGCGCGTCCGGTTTACCAGACCGGCATGTCCTGTGCCTGTACCCCGGCAGCCATCAATCCGATCGTTTTCAGCGTAGCAGAGCAACACGGGGTAGCTTGACCCTGTGTTGCTTTTCGCGTTCTCAGGCTCATCCGGCTCAATCACATACAGGTGAACGGCATGTGATCATGTGCACATTCTGCGGGTGTTCATGCGGCTAGTTTGCATTTCAACGATGGCCGGGACAGCCGGTCACAAAACAAGAAGAAGGAAAAAGAAGTCATGATCAACAAGACCAACCTGATGGCAGCCGCGATTGTAACCGCTGCCGCATTTGCCGCCGTACCATCGGCCAACGCATCCGTTGTCGGCGGCATGTCATCCGCAGCCGCTGCTGTTGCCACAACTTCTGCCGCACCTGCGGCAAAGACCGGCATTGTTCTGGTCGGCGGCAAGCATCGTCATGGTCGCCGCTGGCGTCATGGATGGGGCTGGGGCCACGGCTACGGCTGGGGTCACGGCTACGGTTTCCGCAATTGCCATTGGCTGAAGCGGAAAGCCCGTCGCACCGGTCGCCGCTACTGGTGGAACCGTTACTACAACTGCCGCGACAGGTTCTTCTACTAAGAGCAGAAGAGAGCAATCTCTGAAAACGAAGAAGGCAGCCGGAGTAATCCGCGCTGCCTTCGACGTTTTCTCAAACCATGTGCGGCGTCTCAGGCTATATGCGAACTGCTTCTTCCGGCGCTGTGAACTTGTAGCCCAGGTCATCGGCAACCGCCTTGTAGGTCACATGGCCCGCGTGCACATTAAGCCCGGCCATCAGGTGCTTGTTTTCGGTCAGCGCCTTGCGCCATCCGCGATTCGCAATCTGCAGGATGAATGGCAGCGTCGCGTTGTTGAGCGCGTAGGTTGATGTTTTCGGCACGCCGCCCGGCATATTGGCCACGCAATAGTGAATGACATCGTCGACCACATAGACCGGGTTGTCATGGGTGGTGGCCTTGGACGTTTCCGCACTGCCGCCCTGGTCGATGGCCACATCCACGATGACCGAACCCGCCTTCATTGTCTTCAGGATGTCGCGCGTAATCAGTTTTGGTGCGGCAGCACCTGGAATCAGCACGCCGCTGACAACCAGGTCGGCTTCGGCGCAGTGCCGTTCAATAGCATCCTTGGTCGAATAAACCGTATTGAGCGGGCGGTCGAACTGCGCCCACAGCGAGCGAAGGACATCCACGTTTCTGTCGATCACCCATACGTCCGCCCCCATGCCGAGCGCGATATGTGCTGCATGGCGCCCGACCATGCCGCCGCCGATGATCACCACCTTGGCCGGGTCGACACCGGGTACGCCGCCCAGCAGGAGCCCGTGTCCGCCGTGCGCCTTTTCCAGATAGTAGGCGCCGGCCTGAATGGACAGCCTGCCTGCTACTTCCGACATCGGTGCCAGCAAGGGCAGGCCGCCGGTCGGGCTGGTCACGGTTTCATAGGCGATGCAGGTGGCTTTGGATTTGACCAGGTCCTTGGTCTGGGCTGGATCGGGCGCCAGGTGAAGATAGGTGAACAGGATTTGGCCTTCCCGCAACATTTTGCGCTCGCTGGCCTGTGGCTCCTTGACCTTCACGATCATGTCCGCCTTGGCGAATATTTCTGCTGCGGTCTTGACGACCTTGGCGCCTGCCTTGCGGTAGGACGTATCATCCATGCCGATGCCGACACCGCAGCCGGTCTCAACCATCACCTTGTGGCCGGCGTCGACCACTTCGCGAACCGACGTCGGTGTCATACCGACACGGAATTCCTTGTTCTTGATCTCTTTTGGTACACCGACCAGCATCGCCGTTTCCTCCTGATATCGCATTGTCTGGCTTGTTTTCCGGCCCGAGGATACATCTCTTGTGGTCGAATTTATTATCAAATATTCTGTGTTTAACAAATTTTGTCGGATAAAATTTCAATGAATGGGGAATTTTCAGAATGAGTATCGCTGACCTGGACAAGGCAGATCGTCGGTTGTTGCGAGAGCTCCAGGCCAACAGCTCGCTTTCTGTGGTTGAATTGGCCGATCTGGTCAATCTGTCTGCGTCCTCATGCCACCGCCGTATAAAGCTTCTGGAACAGCGCGGCATGATCAGTGGCTATGGCGCCCAGCTGGGCCGTGAAGAGCTCGGCCTGAGTATCGAATTCTTCGTCGAGATTTCCCTGGTTGCGCAAACCGAGGAAAATCTCGAAGCCTTTGAAAATGCGGTTCGCCGGCTGCCCGACATTCTCGAATGTCATCTCATGGGCGGTCAGTATGACTACCTGTTGCGCATCGCAGTCTCCAGTGCGGCTGACTATGAACGCATCCATCGCCGGGCCATAACCCGGTTGCCGGGCGTGGCGCGTATCCAGTCATCACTTGCGCTCAGGACCGTCAAACCATGGGCCGGCCTGCCGGTCTGACTGCCGGATCGTTTTTATACGTCTTTTTTATGCAACATTTGATCTCGGTCATCTTCTTGACATGCGGTACTGCCTATTCTTGGAGTTCGACGGCCGGGGGGCAACTTGAGTTTTCATCAACCATCAGGAGGCCCTAATGAAACAGAAAACCACCACATCGTCTGCCCCGCAAGCTGCCATTGATGCAGCCGGTGAGCTACCGCGAACGGCCATGGATTTTGCCGGCCGCTACAGCGCGGATGCGATCAAGACCCTGAGCAGCTGCCAGGGCAAATATGCCGCGTTCATGAAGCAGCGCCTGTCGGAAGATTTTGCCATGCCGCAACGCCTGTCCGGCTGCAAGACACCCATGGAAATCATGGACGTGTGGGCCGACTTTTATTCCACGGCGATGAACAATTACATGGACCATGCCCGCAACATGGCTGAGACCGGCACCGAGGCAGTTGAAGAATTCGTTCGCGAAGTGGAAGTGGAAGCCGAGGAGATGGCGGAAACCACCAGCAAGGTGCTCAAGGCGGCCAACGCAAACGACGATGACACCAAGGCGGCGTGATTGAGCAACTGCCGAATTATGCGTAAGTGACCGGCTGGCGGTGTTCCGGCCGGTCAAACCATGACAGGTAAGTTTCCGAAATGCGCCTCGTCGCAGGTCCGGGAGCGTCGTTCGAAAACACCCGTTCATTGATCCTTGTGACCGGTGCCACACCACCGCCGGTGCTGGAGGTGAAGACTTCATCGGATTCCATGAACTCACTGAGCGAAACCGGGCGCACTTCTGTTTCCAGGCCCAGTTCTCCGCACAATTCAAGAACAGTTCGCCGCGTTATGCCTTCGAGCACGCCGGTGTCCGGTGTACGCACGCAATTGCCTTTCAGCGAAAACACATTGAAACCGGGGCCTTCGGTGACATTGCCCCGGTGATCAAGCAGCATGGCGGTGTCGAAACCCGCATCCAGGGCTTCGAACAGGCCTTTGGTCATGTCGCCCCAATGATAGTTCTTGGCTGTGGAATCAACGCTGTCGGGCGGGATGCGGCGCACATCGCGCGGCACGAACAGATGTGCGCCGCGCGCTGCAATCTCAGGTTTGATTACGTGTACATAAGGAATGCACCAGGCAAAGAAATGATTGCCGCACTGGCGCGGGTCCCGGGTGCCGGGAACAAGCGGAACCCCGCGGCATGCCACCATGGCCACGTAGGAATCCCGTAAACCGGAACGGCCAACGATGCTGTGAACGATGTCGCGCATCTCCTCTGTTTTCTGGGGAACTGAGATGCGCACCTTGGCAAGCGATTGCTGAAACCGCTCAAGGTAGTCGTTCAGCCGGAAGAAGGCGCCGTTGCGAACCGAGGCCACATCATATGTGCAGTCAGACCGTGTGAAACCCCAGTCCAGTACGGAGATTTTCGCCTCGGATACGGGCGTGATTTTGCCGTCCATCCAGGCAGCGCCTTTTGAAAAATCAGTGCTCATCGGCAAACTACTCCGCAGCGGCCTGGCCCAGGTCCAGATCCTGGTCAATCAGGTTTGACAGCAACTCGATACCCGGCTCGATACGCGTTTCATCTATCGACGAGAACCCCAGTCGGAAGAAGTTGCGCGGCGGATTTGGGCCGCCGAAGAAGATGCGGCCGGGCTCTATCAGCAGGCCCTGTTCGCGTCCCGCCGCGGCAAGCCGCTCTGAATCCAATCCCTTGGGGCCTTCCACCCAGAAACTTGTGCCGCCGAAACTCGGCACCTTGGTCGAGTTTGGCAAATGCTCCTGCATGGCGGATGCCATGATCTCCCAGCGCGCGCGATAGGCCCGGTGCAGCCGGCGTATCAGGGTGTCATGGTGGCCCAGAGACAGGAACAGGGCGGCAGTGCGCTGATTGTTGTTGGGCGGGTGGCGAACCATCAGGCGGCGCAGGGCGCGCGCTTCATCGATGAATGCCTTGGGGGCCACCAGGAAACCCAGCCTGAGCCCGTGAAACACCGATTTGGAAAGCGAGCCGATATAGATAACGTGTCCATCATCATCCAGCGACTTGAGCGAAGGGCACGGTTCATTGACATAGTTGGTCTCGAACTCATGATCGTCCTCGATGATGAGAAAGTCGTTCTTGCGCGCCTTTTCTATGAGTTCCAGGCGGCGCGACAGCGGCATTGTGACGGTCGTGGGCGCCTGGTGGCTGGGGGTGACAAACACCATTTCGGTGTCATCGGGGATGTTTTCCGGCACGATACCTTGTGAGTCCACTTCCTGCAGGTGGATATTGTTGGTGTGCAGCGAGAAGATGTTGCGCGCATCGGGAAAGCCGGGATCTTCAACAACTACCTTGGTCTGCGGTTTGGCCAGCAGGCTTGAGATCATGTAGAGCGCATGCTGCGCGCCGAGTGTCACCAGGATCTCGTTTTCGCCGGCCATGATGCCGCGGCGGGGCAGGATACGCCGTCTGATCTGCTCCACCAGCAGGGGGTCGTCGTGCGAACCGTGATCATCGGTCCAGGCATTGAACCAGCGTTTGCCAAGGGTCTGGCGCGCGCACTCGCGCCATTCGGCGATCGGGAACAGGTTATGGTCCACCTGGCCGTAAATGAACGGGTATTTGTAACTGGACCAGTCCAGCGGCTTGGCAATGTTTTCCAGCGTGGCCGGTGTGCGCGCGAACCGGGCATTCCAGTCCGGTGCATCGTGTTCTGACGCGCCGCTGCGCTGGGTTGGCGTCGGCCGTGCGGCCTGTTGCGGAATAGCCTTGTCGGAGACGTAGTATCCTGACCGCTCCCGGGCGACCAGATAGCCGTCGTCCAGCAGGCCCTGATAGGCCAGCATGACGGTGTTTCTTGAAACGCCAAGTACTTTTGCCATCTTCCGGGTTGAGGGCACCGGCTCGTCGCGGCCCAGCTGGCCGTCCAGAATGGCAGACACAAAGGCTTCCCTGATCTGGGTCTGCAGGCTGGCATACTCGCCACGTTTGATTTGAAGAAGCCAGTCTCGCATTGCAGTTGGACCCCTCTGGACCTGTATCGTCACAAAATTGGACCCACGCTAGCGCCAAAACAACCAGATGTCATCAGTGTTTGTGACAGAAAGGTGAACGACGGCCATCTGGTTGCCCTATTCGGGATCTGGTCCGATTGCTGAACTCGTACGCTTCGCCTATGGGTAGCGGATGACTGTTGATCGGCCTGTACTGGGCATTTTGCTGATGCTGGGATTTTGTGTGTTGGCTCCTGTCGGGGACTCGATAGCAAAGCTGCTGGGCGG
Source organism: Anderseniella sp. Alg231-50 (assembly GCF_900149695.1). Classification (NCBI taxonomy): domain Bacteria; kingdom Pseudomonadati; phylum Pseudomonadota; class Alphaproteobacteria; order Hyphomicrobiales; family Parvibaculaceae; genus Anderseniella; species Anderseniella sp. Alg231-50. The sequence continues at coordinate 146,795 of NZ_LT703004.1, read as the reverse complement.
TACGGTCCCGCTGTTGCAACTGTTAATCGTGCGCTTTGGCCTGCAGGCAGTCTTGCTGCTGCCGCTGATTTTGCTGGGCGGGCGAAGTTTCAGGATGTCCCGGCGTGTCGTCTGGCTGACCGTTGCCCGGACAGTTCTTCATATTGTCGGGGTAGGGGCGATGTTTCTGTCCTTGCAGTTTCTGCCGCTGGCCGATGCAGTGGCGATCGCCTTTGTCATGCCGTTCATCATGTTGTTGCTCGGCCGGTTCGTGCTGCACGAAGAGGTCGGCAGCCGCCGGCTGGCAGCGTGTGCTGTCGGGTTCCTGGGCACTCTTCTCGTCGTCCAGCCAAGTTTTTCAGAGGTTGGTGCGCCGGCGCTGTTGCCGCTTCTGGTCGCGGTGGATTTCGCCCTGTTCATGCTGGTGACCAGGCAAATTGCCAAGCAGGTTGACCCGGTTTCCCTGCAGGCAGTCAGCGGCGGCATGGCGACAATTATCCTGCTCCTGGTCTATTGCCTGACCGCGATCACCGGCGTCCTGGAGACGCGGTTGATTGCACCTGACTTGAGCACCGGGGCATTGCTGGTGGCCATTGGTGTTGTCGGCACCATGGCTCATCTGCTGATGACGTGGTCATTGCGGTTTGCCCCGTCTGCCACGCTGGCCCCGATGCAGTATCTTGAAATACCGGTCGCGACCATCATCGGGTATCTGGTGTTTGCAGACCTGCCCAACGGCCTCGCCGCTCTGGGCATTGTCATCACCATCTGTGCGGGCCTTTACGTGGTGTTTCGCGAACATGCGATTGCCAGGCGCTGAGCTGGTGAAGCAACCGGTCTAGTTGCTGGTTCCGCGGGTGCCAATGCGCCGGGCAAGCAGGACGATTGTCAGCATCGCTACGCTTGCGCCAAGCAGCGCCATCCAGTCGGCGATCGTCGGCTCGCGCATCTGGTCGCCGAGCAGCGCCATCAGGAGTGTCAGCGGCAGGATGCCGATTGCCATGGTCCAGGTGAAACGCCACCAGCTGACATCGGTCAGCCCGGCACCGTAATTGATCAGGTTGAAGGCGATCACCGGCATAAGCCTCACGCCGATCATCGCCGGTACGCTTGTTATGCCCGCTCCATTGTCGATCTTCGCCAGTTGTTCGGGCTTCAGCATGTCGGCAACGAACGGGCGGCCCAGCTTTCGGGCAATCCCGAAAGCTACAAGCCCGCCGATCATGGCGCCCGCCCAGGTCAGCAGCGTTCCCCACACTGTACCGAAACACATGCCGGCCGCGATTGCGACGAACTCTGCAGGAAACGGAATGAACGAATGCGCCACCATCAGCCCGACAACGCCCAGTTTTCCCCAGATACCCCAGGATTTTATGTAGGCCGCCAATGTGTCGCCAGAAAGAGCACTGGTGCCATCCTTCAGGAACCACACGAGTGCGCCGCCGCCCAGCAGCAATGCCAGCATCAGGCCGAAACCGGCAAACGTTCGCCATGCAAATCCGGCAGGTTTGCTGCTGGATTCACAGATCGTGTCTTTGTTTTCCTGGTGCCTGGTAATGCCGGTATCCGTCCCGAACTAGTGATGCTCGCGCCGCGACAGACTAACACTCCAGGATACTTGTCCGTGTGATGATCTGCACACGTCAGATCAATTCCGGGCGATACTCATCAGCACCGCTTGTGCTTTTGGAAGTGTGGCAGAAAAGTCACGGTTTCTAAAATAGTCATCACATGCCGGTGTACCACGTTGACCTGGTCCGCCAGTTATGGCTTTTTCCTCCGTACAACTCAAAAATACACGACTCAAATCAGTGGGCAGGGTAAAAATAATGAAAAAACTAATCGCAACCTCGGCAATGGCGATAGCGCTGGCAGTGTCAGCCAACAGCGTTAGCGCTGCGGATTTCGATGCCGAGGAGGCTATTCGCGGATTGGTTGTCGGCGGCGAGGTTGAATCCTTTTCCGGGATCACTTTCTACGACAGCGATGGCAGTGTCGATTTCGATGATGGCGACTCCCAGTTGGTTTCCGGTCTGACCGGGCGATTGAGCCTGCCTCTTGGCGAGAATTTGTCAATCCAGACGGATGTCGAGTTCGAGTATGCCTCTGAGGCATTGGCCGGTTCGCGAGAGGACGATCATTTTTCGCACTCGTTCCTGGCTGGTGGGCATTTGTCATGGAGAGACCCGAATTCAGGGTTGTTCGGTGCATTTGCATCGTTTGGCGGTGGAGCGTCTGATGATAATGGTAGCGACAGCACCAGAGACTTCAGCTACTACGCAGTTGGCGGTGAGGCACAGCTCTATGCAGGCGATTTCACTCTCTACGTTCAGGGCGGTTACATTGATGGTGCATCGTCAGACAGTTCGACGATAGTAGACAGCGATGCCTTGCGGGACGCTTTTTTTGGTCGTGGCATTGTTCGCTGGTTCATGGACCCCGATACCCGCGTGCAGGCTGAAATCGCTTATGTGGATGGGCAAAATGATTTCAATGAGATAACTCCGTCGGACATGACAATCCTTGAATGGGGTGTTCGCTACGATACGATGATTGCGGGATTGCCGATTCTTGGCGACAGCAATGTATTTGTCGGATATCGCGGCGCACACTTCGATAAAAGCAGCCCGGATTCGGCGGAATTCACCGAACATACAATCATGGCCGGGTTCACGCATCGCTTTGGCACCCAGACAATACGGGAAACCGACCGTTATGGTGCGACGCTTGACTTGCCGAACTTCGGTCGTTGGGTCGCCGCAGGTGAAATTCTCGAATAGCCTGACGAACACAGCAGTTTAGACAAAGGGCGCCGCAGGATTGCGGCGCCCTTTTTGATTATACGCATTTCAATTTTTGATTATTGAGACTTTTTGTTTCAATAAATGCCATCTGGTTGGTCGCTTTGCCGCGGCTGGTGCTATTGCGATGGCACAGCGCTCTGCTAGTTTGACCATCGAAGTCGTCTTCCATTTAAAACTGCGGATGGTATTGCGCCCATGGCCAGCGAGCCCAAAGTCGATCTCAACCTGAAGACCTGGGATGAGGTGAAAACCACCACATGTTACATGTGCGCCTGCCGCTGTGGCATCAAGGTCTACCTGAAAGACGGAACGGTCAAATACATTGAGGGAAACCGCGACCATCCGGTGAACAAGGGTGTTTTGTGCGGCAAGGGCTCTGCCGGCATCATGCAGCATTATTCACCGGCCCGCCTGACCAAGCCGCTGCTGCGGGTTGGCCCGCGCGGCTCTGGTGAATTCCGCGAGGTTGAATGGGACGAAGCACTGAGGACGGCAACCACCTGGTTGTCCGAGGTTCGCTCGACCGATCCTAAAAAACTGGCGCTGTTTACCGGGCGCGATCAGTCACAGGCACTCACCGGCTGGTGGGCAAGCCAGTTCGGCACCCCGAATTTTGCCGCCCATGGCGGGTTTTGTTCGGTGAACATGGCGGCCGCTGGCCTGTATACGTTTGGCGGCTCGTTCTGGGAGTTTGGTGAACCCGACTGGGATCGCACCAAGTACTTCCTGCTGTTCGGTGTCGCCGAGGACCACGCCTCCAACCCGATCAAGACCGGCCTTGGCAAGTTGAAGAAGAACGGCGCCAAGATCGTATCGATCAATCCGGTGAAATCGGGGTATTCCGCCATTGCAGATGAATGGGTCGGCATTCGCCCCGGCACCGACGGACTGTTTGTCGGTGCGCTGGTGCACCAGTTGCTCAAGGCAGGCAAGATCGACCTCGACTACCTGGCCCGCTATACCAATGCCGGTCACCTGGTCATCCGTGATCCCGGCGCGGCAGACGACGGCCTGATCGCACGCGACCGCTATGGCAAGATACTGGTGCTGGATGCGAAGTCCAAAAAGCCCGTGACCGTCGACAAGGCAGACCAGGTGGCGCTGCACGGCGAAGTGAAACTGCCCGGCAAGACCAAGCGCATCGGCGTACCGTCATTCCAGTTTGTTGCCGAGCGCTATCTCTCCGATGAGTATTCTGCCGAAAAGGCTGCAACTCATTGCGGCATAGAAGCTGCAACCATCGAACGCATTGCCGGCGAACTGGCCCACGCCGCCTTTGAGCAGGCCTTCGAACTGGACGTTGCCTGGACTGATACCCATGGCAACAAACACGACAAGATGACCGGTCGGCCAGTGTCCATGCATGCCATGCGCGGTATCTCGGCCCACTCCAACGGCTTTCATACCTGCCGTTCAATTCACATCCTGCAGATTCTGCTGGGCACCATCGATGTGCCGGGCGGTTTCCTTTACAAGCCGCCATTCCCGAAGGCAGCCCCTCCCGGCCTGAGGCCGGCCGGCAAGGTCGGCGAGGTCAATCCGCTCAAGCCGCTGCCCGGTCCGCCGCTTGGCTTTGTGGCCGGACCTGAAGACCTGCTGGTCAATGACGACGGCTCGCCCCGGCGCATCGACAAGGCCTATTCCTGGGATGCGCCGATTGCCGCCCATGGCCTGATGCACACGGTCATCACCAACGCGGCCAACAAGGACCCGTATGGTATCGACGTCTTGTTCATGTACATGGCGAACATGGGCTGGAACTCCTCCATGAATACCACCGGTATCATGGAGCACCTGACCAAAATTGATGAAGAGACCGGGGACTATGTGATCCCGAAATTCATCTATTCGGATGCTTATTACTCAGAGACCGTGGCCTATGCCGACCTGATCCTGCCGGACACGACCTATCTGGAACGCTGGGACTGTATCTCCATGCTGGACCGGCCCATTTCGGAACCCCATGGTCCGGCTGATTCAATTCGCCGGCCTGTCGTTGAGCCGGACCGCGATGTACGGCCGTTCCAGACAGTGATGCTGGATCTCGGTGCCCGGCTGGGTTTGCCGGGTATGGTCAAGGAAGACATGACGCCGAAATACCCCGGCGGTTATTCTGACTATATTGTCAACCACGAGCGCGGCCCGGGCATTGGTCCGCTGGCCGGATTCAGGGGCGCAGACGGCAGCAAGCAGGGCACCGGCGAAGTCAATCCGAACCAGCTTGACGACTACATCAAGAACGGCTGTTTCTGGAAGTACGAGTTGCCGGAACACATGCGCTACTACCGCATGGCCAACAAGGATTACCTGGAATGGGCGCAGGGCTTCGGCTTCAACCCCAATGCCAACCAGATCATGTTCAGCCTGTATTCCGAAACCATGCAGAAGTTCCGCCAGGCCGCGCGCGGCCATGGCGACGTCGTGCCGCCGCAGGTGCACCGCCGTCGTGTGGAGTCGTTCTTCGACCCGGTGCCGATGTGGTATGCGCCGTTTGAAGAAGCCATGACCGATGCCCGCGAATTCCCAATGCACGCCATCACCCAGCGGCCCATGGCGATGTACCATTCATGGGGTTCGCAGAACGCCTGGCTGCGCCAGATTCTGGGCCGCAACTGGCTCTACATGGAGCGTGGCCGGGCCAAGAAACTCGGTATGAAGGACGGCGACTGGGTGCATGTCACCAGCCACCACGGCCGCATCAAGGTGCAGCTGAAACTGATGGACGGGGTCAACCCGGACACCGTGTGGACCTGGAATGCCATCGGCAAGCGGTCGGGGGCCTGGAACCTTGACAAGAATGCGCCGGAAGCCAAGAAGGGTTTCCTGCTCAACCACATCATCTCCGACCTGTTGCCGGCACGCGGCGACGGTTACCGCTATTCCAATTCCGATCCGGTAACCGGGCAGGCGGCGTGGTACGACCTTCGGGTGCGCGTTGAAAAGGCGGACGGCGCGGAAATGACGGAACCGCAATTTGAGGCCACCAAGCGGCCGCCGGGCCTGTTCAAGGCGGCCATGAAAATCGGCTCGCGGGCGCTGCGGGGAGCCAGGTCATGACAACCCTTCCAGATACGACAAAGCCCGGACAGAAGAAGCTCGGCCTGGTCATCGACCTTGATACCTGCGTCGGCTGTCAGGCCTGTGCGGTGTCGTGCAAGGAATGGAACACACAGGGCTACTCGGCGCCGCTCACTGATCTTGAACCTTACGGGCCTGATCCGGCAGGTGCGTGGCTCAACCGCATTCACGGCTACGAAACCGGCGACGGTGACAATGCCCGCGGCCTGCATTTCCCGCGCTCCTGCCTGCATTGCGAAACGCCTGCCTGTGTCACCGTTTGTCCGACGGGTGCCAGTTACAAGCGTGAGGAAGACGGCATCGTGCTGGTCAACCCGGATACCTGCATCGGCTGCAAGCTGTGCTCATGGGCCTGTCCTTACGGCGCGCGCGAGTACGACCAGGACGACGGCGTGATGAAGAAGTGCACATTGTGTGTGGACCGCATCTACAATGAAAACCTGGAACCGGAAGACCGCCAGCCGGCATGCGTGCGGGCGTGTCCTACGGGTGCCCGCCATTTCGGTGATCTGGGGGACGAAAACTCCAAAGTATCAAAGCTGGTCAATGCCCGCGGCGGCTTCGACCTGCTGCCGCAGATGGATTACAAGCCGGTCAACAAGTACCTGCCGCCGCGGCCGCGCCGTGACAAGGCAGGCGGTGTAAAGTCGACACCGCTGGAAACGGTCGGCAAGGGTGACGGCTCGCTGGCAGAGCGCGTCTTTTCCTGGATTGACGAGGTCCTGAGCTAATGCATCCCGCATATTCCGTAATCCTGTTCACCACTGCGTCCGGCGCCGGTTATGGCCTGCTGGCGCTGCTGGGTTTGACCGGTGCCAGTCATGGCAGCGCTTCTGACTTCTGGTTTGGCACCGTGTCCATGCTGTTGGCCCTCGGCCTGATCACCGTCGGGTTGTTGTCATCCACGTTCCACCTTGGTCACCCGGAACGTGCCTGGCGGGCGTTTTCGCAGTGGCGGTCTTCGTGGCTGTCACGCGAAGGCGTGCTGGCAGTGGCCACCTATATTCCCGCCTGCCTGTTCGGATTGCTGTGGGTGTTGCCGGACAGCAATGAAAGCCTGTTGATGGTTCTGGGCATCCTCACGGCCATCCTGGCCATGGTGACGGTGGTGTGCACCGCAATGATCTATGCATCGCTGGCGACAATCCGTGCCTGGCGGCACTGGATGGTGGTGCCGGTCTACCTGATTTTCTCGATTGCCACCGGCGCCGTCTTGCTGTTTGCACTGGCTAGTGTGTTCGGCCGTTCCGGCATTCCCGCACTCGGTGTCATCACCATCGTTGCGCTGGTGTTGGCAGCTATTGCCAAGCTGGTTTACTGGGCCAGTATCGACAATATGAAGCCGATCTACACCATGGGCGATGCCACCGGTCTCGGCAGCGATGTGCGCCAGTGGGAATTGCCGCATACGTCGGAGAACTACATCCAGTCGGAAATGGGTTTCAGGGTTGCGCGCAAGCACGCCCGGAAACTGCGCATGATTGTCGGGGGCTGCCTGGCTGCAGCGCTTGTGCTGGTGTGGGCGGCGTTTGGCTTTGAAGGTGATGCAGCGCCGGTATTTGCCGTGCTCGCGGTCGTATTGTCGGGCATTGCAGCAATCGTCGAGCGCTGGTTGTTTTTTGCGCAGGCAAAGCATGTTGTCTCGCTGTTTTACGGTGAGCAGAGCGTGTAGCCGGCTGACCTGAGCAGCGTCTGCGAACAGGAACATGGACAGAAGACTGAACATAGTGATGCTGGGCGCGACCGGAGCTGTTGGCACTGAAGTTGTGTCCACGCTCGTCAAGATGCCCGAACTCGCCCGGCTGACTTTGCTGGGCCGACGGCCTGTCGAAGGCGTCGCACATGAGGGCCTGCGCCAGCACAACGCAGATATTTTCGGTGCAGCTTCCTACGCAGAGCATTTGGATGGTCACACGACGGCTATCTGCACGCTCGGTGTCGGCGAACCTTCAAAGGTGTCGCGCGAGGACTTTGTCCGCATAGACAAGCTGGCGGTGCTGGATTTCGCTGCCGCCTGCAGGAAGGCGGGCGTGAAGCATTTTCAACTGCTCGGTTCAATCGGGTCGGATTCCAGGTCGCGTTCATTTTTCCTGCGCACCAAGGGTGAGTTGGAAGACGCACTGAGAGCGCTGGATTTTGAGCGGCTGAGCCTTTTCCAGCCGTCGATGATCCTGACACCTGAAAACCGCTATGGCCTGACGCAGGCACTGACACTGTGGGGCTGGCCGAAACTCAACTTCCTGCTGACCGGGCCGCGCACCAAATACCGGGGCATAAAGGTCGCGACCCTGGGCACGGCCATCGCGCTCAACGCCAGGCTCGACAAGTCAGGTGTCGAAACTCTGCGCTGGGATGATTTTCACACGCTGGCAGACTGATCGGTCAGTCGCGCTCCACCCGGCACTGGAAGCAGTTGTTTTCTGCCGAGCGCACATGCACGAATTCAACCTTGTCGTCTTTCAGCAGGGCTCCGGCATAAGTGCCGATGTCAGCGGTTGGAACCACCTGGCCGGTGCCGTAGATAATCCGCTCGCCGGCATCATAGCCGCGCACCAGGTAGGCCGGGCTGTCCAGCATGTCCGGAAGCTTTGCGTCCGCCGCGGCGCGCTCGCAGAAATCCGCGTGCAGGAAAATCGGCCCGGTTTCCGAATAGGGTTGCAGATTGCCGAACGGGCGATGCGCCACAATCAGATACTCGTCACCTTCATCGACCAGTTTCAGGCAGTGCCGGCACGGTATCCGGCTGCCATCTGATACGGCGCGTTCCGGTAGATTGCCGTATGCATCCGGATCCCCGTTCTGGAGACTGCGCGCGGTGTCGGTCGAAATGGCCTCATAACGAATTTTCATGTGCTGCTCTCCTTGATTGATGGCCCACGATGGCATTGAATGATCTGGCTGACGACCCGATTTACGGAAGCTGCCAACCAGGACATCCGGTCACCCCATGCGCGAAAACCTTGAAGTGGCAATAGAGACCATTACGCTGGCAGATGATGTGCTGCTGGAAGATGGCTGGTTCGGCGTCAAGGCGATCGATGATGCAACCATTGCCATTGGTGAACCTGCCTATCACCAGCGCAACTGGAGCTATCTGATATCGGACGGCGATGACAGCCTGCTGTTTGATACCGGCTCCGGCAGACGGTCGATTGCACCCCTGGTCGCGCGCCATGGCCGGGCGCGCGTGGACGCGTTTCCGTCCCACATGCATTTTGATCATCTCGGCAATATCCATGCGTTTGGGCCGGCCACGGTGGCCGACCTGCCAATGCTGCGCGCCATCGAGACAAATGGCACACTGACCCCGACCGATGAGATGTTCCTGGGCGCAAGCGAAGCGGTACCGGTGCCGACATTTGAGGTGGGCCGCTGGATTGCGCCCGATGAGGTTGTCAGAGTAGGGGGCCGGTCGCTGCACGTGCTGCACACGCCGGGGCACTCGCCGGATTCTGTATCGCTGTGGGAGGCGGAGCGGAGCCGGTTGTACGCGGCGGATTTCATTTATTGCGGTGCCTTGTATGCCCAGACCCCGGGCGCATCACTGCGTGACTATCTGCGTATCTGCGAGCAGTTGCTCGACGACCTGCCGGAACAGGTGCAGATTGTCTGTGCACACGGGCAGCCGGAAAATGGTGTCGATGATGCGCCAGTACTGGGCTACGGCGACCTGCATGCCTTGCGCAATGTGGTGGCCATGCTGTTGAAGGATGAGCCCCGTACAGGCGAAGTGCCGGTGAACGAGCGCATGGACCTGCGGTTTTCTGCCGAAAGCTTCACAGCATAACAGTCCAGAAATAACTACATAAAGAAATCTTTATGTGTTATGTGAGGGCTCCAATTCTGACAAGGTGAGTCCTACAAATCATGGCCCGTGCAAACTTTCTCGATCTCCTGAATTCCCGTGACTGGCTGCTGGCCGACGGGGCCACCGGCACAAACCTGTTCGCAATGGGTTTGCAGTCCGGCGACGCCCCGGAACTGTGGAATGAAGATCACACCGACCGGGTTCGCGCGCTGCACCGCAACTTCATCGAGGCAGGGTCCGACATCGTGCTGAGCAATTCGTTTGGCGGCAACGCCTACCGGCTCAAGCTGCATGATGCTCAAAACCGCGTGAGCGAACTCAACATGAAGGCGGCCCAGCTTGCCCGCATGGAGGCGGACGCGGTGGATCGCCCGGTTATCGTGGCTGGCTCCATGGGTCCGACGGGCGAGATTTTTGAGCCGGTCGGCACAATGACCCACGAACAGGGTGTCGCGGCATTCGCCGAGCAGGCCCAGGCGCTTGAGGCAGGCGGCGCGGATGTGTTGTGGATCGAAACCATTTCCTCGGAAGAAGAATTCAAGTCCGCCCTTGAAGGGGCTCGCACCACCAGCTTGCCGGTGGTGGCGACCATGAGCTTTGACACCAATGGCCGCACCATGATGGGACTGACACCTGCGGCCTACGCGGCTCTCGCGGCGACACAGCAGGTCGCGCCAGACGCCATCGGCGCCAATTGCGGCACCGGTGCTGCTGAACTGGTGGCGACCGTGCTGGGCATGACCGAGGCCGATGGCAGCGCCATTGTGGTGGCCAAGGGCAACTGCGGCATCCCCGCCTGGATGGATGGCCACATCCACTATGACGGCACGCCGGAACTGATGGCCGATTATGCCCGGCTGGCGTTTGATTCAGGTGCAAAGATCATCGGCGGGTGCTGCGGCACGACCTATGAGCACGTGCGCGCCATGCGCACGTCGCTGGAAACCTATTCAGGTGGTGCCCGTCCGACGGTCGATCAGGTCGAGGCAAAGCTTGGCAAGGTCTCCGCCCTGGCTCACGGCACGGACACTGCCGCCGAGGGCGCTGCCCGACGCGGCCGCGAGGGCAGGGGCAGGCGCCGGGGGTAGTGCAGGTCTTGTGACCATCTAGGCGTCACGGGCCCGCGTCTTTCAGCAATATTTCCGGTAAGCCCTGTCGCGACCTTGCAAATCGGCGCGGATGGCCTGACAAAGGTGCATGCCTGACGATTTAGAAGACAGTCCGGATTCCGCTCCGTCCTCGGCCCTGGGAGTGCCGGTTTTCCGGTCTATCTGGCTGGCCAGCATGAGTTCGAACTTTGGTGGTCTCGTGCAGGCGGTGGGCGCATCGTGGCTGATGACCACGCTGACGGACTCGCCGCAATTTGTCGCGCTGGTCCAGGCCTCTACCGCGCTGCCGATCATGCTGTTTGCGCTGCTGGCGGGTGCCATTGCCGACAATCTCGATCGCCGGCGCGTGATGATCTGCGCGCAAGCATTCATGTTGATTGTCTCCGTGGTTCTGGCCGTGTGCGCATGGTACGGAGTTCTGACGCCCTGGCTGCTGATCGGCTTCACTTTCCTCATTGGCTGCGGCACCGCATTGAACAATCCGGCCTGGCAGGCTTCGGTCGGTGACATGGTTCCGCGTGACCTGTTGCCCGGCGCTGTGGCCCTGAACTCGATGGGTTTCAACATTGCCCGCAGTGTCGGTCCCGCCGTTGGCGGGGCGATCGTTGCGGCAGGCGGAGCGGCCGCGGCTTTCGCCACCAACGCACTCAGTTACGTAGCATTGCTGGCCGTGCTGGTGCGCTGGCGGCCGGACACCATGCCGCGCACGCTGCCGCGTGAACGGATCGACCTTGCAATATCAGCGGGCATTCGGTTCGTGGCCATGTCCCCCAACATCCGTGCCGTGTTGCTGCGCAGCTGTCTTTTCGGTGCGGCCGCGGCAGCCGTGCCGGCACTGATGCCGGTCGTCGCCAGCGATATCATAACCGGCGGCCCGCTGGTCTTTGGCGCGTTGCTTGGCTCTTTCGGTGTCGGCGCCGTCGGCGGCGCACTGTCCAGCGGGCGGTTGCGCAAGAAATACTCGACGGAATGGATTGTGCGCGTTGCATCGGTTGCGGTGCTCGCCGGTACCATCATTACAGCTGCGAGTACGCAATTGATCCTGACAATGCCGGCGTTGATGCTCACCGGCGCGGGATGGGTATTGGCGCTGTCGACGTTCAATGTCTCTGTTCAGATGGCCGCGCCGCGCTGGGTGGTTGCCCGGGCGCTGTCCATATACCAGATGGTGACATTTGGCGGCATGGCGTTCGGGAGCTGGCTGTCCGGTTATGTGGCCTCGCACTATTCCATACCGATCGCGTTGTTCACCGCTGCGGCGATGATGGCCGTGGCCATTTTGCCGGGCCTCGTGCGTTCGTTGCAGCAGATCGAGACTGTCGACCTTGCTCCTCTCGACCACTGGCGCGAACCGGACATTGCCGTACCGCTGGAGCCGCGCAGTGGCCCGGTGGTCATCACGGTCGAGCACCGTATTGCCGAAAAGGATGTCGTGGCCTTCCTGAACGTCATGAACGAGCGCCGCCGCATCTGCCGCAGGGACGGGTTTTTACGCTGGACGCTGTTGCGCGACCTGTCGGACCCACAATTGTGGATGGAGCGCTTTCACGTTCCGACCTGGCTGGACTATGTCCGCGATGCGCAGCGCCGGACCAGGGCGGATGCTTCAATCTATGAGCAGGTGGAAAAACTTCATATCGAAGGGGCACCCGCCGTGGTGCATCGCATGGTCGAACGCCAGCCCGGCTCGATGCCGACCGCACAACCGCCGGGCGGCCGCGAGCTTGCCGATCCGCTGACGGACGTTACCCGGGCCTCCTGATCCTCATTTCGCCTTAGGCCAGGTCTTCCAGCTGCTCCAGCAATGTGTCCACTTCTTCCGCCGTGTTGTAGTGCGCCAGGCCGATGCGCAGGACGCCGCCATCCTTCATCAGGTCCATGTGGTTGATCGGCTCCAGCGCATAATTGTGACCCGACCACAGGAACGTGTTCTTATCTGCCAGCGATTTGGCCATGTCCTCGGGGTTTTTCCCGTCCATGGTGATGGATACGGTAGGCACCCGCCGCGCCAGTGCGTTGTCCGACGTGATGCCGCGCACTTTGACGCCCTTTATGGAGGTCAGGCCGCCGATCATCTGCCTGGTCAGCGCCATTTCATGGCCCATGGCTGCGTGCATGCCGGATGCAATCCGGTTTCGCGACAGTGGTAAACCGGTGTCACCATCGCCCAGCGATGCGATGTATTCGATGGCCCCCAGTGATGCCGCCAGGGTTTCGCGAGGCGCGGTACCTGTTTCAAACTTGGCGGGGGAACCATACTCAAGCGGAGGCCGCACCTGGTAGGAGAACATGCTCTCAAGCAGGTCACCACGCCCGTACATGATACCCTGGTGGGGCCCGAAGAACTTGTAGGCGGACGACACCAGGAAATCACAGCCGATGTCCTGCACATCGATGACGCCGTGTGGAGCAAACTGCACCGCGTCCACATAGCTGATTGCACCGGCGCTGCGCGCCTTGGAGCACATGGATTTCACGTCATTGATGGTGCCGGTGCAGTTTGAGGCATAGCTCACGGCGACGATTTTGGTCTTGTCGCTCAACACCTTGTCCAAGGCATCGTCCGGGAATTCAAACGTATCGGTATCGAAGTCGAGCCATTTTACGGTGGCGCCGGTATCGGCTGCCACCAGCAGCCAGGGTGCCACGTTTGCATCGTGATCCATCCGCGACAGCACGATCTCGTCACCTTCGCTCAAGGCCAGGGTTTTTTGCAGGTTGCGCGACATGGCCAGTGTTATCGTAGTCATGTTGGCGCCGTAAAAGACGTCGGTGGTTGCAGGTGCATTGTAGAATTGGGCTGCCGCCTCATGGGCTTCATCAAACAGGGCCAGCGCTTTTTCCGAGGTCACAAAGGCACCACCCAGATTGGCATTCTGCTCGATCATGGCACGGGTGGCGCGGTCGATGACATGCTGAGGCACCTGTGTGCCGGCCGGATTGTCCAGGTAAATGCGTGATTTTCCGTCATCGGTGATGGAAAGGGCAGGGAATTGGGCGCGAACGCCAGCAATAGAAAATCCGGTCATGATGATCCTGAAACGATAGCTGTCGGGGAAGGGTGCTTGGTTGGTTAAAGGTGCGCGGTATCAGCAGCTTAGTCAAGCAGGTGCATTTCTTTTGCACTGCACCAGTCGCAATCGGGCAGCTTTTCGTCGCAAGTTCGTGCGCATGCTTGATTCATTAACGGTTATGAATGTCTAATCACGTCGCACGCATGGCGCATCTAGTGGAGAAGACGATGACTGAAGAAGACGATCTTGACCTGCGGTCGCTGGATGACGAAGAGCTTACCCAGCAGATGCACGACGACCTTTATGACGGTCTCAAGGAAGAGATCGAGGAAGGCGTCCACATCCTGCTTGAGCGCGGATGGACCCCGTACAAGGTCCTGACCGAAGCCCTGGTTGAGGGCATGCGCATTGTCGGTATCGACTTCCGCGATGGTATCCTGTTTGTGCCGGAAGTGCTGCTGGCCGCCAACGCCATGAAGGCGGGCATGTTCATTCTCAAACCATTGCTGGCTGAGACCGGCGCGCCGCGCGTCGGCAAAATGGTCATCGGCACGGTCAAGGGTGACATTCACGACATCGGCAAGAACCTGGTGTCCATGATGATGGAAGGTGCCGGTTTCGAAGTGATCAATATCGGCATCAACAATCCGGTCGAAAATTACCTGGAAGCCATTGAAGAGCACAAACCTGACATTCTCGGCATGTCTGCGCTTTTGACCACCACGATGCCCTACATGAAGGTGGTCATCGATACCCTGAAGGAAAAGGGCATGCGCGACGATTACATCGTGCTGGTCGGCGGCGCGCCGCTGAACGAGGAATTTGCCGCTGCCATCGGCGCGGACGCCTATTGCCGCGATGCTGCCGTTGCCGTTGAAACCGCCAAGGAATTCATGGCGCGCAAGCACAACCAGGTCACCGCCTGAGCCGGTATTTTCTGAACTTTTTCGAAGTCAATGCGCCTGCAGCTTGAAACTGCGGGCGTATTTTTTTTGGCGTTTAGCGGCTTTTTTCTGCGTTTTTTCGCAGCGCATTCGGATTTTCAACATCCGCCGTGTGACGATCTGCACATCACTTCGATTACATTTTTGTCATCTTCAGTGACATCAACGTGACTGACATGAAACAGATCACAAAAATTTATACTGGAGGAAACAGAGCAATGACTACCATCCGCAATACAGCAATCGCCGCCGTCGCCGCTATCACCATCGCTGCAGCAATGGCCTCTCCCGCCCATGCAATTTCGAAAAAAGGCGCGTTCTGGGCCGGTGTCGGCACGATGGCCGCATTTGGTGCCCTCGGCGCTGCACACGGCCACGGCTACTATGACCACGGCTATCGCGGTGGCCGCCACTATCGCCGTTCAGCCCGCCGTTGCGCCCGCCGCTTTGGCTGGCACACATGGCGCTGGGAACGCTGCATGGCTCGCCGCGGCTACTGATCACACAGTTTAATCTCTCCAAACTTGCGCAAGCGCTGCCGGACATTTTCGGCGGCGTTTGTCGTTTTCAGCATCGCGGGGCCTCTCGGGCCGGTCTATACTGGCGTCTATGAAACAACTCGGCCCGGAAGAAAAATTTGAGTTCCGCAAGAAGTCCGGCGATGTGCTGATCATTGCCTGCGGCGCGCTGGGGCGTGAAATGGTGGCGTTGATCGAGATGAACCGCTGGTCCCATCTTGATATACAATGCCTGCCGGCCATCTGGCACAATACACCGGACAAGATCCCTGACGGCGTGCGCGACGCCATCCGAAAGGCGCGGGCAACCGGGCGTTATCGCGAAATCTTCATTGCCTATGGTGACTGTGGCACCGGCGGACTGCTGGACAAGGTCATCGAGCAGGAAGGCGTAAAACGCATTGACGGGCCGCACTGCTATTCGTTCTTTTCCGGCAACGATAAATGGGCCGCCCACCAGGATGACGAAATAACCGCCTTTTACCTGACCGACTATCTGGCCCGGCATTTTGACAAGCTTGTTTGGGAGGGCTTCGGCATGGCCGCGCACCCGGAACTGCGTGACATGATGTTTGCCCACTACACCAAGGTTGTCTATCTGGCACAGACCGAGGATGAAACCTTGCAGGAAATGGCCAGGGCGGCAGCGGAGAAACTGCAGCTTGAGTATGAGTACCGGTTCACCGGCTATGGCGACCTGGCGGTGGACATGGCCAGGCTGGAAACCATCTGAACACCGGCTGCAGGCCAACAAATCCGCCATGCGGTTTCGTAATCCGGGGTAGGGCGGTTATACCGGGTTCAAATTCCAATCAGCGATAAGGGCCTAAAGCATATGACCTGGAACGTTTACCTGTCGGGCGAAATTCACACCAACTGGCGCGAAGAACTGGAAGAGGGTACCAAGGCTGCCGGGCTGCCGGTCAGTTTTTCCGCTCCTGTCACCAATCACCCGGCATCGGATGATTGCGGTGTCGCGATCCTGGGCGAGGAACCCAACAAGTTCTGGCACGACAACAAGGGCGCCAATGTCAACGCCATTCGCACCCGTACCCTGATTGAAAAAGCCGATGTCGTCGTGGTGCGTTTCGGTGAAAAGTACAAGCAGTGGAATGCAGCCTTCGATGCAGGTTACGCATCGGCGCTCGGCAAGGCGGTCATCATCATGCATGGCGCAGACCACCAGCATGCTTTGAAAGAAGTCGATGCCGCCGCCCTTGCCGTCACCGAAACACCGGCCCAGGTCGTGGATATCCTGCGTTATGTGATCAACGGCGAGCTGAAGGGGTATTGACCCGGTCAGGTTTCAGGCTTGGCGTCCGAGTAGTCATCACTTAGCGGTTCACGAAATTCGCCGCCTGCGATCTCATAATACTCACCGGCATAGTCGCAGTAGATGTGGCCCTTGAGGGGAACACCGAGAGGGCCGTCGAACACACCGGCGGCAATTGCAATACGGTCAGTCCCGTCGGCTTTCCAGAACAGGGTTGACCCGCAGGTCGAGCAAAACCCGCGCTTGTAGCCGGGGGTCGATTCATACCAGGCCAGGCCGTCTGACGAGCTCATACTCAACGCATCATCATCACAGCCCGTGGCGCTCATATAGTTGCCGGTCTGCTTGCGGCACTGCACACAGTGACAGGCAACGACATCGCGCAGTTGGCCGGTAACTTCAAACTTTACACCGCCACACAGGCAGCTTGCCTTGTGTGACGTACTCATCGCGTGCCCATGGTCGAAAGGGCTGCAATGTGATCCGGCGTGACACCGCAGCAACCGCCGACGATCCGCGCGCCTGCCTTGCGCCAGTCCTGGGCAGCAATGGCAAAGTCTGCCGGTGCAATGTCAACGAACTGCCAGTCCGGCATGGTGAACTCACCGGCTTCCGGATAGGCGCCTGTCGGACCCGACCAGTTGGCGGAAATCACCTCAAGACCTTCCAGTATGGTGTCGATCGGCGAATGCATGATCAGGCAGGCATCCGGATTGAACCGGGTCAGCTCCGCGACGATCGGTTCCAGCAACTGGTCCGGGTGGTTGACGCCCGCCAGTGCGCCGTCGCCATTGCGTTCAACCGCAATGCCGACCCAGACCGGCAGTCCGGTATTGATCGCTGCCTCAACTGCCCAGCTTGAAAACTTCATGTCGCGCATCATTTCCATGATCAGCAGATCCGCGCCACAGGCTTTCAGGTTGGCGGCTTTGGCGTCGAAAAGGCGCCGCACGGTGTCGTCGTCCCAGGAATAATTGGGATCGAAATCATCGGTTCCCCTGGTCATTGGGCGCATGACGGAAATGGAGCCTGCAACGCACACCGTGTGATCAGCCGCGTCTGCGGCCTCGCGCGCAACCCGCATGGCGATGGTGTCGGTTTCGATCAGGTCGGCATCTCGGCCATGCGCATTGAACATCAAGGGTGCGGATGCATAGGTGTTGGCCGTGATGACTTCGGCGCCGACCCTGATGTAGTCGTCATGCACTGCCCGCACCACTTCCGGATGGGTGCGGTTGGCTTCCGCACACCACACATCTGAATCCATTTTCACGCCGCGGCGCTGGATATCCGTGCCGGTGCCACCGTCCAGAATGACCAGTTCACCATTGTCGAGTTTGGATTTTATGTGCGCATACATGCCGGGGGTATTCCTTTTAAGAGGCAGCGAGCTCTATCCGATTGTCTCGGGATCCACGCCGCGTGCTTTCATGAAAGCGACCATATGGAAGCGGGTTTGGTCTGGCGAGTAGAAATACTCAAGAGCCACCGGGCAGGCATTGCGGGCCATGCAGCCTCCTGTCCGGCAGGGCTCACCCTGTGGCGACGACAGATGTGCCGCACAGGCTGGAACATCATAGCCATCGCGCGTGAAGGCACCGACGGGACAGGTCGCAAGGCATGGTTTGTCCGGACAACTGTCACATGGTGACCCGCTGTCAGTGACAGATGGATGCGTGATGCCATGATCAAACAGGAAGGCGGCGCGATAGGCATGCCACAGGCCGAATTTCGGATGAATGTTCATGCCCAGAGGCGACGTGTGACCGGCCCCTGCAGCCCGTGCCCAGGTCAGGAACGGCGGATGCGGCGTGTCGAACGGAAACTGTGCGTGCGCGCCAAGCTCATCGGCCAGCGGGGCAAGCACGTCTCGCGTCCAATGGTCCATCAGGTCGTGCGCCGGGTCCCGCTCCGACGCGAAGCGCCCAAACATGGCAGGTCCGGCATTGCCGATCAGAACCAGCGACCGGCCTTCAAACTCTACACCGTCCCCATGATCCAGCCAGCCCAGAACCTCAAAGCTCTCGCCACGGATGCGCGCTTCGATTGCTGCAGCGTCTGGAGGTGCGTCAGGCAAAGCGTGAATGGCCTGCCTGCAGCAAAGCCTTGTCCAGTTTGATGTCGTGGTTGGCGCGAAGTTGCCGGTCCAGGTCTTCCGGCAGGTAGTCCGGGAAGTATCCCGACAGTATCTTGTCCTTGCGCGCTGCGGCTACCTTGACCACGTCCGGCTTCTTCGCCTCGTTCCATTCCTTCGGGCTCATGCGGTTGCCGACGTCCGGATAGACATAGTCTTTCTGCATCAGGTCCAGTGTCTGGCCTGACCCCAGATAGTGGCCCGGTCCCTCGGTGCAGACCTCGGTGATCACGTCGATGGACAAGGTTGCGTCATTGACCTCGATACCGCGCACATTGCGGTTGATGGCGCCCAGCATGTCGTTGTCGATCAGCAGGCTTTCAAAGCAGAACCCGAGTAGAGAGGCGTGCATGCCGGCGGCTTCGTAGAGCATGTTGATGCCTGACAATGCGGTAAGGGCCGCGTTCACACCATGCTCGCAACCGGCCTGCATGTCCGGCAGTTTGCTGTCGGCCATGCCGGCAGCGGATCCGGTCGGCAGGTCGTAGAACTGGCCCATCTGCGCACATGCCGACGAGATCAGGGCCTGTTCGCCGGAGCCGCCCGACATGGCGCCGGTTCTGAGGTCGGAAACGAACGGCCACGGTCCCCACAGTGCGTAGCCACCCGGCTGAATGGCATTGACATAGGCCAGCCCGGCCAGGCATTCGGCGACCGCCTGAACTATGGTTCCGGCCAGCGCGGCCGGTGATGTAGCACCCGCCTGGGCTGCCGACAGCAGTAACACCGGCATGCCGCCGCGAACGGCGACTTCCAGGCACCGGCAGGCATCCTCCGCCCACTTCATCGGCGGCACAACGAAGCAGTTTGACTGGCTGACGAACGGGCGCTCGCGCCATTTGGCTTCGCTGCCGGCTACCACGTGCAGCATATCCAGGCACTCGCGCACATGATCCGGTTCCACCATCGAGGTGCCGATGTGCTTGGATGTGCCCGCCAGGCAGGCGTAAAGCGTATTCACATCAAGGTCGCGCGGTTCAACCATGTCGCGCGCCACCAACGGGCGCTGGAAGAAGTGAATGTGTTCGCAATTGTCGACAATGCGGGCAGCGTCATACAGGTCGACCAGCAATGAATCCCGATAGGCCTCCGTCTCCGGTTCGACAACGTGAACGGCGGCACCGGCAGTGCCGAAATGAACATTGGTGCCCCATGGTTCCAGGTCGTATTTGGGATCGCGGGCAAACAGCGGAAAGCGGCGCGCACAAATTGTCAGCGTGTCCTCGATCAGGGCACGTGGAAACCGCAAGCGGCCGTTTTCGTCCAGCGTGCAGCCTTTCTCGGTCATCATTTCGATGCACGAGGGAATAGAATTTCCGATACCAACGGTCTCGAGAAGCGTCAGGGCTGCTTCATGGATCTTTTCGAGTTCGCCCTGGGAGAGCGGCTTGTATTGCCCGCCTTTCATGCCGGGGCGAACCGCAGCCTCATCGACAGGAATGGCGCGCGAGCGCATGGCTTTGCGGGCTTCACGCCCACCGCGGCGGCGGTTGGTATCTTCAGCTACGGACATTCGCGGGTTTCCTCGACTAAGAGCCTTGTTATTGTGATCCGGAGTGTGCGCGTTTCTGCGAATCTTGGAAAGCGCATAGTTCTCATTTCAAGTTGAAATTTTTTCACCGTGATGATGCTGTTTCCTGTTGATACAAAGCAGTTTCGGGTCAATATTGCCGACACGGAACATCAATGACGCCAACAGGGTGAATAAACGTGACCAAGCGAAACCTGCCGCCCTTGCGCGCACTGACAGCGTTTGAAGCCGCCGCCCGGCTGGGCAGCTTCCGCCGTGCCGCTGATGAGCTTGGTCTCACCAGATCAGCCATCAGCCACCAGATCAAGGCGCTGGAAGAGGTCCTCGGTGTTGATTTGTTTTCACGTGACGGCAAACGGGCTGAATTGTCCGGGCCGGGGTTGATCTATTTTCCGGCAGTCCGCGAGGCTTTTGACCAGATTGAAAGCCAGACCCAGGTGATACGGCCGCGGGCGTCGGGCAATGAGTTGACGGTACAGGTCTATGTGACCGTGGCGATGAAATGGCTGCTGCCGCGCCTGCATGACTTCGAGCGGCGCCATCCGAACATGCGTGTGCGCCTGTCGACGTCGTATTTTCACTGGGATTTCGATGCCGAAAACGCTGATGTCGCGATCATCCTGGCGCGCCAGCGCACCGAGGGACATCACTATCGGAACCTGTTCCGGTCCCGCCTGAAACCGGTTTGCTCGCCGGACTATCTGGCCCGCGTCGGCAAGATAGAGACGCCGCAGGATCTGCTGCGGCACAAGCTTCTTTATGTCTATTCCGCAGAAGAAGACTGGCGGCTGTGGCTGAAGGCGGCCGGTCTCGGCGAAACCAAGCTGTCCGCCACGCTCGCCTTCGACAGTTACCTGCTGGCGCAGGAGGCTGCGGTAGCAGGCCAGGGCATTGCCATGACCATTGGCCCTTATGCGCGTGACGAACTTGCGTCGGGCAGACTGGTGCAGCCGGTTGATCTTGAGGTGCCGCACCAGCACTGGTGGACATTCGCCTGCCGCGCAACAGATCGGCTGTTGCCGAAGGTAAAACTGTTTGAAGACTGGTTGGTTGAACAGGTTGCCGGTGATGAAGACATTCCGGCAGCGACCAGGGAGATGAGTGACGCATGAGCGACGTGACGGATACAGGACCGCGCAAGTCGCGCAGACGTGGAAATGCCCGCCGCGCCGCCGCGGCTGGTGATGCAGGCCAGGCGACACTGGCGCAGCAGCCTGCAGGTCAGGCAAGGCTCATGTTTGAGGCGGCCAGAGTTGTGTCTGATGACCAGCTGGAAAGCCTGCATCTGGCATCTCTGGAGGTGCTGGAAACCATCGGCATTGACGTGATGCTGCCGGAGGCACGTGATTATTTTGCGCGGGCAGGGGCCCGAATTGACGGCGAGCGGGTGTGCATTCCCGGCGATGTAATCATGAATGCAATCGCAACCGTGCCGTCGCAGTTCACTTTCCACGCCCGTAACCCGGACAAGACAATTCAGATTGGCGATGGCTGGCTGGCATTCGGCACTGTTGGCTCGGCGCCGAACTCTTCCGGCCTTGAGCATGGCCGCCGCCCGGGCAACCTTGAAGATTACCGGCGTTTCCTGAAACTCGCCCAGAGTTTCAACTGCATCGATTTCATATCGGGATATCCGGTCGAGCCGATCGATGTCCATGCCTCGGTTCGCCACCTGGTCGCATTGAAGGACATGGCGTTGATGACCGAAAAGCCGTTCCATGCCTATTCGCTGGGCCTGGAGCGGATCCGTGACGGCATCGAGATCGCCCGCATCGCCCGTGGTGTAGGCCATGAACAGCTTGAGGCCGAGCCGTCGCTGTTCACCATCATCAACACCAACTCGCCCCTGAAAATGGATGTGCCGATGCTGCAGGGCGTCATTGAAATGGCGCGCCGCAACCAGATCGTCTGCGTCACGCCGTTCACGCTGTCAGGCGCCATGGCCCCGGTGACGGTTGCCGGCGCTTTGGTGCAGCAGAACGCCGAAGCCCTTGCCGGCATTGCTCTCACCCAGCTTGTGCGCCCCGGCGCACCGGCAATTTACGGTGGCTTCACCTCCAATGTCGACATGAAGTCGGGCGCGCCTGCATTCGGCACGCCGGAATACATGAAGGCGGCGATGGTTGGTGGTCAATTGGCCCGCCGCTACGCCATTCCGTATCGCACCTCGAATACCTGTGCTGCCAATGCGCTGGATGCCCAGGCCGCTTACGAAAGTGTGTTTTCCCTGTGGGGTGTCGCCATGGGCGGCGGCAATCTGGTCATGCATGGTGCCGGATGGATGGAAGGCGGGCTGGTCGCGTCACTGGAAAAGTTCGTACTCGACTGCGACCTGATACAGATGGTCAAATCGTTTCTGCAGCCTCTGGATCTGACGCGTGACGCGCTCGGGCTCGATGCCATGGACGAGGTTGGGCCCGGTGGGCATTTCTTCGGTTGCGCCCACACCATGGCACGCTACCAGAACGCATTTTACGCACCGCTGATTTCAGACTGGCGCAATTTCGAGCAATGGCAATCGGCGGGTTCACCGCGTGCCGGCGACAAGGCCAGCGCGGTGCTGAAGCAGGTACTGGAAACTTACCGGAAACCCGCGATTGACCCAGCTGTTGAGGAAGAGCTGGAGGCATTTGTAGCCAGGCGCACCGAAGAAGGCGGCGCACCGACCGACTTCTGATTGACCTTGTGGCGTGCCATCGCGCATTGTGGTCCGGTACTGAAATTCCAGGCCGGATTCACCCATGAAATTTGCCTATCTGATCGAACCGCCGTTCAACTATGAACGAGAAGACGGGACGGTAACCGGATGTGATGTCGAACTTGCCAGGCTGGTTTTTGACGCCATCGGAGCAGGGCCGTTTGAACCGGTCGAAGCGGAGTTTGCCGAACTGCTGCCGGGCGTCGCCGAAGGACGCTGGCGCATGACGACGGGCCTGTTTGCAACCGAAGAACGCCGCCAGCTTGCCTCATTCAGCAGACCTGTGTGGGCGCTGCCGGATGGTTTGCTGGTCACCGCCGGCAATCCGCTGGCGCTGTCAGGATATAAGTCAGTGGCAGCGTCCGGAACCTGCAGGCTGGCTGTGATCAGGGACCAGTTTCAACATCGCTCGGCGGTGGAATTCGGCGTGCAGGAAGACCGCATCATGATTTTCGAAACCTACACCGAGGCCTGTCATGCGGTGCGTGACGGCAAGGCGGACGCCTATGCCAGCGTGGCGCGCGCGCATACCGGTTTTCTGGAGCAGCATGCTGAGCTTGATTTGGAAGTGGTCGTGGTGCCGGCCGGCGAAAAGCAACCGGCCTTCGGTTCGTTTGCGTTCAGCAGCAAGGATGATGACTTGCGCCACAAGGTGGATGCGATGCTGGCAGATTACCTGGGCTCGCCCGAGCATCGCCGGATGATGGCCGGTTTCGGGTTCAGTGATGCCGAAATCGATCTCGTTGCCAACCGGCAACCGGAATAACTGTCTTGGATCTCCTGATACTGTTTGGATCGGCGTTTCTGGCGGCAACAATTTTTCCGGCCCAGTCGGAAGCTGTTTTGTTACTCATGCAGGCAAATGGTGTCGCGTCCGGCATGGTTTTGCTGGCTGTCGCCAGCCTCGGCAACACGCTCGGCGCCTGCGTGAACTGGGGGATGGGCCGGTTTGCCACCGGGCTGCGAGACCGGTCATGGTTTCCGGCAAGTTCCAGGCAGTTGCAGCGTGCTGAGCGCTGGTATGCCCGCTGGGGCGTCTGGTCATTGCTGCTCAGCTGGGTGCCGTTCGTGGGCGACCCGCTGACCGTGATAGCCGGCCTGCTGCGCACGCCGTTCCTGATTTTCGCGGTCATCGTGGCAGTCGCCAAGACATCGCGCTACGCGGTGTTGTTGTGGCTTGGAGCCGGAATGTGAGATTGAGTTGGTGCCCGGCCAAACCGATGGTGCAGCAAATACATCACGCAGTAGATTAAACTTTTAGTTGAGCAAAAAAAGATGACAGCAACTTTTGGCAGTTATCTTGGGAAAAGATCTACACAGGGCAATATTTCGGTCAGGGGTGGCACATGATTTTCAAGTACAATTCTTTGGTTTTGGCAGCAGGTTTGGCTGCCGGCATGATCGGTTCTACCAGTGCGGCTTCAGCCGACACGTTCGGGCCGATGGACACCAGCGGTTTTGTTGAAATTTTCGGCTCACACTCTGACGCGATTGAGGACAATTCATCCGGGGCCAATGATAATTACACTGGCGGCGGCGGTGGCGGCAGTGTCAATTTCTGGCTGAGCGACAGCTTCACGGTGCAGATTGACGGCAATCTGAATTTTTTCAGAAATGACCCGGATAATGACACCGAACACGCCATAGAGATGGTTGTGCATTCGGGGTGGCGCGACCCGGAGCGCGGCTACATTGGTGCTTTTGGTGGTCTGATAAGCTACGGATACGCCGGGGCCGACAGCGATGACTCAAATCAATGGGTAGCGGGTGGCGAAGCCGCCGTCTATCTGGACATGATTACGGTATTCGCACAGGCGGGCTTCATGGACACGTTCAATCGTGCCGAAGGAGAGTCGTTTGAGGATACTTATTTTGTCCAGGGTGGAGTGCGTTATTTCGCGACTTCGAATTTGAAACTCGAAGCATCCGGTGGCTTTCTCAACGGCGACGAGTACGGCGACACCCCGGTCGATATGCCGTTTTGGCGTGCTGAAGCGGAGTATAAACCTGAAGACACCCGGGTAAGCTGGTTTGCCGCTTATGAAGGATACAGCGAAGACGAAGATGGTTATGAGCACACCAATCACACCGTGATGGGCGGCCTCAGAATCCATTTTGGCCAAGACACGCTGATGTCGTTTGATCGTTCGGGCGCTTCGCAGGGTTTCCTGAACTCACGTATGCTGCAAATGGCGGATGACCAGTAATGTGGTTCTGAATTCAAGTCAGATTGCCTCACCTGATCTGGTGAAACCGACGCGGCTCCAAGGCAACTTGGGGCCGTTTTGCCTTCTTGCTGCAGGCAGACGCCAACTCGCAAGAATGACGCGGTGACTACGCACCGCGTCATTCCCCCGATCCGGTCCTCAATCAGGTTGCCTGATGAGGCCGTGCATCAGATGAGTGAGCAGAAAACGACGGCTTACCTGCCGCCGCTGACCTTGCCTCTGCCGAAGCCGCGGCCGAACCCGCGATGTCCGAAGCTTCTGCGGAAGCCGTGGCCGCGATAGTAATAGGGCGACGCATAATAGCCGTAACGGCCAAAGCCGAAGCCGCGGCTGCGGAAGCTCCGCGAGCGGAATCTGCGGTTGCGGAACCGGCGCGAGCGGAAACCGCGTTTGCGTAAGTGCGCCTTGGTTACCTTGCCGGTCGTGGTTTCAAGACCTGCCGGGGCGAAGGCGGCACCTGGCACAGGTGCTGCAGATGCAGGCGTCGACACAAAGGCTGCGAAGGCGAGTGCGCCCGCCATTGCAAGTCCGGTTACGGAAGTCGAGTTTGATAATTTAAACATGAGCGTTTGCTCCTTTTTGGTTTTGGATAAACCGGAGAGAGGGCCGCTGTGTTCCTGTCAGGTATGATCAAAGCCTGGCCGGAAAACAGGGAGGGTCTCGCCAGCTCTATTGACCAGACGTTACGCTTTCGATGCTCAGATTGGGAAATCAAGCCGCATCACTTGGCCGGGAGGCGGGGTGATCTCCAGTGCACGGTCCCGTGTCCCGCATGTTGATCATTGATGGATGCTGCAGGCCGTGACACGATATTGTTCCGAGTACCAACTCTCTTTCAGGACCAAGCGACTTCATGAAAACCATCGACTATTACTATTCCACCCGATCAAATTTTACTCTGCTCGGCGCGGGCAGGCTGAATGCGCTGGCAGCAAAGTACAAGCGCCGCGTATTGCATCGTCCGATCCTGCTGTCGGAGACAATGAAACCACTGAAATCCACACCCTTCCACAAGCGGCCGGCCATCCTGCGCAATTACGCCATGCACGATGCGCTGCGCACGGCTGCGCACCTGGGCATACCGTTATTGCGTGAGCCGGTGCATCACATGGGACCGGTTGAACTGCCGTCGGGTATCGTCATTGCCGGGCAGAACGCCGTGTTGCGCGGTGAGGCGGGGGATGTGGACAGCTTGAGCGTTGCAGTTCTGGAAGCGCTCTGGCTGCATGACCGCGATATCGCCGATGAAGCGGTGGTAGCAGAGCTGGTCAAGGCATCTGGTTTCAAGAATGCCGATGCACTGATTGCGGAAGCCATGTCTGACGCCACACAGGCCGAACTCATGCGCAACTGCACCGAGGCCATCATCCGCGGCGTTATCGGTGCACCGACATATTTCGTGGACGAGGAAATGTTCTACGGCCAGGACCGTCTGGACTATCTGGAGCGGGCGCTGGAGTAACTGGGCTCAATTGAACCCATGTTGCTACAGGGCTAGGATGCAACAATTCGAAAAACAGCGAACGGCTGCTGTGCGGGCTTTGCGGTCATTGATGTTTGATATACCAACTTCCGGTTCGCCACAAAGAGACAGCGCTTCGTGTGCCAGTCAGATATTTAGGCTCATATTCGCTTTGGTTCGATCCATAGTGACGAAAGTCTTGAATTTCCTAATGTCTTCGTTGCCAAAAAATAGCCTTTGAGTGAGCTCTTCATACTCGACCATGCTACCAACGATAACGATCAGAACGAAATCAATTTCTCCGGTTACATAGTAACATTGCTGAATTTCTGGGGCATTTAGAAACTGTCTTTTTATGTCGTCAATTTTCCCCCCAGTTTCAGTCTTCAGTTCGACTTCCACAACAATTGTAAGTGGCAAGCCGACACTAGCTGGATCTAAACGGGCAACCTGAGCTGCGATTATACCGTCGTTCTCCATTCTCTTGATCCGCCGCTGCACTGAAGGTGTTGAGAGGTTCACTTTCTCACCTATCAGGCGCTGCGGCACAGTGCTGTCTTGTTGTAAAATTCTGAGAATCGCTAAATCGAAGGAATCCAGAGTGGATGAAGAATGAATTTTTTTCATGGGCCTGGACTGCAATTTTGTTTCACAAGTAGATGAAAATTAGAGCATTCAACTCTCGTTTCGCGAGTTACCTTTGCACCAACTAGTAAAGGAAAACGACGATGCTTGATATTTTTTCTGCCGCAAACTTGAAACATATAGCTGTCGTCCCGGTGTCGGGCCAAGCCAGCGAATTGGTAGTGACCAGAGATAACTACGCAGATGCCGTCGCTGAGATAAAATCTTGGAATGGATATACAGAAACGCCTCTGCATACGCTGCGAGATTTGTCCAATACGCTGGGCATCGGTGGCGTTTTCTACAAAGACGAAGCACCACGATTTGGACTGGGTAGCTTCAAAGCCCTTGGTGGTTCCTACGCCGGATTGCGTGTCATCCAACGCGAGCTGAGAAAACAGCTTGGCAAAGACATCAGTGCTCACGATATCCGCAAAGGGACTTATGCAGATGATGTTGCCGAAATCACACTTGTTTCAGCGACAGACGGCAACCATGGCAAATCTTTGTCTTGGGGTGCACAAAGATTTGGAGCGCCCTGCCGCATATATATACACCGTGAGGTGAGCGAAATCCGTGCACAGGCAATGCGTGATTTTGGGGCAACGGTCACTCGCGTGGATGGTGATTATGATGCGTCGGTCGAAGAAGCGCGCAACGATGCCAATGAGAATGGCTGGTTCGTCGTTTCGGACACTTCTTGGGAAGGTTACACGCAGCCTCCGATCGATGTGATGGCAGGGTATGGAGTAATGACCCGCGAAACCTTTGAGCAGATGCGCGTAGCACCAACCCATGTGTTCATTCAATGTGGGTGCGGTGGGCTTGCCGCGGGTGTCTCCGCAAGCTTTCGACAACTCTGGGGAGATGCTGCGCCTAGGGTTGTAATTGTGGAACCCGAACTAGCACCCTGCCTGTTTGAGTCAGCAAAAGCCGGTGAAAAAACGGATGTTGAGGTTCATGAGGAAACGTTAATGGCGGGCCTTTCAGTTGGGGAGCCCTCTGGCATCGCGTGGCAAATTCTGTCAGCAGAAGCTAGTGATTATGTGACAATTCCAGAAAGCCTGATTGCACCCGCCATGCGTTTGTTGGCCCAGCCACTTGGCGATGATCCAAAAATTGTCGCAGGAGAGTCTGCTATAGCAGGCCTCGCAGCATTGATTGCAGGGACACAACAATCTTCCTTGCGCGATGCTCTCGGACTGACAACAAAATCCCGGGTATTGTTGATAGGATCAGAAGGAGCAACCGATCCTGCAATCTACGCGTCGCTTGTGAACAGCTAGGTTCGGATTCACTGAGCAACTTGAGAATTGAGATTTGCGGTGATGCAGAAAGTGGTAAAATGGGCTCCAAGCTGCCATTGCAGATGTTATGATTTGATGGGGCCTGACCCTAATATTTCAAAAACGATCAATATTATGGTTTTGATTGTTTCAAGCAAAAATCACACTGATCTATCCAGTTAATTTTGTGCCTGCTTGGCTGTTTCCAGCAGGTCGTCAATTTCGGAAAAGCTGGCCGCGTACTGGGCATATTCAAATGAGCCCTTGTAGCGCAGTTCGCGCGCTGCCTGCAAAAATCCGCCGATCGCCGCACGGGCAAACGAAGACCCGGTGGAGACGCGGCGCACACCGCACTCCAGCAGGTCCGTTACGGTGAAATGCGAAGCAGCGGTACCGATCACCACATTGACCGGCTTTGTAACCGCGCTGCAAACCCGCTCTATGTCTTCAATGGATGCCAGGCCCGGCGCATAGAGCACGTCTGCTCCGGCAGCCTCGAAAGCAATCAGGCGGGAGATCGTGTCGTCTAGGTCGGGCCGGCCATGCAGGAAGTTTTCCGCACGCGCCGTCAGCATGAACGGCCGCTTCAGCGCACGGCGTGCTTCAACGGCGGCGGTAATGCGCTCCACCGCGTGGGTGAAATCGAAAATCGGCTCATTGGATTTGCCGGTGGTGTCTTCTATCGTGCACCCGGCAAGCCCGGTGGCGGCTGCCTGGCGGATGGTCTCGGCTACCGTGTCGGGCCTGGCGCCAAAGCCGTTTTCCAGATCTGCCGATACGGGCAGGGAGGTCGCTTTCACCATCATGGCGCAATGTTCCAGTGCCTCCTTGCGGCTGACCTCACCGGGCCAGTCCCGCTTGCCTACGCTGAAGGCGTAACCGGCACTGGTCGTGGCAATCGCCTCAAAGCCCATGGCCTGCATCATGCGCGCCGAACCCTTGTCCCAGGCATTGGGCAAAATCAGTATCTTGTCTTCGCGACTATGCAGCTGCTCGAAGTGCTCCGCCTTCTGCTTTGTCAATGGCATGCCGTGATCTCCCGTGCCGTGTTCGTAAGCCGTCCCTGTACTGACTCTGACAGGAATTGTGCCGTGTGCAAGGGGTTAAGTGTCAGCAGACATTGTTTGCGCCAAGGATTACCCGCGACGTTTCCGGCGCCGCTCGCGGCCCTCGCTTCCATCAGCTCCAACCGGCGTTATTTCCTTGATTTGCGGCAGATTCACAACAGATGCCAGGTTGGGGAATGGCGCGGTTTTGTGCGGCATGGCCATGGCCTCGATAAAGTGTTGCTGGAACATTGGCTCCACGGCTGTTTCGATCTTCTCGATGCGCGTGACCACGTCCTCGATCTCGTCGCGGCCTTCGGTGTTGAGCAGAGCAATACGCGCGCCGGTGCCGGCAGCGTTGCCGGCAGAATGTACATGGGCAAGGTCACAATCGGGGATCAGCCCCAAAATCATGGCGTACTTGACATCAATGTGGCTGCCAAAGGCGCCTGCCAGACGGATGGTATCGACCTTTTCCAGTTCCAGCTTGTCCATCAGCAATTGAACGCCGGCATAAAGCGCTGCCTTGGCAAGCTGGATGGCGCGCACATCGTTCTGGGTGATGGAGATAAGTGGTTCGCCTTCGCGGATGACGTAGGCGAAGGTGCGGCCGGTCTGTATCACTCGGGGTGATTTTGCGGCCATGGCGCCGTCAAACAGCCCGTCCTGGTTTATCACCCCGGACAGATAAAGCTCAGCCACGGCCTCGATGATGGCAGACCCGCACACACCTGTAACGCCGGTAGAGGCGATCTCGTCCTCAAAGCCCGGCTCATCCGACCACAGGTCGCAGCCGATGACCTTGAAGCGCGGTTCCAGCGTATCGGGGTCAATGCGCAGCCGCTCGATGGCACCTGGGGCAGCGCGCTGGCCGCATGAAATCTGCGCGCCTTCGAAAGCCGGTCCGGTAGGAGACGAACACGCCAGCACCCGGTCCTTGTTGCCCAGCACGATTTCCGCATTGGTCCCGACATCGACGACCAGCATCATCCGTTCCGACAGATGCGGGCTTTCCGACAACACGACACCGGCGGTATCTGCGCCGACATGGCCGGCAATGCAGGGCAGCACATAGACATAGGCGCCATTGTTGAGTTCAAGATCGAATTCACGCGCCGGGCGGGTGACCGGCAGCCCGGTGGCCAGCGCAAACGGAGCGCCGCCCAGTTCGGTCGGATCGATGCCCAGCATGAGATGATGCATGACCGGATTGCCAACCAGCACAACCTCGAGAATGTCGGACAGATCGACGTCGGCTTCACCGGCAACCTCGCGGGCCAGCTCGTTCAGGGCCTCGCGCACGACAGCGGTCATTTCCTTGTCGCCGCCGGGGTTCATCATCACATACGAAACGCGGCTCATCAGGTCTTCACCGAAGCGGATCTGCGGGTTCATCAGACCGGCTGAAGATTTGATCTCGCCGGTGGACAGGTCACACAGATGGGCTGCGATCGTGGTGGAGCCCACATCGACAGCCATGCCGTAAGCACGATCATGAAACCCGGGCCAGATAGCCGTGATCCGGGCGGTCTTGCTGGCCATGCGGCTGTGAACAGCAAGCGTAATGCGCCATTCGCCTTTGCGCAGGGCCGATTGCAGCGCCTGCATGATGGCCAGGTCGCAGGTAACCTGATCGATGCCCCACTGCGCCCTCAGCGCATTGTAGACGCGCTCCAGATCGGAGGAGGGGTGATGCATGTCCGGTTCATCGACGACGATGTAATAGAGCTTGGTGACCGGATCGAGCTTGATGTCACGCACTTCGGCGCGCTTGCGCACAACCTGTTTGTGAACCTGGCTTTCGGGCGGAACATCCACCACGCAGTCGCCTAGCATCAGTGTCTGGCACGATAGCCTGCGATCGGCTTTCAGCCCGCGCTTTTCGTTGTATCGGATCTCGACGCTGGTGACCGGGCCAAGGTTTTCCGGTTTCGAGGTAATGCCATGCTTGGCGAAATCACCGATGGAGGGGGTGACCTGGCAGCGTCCGCAAATGGCGCGGCCGCCACACACACTGTCAATGTCAACGCCGAGAGCACGGGCAGCCTGCAGCACCGGCGTGCCTATCGGAAAGCGCCCGCGCTTGCCTGAAGGCGTGAAAACGATAAGTGCGTCGCTGCGTCCGCCGTCTGCCATACCTCTCCCCGTTCCAGTATCCAGGGTCATGATCCCCGGATAACGATCCTAACCTCTGCGCCGCCGGCGTCCTTCACGATCACCACGCGCGCCTTGTGGTGCGTTGGCACTGGCGGGCGGCTTGTTGAACCTGATCCAGTTGCCACCTGATGCATCATTGTCCATCAGGAAGTCGGCGGCCTTGATGGCCTCAATTTCCTTGGACGGTGTCGCCTTGGTGGATCCCAGTCCTATAAGCGGAGCCAGCGCATCCATATCAATACCTTCTGGTATCACGATTCCCATGGCGGCGAGTTCTGCAACGCGGTCTTCGATTTTCTTTGGCGTTGCGGCCGCCTGTACCGGATTCATGATGGCCGACGTCATGCCGGCCGCTGCCGCCATCGGCAGGAAGGCGTTGTTGATGCCGTGCCTGTTCGGCAGGCCAAATGATATATTGGACGCGCCACAGGTTGTATTGACGCCAAGTTCTTCACGCAGGCGCCGCACCAGGGCAAACACCTGAAGGCCTGCCGTGCCCATTGCGCCGACCGGCATGACCAGCGGGTCGACCACGATATCATGCGCCGGAATGCCGAAATCTGCGGCCCGCTCGACAATCTTCTTGGCTACGGCGAAGCGAACATCGGGGTCTTCCGAAATGCCGGTGTCGTCATTGGAGATGGCCACCACCGGCACATTGTATTTCTTGACCAGCGGCAGGATGGATTCGAGGCGCTCTTCCTCGCCCGTTACGGAATTCAGCAGCGGGCGGCCCTGGCAGGTTTCAAGGCCGGCGGTCAAAGCGGCGGGAACACTGGAGTCAATGCACAACGGAACGTCGACAAGCCCTTGAACGAGCTCAATCATCTTCCGCATCAGGGGCGGTTCGGTCTCGTTCGGGTTCGGGTTTGAGTTGTAAACCACACCGGCATTGACATCGAGGACCGTGGCGCCACAGGCAACCTGTGCAAGCGCGTCTTTCTCCACGGTCGAGAAATCCCCTGCCTGCAGTTCCGCAGCCAGCTTTTTCCGTCCCGTCGGATTGATGCGTTCACCGATCACGCAAAACGGCTGGTCAAAGCCGATGATGACTTCCTTGGTGGCTGAGGCGACGAGTGTGCGGGTCATTTGCGAGGCGTCCTTTTAGAGCACGGAACACGAGGGGAGCAGAACAGTCATTGGTCGGTCAAGCCTGCGTCAGGCGGTACCACCGGATGCAATAAGCGCCTTGATCCGATCCTGGTCATAGTCGGTTTCAAGTTGCTCGGCGGTTTGGGTGACGGCGGCCATGAGATCGTCGCCGCAGTCAACCGGATCACCGCGGCGCCATTCGTCCAGATAGTCGTCGGAGTCTGCTGCCTTGGAGCGCATGGCGGCCATGTCGATGGCCTCCTGAAACCGGTCTGACAGCATTTTCTTTTCTGCCTTGTTGCGTCCGGCTTTGGCGGTCACCTGTGAAGGGATGTCGCGCCAGTAGGTGATGAATAATTTGGCCATCGAAGAAATCAGCTTTTCAGGTCAGGGTTTGGTACTGGCTCAGATATAGGCGCGGGCGCACCACAACACTGCAGGTTTTGCGACCAGCACACGCGCAAAACCGACTGCAACAAGCCTACATTGCACCGGCCATCTCGGTTATTTGGGCAATTCCGGCCAGCCCGCAGGTCTGGTCCACCAGATCGGGACGATTCATGGAGTAGATGTGAACGTGATCCACACCCTGCGCGCCCAGTTGCATGATCTGTTGGGCCGCCAGTTCACACGCCAGCGCCTTGTGCCGGGTGGAGTGGGGCGCCAGACCGTCAAAGGCGGCATGCAGATGGTCCGGAATGCGCGCCTTGCATTTGCCGGCAAAACTCGCCACCTTGGCGAAGTCGTGGATCAGCAGGATGCCCGGAACGACAGGCTGGTAGATACCCGCTGCGCGAACCTGCTCCATGAAATGAAAATAGTCCCGATTGTCGAAAAAGAACTGGGTGATGGCGGCTTTGGCGCCGGTCGCCAGCTTGGTTTTCAGATTGGCGATGCAGGCATGACCGGACCCGGACGCCGGATGAACTTCCGGATAGGCCGCGACATAGGTGTCGAGGCTGCCGCGATTGATCACAGCGGTGGCCAGATCGGCGCCGTTTTCATACCCGTCCGGGTGCGGTTGATAGGGCCCTGATATGCCCGGCATGTCGCCGCGCAGGGCCAGAATGCCTTTCACGCCCTGTGCGGCATACCTTTCAATCACGGCATCGGTTTGCGCTCGCGATTGACCGGCACATGTCAGGTGTCCGACCACATCGAGGCCGTCCACGCCCAGCAGTTGGCCAACAGTACCGAACGACGCCTGATGACTGGTTCCGCCTGCGCCATAGGTCACAGATGCAAAAACCGGATCGTACTTGCGCATGACCCGGGCAAGTTCTGCCATGCCGTCGCTTTGCATGGTTGAGCGGGCCGGGAACACTTCAAACGACACACGAGGGTTGCCGCCAGGGGCAAAACCGCCAGACACATGGGAAATTATCGACATCCACACCCTCCATATAAAGATATCTTTATATATTAAAAGAAGGCATGGAGGTCAAGCAGGTTCTGGCTTTGATCAGCATATTGATTGCTGCAATCAGAACCTGATCGCTTCCAGATTGTCAGGACACGGTCTTGGGGTTCGTGGACCCCGTCACGCTTTAGCGCATGACAAGGACCGGGCACTGGGCATGGCGCACAACGCGCCCGGCCGTTGAGCCAAGGAAATAGTCGGCAACGCCGGGTTTGTGAGAGCCGATGATAACAAGGTCCGCGCCGTGCTGTGTGGCAGCTTCCAGGATTGCCGAGCCGGCAGAGCCGTGCCGCAGGTCTGCGGGGCCGGATACATTATTGTCCTTCGCCAGTTTTTCCAGCTCTGCCTTGGCCCATTTGTGGGTCTTGTCCAGCAATTCGCCGGAAATTTCGACCGCAGCATATGAAGGTATGTCGTGTACCACATGGGTAAGGATTATTTCCGCGGAATCGCCGCCAATTTCTTTCGCCAGATTGATCATCTGCACTCCAAGCTCGTTGTGAGTGAGGTCTACCGGTACAAGTATTTTCTTGAACATTGCAAATGCCCTTCCTGTTCATGGCCAATATGGCGAGTACTCAAGTCTATGGATGCCATGATTGCGGGACAAGTGGGTTGATCCAGATCATTGGGCACACCGGATGATCATGGTCGCTAAATGACCATTTCTGGACGCATCACCGGAAGAAGCCTGCTGGTAATGGGCCTAACAACATGGTTAGCTTTACTCAACAGGTGGAAAATTCGTGATGTCTACAGAAACTGAAGCACCGTCTGACGCCACTCCTGCACGCCGCAGCCGCAGGGGCGGTGGCGGGGCGGAAGGCCGCCGCGCGGCGCGACTTGGTGGTGGCATCCAGGCATTCAGCTACATCAAGCGCCAAATTCCGCTTTACGAAGTACTCGGCGAGGAAGGCCTGTCTCTGATCGAGGCCAACTGTGAAAAGGTATTGCAGGAAATCGGCATCGATTTCCGCGACGACGCCGAAGCGCTGGAGATGTGGAAGGCCGCTGGAGCCGATGTCAAAGGCGAGCGTGTCAGGTTTCCCAAGGGTCTTGTGCGATCACTGATCAAGACGGCGCCGTCACAGTTTACCCAGCATGCCCGCAATCCGGCCCGCAGTGTAGAGATTGGCGGCAAGAATACCGTATTTGCACCTGTATACGGCCCACCATTCGTGCATGACCTGAACGGCGGGCGCCGCTACGCGACCATCGAGGATTTCCGGAATTTTGTGAAACTGGCGTACACGGCACCGGCCATGCATCATTCCGGTGGCACGGTTTGCGAACCGGTCGACATTCCCGTCGCCAAACGCCACCTCGACATGGTGTACAGCCATATTCGCTATTCCGACAAACCTTTCATGGGTTCGGTCACCGCGCCGGAGCGCGCCGAAGACAGTGTCGCCATGGCCAAAATGGTTTTTGGCGACGATTTCGTCGACAACAACTGCGTGCTGATAAACCTGATCAACGCCAACTCACCCATGGTGTTTGACGACACCATGGTTGGCGCCTTGAAAGTATATGCACGTGCCGGGCAGGCAAGCGTCGTGTCGCCGTTTATCCTGGCAGGGGCCATGTCGCCGGTGACAGTGATCGGAACCCTGACCCAGGTTCTGGCCGAAGCGTCCGTGGGACTTGCGTTCTCGCAGCTGTGCCGTCCCGGAGCGCCGGTCGTGTTCGGCACGTTTGCCTCCTCGATGTCCATGCAGTCGGGTGCTCCGACGTTCGGCACGCCGGAGCCCGCACACGTGCTGTTCGGCGCTGCCCAGCTGGCGCGCAGGCTGGGTGTTCCGTTCCGTTCCGGCGGCTCGTTGTGCGCCTCGAAACTTCCCGATGCCCAGGCTGCCCATGAGAGCTCCAACACGGTTTTCCCCGGCGTGCTTGCAGGCGTCAATTTCATGCTGCACGCGGCCGGCTGGCTGGAAGGCGGGCTGGTATCCAGCTACGAGAAGTTCATCATCGATTGTGACCAGTTGTCGATGATGCAGCGCTTTGCCGGTGGTGTTGACCTGAGCGAAAACGGCCAGGCGATGGACGCCATCGAAGAAGTCGGGCCGGGCAGCCACTATCTCGGTTGCCAGCACACCCAGCGCAATTTTGAAGATGCGTTCTGGCGTTCCGGCATTGCCGACAACAATTCGTTCGAGCAATGGCTGGCGGATGGCTCGATGGACGCAGCCCAGCGCGCCAATGCAATCTGGACGAGACAGCTCAACGACTATGTCGCGCCCGATCTTGATCAGGCGATAGACGAGCAACTCGGCACGTTTATGGAACAGCGCAAGTCGGTTCTGCCCGACAGTGTCTCATAGCGGCTGTAGCCTGAAGATTGCCGTACCGTCCCGCACGAGACATGCAAACTGCCCATTGTGTCTTTATTCGACATGCAAGTGTCGCTTACGGGTGGTGCGACACGTTGTACCGACCTGCCATGATTTGCGCTGGAAACACCTGCCACAGGATGGCAGGTAATTCCGGTTTGCGGTCTTGCGTCCGGAGGTCCGGGTGATAGGCTGTCATGTAGTGCGATGACATGGCGTCGTGGCGGCATGCATCTGCGATGTGTAACCTCGGGAGGAGTAGCCTAATTATGTCTGACAGAGAAAATATCTGGATTCCAAAACTCAAACAGCAGCTTGCTGACAAGCTTATTGATCGCCGTGAATTCATTCGTTACTCGACACTGCTCGGCATGTCTGCCGGTGCAGCCTATATGTGGGCCGGCAAGATCACCGGTCAGCCGATCGCATCGCCTGCGCGCGCTGCCGACATGCCCAAAGGCGGCACATTGAAAATCGGCATGCGTGTGCCGAAGATCAGCAGCCCGCACACATTCTCATGGATTTACGACTCCAACATCACCCGTCAGATGGTGCGTTACATAACTCGCACCGGCGTTGATAACGTAACCCGCCCGGACCTGGCCTCATGGTCTGCTTCCGATGACCTGAAAACCTGGACCTTCACCGTCAGTGACGACATTGAGTGGTTCAAGGGCGGCAAGATGACGGCGGAACAGCTCGCCTGGAACATCAGGCATTGCCTTGATCCGGCAACCGGGTCGTCTGTCGTGGGCCTGATGAAGGGCTACATGCTCAACGAGATTGACTCCGGCAAGAAGGACGACAAGGGCGAAACGGTCATGACCACCGAGCTGTGGGATGCCAACGCCATTCAAGTCAAGGACGACAAGACGCTTGTCCTGAATCTCAAGGAAGCCCAGGTCGCAGTGCCGGAGCATTTGTTCCACTATCCGCTGGCCATCCTTGATCCGGCCGAAGAAGGCAAGTTCGGCCTCGGCTCCAACGGCCACGGTGACTTTGAACTGGTGGAGTTCGAAGTAGGCCGCAAGGCGGTTCTCAAGAAGCGCCCGAATTCAAAGGCCCACCTGGACATGGTGGAGTTCGTTGACCTTGGTGACAATACCGCGGCGTCTGCGGCTGCAGTTCAGTCCAAGCAGGTGCATGGTGTCTATGAGGGCAATGTTGAGCAGTTTGACCTGTTCAAGGCCATGGATCATGTCGATATGTTTGACACGACCACCGCGTCTACCGGTGTCGTGCGCATGCAGATTGACAAAAAGCCGTTTGACGATCCGAAAGTCCGCAAGGCAATGCGTCTGGCATGTGATGTGGACAAGACCACTGAAATCGCGGTTGGCGATCTTGGCACAACTGCTGAACACCACCATGTCTGCCCGATCCATCCCGACTATAAGAAACTGCCGGTAATGGCCCGTGATGTGGAAGCTGCCAAGAAACTGCTCGCAGATGCAGGTCATGCTGATGGCATCGAAGCGGAAATCACCTGCAAACCTGATCCCGCCTGGGAACTGGCCGTGGTCGAGGCATGTGTTGAGCAGTGGAAGGAAGCCGGTATCAACGTCAAGATGAATGTATTGCCATCGGCCAAGTTCTGGGATGTCTGGGACAAGGTACCGTTCGGCTTTACCTCGTGGGCGCACAGGCCGCTCGGATTTATGGTGCTTGGCCTTGCCTATCGGTCAGGCGTTCCGTGGAATGAAACCCATTATTCCAATGCGGAGTTTGACAAGATCTTGACCCAGGCGGAAGGTACGCTCGATATTGCCGCGCGCACCGAGTTGCTCGGCAAGCTGGAAGCGATCATGCAGGAGGACGGACCGATTGCGCAGCCATTGTGGCGCAAGCTGTTCATTCCGATGGACAAGCGGGTGAAAGGCTTTGCCATCCACCCGACCCGTTACTTCTTCTGTGAAGAGTATGCCGTCGAAGCCTGATCGTTTCGATTGCATCATTGAAATAGTGCGCCCTCCCGATCTGTCGGGAGGGCGTATTTTTGTCGATGTTGTTCACCGCAAGCTTGCTCCGGGGTCAGTTCCGTCTAGTCTGTAATGCCGACATAAAAACAAATCAGGGAGT
Organism: Anderseniella sp. Alg231-50; assembly: GCF_900149695.1. Lineage (NCBI taxonomy): Bacteria > Pseudomonadati > Pseudomonadota > Alphaproteobacteria > Hyphomicrobiales > Parvibaculaceae > Anderseniella > Anderseniella sp. Alg231-50. Next base: position 108,181 of record NZ_LT703004.1, on the reverse strand, counting down.
CAAGCATGAACAAGGCACCGGGAACCGCCGGCTTCATGGCCATGAAAGGCGACGGCTACTACTCGAAAGCCACCATTGGCGCCAAGCATGTCATGGACAAAGCGGCCAATCTGGTACTGGAAGCTGTTGCGCGCATGGACCCGGTCGACGATGGCAGCATCTTTCGCGCCACCGACATGGGAGCCGCTGACGGCGGAACATCTGTCGATCTCTGGCGGCGGGTTTTTGCCGATGTGCGCGCCCGTGTGCCGTCGCGTCCCATTGAAATGACCTACACCGACCTGCCGCGCAACGACTTCGCCCAGGTCTTCCGCATGATCCACGGGCAAACCGACACGCAAAGCTATTACCCGGAAATCGAGGACCTGTACGTGTTTGCCTCCGGCACATCGTTTCACCAGAACATCTTTCCGGCACAGACTCTGGATCTCGGGTTTTCGGCAACCGCGTCTCACTACATTTCTTCGACACCCTGCAACATCACCGACCATGTGCATATGGTCGGTGCAAGCGGTGCTGAACGCGATGCGTTCACCAGGCAGGGCGCGACCGACTGGGAGACCATGCTGCTGCAGCGTACCCGCGAGTTGAAGCACGGTGGCCGGCTGTGCCTGTTCAACTTCGGTATTGACGAGGAGGGCCGCTATCTTGGCGATACCGGCGGTGTCAGCATGTTCGACACCTTCAACAGGTTCTGGAGCCAACTGGCCGATGACGGCGTCATCTCGCGGGATGAATATCTGAATACCAATTTCCCGCAGCACTACCGCACGGTTGAAGAGTTCACGGCGCCGCTGAATGATAAGAACAGTCCGGTGTACCAGGCAGGCCTGCGGCTGGAGCATGTTGAAACCCGGGTGGTGCGCTGCCCGTTCGAACAGGATTTTACTGAAAACCACAAGGATGCGGCCCGGTTTGCGACGGAGTATCTGCCAACGCTGAGGTCATGGTCGGAAGCCACGTTCCTGGGCGGGCTTGATGCGGGTCGCGGTGAAGCCGAAAGGCAGGCCATCATGGACGAATTTTACGGACGCTATCAGGCCAGTGTTGCCGCCGCGCCTGAAGGCCATGCGATGGACTATGTGCACGCCTATCTGATTTGCAGCAAGGAAGTTTAAAACGTGAAAAAGACCACAACCACTCTGGAAATTGAAAAAGCCCGCAGACTTGCTCTTCGGGCACTGACCAAGTCAGGCGCTGCGCGTGCCAATGTGCGATATCTTGCCGATGCAGTCATTGATAGCGAACTTGTCGGCATGCCAAGTCACGGATTTTTCTGGCTGCCGGTCTACTGCTCGCATCTCAGGTGCGGCAAGGTTGACGGCGTGACCAAGCCGGTCATTACCCGATTGTCTCCGGTGGCCTATCGCGCCGATGCCGGTTCCGGTTTCGCCCATCCGGCAATCGAAAAGGGCTTTGCGAAAATTATTTCGGCAGCGAAAAAATATGGCATCGCCGGGCTGTCCGTCACCAATTCCTACAATTGCGGCAGGCTGGGCGGACACACCGAGCGTCTGGCCCGCGAAGGCCTTCTGGCAATGGGGTTCACCAATGCGCCGGCCTCGATAGCGCCCCCGGGCGGCATCAAGGCGGTTATCGGCACCAACCCGGTTTCCATGGCTGCGCCTGATGGCAAGGGCGGAGTGGGCTACGTGATAGATCAGTCATCATCGGTGGTGGCGAAGTCGGAGGTTATGCGTCATGCCGCGCGCGGCGAGGAGATACCTTTAGGCTGGGCACTCGATGCCGGCGGCAACCCGACCACGGACCCCGCGCAGGCGGTCACCATGGCTCCATCGGGCGGCTATAAGGGGTTCGGGCAGGGGCTTATGGTTGAAACCATGTCATCACTGATGAGCGGCGCGCAACTGGGCAGCGCCATGTCTCCGTTCGCCACCGATGCCGGCGGGCCCTGCAATTCAGGGCAGTTCTTCCTGGCAATAGATCCGGAAGGATTTTCGGCCGGGCTGTTTGCTGATCGCTTTGCCGGTCTTGCCGGTTCGATCACGGCGCAGGAGGGCACCCGGCTGCCGGGCCTGAGCCGGTTGGCAACGCGGGAAGAAAGTCTTGCCCGCGGAACAATCGAGGTGGATCGTGAACTGTTGAAGCGGGTGCGGGATTGTACACGTTGATAGTATCCTGAATTGCTCTGAAAAGACATTTGGTCGAATGGCTGTTGATTACGAGATTGACTGTGTTGTGGCAGGCGCCGGTGCAATCGGCCTGGCAGTCGCCCGGGAGCTTGCCCAGTCAGGCCGTGACGTCCTGATCGTCGAGGCTGACGAGGCGTTCGGCCGCGGTGTGTCATCAAGGTCAAGCGAAGTCGTTCATGCCGGCATGTATTACACGCCGGGCTCCCTGCGTGCGCAATTGTGCGTCGAGGGCAAATGGCTGCTCTACGACTTCATGGACAAGCACAATGTCGCCCATAGCAAGTGCGGCAAGCTTATTGTGGCGTGCGATCAGGACGAAGTTGCAACGCTTGAAGCCATCACCACCAGGGGCGCTGCCAATGGCGTTGATGACCTGCAGTTGCTTGATGAGCGACAGGCCAGGGTTCTGGAGCCTGAACTGAAGTGTGTAGCGGCTGTACTGTCGCCATCGACCGGTATGATGGATTCTGCCGGCGTCATGCTTGCCTTGTTGGGCGAAGCGGAAAACGCCGGCGCCACGCTGGCGATCAGGTCACCGGTTGTCGGTGGCCGTGTGGGCGGCAGGCAAAACGAGGTTGATATCGGCGGTGCCGAACCGATGACCATCGGTTGCAACCTGTTCGTCAACGCTGCAAGCCTCAACGCGCCGCAGGTTGCCGCAAATCTCCAGGGTCTTGCTGCTGCTCACGTGCCAAAAGCCTATTACGGCAAGGGCAGTTACTTCTCGATGGCCGGCAGGGTGCCGTTCACGCGGCTGATCTATCCATGCCCGGTCGTCGGCGGGCTCGGCGTGCATCTTACAATCGATGTTGGTGGCCAGGCCCGGTTCGGCCCGGATGTGGAGTGGGTCGATGAGCCGAATTACGAGGTGGACCCGGCGCGGGCCGATGAATTTTATGCGCTGGTCAGGCGGTACTGGCCGGCATTGCCGGATGGCGCCCTGCAGCCGTCCTATGCCGGGGTGAGGCCCAAGATCGTGCCGCCGGGCAATCAAATCCAGGACTTCCGGATTGACGGTCCGAAAGCGCACGGAGTGCCCGGCCTGGTCAACCTGTTCGGCATCGAAAGCCCGGGGTTGACGTCCAGTCTCGCGATTGGACGATATGTCATGAATTTGGCTTCTTGCCTTTGATTTTGCCCATTGTTTTGGCATGGAACCAACGCGCTAGATTTGTAGGACCAACACGGTTTGCGCCATTGCGCCACATGCCTTTGACGTTTCATAATCACAGCACCGAAAGCACGCTTTTCAACCTATTCACGTTTTCGGACGCTTATCAGCGGAGGGAGTACTCTATGAAGAAATTACTGACAGCAACTCTTGCAGCAGCAGCCCTGGCTTCGGTCAGCTTTACTGCGGCTCAGGCGCAGACAAAGGAACTGGTTGTTGCCTTTTTCCCGGAATGGCCGATGCCGTTCCAGTATGCGCAAGCCAAAAAGATTTATGACAAGGAACTGGGTGTCACGGTTAAGTGGGTGTCTTTCGATGCCGGCACCGCGATGTCTGCCGCCATGGCTTCCGGTGATGTTCACATTGCCGTTTCTCAAGGTGTGACACCGTTCCTGACCGCCGTTTCTGCCGGTCAGGACCTGCAGGCTATTGACGTTGCCCTGACCTATTCGGACAACGACAACTGCGTGGTTCGCAAGAACCTTGAAATTACCAAGGACAATGCCAAGGAACTCGAAGGCAAGACCGTTGGTGTTCCGCTCAGCACGGCTGCTCACACGGGCTTCCTGGCCCAGATGGCACACTTCGGTGTTGACACATCCAAGATGAAGATCGTGGACATGGCTCCGGTTGATTCCGCTGCAGCATTTGCAAACGGCAACATGGACATGGTTTGCGGTTGGGGTGGTCCTCTGCGTCGCATGAAGGAGTTCGGCAACGTTCTCATTGAAGGCGCAGAAAAGGAAAAGGTTGTAGGCAAGGTCTACGACGTGATCTCCACCACCGGTTCCTGGGCCAAGGAAAATGCTGACCTTGTCTCCAAGTTCCTGAAAGTCACCAACGACATGAACGACAAGTTCAACGGCGGCGGTGAAGGCGAAATGATTGGTGAGATCGCCAAGATGGCCGGCCAGGATGAAGCCACTGCAAAGGCTATCATGACCACAGGCATGAAGTTCATCACGTCCAAACAGGCACTCAGCGATGGCTGGATGGGCGGTTTCCTGGTGGAGAATTTCAATGCAGCCGGTGCCAAGCTGGCTGAAGGCGGCACCGTCAAGGCGCTGCCGTCCTACGAAGGTGCTGTTAACTCCAGCTACCTCAAAGCTGCAGCAGGCATGTAACAACTGATGCGCAGGCCATCCGTTGGTTCGGGTGGCCTGTTTTTTGTTTGCGGCCAGGAAGAAGACCGGTCAAGGTCTCATCCGCGAAACTAACATGTAAGGGCTCTAGGGAGGGGTACATGTCTAGCCTCAATATCGACGATATATCAATGCGATTTGAGCTGCCGAACGGCGGCGCGGTCCAGGCATTGCAGAATGTTTCCCTCAACCTGAAAAAGGGAGAGCTGATGTCTGTGCTCGGCCCGTCAGGGTGTGGCAAGACAACGCTTTTGAACATTGTGGCAGGTTTCCTGGCGCCAACCGAAGGCAAGGTCATTTTGAACGATCATGTTGTAACCGGTCCTGCCGCGGAGCGCGGCATGGTGTTTCAGCAGGGCGCGTTGTTTGAATGGATGAATGTGCGCAAGAACATCGCATTTGGTCCGGACATGGCAGGCAAGCCTTCCGGTGAGACCCAGGAAAAGGTTGAAAGCCTCTTGCAGATTGTCGGCCTGAAGGACTTTGCTGACAAGATGATTTACGAACTGTCGGGCGGCATGCAGCAGCGCGTGGCGCTGGCGCGATGCCTGGCCAACGATCCGGATGTGATCTTGATGGACGAACCGCTTGGTGCGCTTGACGCGCTGACGCGGGAAAAGATGCAAGGCCTGGTGCTCAAGCTCTGGAAGGAAACCGGCAAGACCATCATCCTCATTACCCACTCGGTGGAAGAAGCCCTGTTGCTCGGCGAACGCCTTGTGGTGATGGCGCCTCGGCCGGGACGTATCCACAAGGAATACAACCTGCCGTTCGCGGAAATGGGCGTTGGCAAGGATCTCCGGCTGGTCAAGAAAGAAAAGAAATTTGGCGAGGTCCGTGAGGAAATCCTGACCATGATCTGGGATATGGAAGAAGAGATTATGGGCCGCCAGGAGGAAGTGGCATGATCATCCTTCTCATCTATATCGCGATATTCATTGCAGCCATGATCGGCTACAAGATGATCAGTGGCTTTCTGACCAAAAAAGATGATTTCACCAGCCTCAAGACGGTGACCTTCGGTGACGAGAGCGCCGTCATATCAAACCGCGCGGCATCGATAATCTCGATTGTTGCAATCTTCCTGATCTGGGGGTCGTTCACAGGCTCAAAGATCGTGCCGTCTTTCCTGCACGTTTCAGGGCCGTATGTTGGCGAAACCAGCTTTACCTATGAAGCCAGGGATGCATCCGGCGCCACCGACACAGGCACGATCAAGACTGTGGTCCACCCGGTGTCTGAACCGGCAGAAAAACCGACTTTGGACGAGGCAGCGAATACCGGTTTTGCAAAAGATGCCGCTGAAAAAGTCATAACCTACCGTTCAACTCTGGTGTCCAGGAGTGACCTGCTGGAAAATCCCAAGGAACAGGAGATTGTGTCGGTCGATGGCAAGGCCATTGCGCCAAACGGATCGGTTCAGATCGATACCGGGGAAGTCCGCATGACAGCCAAGGGCAGCCTGGCATTTGAACCGACAAAGGGCTGGCAGATGGAGTCGATCTGGCTGCCGGCGCCGGAAGCCGTTGTGAGCCGTCTGATCGAAATTTCGAGTGAAGGCTACCAGAACGTTACCCTGTGGGAGAACCTCGGTTGGTCGATCTACAGGGTTATCATCGGCTTTGCTCTTGGCAGCATTGTCGGTATTCCATTGGGTTATGCGATGGGTCTGAACGGCTGGTTCCGCGGGTGGTTTGATCCGATCGTCGAATTCATGCGCCCGGTCCCGCCATTGGCCCTTATCCCGTTGATCATCATCTGGTTCGGTATCTGGGAAACCGGCAAGATCTCGCTGTTGTTCCTGGCTGCCTTGTGGATCATGGTCATTGCCGCACGCGCAGGCGTGTCCGGTGTGAGCATTTCCAAGGTTCACGCGGCATATTCGCTTGGTGCTTCAAAAAGCCAACTTTTGTGGAAGGTGATCGTGCCGAATTCACTGCCGGAAATTTTCACCGGCGCACGTGTGGCCATGGGCGTCTGCTGGGGCACGGTTGTTGCTGCTGAACTTGTGGCGGCAGAAAAAGGAGCCGGCAAGATGATCATCGCGGCGTCGAAGTTCCAGAACACCGACATCGTGATCATGGGGATCATCCTGATCGGCATCATCGGATATGGCATCGACATTCTGATGCGTATGTCCGAACGTTATCTGGTGCCCTGGAAGGGCAGGGGTTAGATGCCTGCCGATTATCACTGACGAGATGAATTTCGGGAGTCTTCGGGCTCCCGTTTTTCGTTGTGGCGCTATCTTGCCGGTACGCCCGATCTCATGCCGAGATCGCGCATGATTTTCTCAACCGCCCGCACAAACTGGTCCGTGACGGTTTCATCGATGGCGCCGACGGTAGCAACCCTGAACCCGCCTTCAGCGCCGGGACAGCCGTTTCCGTCCATGATGACAAAGCCCATCTGGCGCAGTCGCTGAATGAATATGGCTGGTGAATATCGCCTGTCTGCAGGAGCCCTGAACAATGTCAGGTATCCGCATGTTGCAGTGCCATCCGCCAGAGCAGGGGTGAACCCCAGCTGCGCCATGCCTGACAGCAATTTCAGATGCTGCTCCTGATAGCGTTTGCGTCGCATTTCCGGCCCGCCTTCAAGATACAGCCGCCGCAGCGCAACGCCACATGCGACAATGGAGTGGGCAGGTGGCGTCCCGGGAAACCAGCCGGTGCGATGGATGCCCTTCCATAATTCAACCAGGTCTAACGATGAAGATGGAGACTGGAACAGGCTGTCTGCCAGCAGGCTTCGGCGCACCATTACAAATGAAAATCCGGGAACGCTCTCGATACATGCCCACGGCACACCCACCGCAGCATCCACAGTGCCGTCGGCGAGATTGAGCGGCATGGCGCCAATGCTTGCCCGCGCATCAAGGACAACCTTGCGTCCGGCCTCATGAGCAACCGCTGCCAGTTTGGCAACCGGATTGGCCAATCCCGTGAAAACGTCTACCTCAGCCAGGTACACGGTGTGGATGTCCGGATCGGCCTCCAGCAGTTTCGCCAGCCGATTGGTGGTGACCGGCTTCAAAGCCGAGCCGGCGATGTTCTCGACCGGGCGTTTGATGTGGGTCAGTATACTCGCTGCCTGTTCGGCATGGGGCCCGTGCGCTGCAATCAGTGTCTTGCGTTTGCGCCCGGTTGGTGCCAGTGCGCCCAACACGCTCTCCAGCATCGCGTCGCCCGACAAATGCAGCGGAATGCAATCATACTCACTGGTCCCGTCAACAAGTTCCAGCAATTGCTCGGTAACGCCCAGGGCAAGCGAAACAAATTCGGTATCCCGCATGCCCCAGTCAGCCAGCATGGCGAGCTTGACGTCACGCGACGTCGTCACCGGTCCCATGGTGAGGAGCCAGGGCATGTCTTCCTGACCTTCAGGGCCATTGAAGGTAGGAGCGTATTTGTGTTCTTCGGCAAGAGCCATGGGATAGGTGTGCCTTTATCTGCTGTACCACTTCTTTATGCGTCGCCATCACTCATGCCATCACCGTCACCCGGTCCTGACCTGCATGCACTCTACAGTCGCCAGTCGATTGGTGGAAGGCCACGCAATAAAAGCCACTGTTGAGCCTGTGTAAACGGCTGCGAGGTCACAAACCTGTGTTGCGGGCCTGGACCACGTGCGAGCGGTGAGGGGTGTGCGGTTTCAATTACGCAATGCCGTGATGCATCAATGCCGGCACCGGCCTGCTGGGCGAACTTGCCCCACAGCATGAAGACGGTTGGTGCCGGGCGCTCGTTCAGGTGTTCCATGATATCGCCTGCCAGCGCCGACCATCCGAAGGTCTTGTGGCTGTTTGCCTTGCCCGCCTCGACGCTCAACGTCACATTGAGCAGCAAGATGCCCGAACGAGCCCAGCGGGTGAGGTTGCCATGGGCGGGCGGGCTGATGCCCAGGTCGGTCTCGAGACTGGTGAAAATCGTTCGAAGGGATGCCGGTATGCGCTGCTCCGGATCCGCAACTGAGAATGCCAGGCCATGTGCATCGCCTGGTGTCGGATACGGGTCTTGTCCCAGGATCACGGCCCTTACCTGATCCGGCTGGGTCAGTTCGAGGGCTTTGAAAACGTCTGCAGGGGGCGGCAGTACCTGGACGCCAGCAGCCACCCGCGCATCCAACCGCGCCGCCGTTTCGCGGCCTGCACCGGACCGGAAGAAGTCGAGATTTGCCCATCCGCCGGTTGCAATGGCGTCAACGGCGCCACTGTAGGTGATCGGCGCAAGGCCAGATTTTTCAACGGACTGCGTCAAGGACTGTTCTCTTGGTGCGTTACTAGCAGTGGCATCGGCGTGCAAGACATGGTATTCGGTTTTTGAGGCCCGACCCAGGGGGCGTGTTCTAGAGGTATAGAGGGAAAAAGATAGATGAAACCAGTAGTCATCATGGTTGGGGCCGACAAGGGCGGCGTTGGCAAGACAACAATTTCACGTGCGTTGCTGGACTACTTCCACCGCAACAATGTTCTGGCCCGTGCATTTGATACGGAAAACCCTCGCGGAACGCTGCATCGGTTCTACCCGACCATTACCGAGATCATTGATCTGCACAATGTGGCAGACCAGATGAAGGTGCTCGACACTCTGGAAACCGCCAAGGTGCCGGTAACCGTTGTGGATCTCAAGGCGGGGAACCTGTCCTACGCTCTTGAAACATTCGAGAAGATTGGTGTTTTGCAAGCAGCTCGCGACGGGCAGTTTGAAATGGGCCTGATCCATGTCGTTGGACCGGCGATCGCTTCACTGGATGAGCTCCAGGAGGTTACGCCATTTGTGGAGGGGCTTGACTACACCGTTGCCCGCAACTTCATCAATGAAACAAACTTCTTTGAATGGGACGAGAAAACCTACAAGCGGTATTTCTCGAACGTAAACGAAGCCCGCGAAATTGTTATTCCGAAACTCAACGAAATGGCTGCGGAGCAGGTTGATCTTGCCGACGTGACATACAAGAACTTCACCGACAACAAGGACAGCCAGGGCAAGTCTGCAGACTTCTCGTTCGTGCTGCGTGGCTATGTGAAGAAGTGGTGCTCTGAAATCGATGACGAATTTGACCAGCTGCGCCTGATCCAGATGCTCACGTCGGGTGGTTCCGGTGAAGCCGGAAAAGCCAAGAGCTGATTATCTTTAGGCCGGTAGATTTTCGGCGCTGCATGTTACGAATGGTTCTGCTTGCCCGGTCGCTCGTCTGCCGCCGGGCGGCAGGCTTAGCCAACCGGACGTACATTGCAAATTCCCGTCCGATTTGGCCGGGTCAGCGGCGCAACCGTGTTAAACTGGGTGTGTGACTGACAGGGGTTGCGTTTGATTCGCGTCGCGTGTTCGACCGTTCAGTCATTCCGGGGTATCAACAGGACGATTTATGTGAGCGAACGTGCGGGAAGTCGGATGATTGTCGTGTGTTCCGATGAGGCACGCAACGGCAAGACTTTGACCGCACGCCTGTTGATGGATCACCTGCTGATGACGGGGCATGATCCTCACGTGTTTGACTGCGAAGAACCGCGCGGTCGCATAAATCGTTTCTATCCCGATCGTTCAACTCTCATTGGAGTTGAAAAAACCAGCGGCCAGATCAGGATGTTCGACAAGATTCTCGCTGAACCGGATCGCGATTACATCATTGATCTGCCGTCGCACGAACTGGAAGCATTTTTTACGGTTGTCGATGATCTTGATTTTATCAACGCAGCTCATGATGCACGCATTGAAATGGTCATTGCCTACGTACTGGACCAGACCGCGACGTCTGTCATGACCGCGAGGGACCTGCGAGGTGCCTATGCGACCGAAACGTTTTACCTGATCCGCAATGCATGGAACGGCAACCCGCTGGTCACGCGTCAGGCGCGCGAGGTTTATGAGGAAATCGAGCCGGACACCGTGTTCAGTCTGCCATTGCTCGACCGCGAGGCAATGGCGGCCGCGGAAGAAGCGCCGTTTTCATTCATCGAATTTCAGGAGGGCGTCTATGGCAGCCTGCCGCCGTCCTTGCGGTTGCGCCTGAGATCTTTTCTGTCGGAAGTATTTGGTCAGTTTCAACGCCGTGAACTGTCCCTGGACCTGGGCTCATTGAAGAAAATGGGCCTGATCTGAAACTGGCATTCCCGCTCGCCTGACGCTATTTGGCCGGGACGCGATCAGGGATTTGTTCAGGCGTGGAGAATAGCCCGCCAAAGGCGGAAAAGCCAAAAACTTACGAATTACCTCAGCGTAATCAGCATCCCGCCGGCATCCAGAGATGCATCAAGGCCACGCTGTTCGCCCCACAACACAAGGCGCACATTGTGTTCGTTGATCAGCACAAGGTTCTGGCCACCACCGCTGATGGCCACTGCCGAGGCCTGAGCGCTGACGTAGGTACCGGCAATGTCTTCAATCCTGGTAAGGTTGTAGACTTCTCCGCGCATATTGGCAAAAGACGCCCCGATGGTCAGGCCGACCCGCAGGCCGTTGATGTCAAGTTCAGCCTGTCTGCCGTTGTAGAACAGCTTGCCGTCGCCTCGCGAAACGCCAACCAGAAAGCCGATTTTGCCGATTGTCATTTCGATGATGGCATTGCTCCCGGCATTGGCGGAGGCAAGTGTTGCAAAAACGGCCGGTACAGACACGGCACACATAAGCGCCAGTGATAAACAGAACTTGCGGATCATGAGTGTGAACCCTTCATCGGTATAAGTTGTCTATATCTACAATGAGTTAGACCTCAATTGCGGCCAAGTGTGGACATTGCTGCGGTCAATCAGGATTTACTGCAAGTTCGTGAAATTGGGGGTGTCGGGGGCCTGCTGGACAGTTGGGCTGGGAAACACCGCTGAATTCTGCCACGGAATTGATCGTGCCGGCAGTGTTTCGCTGTCATGAAGCAGTTTGTTATGTCATTGGTAGGGAGCACGCTACCGATGGAGGTTTCATAGCGAAATGAAGGCACTGGTTTACACTGGCAGCAAGACGATGGAATTCAAGACTGTCGACGACCCGGCACCGGCAGCGGGTGAGGCGTTGATCAGGGTGAGGGCGTCCGGCATTTGCGGTTCGGACATGCATGCTTGGGCAGGACACGATGAACGCCGGCCCGCACCACTGGTCCTGGGGCATGAGGCAGCCGGAGAGATTGTCGGTTTTGGCGGTGCCGTGCGTCGGGTGACAGTCAACCCCCTGGTAACGTGCGGCAAATGTGAAGCCTGCATCGCCGGCAGGGACAATCTGTGTTCCAGCCGCCAGATCATATCCATGCCACCGCGCGAAGGCGCATTTGCAGAGCTTTTGGCCATGCCCGAAGGCAATCTTGTCAATGTTCCCGATAGTGTAGCGCTGGAAAGCGCGGCCCTGTGTGAGCCGCTGGCCTGTGGATGGCATGCGGTCAGGCTGGCCAGGACCGCGTTGGGCGGCGATCTGGCCCAGGTGCGCTGCCTGGTTCTGGGCGGTGGTGCCATAGGGCTGGGAGCAGCATTGGCTTTCAGGGCTCAGGGCGGCAGGCAGGTGACGATCGTGGAGCCCAATTCGTCACGGCGCAACCGGATCATCGAGACGGAGGATATCAAGTGCCTCAAACAGGCAGATGAGCATGAGATGCCGGACCTGGTTATCGACGCGGTGGGTATAGCGGCGACCCGCGCATCGGCGAGCAAACTGGTGCAGCCGGGCGGGTTGATCATGCACATCGGCCTGGGCGCCGCTGAAGGCGGGCTGGACATCCGCCGCATGACGCTGCAGGAGGTTACCTTTATCGGCACCTACACCTATACAATGAACGACTTCGAAGCGACTGCGGAAGCCATTTTCACCGGCAAGCTTGGAAAGCTTAGCTGGATCGAAAAACGGCCCCTGAAAAGCGGAGCGCAGGCGTTTGATGACATCTCGACAGGCCAGTGCGCAGCGCCGAAGATCATTCTGCAGCCTGCCTGATCTGGCACATTTCCCTTGGGGGAAGCGGTTTTGCTTTTGACAATGCAGTAAGGCCCGCTCTCGATTGAGAGCGGGCCCTGATTTTGTTGCACGTTGGTGCCGTCCTAGTTGCTGCCGTATCCGACATAACTGAGGAACGGTTGCGCACCGGCCGGTGACAGCCACTCCGGCAGCCACAGCGCAAAGCCGGGCAGCATGAAGATCAGTGCCAGACCGATCACCTGGATGACCATGAACTGCATCATGCCGAAGTAGATGTCCTTCAGGTCCCATTCAGGCACAACGCCCTTCAGGAAGTAGGCGGACAGCGCCACCGGCGGTGACAGCCAGGCAGTTTGCAGGTTCACCGCGACCAGAATTGCAAACCATGTCAGGTTCACGTTCAGCGATACCAGCAGCGGCACCAGGATCGGCACGATGATCAGCACGATCGGCACCCATTCGAGCGGCCAGCCGAGCAGGAACACCAGTGCCATGACGAAGATCAGCATGGCAGCAGTGGACAGGTCCATCGACAGCAGCAGTTCGGTGAGGAACTTCGGTGTACCCAGGTTGGAGAACACGGCACCGAAGAAGTTTGATGCTGCCACCAGGAACATGATCAGCACCGAAATCTCCAGTGTCTTGATCATGGCATCGTAGAACCCGAGTGCCGTCAGTTTCCGGTAGGCAAATGACAGCACGATCGCACCAAAGGCACCACATGCGGCCGCTTCGGCAGGCGTTGCCCAGCCGGCCAGGATGGAGCCGAGCGCGAAGGCGATCAGCACTGTTGGCGGCACCAGACCCATGAAGAACTCATACCAGAGGTCTGAGAAGTAGAATCCGCCCGGCTTGTTCTTGCGTGTCCAACTGTAGACAAAGAACATGAAGCCCAGCCACAGGATCGGCAGGATCAATCCGCCAAGCGGAATGAAGGCGAGAGTACCGGCCGCACCTGCACCCAGCAGGTAGGTGAGAACGACAATCGAGGCCATGACACCGATTACTTCAAGCAGATAGTAAGGCGAGGTTTCAGGCTGCTCGTCTTCGGGCAGTATGGGCCCCAGGTTCGGATTGATCATGCAGCGGCCGATGGCATACACCATGTACAGCACGGCAAGCAGGATGCCCGGTACGATTGCAGCTCGGAACAGGTCGGTCACCGGCACCTCCAGTACCGGCCCCATGACAATCAGCATGATCGACGGCGGTATCAGGATGCCCAGCGTACCACCGGCCGTAATCGTGCCCGCGGCCAGCCTTACATCATAGCCTGACTTGTTCATGGTCTTTGCCGCCATGATGCCCAGGATCGTCACCGACGCACCAACAATACCGGTGGCGGCTGCAAAGATCATGGAAACGAACAGCACGGCGATATAAAGCGCACCGCGTGTGCGGGACATCATCAGCTGAACGGCATTGAACAGCCTTTCCATCAGGCCTGCCTGTTCCATCATGATGCCCATGAAGATGAACAGCGGAACCGCTACGAGCTGATCGTCCAGCATGACCGAGTTGGTCTGCAGCGTCATCAGGTAGAAGGTCAGCGCACTGCCGGCGCCCCACGATCCGAACGTGAAGGCCAGGAAGATCAGCGTGAACGAAATCGGAAAGCCCACGAAGATCGAAAACAGCATGGCCGCGAGCATGAACAACCCGATGGTCGGCTTGGAGAAGTCGAATATGCCTGCAGATGACGTGAGCGAAGCCCACCAGTCGTCGATTGGCGTTGCGTTGGGATAGAAGACGCTGACGAAGATGACGGCCAGTACGATGAAGTAGACCGGCAGGATTTTGACGAACTTGGCTTCGCGTTCCTTGCCCATCTGGTGGAATGCCCGGAACAGTTCGGGAAATCCTTGCAGGAACAACAGCAACGCACCTATCGGCATGGCGGCTCGGGCAGGACCCAGCACCGGCGCCCAGGTTGAATCACTGGCGCGTTCCCAAATTCCTAAAGGTTGGCCCCAGCCTTTCCAGCCGAAGGCATCCATGGTGAAATCGAGCGCACTCCAGAAGAAGAACAGCATGGCCGGGAAATACAGCAGCAGATAAAGCGCTGCATCGACGGTGGCCTGGGTCTTCGGTGTCCAGTTCCGGTACAGGAAATCCGCCCGGATATGCACACCGCGCATCAGCGCGTAACCGGCAGCGGCCATAAACAGCACGCCGCCCAGCATTCGGCTGGTATCATAGACCCAGAGGGTCGGGCCAAGCCCGATTGAAATGGCCAGTTCGTTGTAGCCGTAATCGGTGAACACGGCGAACAGCTTGCGCGATACAACCTCGAACACCATCGCGATGATGAGAGGGATCAACAGAAAGCAGGTGATCCGCCCTGCCCACAGGTTCAGGACATCGATAAACGCCGTTATAGGCCTCTGCCACGGCGTCATGTCTTCCGGCGTCTGTCCGGGTTCTTCCGCGCGTCGCTCCGCGATCAACTCGTCTGTGATATCGAGTTCGCCAATTTCCTCAGCCATCTGCCGCTCCTCCCAGAGGGTCCAAGTGTTCAATGGTTTTTATGAAATAGCCGGTTTCTGTGCCCGGCTTGAAAGCAGAAGAAGATTGGCGGGCATCACACTGGATGCCCGCCGATCCGTCAAAGGATTACTTCTTCTTGATGCTGTCGGCAAAGGCCTTGCCGAGAGCCGCGTTGGAGGCCTGTGAACCGGCCCAGTAAGGCACTGCGATTGCAGCGAAGTCTTTCTGGGACTGCCAGACCTTGGCGAAGAACGGGTTTTCAGCGGCGTTCTTCTCAAGCGCGGCTTTGGCAGCGCCCATGTAGGCAGGGAAGTAGTCGGCAGGTGTGTCATGCAGGATGACGCCGTCTTCTTCCACCAGCTTTTTCAGTGCCTTGCCGTTTTCATAGATGCGGTAAGACATGGCTTTTGACAGCGAAGCATTTGCTGCAACTTCCAGCGCTTTCTTCTGCAGATCGGTGAGGCTGTTGTATACATCGCCATTGATGTACAGGTCAGCGTTCACCACAACCTGGTGAAGACCCTGCAGGTAGTAGTGCTTCAGCACTTTCTGGAAACCGAACACGGAGTCAGGCTTCGGGCAGCACCACTCAGCGGCATCGATCGTGCCCTTTTCAAGTGCTGGCAGGATGTCGCCGCCGCCCATGGCAACCGACGCTACGCCGATGTCCTTGTAGGTCTGGCCAGGGATGCCTGGAGGTGTGCGGAAACGGTACTTGCGGAAGTCGGCCATGGAGTTGATCGGCTCTTTGAACCAGCCAAGGGCTTCGGGGCCAACAGGCTGCAGCATGAAGCCTTTAACATTCATGCCCATTTCTTTCCAAAGCTCTTCATAGAGCTCTTTGCCGCCACCGAACTGGAACCACGAGATGAAGGCGATGTTGTCGATGCCGACACCGGCGCCCGCAACAGGTGAGCCGAACAGCATGGCTGCCGGGTGCTTGCCTGACCAGTAGTGTGTCCATGCAAAGCCGCCTTCAACCAGGCCCTTGTCAACAGCATCGAGGGTTTCCTTGACACCGACTACGGCGCCGGCAGGAAGCACTTCGATGACGACTTCACCGCTTGTCAGGTCAGATACGTCCTGGGCAAAGTTCTTCAGCATTACCACTTCGTCAGCCTTGGCTGAGATCACCGACTGTACGCGGATAGTGGTTTTGGCTTCAGCAATTTGCGGTGCTGCCGCAACTGTAGCCATGAGGGCGATACCGGCGGTTGCCTGTACCATCTTCTTGAAAATCGACATGGTTTTCCTCCCTTTTGTCGTTCTCGGAACTACTCCAACTTTTCACCGACCGAAACCAGTTCGGCCAGCATTCTGCTTGCAGGGACTTCAGGCAGTTTGTAACTGCCACAGGGACTGCAGCCTGTAATTCTCTTACGTCATGCCATTCCCATCAGTTTAAGAACTCCATATGACGGATCCAGCAGGCCGCGATACATCATCTCACCTGCGACATACAGCAGGACAACGAGGCCAAGCCATGAAATCCAGGGGTATTTGGTCAGTAGCTTCATGATCATTGTGGCGGCAAATGCCATAAGCAGGATAGCAAGGCCCAGACCAAACACCAGCTTAGTAGTGTCTCCGTCGGCGATTGCAGCAACTGCCAGTACATTGTCGAGCGACATGGAAACATCGGCGATGGTGATGGAGATCAACGCAGCCATCATGGTACGCCGCGGCGGGCCGGTATAGCCCTGGCTTTCATCTTCCGCTATCTGCATTGCGTCAGCAGGTTGCAGTTGATGTTCCCCAACTCCTTCGCGCAAGTCGCTGTACAGCCGCCAGCATACCCAGAACAGCAGGCACGCACCAACAAACAGGATGCCTGGGATGCCGAGGAGCTTGGTGGCCACGATCGCAAACACGATGCGCAGCACTGCCGCAATCACCATGCCGAACATTATCGCCTTCTTGCGAAGTTCCGGCGCCAGTCCGGCAGCAGCCATACCGATGATCAGCGCATTGTCGCCTGACAGGATAATGTCAGCGATAACGATCTGGCCGAAGTCAATTACATTTTCCCACATTAGCGAGCGTCCTCACGAATTATGTCACTCACTCGCTCACCGATCATGATGGCGGGCGCATTGGTGTTGCCGGAGACGATTTGCGGCATGATGGAGCAGTCTGCAACGCGCAGGTTTGAGACGCCCTTGACGCGCAACCGCTCATCCACAACCGCCATCTTGTCACTGTCAGGGCCCATCTTGCAGGTGCCGGTCGGATGGTAGATCGTGGTGGCTGTGTCGCGGGCCCAGTTGAGCAGTGCATCATAGTCATCGTCGGCAATTGCCTTGCCCGGCGCGTGTTCTTCGGTGATCACGTCGGCCACCGGTCGCTGCCTGCAAATATGCCGCGCAATCCGGATGCCCTCGACGATGGTATCCTGGTCAAGCTGGGTCGCCAGATAGTTCGGGTGAATGACAGGATGGTCGTTCGGGTTGCTGGACTTGAGTACCAGCTCACCAGCGCTTTCCGGACGCATCTGCAGTACCGATGCCGTGAAGGCGTCGAAACGGTGGGTGCCCTCGGTCGGATTGTCGGCGCTGAACGGCTGGATATGAAACTGGATGTCCGGTGTTTCAAGTTCAGGCCTGGTTTTCAGATAGCCGGTGCCGAGGCTGGCTGCCATGGTCATCGGGCCGGTGCGTTTCGTTGCGTACTCCAGACCGATCTTGGCCTGGTTCCACAAGCCCCGGGTACGCGTGTTGATGGTTGGAACCGAGCATTTGTACACCGGGCGCGCCTGCAGGTGATCCTGCAGGTTCTTGCCGATGCCGGCACTTGTGTGAAGCACCTCGATGCCGTGTCCGGTCAATTGCTCTGAAGGCCCGATGCCGGACAGCATCAGGATTTGCGGAGAGCCGATGGCGCCTGCCGACAGGACGACCTCATTGCGCGCCTTTATGACAATCGGTTGCCCGCCACGTGTACCCTGGATGCCGATGGCCCGCTTGCCGTCAAAAATCACCTTCTCCGTCATCACATTGGTGATGATTTCCAGGTTCTTGCGATCACGGATGGGTTTGAGATAGGCCTTGGCTGACGAGCAGCGCAGTCCGCCATGGGCGGTCAGCTGGAAATATCCGACGCCATACTGATCAGCGCCATTGTAGTCGGCGTTGTAGGGAAAGCCTGCGTTCTGGGCTGCTTTCACCCACGCATCGACGATTTTCCAGGACTTTCGGGAGTGAGTGACCGAAAGCGGGCCATCGCCACCGCGCAGTTCGTTCTCTCCGTCTTCCCAGTTTTCGGCGCGCTTGAACAGTGGCAGTACGTCTTTCCACGCCCAGCCGGCATTGCCCAGCTGGCGCCAGTGATCATAGTCCTGGGCCTGACCGCGCACATAGAGCAGGCCGTTGATTGAGCTTGAACCGCCGAGTGTCTTGCCTCTCGGCCAGTTCAGCTTGCGTCCGTTGAGGCCAGGGTCAGATGCGGTCCGGTACATCCAGTTGAGGGCAGGGTTCTGGATCGTCTTGAAATATCCGACCGGAATATGAATCCACGGTGAGCTGTCGCGCCCGCCGGCCTCGACAAGGGCCACGCTGACAGACGGGTTCTCAGACAGGCGCGCAGCAATTGCACAGCCCGCCGAACCGGCGCCGACGATCACATAGTCGAATTCCAACGCACACTCCCCGAAAATTCAAAAAATGAGACTTTTATTATTGTTTTTTGTGATAAGATCATTAAACTGGCCTCATCGCAAGCAAAAATTACGATTAGTTAATCAAATTTTTCCCGAGCAAACGGGCATAGCGAACATGGGAGAGGACCACATGATTGTTGAAGCAGCTTCAAAGACGGCGGCGGACACCGACAGGGTGCCGACAAATCTGCGCCTGTTGATGATTGCCGAGATTGTCGCCGACGCCGGCAAGCCGATGACACCAAGTGAGATCAACCGGCAACTGGGCCTGCCGAAACCATCCATCCACCGGCTTTGCCAGACCTTGCTGGCCGAAGGCTACCTGACGCGTGACTCTGATCCGCGTCGCTTGCGGCCGGCGCGCAGGTTGCGGCGCATGGCGGCCGGGCTTCTGTCCACCAGCGACACGTCGATTGCCCGTCACCAGGCCCTGCAGGACGTGGCGCGCAAGGTCAATGAGACCGTCAACCTTGTCGTGCCCGAAGATGCTGGCATGCGCTATCTCGACAGGGTGGAGACGGAATGGCCGTTCCGCATCCAGCTGCCGGTTGGTACCAATGTGCCGTTTCATTGTACTGCCAGTGGCAAGACCTACCTGGCCAGCCTGCCGCCGCAACGCCGCACGCAGTTTGTGGAAATGCTCAAGCTTGAAGCACACACCGGCAATACCCACACCAGCGTAAGTGGCCTGCTGGCGGAACTGGACAAGGTGGCAAGACAGGGCCATTCGGTGGACAACGAAGAGTTCATGGATGGGATGGTTGCGGTTGCCGTGCCGATTTACCTGCAGGGTGACCGGTATTTCGGTGCCTTGGCCTATCATGCTCCAACAGTGCGCGTGAGCCGCGAAACCGCTGAACAGCACTTGCCGGTGTTGAAAGACGGGGTTTCAAAACTGTTGAATGTTCTGTTTGATTGAGCTGCCGGTTAGGTGGCACAGTATGAGCCACCTATCGGCTCAATGTGATCAGGCAAGGATTTCCGTTTATGACCTGGAAGATGCCGCCCGAATGGACCCCGCACAAGCGCACCTGGATGGCCTGGCCCTGTAGTCCGTTTGTGCTGGAGTTGGTCGGCTCCGCCGATGCAGCTTTCAAGGCATGGGCAGGTGCAGCCAATACAATCGCCCGGTTCGAACCGGTCACCATGGTCTGCAGTCCTGGTGAAGAGAAAGCGGCCAGAAAATTCCTGGATGCCGGTGTCGCGATAGTTGAACGAGAACTCGGTGACAGCTGGATGCGTGATTGCGGCCCGACCTTCGTGGTCAACGAGCAGGGTGTGCTCGGCGCTGTCGACTGGACATTCAACGGCTGGGGAGGGCGCACTTTTCCCGAGGGCTCGGCGGACGCCCTTGTTGCCAGGTTCGTGGCCGACAAGGCGGGCGCTGAAAGACTGCCGTCCGCATTGGTGAACGAAGGCGGCGGCATTCACGTTGATGGTGATGGCACCTTGCTGCTTACAGAAAGCGTTCAGTTGAACCGGAACCGCAACCCAAACTGGACACGTGAGGAAATCGAAGCTGAGATGCATGGCAAGCTCGGCACCCGCAAGGCCATCTGGGTACCGTGCGGACTGGCGGCCGACACCTCGGACTCCGGAACCGACGGCCACATCGATACGCTGGCCTGTTTCGTCAAGCCTGGCGTGGTGCTGGTGCACGGCCAGCCGGACCCGGACCATCCTGATCATGAGACCACCCGGGAAATCGAAGCCATCATGCGGGCTGAAACCGATGCCAACGGCCGGGCACTGGAAGTGATTGTGCTTGAGGCGCCAAAGGAACGGTATGAACATGGCGAGCCCTTGTCGTGTTCCTATGTCAACTTCTCGTTTGTGAATGGCGGGGTCGTTCTGTGCGAGTTCGACGACCCGCAGGACGAGGTGGTGGCTGGTGTTTTCCGGCGGCTGTTCAATGACCGGGAGGTTGCGTCCGTGCCGGCGGTGGATATTTTCAAGGGCGGGGGCGGTGTGCACTGCATCACCCAGCAGGAACCGCTGTGTGCGACCAATGGAGGATGATGTCATATGCGTAATGTAACAATTGCGGCCACGCAGATGGCTTGCACGGACGTTGTATCGGAGAACGTCGAACGCGCCGAAAAGCTGGTTCGCGATGCGGCGGGGCAGGGGGCCAACGTCGTCCTGCTGCAGGAGCTGTTTGAAGGGTACTATTTCTGCCAGGACGAACTGCCGGAATTCTATGCCCGTGCGTTACCGGCCGAAGGTCATCCCACGATTGAACATTTCAGGGGCGTTGCCAGGGAGCTTGGTGTCGTGCTGCCGATATCGTTTTATGAGGAGGCGGGAAATGCACGGTTCAATTCGATAGCGATCATCGATGCCGACGGAACCGATTTAGGCGTTTATCGCAAGAGCCATATACCGCATGGGTCGGGCTATCAGGAAAAGTACTATTTCTCTCCGGGTGATACCGGGTTCAAGGTCTGGGAGACATTGTTCGGCCGGCTTGGTGTCGGCATTTGCTGGGACCAGTGGTTTCCTGAAACAGCGAGGTCCATGGCGGTGATGGGCGCGGAGATGCTGTTCTTCCCGACCGCGATCGGGTCTGAGTTGCTGGATCCGTCATGGGATTCCGCCGCGCACTGGCAACGGGTCCAGCAGGGACACGCCGGTGCCAACCTGATGCCGCTGGTAGCCTCCAACCGGATCGGTACCGAACCCGGCCGCAGCGGCACCGAGATGACATTCTACGGCTCGTCGTTCATTGCCGACTTCACCGGCGAGAAGGTCGCTGAAGCCAATCGCACCGACGAGACGGTATTGACCCATACATTCGACCTGGATGACCTGGCTGAGAAACGTGCATATTGGGGCATCTTCCGGGACCGTCGTCCCGAGTTGTACGATCCGGTCATTTCCCTGGATGGCCGTGCTTCCGTGTTTGGTGTTGACTGATGGCCGGAAAGCTGCCGGTTCGCACAGGGCCTCGCGAGTCCTGCATATAGTGAGAGGTGATGCCTTGACGGTGCGGGTTGAAAAGTCAGGTGCAGTGTGGACTGTCATTCATTCAAGGCCACAGGCGCGCAATGCCATGGACCCGGAAAGCGCGGATGCCCTGCAGGAGGCATTTGTTGAATTTGACCGTGACGACACTGCTTCGGTTGCCGTGTTCTGGGGCGAGGGCGGGGCGTTTTGTGCGGGCTGGGATTTGAAATTTGCAGCCGCCCTTGAGAGCGATGACCCGCTGGTGGAGCTGGAATTCGCGGGCATGCCGGAGAACGATCCGCGCGGTCCCATGGGGCCATCGCGCCTAGAGCTCGACAAGCCGGTGATCGCCGCTGTTGCCGGTCCGGCTGTTGCCGGCGGCATGGAACTGGCCATGTGGGCTGATATGCGGGTGATGGAGCGGTCCGCTTACATGGGGGTTTACTGCCGGCGCTGGGGCATACCGCTGATTGACGGCGGAACCGTGCGCCTGCCGCGCCTGGTAGGCGAGGGGCGGGCCATGGACATCGTGCTGACCGGCCGCAAGGTAACGGCCGAAGAGTGTGAACGCATTGGGCTGTGTGAATATGTGGTGGACGATGGCGGTGCACGAGACAAGGCCGAACAACTGGCTCATGATATTGCAAGGTTCCCGCAGAGTTGCGTGCGTGCCGACCGGCGCTCGGTTGTTGCCCAGCACGGTCTCGGCGTGCGTGATGCATTGCGTCGCGAATGGCACAACGGGCGCCCGGAACTGGTTGCCGGAGGCTTGCAGGGCGCCGGTCGTTTCAGCGCCGGCAAGGGCCGCCATGGCGACTTTGACAAGATCAGCTAGATAGAAATTATCATTGTGCCGCTTGCCTGTAACGACCGGCGCAGATAAGTGTCAGCGATGACACATTCATTTTTCACCCCGCAGCTTCGCGGTGCGCTGGCTATCGGGGTTGGCGCGGGTCTGTGGGGCCTGTTCTGGATCCCGCTGCGCTACCTGTCTGAAGCCGGCTTCGGGCCGTTCTGGTCGGCCGCGATGGCCATGGGCGCGGGCCTGCCTGTCGCGCTGCTGGCAGCGTCGAGATGGGGCAAATGGCGGTCGGATCATGTGCGCTGGATGGCGCTGGTGGGCGGCGGGATCGGCATCTCCGAGGTGTGTTACTTTTATGCCGTCGTGTCCACCGACGTCATCAGGGCAATCTTCCTGTTCTACATGCTGCCGATCTGGGCCACCCTGATTGACCGGGTGGTATTTGGTGTTCGGCTCAACCCTTGGCGCGCTTTCGCAATTCTTCTGGCTTTCGCCGGTTTGTGGCTGTTGCTTGGTGGCGATGGCGGATTGCCGGTGCCGCGCAATGCGGGTGACTGGGCAGGTCTGGTGGCAGGTTTCTTCTGGGGTTTCACATTGTCCATGGTGCGCGGCCGGGCCGAGGTCGATCCGTACTGGAATGTGGCCTCGGCGGTTTTCTTTGGAACCCTGTTTGCAGCCCTGGCCGCAGTGCTGATCGGCAGCGTCAAATTTTCTGCAGGCGTTTTTACACCGACACTTGCCGTTGGTGTTTTAGCGTTCGGCATCCTTGTTTTCTGGCCGTCGATGATAGGGCAGTTGTGGGGTGCACGGCTGGTGCCGGCAACCCGGGCTGCATTGCTGACCATGACAGAGATCGTGGTCGCGACGATCAGCGCCTGGGCCTTGATCGGAACCTCGATGACAACTCTGTCGGTGGTGGGAGGCCTGGTAATTGTGGTCGCAGTGCTCATCGACATCTACGGCAATACCGAGCAGTCGGCCTAGGCGGATTTTTTCAACCCTGCCAGGGTTGCCCGCACCAGCAGGCTGACCTGGGTTTCCAGTTCGCGCTGCGGCACCGCGAAGAAAAATCCCTGTAGACCAAGCGACACCACACCGTGCACGGCGGAAAACAACAGCCCCGCAAGCTGCCTGCCGTCCTCGTCGGAAATGCCAGGCTGTAATTGCCTGAGCGACTTGACGATATGGCCGATCAGGTGCACGTGCTCGTCCATGTGCCAGTCGGGAATGCTGCGGCTGATGCGTTCGCCGTGTTCGAACAGGGCAGACCAGGCATTGGTATGTTCAATGGCAAACTGGCAGTAGGCGACAGCCAGTCCACTCAGGCAGTCTTCCGGCTCCAGCCCGCTGGCATCCCCGGGGACAAAACGGCTGATTTTCTGATCCAGCTTTGCAAGGGTTCTTGAGTTGACCGCGATAATCAGGCCGTCAATGTCTTCAAACACATTGTAAATGGCACCGACAGAGCAGCCGACTGCTGATGCCGCGGCACGTGCCGTCAGCGCGCTCAGGCCCTGTTCGCTCAGGATTGCTTCGCCTGCATTGATCAGCTCAATGCGCAATTTATGCCGGCGTTCAGTGGTTTTGTTTCCGGTAGCCATTTTTATCTCATTTATGAACATCGTTCAAAATAATTCTTGAACACTGTTCATGTTTGGGTTATGTGTTCATGAACAGCGTTCATAAATTGATTTCTGGAATGTTGCAAGCTGGTTCGTAATCGTTCGGAAGGAGACCCCTAAAATGTTGAGCTGTCGCCCAAGGCAAATGAATGAAGTGAAATCCCTGTCGGGACTCACATATGGTACGTGTGTGTGTGTGCTTGTGTTGCTAGGCCTCGTCTTCACGGGAGGGCTGTCCGGGCAGGCGCGCGCTGAAAACCCTAATTTTGCCCTGCCGACGTTAGGGGGGACGCAATTATGGGCGGACGAACACTTGCGAGGCGGTTGGAGGATCCAGCGCCATGCCTGGAGCGGCCACTATCGACTGCTGGATGAACAAGACGTTCGCCGCGCCTGGGGCAGCTATGCGGATTGCCTGATCAGGTTGAACGACCACACATCTGCAGCACCGCAAGCCCGGCACCTCGTACTGCTTGTGCACGGTATTGCACGCGGTCCGGCAACATTCGGGGACCTGCCGGGCAAGCTACGCAAGTCGGGCTTCGAGGCTCGCGCTATCAGCTACCCCAGCACACGAGGATCGATTGACGATCATGCCGCACAACTGGAAAGACTGCTGCAGCGAGTGCAGAATGTGGATGAAGTATCCTTCGTAACCCATTCCATGGGCGGCATAGTTGTGCGTCGGTTGTTGGCTCGCAACGGCGCCTGGAAATCAACGTTGGTATCGGGGCGGCTGGTTATGATTGCCCCGCCAAACCAGGGCTCGCTCATTGCCCAGGCGCTGCAACCCGCATGGCCTTACAAACTGCTTTACGGCACTGCCGGCCAGCAATTGACGCCGGCACAGGCCGCGGGCTTTTCCGTTCCAGACATTCCCTTCGGCATCATTGCCGGTGGTCTGGGAACGCCCGAAGGCTATAACCCGCTTGTGCCGGGTGATGACGACGGCACGGTGGCGGTTGCGGAAACCCGTCTGGAAGGTGCACAGGATTTCATGGTTTTACCTGGTCTTCACGGATTTATTGCAAGGTCCCACGGGGTTGAACAGTCGGTCCTGAATTTCCTGACGACGGGCCGTTTCAAACAGGTTAGGAGACATCCCAATGGATAATTCGCAGTTTGCCTTGCTGAGGTCGAAACGCTTTCTGCCCCTGTTTGTGACCCAGGCACTGGGCGCATTGAACGACAATGTGTTCAAGAACGCACTCGCCATTCTGCTGGTTTACCGTATTGCCGCGGAAGCCGGCCTGAACGCGGCCGTCATGGCAACTGCTGCCGGTGGCGTTTTTATCCTGCCGTTTTTCCTGTTTTCTGCCACCGCCGGGCAGGTTGCCGACAAATTCGACAAGGCGGGCCTTATCCGGCTGATCAAGCTTGCTGAGATCGTCATCATGGCACTGGGCGCGCTGGCGTTGTTTTCCGGCGATGTATGGTTTTTGTTCGGTGTATTGTTCCTCATGGGCACGCAATCGGCATTCTTCGGCCCGCTGAAATACTCAATTCTGCCGGTACACCTGAAGGAAAGTCAGCTCATCGGTGCCAACTCGCTGATCGAGGCTGGTACGTTCCTTGCGATTCTGGCAGGCACCATTGCCGGTGGATTGCTGATTTTGACGGGCTATGGCATTGCCGTTGTCTCCGGCCTGGTTCTGACGCTGGCCGGCCTCGGCTATGCGGCAAGCCGGTTCATACCGGACGCGCCGGCCGCAGCCCCTGATTTAAAGCTCAACTGGAATGTGGTTGCCGAAAGCTGGCGCATGGTGTCGAAAGCGGCATCGGTGAGGTTTTCGCGCCTGACCATACTGGGAATCTCCTGGTTCTGGCTGGTCGGTGCAACTTTGCTGTCATTGTTCCCGGCTATCGCCAGCGACCTGCTCAAGGGTGACGAAACCGTTGTCACACTGTTCCTGGTTCTGTTCACGGTCGGTATCGCCATCGGATCCATGCTGTGCAACCGTCTGCTGAGAGGTCAGGTGACGGCAATTCACGCACCGTTCGGGGCGCTCGGCATAACCCTGTTTATCGCTGATTTCTCGTTCGCGCTGATGAACTACCAACCTCCTGCGGGCGGCGAACTGATGGGCGGGCTGACCTTCCTGTCTGACTGGACCAATCTGCGCATGATGCTGGACCTGATTGGCGTGGCGTTGTGTGGCGGCATTTTCATCGTGCCCCTGTATGCCATCCTGCAGGCGCGGTCTGATGATGAAGACCGGTCGCGCACCATAGCCGCCAACAATATCGTCAACGCGTTCTTCATGACGGCGGGAGCCGGAGCAGTTGCCGCGCTGATCGGGGCAGGGGTGAGCATTCCTGTAGTGCTGCTCGGTATCGCCGCGATCAATTTCATTGTCGCGATCTATGTCTGCGTGCTGCTGCCGGACCAGTTGATCAAGACGGTTCTGATCGCCGTCCTCAAGCTGTTTTACCGGGTCGAGGTGAAGGGCCTGGAAAATTACGAAAAGGCCGGCAAGCGTGCTGTCATCGTGGTCAACCACGTGTCATTCCTGGACCCGGTCCTGCTGGCTGCGTTCCTGCCGGTCAAACCCCTGTTTGCCGTCAACACACACATTGCAAATGCCTGGTGGGTGAAACCGTTCCTGAGGCTGGTGGATGCCTTTCCGATGGACCCGACCAACCCGATGGCCGCCAAGGCCCTGGTGCGCGAAGTCAGGCAGGACAAGCACTGTGTCATATTCCCTGAAGGACGCATTACCGTCACGGGCGCCCTGATGAAGGTGTTCGAAGGCCCGGCAATGATTGCGGACCAGGCTGATGCGGAACTGGTGCCGGTGCGCATCGATGGTGCCCAGTACACATTTTTCTCTCGGTTGAAAGGAACCCTGCGCGCCCGCTGGTTCCCCAAGATAACCCTGACCGTCATGCCGCCGCGCAAACTGGAAGTGCCGGACGGCCTGGTTGGCAAAAGCCGCCGCCGTCATGCCGGCCAGCAGCTATATGATGTCATGAGCGACATGATTTTTGAAACCTGCAACCGCCGCCGGTCGTTGTTTGACGCCTTGCTGGAGGCCAAAGTCGTGCATGGCGGCAAGCATGCGATACTGGAAGACCTGGAGCGCCAGGCGCTCGGATATGGAAAACTGGTTCTGGGGTCGCGCATCATGGGCCGCAAGCTGACCCGGTTTTGCAGCCAGGGGGAGCGAGTGGGCCTGATGGTGCCGAACTCCGTCGGCGCTGTCGT
Source organism: Anderseniella sp. Alg231-50 (assembly GCF_900149695.1). NCBI lineage: Bacteria > Pseudomonadati > Pseudomonadota > Alphaproteobacteria > Hyphomicrobiales > Parvibaculaceae > Anderseniella > Anderseniella sp. Alg231-50. The sequence continues at coordinate 81,100 of NZ_LT703004.1, read as the reverse complement.
GACCTTCTTTGCGCTGCAGTCACAAGGCCGTGTACCGGCCATGCTGAATTTTTCCACCGGCCTGGCAAACATGCAGGCGGCCATCACAGCAGCAGACATCAGGACGGTCATAACCTCGCGAAAATTCATCGAGGTTGCCAAGATGGAAGACACGGTCGCCGCATTCGAGAAAACCGTGAAGGTGGTCTATCTGGAAGACATCAAGGCTTCCATAGGTGGCTGGGACAAGGCGCGGGCGCTGCTGACGGCGCCTTTCGCCGGGGCCGCACATTCCAGGCTTGCGATCTCGCCCGATGACCCGGCCGTCGTATTGTTCACTTCCGGTTCGGAGGGCACTCCGAAAGGCGTTGTCCTGAGCCACTCCAACCTGTTGGCAAACTGCTACCAGCTTGGTGCGCGGGTGGACTTCAATCCACGCGATATCGTGTTCAATGCGCTGCCGGTGTTTCACTCCTTCGGTTTGACCGGCGGTACCCTGCTTCCGGTGCTCGCCGGGGTCAGGACGTTCCTGTACCCGTCGCCGCTGCATTACCGTATCGTGCCGGCGCTGGTTTATGACACCAATTCCACCATCATGTTCGGGACCGACACTTTCCTGGCGGGTTATGCGCGCTCTTCCGATCCGTATGATTTCTATTCGGTGCGCTATGCATTTGCCGGAGCGGAAAAGGTCAAGGACGAGACCCGGAAGGTGTGGAGCGAGAAATTCGGCATCCGCATTTTCGAAGGTTATGGTGCAACTGAAACATCGCCCGGTATTTCAACCAATACCGCACAGCACTTCAAGGCTGGTTCCGTGGGCCGCTTCCTGCCGGGCATCTCGTATGAACTGCAGCCTGTGCCCGGCATCGATGAGGGCGGCAGGCTTGTGGTCAAGGGTCCCAATGTCATGCTGGGCTATCTGCGCGCGGAAAACCCCGGCGTACTGGAACCTACGGAAGACTCGACCTACGACACCGGCGACATAGTTGATGTTGATGAACACGGTTTCATTTCCATTCTCGGTCGTGCCAAGCGGTTTGCCAAGATCGCCGGTGAAATGGTCAGCCTGACGGCTGTTGAAGCCCAGGCCAGCAGCTTGTGGCCGGACAACATGCATGCGGTGATCTCGATACCCGATGCCCGCAAGGGCGAGCAGCTTGTGCTGGTGACCGACAATGCCAAGGCCAAGCGCGACGCGTTGCAGAGTCATTGCAAGAAGCAGGGGCTGGGCGAACTGATGGTGCCAAAAACCATCATGAGCGTGAAATCGGTCCCGGTACTGGGCACCGGCAAGACCGATTATGTCGGTGTAGGTGCTCTCGTCGCAGCAGGCGGTTGATGGGCGGTCACAGCATTTTATGCTGTCAAACCGGTCAGTTTGATATATCAGGCTGACCGGATCGGCATATTCAAGGTTCACACGCTATAAAATTCTGCAAGATGAGGCTGACACGTACCGATGACCAAGGCGTCAGCCGATTTTGATATCAAGGACCCGGCAATGAAACTCACCGACTTCAAGGCACTGACATTTGATTGCTATGGAACGCTGATCGACTGGGAAACAGGCATGGTCGAAGGACTTAAGCCGCTCACCTCACGGGTTGATCGTGACCTGTCGCGCGACGACATTCTCGAGGCCCACGCCCGGCATGAATCCTCACAGCAGTCCTGGACACCGTCAATGCGGTATCGCGAGCTGTTGCCGATTGTCTACAAGCGCCTGGCGGAAGAGTGGGGCGTGGCGGCTACATCCGAAGAGTGCGCCGTCTATGGCAGGTCGGTGAAAAACTGGCCTGCTTTTTCCGATTCAGTCGGGGCGTTGAAGTATCTGAAAAAGCACTACAAACTGGTCATCCTGTCGAATGTCGACAATGAAAGCTTTGCCGGCAGCAATGCCCGCCTGGATGTTGAATTTGATGCAATCTATACCGCCGAGGATGTCGGCTCCTATAAACCGTCTGACCGCAATTTTGATTACATGCTCGAAAAGCTGAAAACACTTGGCGTGGAAAAGGGCGACATCCTGCATACGGCAGAGAGCATGTTCCACGATCACGGTCCGGCCAACCGGCACGGGCTCACCTCGTGCTGGATTTATCGCCGCTTTGACCAGCAGGGTTTTGGTGCGACCATGAATCCGGGTGAGATGCCGAAATACGATTTTCGCTTCGACAGCATGGCAGACCTGGTGAAAGCTCACCAGGACGCATTGCGGTCATGAGCGGATGACGGGAAACGGAAATTTGCAGGGTGAAACCGGATGGCAGGTGCCGTAAAGCTTGACCGGATTGACGTAAACATTCTGGCTCAGCTTCAGCAGAACGGGAAACTGACCAACGTCAATCTGGCGGATGCTGTCGGATTGTCTCCCAGCCCATGCCTGCAGCGCGTGAAGCGCCTGGAAAAATCCGGCTACATCACCAGCTACAAGGCGCAGATCAACCTGGCCAAGCTGGGTGACTACATCACCGTGTTCACCGAAATCACGCTCAATGATCACCGGCGCGAGGACTTCATAAAATTCGAAGCGGAAATCCGGCGCTACGACTCCGTGCAGGAATGCCATCTGGTCAGCGGAGGTTACGACTATCTGGTGAAATTTGTAGCCAGGAGCGTGGCGCACTACCAGGAGATCATCGAGAACATTCTGGAGCGAAATATCGGTGTCGACAAATACTTCAGCTACATCGTGATCAAGTCCATCCTGACCAGGGACAGCGTGGCGCTGGGTGTTGTACTGCCGCCCGAAGACGCGTCGCGATAGGGCCGGGTTGGGCGGTAATCGGTACTCGGGCTTCGACAGGCGTCCCCGAAACGCCCGTAGAGGGTTCACAGGCTGGAAAGCCTCAATGCACTTGTTGCATGCCACCATCCCGGTTGCGATGAATACGAAGCCATAGCATTCACATTTTGCGACGAGTGTGGTCAGGTATCTGAAATCAGTGATGACACTGTAGCTGCAAGGCTGCAGTCACTCGCAGCGGAAACGGGGTTCGCATTGAAGAAATCTACTGTCGAACTGCGCGGTGTGTGCCAGACCTGCCGGAACACTTCGCGAAAGGTCATGTAATGCCAGCACAAGTTGATCTCGACGAGTTTCGCGATGAAGTTCGTCGGTTCCTGAATGAAAACCTTCCCGGCCGAATAAGCAATAAGGTGCGTTCGGGCCTGCGCATGACCAAGGCCGACTATGAAGAGTGGCATGCGATCCTGAATGAAAAGGGTTGGCTTGCCGTCAATTGGCCGGTGGAGTTTGGCGGCACCGGATGGACAGCCCATCAGCGGTTCATTTTTGAAGACGAGATGTGTGCTGCACATGCGCCCAGAATTGTTCCGTTTGGTCTGATGATGCTGGGTCCGGTATTGCAGAAATTCGGCTCGCAGGCGCAACGCGACTATTTCCTGCCGCGAATTCTGAAAGGTGATGACTGGTGGTGCCAGGGCTATTCCGAGCCAGGTGCCGGTTCAGACCTGGCGTCATTGAAGACCCGGGCGGTTCGAAACGGCGATCACTATGTGGTCAACGGCCAGAAAACCTGGACTACGCTGGGTCAGCACGCCAACTGGATTTTCTGCCTGGTGCGCACCGACACGGACGTCAAGCCGCAAGCCGGTATCTCGTTCCTGCTGATTGACATGGCCAGTCCCGGCGTTGAGATACGCCCGATCCGGCTTCTGGACGGCGAGGCGGAGGTCAACGAGGTCTTCTTCGACGATGTGCGGGTGCCGGTCGGCAATCTGGTCGGTGAGGAAAATCAGGGCTGGACTTACGCCAAATATCTTTTGACTCATGAGCGCACCAATATAGCCGGTACCGGTTTTGCCAAAGCCGGACTTGATGCGGTCAAGCGAATTGCCAACCAGGAAATGTCGGGTGGGAAGCCACTTTCGGTAAATCCGCATTTTGCGGCGCGTCTGGCGCAGATTGAAATTGACCTGATGGCCATGGAGACCACCAATCTCCGCGTCATCGCGCAAGTGGCTGCCGGACAGGCGCCCGGTGTTGAAAGTTCCATGCTGAAGATCAAGGGAACCGAGTTGCGCCAGCAGATCAACGACCTGACCAGGCGGGCCGTGGGACCGTATGCGATCCCGTTTGTATCTGAGGCGCTTGACGAGGGATCCAACGCTGAGGCCATCGGGCCGGACTACGCTGCGCCTGTGGCGGCACAGTATTTCAACAATCGCAAGCTGACGATTTATGGCGGGTCCAATGAAGTGCAGCGGACCATCATAGCAAAGCAGGTTCTGGACCTGTGAGCACCCAAAACCAAGCCAATTTCGGGGAAACCGAAGAGCGCACCATGTTGCGCGATACGCTGCGGCGGTTCCTGTCAGATGTGTATACCCATGAACAACGTTCAGCATCGCTCGCAACAGAGCATGGCATATCGCCCGAGATCTGGTCGCAGCTGGCCGAACTGGGTGTTCTGCACGCCTTGTTCGGCGACCATGTCGGCGGACTGGGCGGGCAGGGCTATGACATTGTCGCAGTGTTTGAGGAGATCGGGCGTGCAGGTGTGGTTGAACCGCTGCTTGAAAATGCGGTTCTTGCCGGCGGGTTGATTGCCGATCTTGGAACGGCTGATCAGCATGCGCTTCTGGACACAGTGATGTCAGGCGAACACCAGCTTGCCTTCGCGCATGCCGAGCCGGGCAGCCGCTATGACCTGTCCAGGGTCACGGTCACTGCCATGCCGGACGGGCAGGGGGTTGTGCTGAACGGTCGCAAATCCGTCGTCTCGAACGGGGACGGTGCGCGCACACTGGTAGTCAGTGCGCGGGTCGCCGGTGCAGATGATGCTGAAGACGGCATTTCACTTTTCCTGGTGCCTGCTGATGCACCGGGCATTTCAGTGCGCGGTTATCCGAGGATCGATGGCGGTTATGCAGGTGAGATTGACTTGCATGACCTGAAGCTGCCGGCCCAGGCTCTGCTCGGCCCGCCCGGCGGCGCATTCCCGGCAATCGAGGCGCGCATATGCACGGCGATTGCAGCTGTTTCGGCAGATGCGCTGGGTGCGATGGAGACGGCCAAGGAACTCACCATAGCCTATCTGCAGACCCGGACCCAGTTCGGACGCCCCATCGGCAAATTTCAGGTCCTGCAGCACCGCATGGCGAATCTGCTGATCGAGATTGAACAGGCACGATCTGCGGTGCTCAACCTGGCTGCTGCATTGGACAAGGATCGTGATGAGCGCGAACGCAATGCCAGTGCTACCAAAAACCTCATCGGACGGGTAGGGCGGCTGGTGGCGGAAGAGTGCATCCAGATGCACGGCGGCATCGGTATGACGCAGGAATATGCCCTGGCCCACTATGCCCGCCGGCTGGTCATGGTGGATCATGAATTTGGAGACACCGACCATCATCTGGAGCGCTTCATTGCGCTTTCTCAAACTCGGGGCTGAGACCATGACCAGTGAAAAAACCGCGTACTTCGAGGACCTTGGGGACCGCCTGGTTATCTACAACGCCAACGTCGCCAACCGCAACGCAATCACCCTGGAGCTATATGACGTCATTTCGAAAGCGCTGGCCCTGGCCGCAGAAACAGACAGGGTAAGATCGGTGATATTTACTGGTGCGGGATCCTTCTTCTGCGCCGGTGGTGATCTCAACCGGATCAGGAACCGCCGCTTTGAACCTCTTGAGCAACGCAAGCTGGCTGTCGAGGCACTGCATGACATCATTCGCAAGTTCAGGTCTTGCCCCAAACCGGTGATTGCAGCAGTGGAAGGCGGTGCGGCAGGCGCCGGTGTTTCGCTTGCCTATGCCTGTGATTTTATCGTGGCCAGCAGGGAGGCCAGGTTCACGGTTTCTTATGTCAGGGTCGGCCTGACACCCGATGGCGGCATAACCCATCGCCTGATGAAGATGCTGCCGCGACCATTGGTCAGCGAGCTTTGCCTGCTGGCCGAACCCGTTGATGCTGAACGCCTGTATCAGCTGGGTGCCCTGAACCAGTTAAGTGAACCGGGTGAGGCCATGTCACATGCCTCTGCAATTGCGGATCGCCTGGCGGTGTCTCCCACCAGCGCATTGTCGCGCGTCAAGGAACTGATGAACGCAGCGGAGCATTCCACTTTCGAGGAACAGATGGACCTGGAGCGCGATCACATGGCCGCGGCGGTCACGGAAGGTCCCGCTGTGGAAGGCATAACCGCGTTTTTTGAAAAGCGTAAACCCGATTTCTCCAAGCCTGGCGACAGCTGATGCCGGCGCAGTTTGACACGCAGGTATGCCGGGCGTTCGGCATTCGGGTCCCGATCGTTGCCGGCGGACTGATGTGGCTGGCAGATGCGGATTACGTCGCTGCTGCTGCCCATGCCGGTATCATATCGTTCATAACAGCCGCTAGTTTCCCTGATCCTGACGACCTGCGGGCGGAAATTCACAAGTGCCGTGATCTGTGTGAAGGCCGATCGTTCGGGGTTAACGTTTCAATGTTGCCGAAGCTGGTGCAGGGTGAAAAGACGCAAGAGGTTTTCCAGCTGATCGTTGATGAAGGCGTTCGGTTTGTCGAGACCTCGGGGCGCAACCCCGAAGCCTATGTGCCGATGCTCAAGGATGCCGGTGTCGTCATTCTGCACAAGGTGCCAAGTGTCCGGTTTGCTGTGAAGGCGCAGAGTGTGGGCGTCGACATGGTGTCGATTGTAGGGGCTGAGTGCGGAGGCCATCCCGGCATGGAAATGATCGGTACCATGGTCAATGCCGCCCTGGCAGAACAGCGGCTGACAATTCCGTACCTGATTGGCGGCGGTATCGGTACCGGCTCGCAACTTGTCGCCGCCCTCGCAATGGGCGCGGACGGCGTTGTGGTTGGAACCCGGTTTCTGGTTGCCGAAGAGATCAAGGCTCATGCGGGCTACAAGCAGACACTGATTGACGCTTCCGAGCGCGATACCGCACTCACCATGGCGAGTGTGCGCAACACCGTGCGGACTTTGCGTAATGAGACAACCGACCTGGTCACGCGCATGGAGGTTGAAAATCCCGATATCCGGATTGAAGACCTGCTGCCTCATGTATCCGGCAAGATCGGCCGTCAGGCCTATGAAACCGGCGACACATCCAAAGGCCTGTTGTCTGCCGGTCACGCTTTGGGTTTCCTGCACGCCGTTGCCCCGATTGCCGAAATTGTCAAACAAATGGAGCAGGAGGCTGTTGCGGCTCAAAACCGGCTGGCGTCAATCACCAACAACCGGTGAACGCGCTGCGCTGGCACAGGCAGGAATGCTCAAGTGCTGGGAGCGCAATTGCGGGCTGAACAACCACTGCTCGGCATGTGGATTTTACCAGGCCCCTCGCCAGAATGCCGATGCCGGCCAATCTGGCTAGCCGTCGGCAGACTGCACAATTAGGCCAGATTCCTCTCGGCAGCGCCGATATAGACAGCAAGCAGGGCGCCGTGTTCCGAATGAGAAGAATGCTGCGTGCCTTTTTTCAACCAGACCAGGTCGCCTGTCTTGTAAACGTAGCCATCATTGTCGGTAAGTTCTCCCTCAAGCACCAGGAACTCCTCGTCCTGTGTATGCTCATGTGGCGTTGTGGTTGTGCCGGGCTGCATCCGGTAGACGTGAAACCCGACCCCCAGTTTTTCATGGGAGTTTATCTGCAAGGCGCTTTCATGGGAGGACGGGGTAGCCTGTGTGCCGAACGGCTTGAAGTTATCCTTGTAGATATTGACGACGCGACGGTCGGCAGGTTGAATTTTTTGCATCGGGTCTCCTGCTTTTGTTTGCCGCAAGTGAGGTCTGAGCTCAGCCAGCGATCGTGCGGTTTCATGTGAATTCACGAGCTGCCAGATTGCCGCAAAACCGGTGAGGTTTGCAAACACAATGGTGGCAGCAATACATCTTGCGCGGTGGGCTCGTTATGCCTCACCGCCCCCATGAAAACACCAGAAACAGCTTGTTAAGGGGGAGGCTGGCGGTTATTCTTATCGATCAATTTTTATTCCACACATGCAAAAGCAGATAGTGGATTGCATCTGAATGTGGCTCGAGGAAACAAGGCATGCTGGAAACAGAATATCCGGTTGTCAGAACGGGGCCTCCCGTTGCAAGCAATATCATTCAGCCTGGGGTTTTCTCCATGCCGCCGGGCACCGAAAGATATGTGGTTCAAGGTGCCGGTGCCATATTGATTCCGGTAGAGCAGGGCGACAGGTTTACCGTCGCTAACGACGAAGGCGGCCAGGTTTGCGAAATCGTTGCAGCAGACAGCAACGGCAAGATTGATGCAGGCGTGCTCGGCGCGAAGGCAAACTCGGACGCCGGTGGCCTGAAGGCGCTTCTGGCCGGACCGGACACCAGCTTGCGCGGATTGCGCATGGGGCTTGAGAGCCGGAATATTGATCTTGCCGGCGCCGGTGCGTTGATTTTTTTCGATGACCGGACCCGCCATGGCGAGGAGACCGAATTGTTGGTTCAGCGCGATGGCATGGTGATCATCGCGGCCCCCGGCGGGGCCATGGACATGGAAGCCCAGGACACCTCCACCCCGCTCACCGTCATGGTAACCCGGGCAGTTGTTAAGCCCCGTGTGAAATTCGAACTGCCGGACCCGTTGGCTGATCCCGTACTCGATCTTCGCGTTCACACCGAAACGGCTGAAAGCTATTTCGTGAAGGCGGGTGATTTCATCCAGATTCTTGATGTGGACGGGCGCCAGTGCACGGACTTCCAGTGCTTCGCGGCGCGCAAGCTGGATAAGGGAGTTGAACATGCGCTTGACGTCACCACGACGCGCGCGCTGATGGGACATGCCTATCCCATGCCCGGTCTGCATGCCAAATACTATGACCAGGACATGCTGCCTTTGGTTGAAGTGGTTCAGGATACGGTCGGCAGGCATGACGCGTTCGCGCTGGCCTGCGCGGCGAAATACTATGACGACATCGGCTATCCGGGCCATGTCAATTGTTCCGACAACTTCAACTCCGTGCTGGCCGAACATGGCGTAACCGCCCGGGCCGGCTGGATGGCGATCAACTTCTTCTTCAATACCGGCATAGACGACCACGGCGTCCTGTTCAGCGATGAACCCTGGTCACGGCCCGGCGATTATGTGCTGCTGCGGGCGCTGACGGATTTGATTTGTGTAACGTCCGCATGTCCTGATGACACATCAGCTGCCAACGGATGGAACCCTACAGACATTCACGTGCGCACCTACTCGGGCGAGCAGAAGTTCTCCCGCGCGATTGCCATGCGTACGACACCAGATTCGGACCCGAAAATGACCAAGCAAACGGCCTTCCATTCCAGCTTCGAAAAGCACACCCGCAATTTTGTAGAATACAAGGGCTACTGGCTTGCCAACTGTTTCTCAAAATCAGGCCCGATCGACGAATACTGGGCCTGCCGCGAAAAAGCGGTTGTGGTGGACCTGTCACCGCTGCGCAAGTTCGAGATTACCGGGCCGGACAGCGAAGCGCTGATGCAATACACGCTGACCCGCAATATCGCAAAACTGGCGGTGGGCGAGGTGGTCTATTCGGCCATGTGTTATGAACACGGCGGCATGATCGATGACGGCACGCTTTTGCGCCTGGGCAAGGACAATTTCCGCTGGATCGGCGGCGATGACTACGGCGGTGTCTGGTTGCGCGAAGTGGCTGATAAACTCGGCCTGACGGTCAACATCCGATCCTCAACCGACCAGATGCACAACGTTGCCGTGCAAGGCCCTGAAAGCCGCGACATACTGAAGAAGTTCGTCTGGACGCCGCCGCATCAGCCGGCGCTCGGTGAGTTGGAATGGTTCCGCTTCACCGTCGGGCGGGTGGGCGACGACCAGGGCGTTCCGATTGTGGTGTCGCGCACAGGTTATACCGGTGAACTGGGTTATGAAATCTGGTGCCACCCCAAACATGCCGAGACGGTTTTCGAGGCACTTTGGGCAGCCGGTGAACCGCACGGCCTGACACCGATGGGGCTTGAGGCGCTGGACATGGTGCGCATCGAGGCCGGCCTGATATTCGCAGGCAATGATTTTTCTGATCAGACCGATCCGTTTGAAGCGGGTATCGGTTTCACGGTGCCGTTGAAAAGCAAAACCGATGACTTCATCGGGCGCGATGCGCTTATCCGGCGCAAGGAAACTCCGTCGCGCAAGCTGGTCGGGCTGGACATAGACAGCTCCGTGGATGTCGGGCACGGCGATTGCGTGCGTATCGGCCGGGCCCAGATCGGTGAGATCACGTCCTCGATGCGATCGCCCATACTCAAAAAGAACATCGCGCTGGCGCGTGTCGATGTCGCGCACGCGGAAGTTGGAACCAAGGTGGAAGTCGGTAAATTGGACGGCCAGCAGAAACGCCTGCCGGCCACCATCGTTCCATTTGCGCATTACGACCCCAAGAAAACGCGGCCGCGGTCTTAGGCCGATAAGGAACCGGCTTCAGTTGCTTGTAGCCAGCTGCAGTTGATCGTCCCGCGGATGCATGGTGATCACGGGGGACATTTCCCTGAGCAGCTTGTTGCGGATTGCGACCGCAAAGGCATCGAAGTTCACTGCCTTGACCACGAACGCGCCAGGCCCGGAGATAACCTCGGCGCGATAATATTGATGCAGCTTCCAGTTGTCCGTGAGAATGGCGAGGCCGTTGATTGTCACGCCTTGGGCCCTGGCCAGTTCGCGTGCATCGGGCAGGGTGAAAGCCTTCTTGAACCATGGGTCTGTTTCAACGCCATCTCCTGAAACATCCACGACCTTGCGGGCGCCGTTGAACTGGTTGCTTCGGATCATTTCCAGGGCGTAGACGATGCCGTCTCCGATACCGGTTCCACCGCCGCCTTTGCCCTGCCGTTTGCTGGCATTTGCCGGATTGTTGAAATTCAGCAGCCGTTCGGCAAACGCGTCAATTGACTGGGAAGAGTTCAGCAGGTGCCATTCAGTGGGATATTTCGGAAACGCCGCATCGGACCATATGACGGCGGCGATTGCCACACGTCCTGTCGGGCCCGAAAGAATAGCATGCTGGACGCTCGCATCCTTGAGGGCCGCCGCGGTCCCGATGACCTGCAACAGGAACTCGTCGGAACTGATGCTGCCCGACCCGTCCATCGCCAGCACGATTTCCAGATCAACCTGCTGCGCCTGTGCAGCAGGAACCGATAGACCGGACGCAGCCAAAAACCACAGGCAGACCAGGCTGGCACAGCGTCTTGCCCATGCCAGCCTCGTCATTGCTCAGTTCTCCAGGTATGACTCAAGCGAGTCGTCGAGCGCGTCTTTCCATGGAGTATGATGAGCGGGTGCCATGGTGCCGGTGATGACCGACTTGTAGCTGTTGTTGCGGAACGTCATGATGTTCTGTTTTTTGTGTTTCTTCCACTGGAAGAAGGCTTCATTGGCGCCGTCCACGTCAAAGCTTGGATAGTCGGTTTCCGCGATCAGTTCCTTCACATAGTCACCCTGGTAGCGAATGCAGGCATAGTCGTCCTCGTTGGCGTCTTCACGGGTAATCCGGTCTTCGACGTCTGCCTGCATGGCGGCTTTGTCGGGTATGGAAATACGCCCCATGATAACATCACGCGCCCACCAGGCTTGCGCATCAAACATGTTGAACGTGAACCACTGGTCCTGCATGCCGATATAGAACAGGGCCGGATTGTCGACGTAGGCCACGCCCTTGTAGAGGTCAGCCGTGGCCAGTCGGTTGGCTGTGTGCAGTTTCAGGTCTTCGGCCATGAACGGGAAATAATGCTGGTAGCCGGTGCACAGGATAATGGCATCGACGTTCTTGGTAGTGCCGTCCTTGAATGTGCAGGTGTTACCGTCGACCTTGGTCAGGAGCGGCACCTCCTGCCAGTTGTCCGGCCAGTCATAGCCCATGGCGGCGGTGCGGTGGCTGACCGTGATTGATTTCGCGCCGTACTTCCAGCACTGCGAACCGATATCTTCGGCTGAATAGGAGGTGCCGATAATCAGCAGGTCCTTGTCCTTGAACTCCACGGCATCGCGGAAATCATGCGCGTGCAGAACCCTGCCATTGAAGCGGTCCAGGCCGTCGAAGTGTGGCACGTTGGGTGTCGAGAAATGGCCGCTGCAGCACACAACATTGTCGAAGGCTTCAGTTGTTACCTTGTCGTTTATGAGGTCATGCGATGTGACGTTGAACTTGCTTGTTCCCGCGTCCCATTCAACATGCCGCACAGGCGTGCGGAACTTGATCCACTTGCGCACATCCGCCTTTTCCACGCGGCCCTGAATATAGTCGAAAAGAACTGCGCGCGGCGGGTAGGATGCGATCTGCTTGCCGAAATGTTCTTCGAACGAATAGTCGGCAAATTCCAGGCCTTCCTTGGGGCCGTTGGACCAGAGGTAGCGATACATCGAGCAGTGCACCGGTTCACCATATTCATCCAGCCCGGTGCGCCAGGTATAGTTCCACAGCCCGCCCCAGTTGTCCTGCTTTTCAAAACATACGATTTCCGGAATATCTGCACCTGCTTTTGCGGCAGACTGGAAGGCGCGCAGTTGTGCCAGACCGGACGGGCCGGCTCCAATTACAGCTACTCTTTTTGACATCTATTTTGTTCTCCTCAGGTTATTCCCAATTGTTTCTTGCGTTCTGCTGCCCAGGCCTGAATGAGCCTGTCGGCAACAATGCCGATAACGGCAATACCAAGGCCTGCCATGATGCCGCGACCGGAGTCTGCGGTTGGCAGGGCGCGGTAAATTTCCTGACCCAGGTCAGATGACCCGATCAGCGCGGTGATGGCGGTCATGGCCAGCGCCATCATGATGGTCTGGTTGATGCCCAGCATGATTTCAGGCAGGGCTATCGGCAGTTCCACTTTCCACAGCCGCTGGAACGGGGTGGTGCCATTGGCGATGGAAGCTTCGATGGTGACTTCGGGAATGCGCTTGATGCCGAGGTATGTGTAGCGCACCGCCGGTACGGTGGCGTAAGCCAGGATGGCTATGACATTCGACAGGTCGCCAACCTTCAACAGCATGATCACCGGGATCAGGTAGATGAATGACGGGAATGTCTGCAATGTATCGCATGTCGCCATGATGGGACGCGCGGCGCGCTCGGAGCGGGAGGCCCAGATACCGATCGGCACACCGATAAGCACGCACAGTATGACGGCGGATGTGACGAGATAAAGCGTCAGCATGCCCTGTTCCCAGTTGCCGGTGATGAGGATGACGACGCTGATCAGGCTGGTGGTCAGCAAGGTGGTGCGAATGCCGCCGAGCCAGTAGGCGGTCAGGCCGACGACACCGATTACCGTGCTCCATGGCAGCCAAAGGAAGAAATCTCGAAACGGGATCAGCATGTAGACCGTGATGAAATCCCGTATCGGATTGATGTAGTCATAGGCGTGTTTTGAAAACGCGCGCAGCGCGAAATCAATGTCCCGGCCAAGCGTGAAGGTAAATGCCCTTGGATATTTTTCCACTATCGGAATGAACTGGGCCAGGACGTAGGCAGCAACCATGACACCGAGGAAAAGCCACAGGTGCTTTTTCGCTTTCCATCCGGTTTCCCGCGAGGCCAGTTCACCGGGGGCCCGGTTGGCGTAGGCTTGCGTAAGGCGATCGAGCACCACAGCCATGAGGACAATGGCGAGGCCCTGTTCAACGGCTGCGCCAAGGCGCAATTGCTGCAGCGAGAAGAGCAGCTTGTGGCCCAGCCCCTGGGCGCCGACCATGGACGCGATCACCACCATTGCCAGCGTCTGCATGACGACCTGGTTGACCCCCAGCATGAGGATGCGCTGTGATGATGGCAGCGTGACTTTCCACAAAAGCTGTCGCGGCGTGCACCCCGACATGCGGCCGGATTCCTCAACATCACTGGAGACCGTCTGAATGCCCAGTATGGTGCACCGGGCCATTGGCGGCATGGCGAAGATGACCGTTGCGATCATTGCAGGCACCTGGCCTGCGCCAAACAGCACGACCACCGGCACCAGATAGGCCATGTGCGGGGTCGCCTGCATGATATCGAACATGGGCGAGATAATTGCAGCAGCCCGTTTTGACCGGGTCACCCAGATGCCCAGAGCAAGGCCAAGGACGACCGCGAAGGGCACAGACACCAGCACGATGGAGAAGGTTTTCATGGAATCGCGCCACAGCCCCATGACGGCCAGGTAGCCGATACAGCCGGCCGAAAACAGCGCCAGTTTCCAGCCGCCGATCCAGTGTCCCAGTATGCCGGCGCCGGCAACGATGACGATCCAGGGCAGCGCATCCAGTTTCTTCACGCCGAATGCACCCAGTATCGTAGCCGGCAGTTCGAACAAGCCGGTGTGGAGCAGGACATTGTCGGCCAGCGTAACGGCCCAGATTGCCAAAACGGCAAACAGGCATTTCTGCAGGCCTAAGCGTTTGTGCAGCAGCGCCAGACCGATGACCGGCACAAACATCCAGAAGATTGCAGGGACAAACTTGGTCTTGATGCCGCGGTACAATATGTACTCGGCCCAGTCCAGCGGCTGCTCGAGCAGCCAGGAAATGGAGCGCGTCACGGTCTTGAACTTGAGCGGTCCGATGCCGGCTTCCTTGTCGAGCCAGGTAAAGAATCGGGTGACCCATTCCTTGATGGGCACGATCCATTCCTGCGGCCAGATTTTCATGAAGTCGAGCACCAGGCTCAACAACACCGTGAAACAGACCATTATGGCCATCTGCACCCAGAACGAGTTCAGCCCGGCAACGCTGGACTGAGGTGACTTGCCGAGATCTGTTATCGCGCTGTTCATACAATCTCGCCCTTGCCGAACAGGGCTTTGGTAACACGGTCACGGTCCACATGACCCAGCAGGTGCCCGTTCGCGTCGGCCACCGGTGTAGGTTTGTCGGAGTTGATGACCTGTTCTGCAATCTCGCCAATCTTGGCTGTTGCAGAGACGGAGGCACCGGATACTTTCCGGGATGCCTTTGCCGTGGATTTTTTCATGATCGCGGCGGCGGAGACAATCCGGTCGCGCGGCGCGTTGCGGGCGAATTCCGCCACATAGTCGTCGGCCGGGTTGAGCACCATTTCTTCCGGCGTGCACAGCTGCACCATCTCGCCGTCCTTCATGATGCCAATGCGATCAGCCAGCTTGGTGGCCTCTTCAAAATCATGCGTGATGAACACAATGGTTTTCTTCAGCATTTGCTGCAATCGGATGAACTCGTCCTGCATTTCCGCCCGGATAAGCGGATCGAGCGCGGAAAACGGTTCATCGAGAAACCAGATGTCAGGCTCCACCGCCAGTGAGCGGGCGATGCCGACCCTTTGCTGCTGGCCACCGGACAGTTCGCGCGGAAAATAGTTTTCCCTGCCGCCCAGGCCAACCAGCTCGATCATCTCCATGGCGCGTTTTTCGCGCTCCAGCTGATCGAGATTCTGTACTTCAAGCGGGAAGGCGACGTTTGACAGAACCGTGCGATGCGGCAACAGGCCGAAGCTCTGGAACACCATGCCCATCTTGTGGCGGCGGATGTCGATCAGTTCCTGCGGTGTCGCCTTGAGCAGGTCGCGGCCTTCATATTCCACCTCTCCGGCAGTCGGGTCGTTCAGCCTTGTAATGCAGCGAATAATAGTGGATTTGCCGGATCCCGAAAGCCCCATGATGATCAGGATTTCCCCCTGATGCACATCAAAGGATACATCGCGCACCGCGCCGATATAGCCTTCGGCGGCGAGATCGTCCGCGGTCGGGTTGCCATTGTGGCGCTGCATGAAACCTTCCGGATCAGCCCCGAAGATCTTCCAGATGTTGCGGCATTTGATTTGCGCGTCGACGCCCATTTTGTCCCCTTCGGCAGACAACCTGCCGGATCGTCTTCTTATCGTTGCACATATGAAAAGGCCGGGCAAAAGATGTCTTCAGCCCGGCCTCGAAACGCTGTTCACATGAGGTGTGAGGCTATTTCTTCCAGCCTTCGACAACCGCCGCGTTATCGGCGATCCATTTGTCGGCAGCAGCTTCCGGAGACAAACCGTCCACGTCTACCATTAGTGCCGCAGCGGCGATCTGTGCGTTGTTGAAGTCAATTTTCTGCATCACGCCCCAGGCCTTCGGATACTTTTCAGCAAGCCCTTTCCAGGCAGCCTTTTTGAGCCAGCCGGAATGTGGTGCGCCGCAATCGCCGGTCGCGTTCGGATTTGGTCCCCAGGCCTTGTCTTCCATGCAACCTTTTTCAGGCTTCGGGAAATCGACAAACCGGCCCTTGAACTTCGACTCGATGAAATTGGGGGTCCAGTTGAACAGCACAATCGGCTCTTTGCGGTCATAGGCAGACTGCAGCTCCGCCCACAAGGTCGCGGCCTGTCCGACATTGATTGCCTTGAAATTCATTTCAAGGGCGTCAATCCGGGCTGCGTAATTCTTGCCCCAGTCTGCAGGCGGGCCAACGAAGCGGCCCTTTGGCTTGGTTTCCGCTGTTGCGAAAATTTCCGCGCAGGCGTTCAAGCCCTCCCAGTTCTGGGCTTCCGGGCACTTTTCCAGCACGTAGTCAGGAATCCACCATTCTTCGCGGGTCAGTGCTGTGTGCGCACCGGCATCAACCATGCCGTCTTCGGCAACGGCTTTTTCAAAGGCGGTCTTCATGGACCCTTCCCAGGCTTCCACCTGGAAGTGCATGTCACCATCGGCGATGGCCTTGAACTGCAACTGAGAATCCGACGGCGCATACTCGACCGTGTATCCCATGCCTTCCAGCGTCTTGCCGACAACAAAAGACAGCACCAGCTGGCTGGTCCAGTTGTTTTGAACCATGATGATCGGATCATCGGATTCTGCTTCTGCGTATGCCGGTAAAGTAAACGCCAGACTGGCGGCAACAATGGCCGAAGTGGCCAGCAGTTTTGTAATCTTCATCGTCATTCCTCCCGGATTTGATGAGCCCTCATTGGGCATACCTAGTGCTGAATTTGCTTATTGGATGTTCTTTCCGTTTTCTGAGCGGCGACATCTCCCACACTATTGGCCGATTTCAGAACCAAATCAACCCAAAATAGAACCGATTGTGATCCAATTGGTAAAATTGGTTGACTTGCAGCATGTTGGGGGGTGCCTCTGAGCCCGAGAATTGTGCGGATCGAGCAGGTGTGCAGGGAAATATGCCAATTTTTTGCCTGTTTCGCAAAGCGACCCGTACTGTCGGGTTGACGTCTGCAAGTTGCTTTGCCGTATTATGTTGAGGCAAGTTGAATTGGTATAGAATTGGTTGTCATCAAGCACGATGGGATTAAGCGATGTCCGACAAATTTTCGGTGGCCTGCCTGCAGAACTGCGCCACACCGGATGTTCTGCACAATATAGAGACAAGCCTGCGATTGGCCGGTGAGGCCGCCGCAGACGGCGCTCAGTTGATTGCAACGCCGGAGTACTTTTCCGGTCTGGAAACCAGGGACGGTCTGTTTCTTCCCGGTGCGTACCCGGAAGCAGAGCATCCGGTGCTGCCGGCGTTTGCCGAAGCGGCCTGCAGGCTCGGGGTCTGGTTCCTGCTCGGGTCAATTGGCGTGCAGAACAATGACGGACGCATATCCAACCGCTCGTACCTGATCAATGCCGAAGGCGAGACGGTAGCGCGCTATGACAAGATCCACATGTTCGACGTGGATCTCGACGGTGGGTCATATCGTGAGTCAGCGACCATATCGCCGGGCGACCAGGCCGTCGTGGCCGACACGCCCTGGGCAACCCTGGGACTGTCGATCTGCTATGACCTGCGGTTCGCCGCACTGTACCGGCAACTCGCCAAGCAGGGCGCCGGGGTGCTGGCATCTCCGGCCGCATTCACCAAGGTTACAGGGCAGGCTCATTGGCACGTATTGCAGCGTGCCAGGGCCATTGAGACCGGGTGCTATGTAATAGCTCCCTGCCAATACGGCAAAATATCCGGTGGCGGCGAGTGCTACGGGCATTCTCTGATCATTGACCCGTGGGGTGAGGTTTTGGCCGATGCCGGCGATGGTGAGGGATACATTGTGGCTGATCTGGATATGTCCAGGGTCGCAGCCGCGAGAGCCAGGATTCCCGCACTTCAGCACGACCGGCCAATTCACATGAGCACCGGGGGGCAGGGGCAAAAACCGAAGCTTGCCGGCTCCGGGTGAGTGCCGGGTGGCGCGGGGGCTGATCAGTCGTCGGAGGTTGTGCCGACAAGATCAAGGTGGGCCAGCTCCATGTGGGCATTCAACGCATCGATGGCCGACTTGGTGTCACGGTTTATCAGTGCGTCCAGTATGCCCCTGTGGAATTTGTTGTACTGGCGGATTTTCTCGGGGCTGAGAACCAGTTCACGCGCTTTTCTCCACTGAGAATGCGTGCGTACTTCATTGATTTGATGATATAATTTTACAATTAACGGATTGCCGGATGCCTTGGCCAGCTGATGGTGGAACTCTGAATCCAGCTTTGTAAAGGTGTTGCGGTCCTGCTCGGAAGCCTCGAGCTGGGTCAGCAGGGCCTGCATTTTCTCGATATCCCGCCCGGTCGCGTGCACCACTGCCAGCCGGGTCATCTGCCGTTCGAACCCGATACGCGCATCGATCAGCTGCAGCGGGCTGATCTGTTCGACGACGTTTTCGGTCTCAAGGTCTGCCGGGCCGGCATAGTTGACAAAGGTGCCGCTGCCGACTTTCCGGACCACCAGGCCGTCCTCTTCAAGGTTGTCCAGCGCTTTCCTGATTGTATTGCGGGAAGCTGCATAGGTCTCGGAAAGGTCCCGCTCCGGAGGCAATTGGTCCCCGTCGTGATACCTGCCTGTTTCGATGGCCTTGCGGAGCTCGGATGTTATGGACCGGGCTCCTCGGGCGCTCTTGTGTTCAATCGAAATCATTCCCTTTGCCTTGCAATCATACCCTCGAGCAGGCGCTCCTGTAATGACTTATATAGGAGCAGAGTTGATAAATTACCATTTATATCAGCTTGTTGCCGCCCATTTTTGAATCGATTTCCGATCGCGGTTCGTCAAGTTACCTCAATAGAGTACACACAGAACAGGCAACTTTGGCAACTGTTCTCACTCCATGATTGGATAAGTCAGGACTGCTCCGGATGAGGAATTTTGTGCGAAAAGACGCTTGGGTTCATTTTGTAGGTTGTCAAAATTGGTATAGCATTGGTATGGTATTGGTCAATTTGGTGCGCAACCAGGGAGAAACCGTGCAATGGCAATGGATATTGAGAATTTTGTTGATGCGCCGGGCAGGGCCGAAAAGGTCAAGGAAGTCCGGAAAATGATCGATGAGCTGGGGATTGAGTATCTCTATCTCCAGTTCGTGTCGGTCACCGGCAAAATAATGGGTAAGGGTATTCCTGCCGATCACTGGGAAGCAGTCGCCAAGAAAGGCTTTCAGCTCGTTTACGGCGCAACCATGAACCTGTTCACCAACCGGGCCGGCGAGTATCTCGGTTACGGCCCGGAAGCAGCAGAGCTTGTCGGCATTCCTGAGCCTGAAACCTTCATGCAGCTGCCCTGGGACAAGCGCATCGGGCGCTTCTATTGCACACTGTTCCGCAACCGCGAGGAGAAGGAAGATCCAGGCGGGTACCTGACCGCCGACTGCCGCGGCAACCTGCGCCGCCTGCACGACGACTTCAAGAAGAAGCACAACGGCCTCAGCCTGCGTGTCGGCACCGAGCCGGAAATGATGTGGCTCAAGTTCAATGAGGACGGTAAGCCGGAGCACGGATACTCCAAGCCTTACTGTTATCACATCGACCAGTTCGAGAGCCTGCGCCCCGTCTACATGAAAGTGATGGAATACTCCCGCGCGATGGGCCTCGACATGATCCAGGGCGATCACGAGGACGCACCGGGCCAGCTGGAACTCAACTGGATGTACGACGACGTGTTGCGCAATGCCGACCGGTTGACGACTTACCGCCAGATCTGCGCCCAGGTCGCCCGCGAGTTCGGCATCTTCGCCTGCTTCATGACCAAGCCGTTTGAAGGCGTTTCGGCTTCGGGTTGTCACCACAACATGTCGCTGTGGCATGGCGGCGAGGACGAGTTCTGCCGCACCGGCAATGACCCGAAAGCACTGCCGGGCATGAAAGACAACTACATGTACGTGAAAGGTGGAGACAACACCTTCATGCCGGATGGCGACGATCCCCAGATGCCGCAGAAAGCCGGCCTGGAGGCCATCGGCGGCATTGTGCATCACCTGCGGGCATTGACAGCAATCGGATCGTCGACCGTGAATTCGTATCGCCGCTTGTGGGATACCGGTTTCTGGGCGCCGGTGTTTGCGGACTGGGGTTTCCAGAACCGCACCACGGGCTTGCGCGTGTCGGCACCGGGCCGGTTTGAATACCGTTCGGTGGACTCCATGGTGAACCCTTACCTCATGGGTGCCTGCATTCTGGCGGCTGCCGATGACGGTATCGTCAACAAGCTCGACCCCGGTGAGCCGGAAGAAAGAAACATCTATGATGCCATCAAGGCCGGCAAGGATGTGAAGAAGCTTCCGATGTCGCTTGGTGAAGCGCTTGAGGCGCTCGAGGCTGACGAAGTCGTGCAGCGTGGCCTGCCCGGCGAAATGTACCGGCTCTACCACGAGTACAAATCGGATGAATGGGGACGCTTCATGTCTTCCGTCACCGATTGGGACAAAGACACCTACATGGAATGCCTGCCGTAACCAGCGGCCTTTTTGACGACTGATTTTCGGCGGGCGCCGGCCCGCCGTGCAACCACTTAACAGGAGAGATATGCCCATGTGCGGAATTGCAGGGCTGATACACCGGAAGGGCTCCAGCAATGTCGGTCAGGAAATGACCAGCATGCTGCAGGCCCTGAAACACCGGGGGCCGGATTCAACCGGGTTTGCGATTTACGGCGAACCTGAAGAAAACACCTTTGTCTTGCGCTTCAAGGTTGCCGAGCAGGAAGACCTGCATGGCGCGCTCAAGATTCACGAGGAAATCAAGCGCCGCAAGGATGCCGTTGACGAAACCCTGAAAACGCTTGGGGTCAAGGTCAAGGAACTGGATGAAGCCACCGAGTACGCGTTTCGATATGAAATTCAATATGACGGCGACATGAAACTGCTGTCCGATCATATCGAGGACATCGAAGGTGCGGAAATCTTGTCGATCGGATCGGCTCTGGAACTGATCAAGGACCTGGGTGATGCCGGTGTGGTGTCCAGCGCTTACGGGCTGGGCGATTTCACCGGGACCCACGGCATCGGACATACCCGCATGGCGACAGAGTCGGATGTCGATATCCGTTCTGCCCACCCGTACTGGGCCTACCCATACAGCGATATCGCCGTGGTGCATAACGGCCAGATCACCAACTACTGGCTGATGCGTCGGCAGTTGGAGCGTGAAGGACAGCGTTTCGTGTCCAATTGCGATTCCGAGTTGCTGGCGGTTTACGTGGCCACCAGCCTGGAAAAGGGCATGACGCTGGAAGAGACGTTGAAGAAATCCATTGAAGAGATCGACGGCGTATTCACCTATCTGGTGACCACCAAGGATCAGCTTGGCATGGCCAAGGATTCCATGGCGGCCAAACCGATGGTTCTGTACGAAACAGATGACATGGTTGCCCTGGCCTCTGAAGAAGTCGCGATCCGGGCAATCGTTCCCCATGAAATAGATACCTGGGACCCTTACGACGAGGAGGTAAGAGTATGGCAGGCTTAGACACTTCCGGCCACGCCGGCGAAGAGATGGGCCTCCATACGGAGCCGCTCAAGGGACGTGACATCAAGACCATGTTCTCGCTGGAGAACGAAGGCGGCTATGCCTATGCATTTGCCCCGGACGTGGACTTCAACAAGCGCGGGTCGGTTGATTGCCAGGACAAGGAAGCGACCGAGATCAATAATGAGATCCGGGATCTCATTAAATCCGGCCACGGTACCATCGTGCTGGAAAACCCCGGCGCCAAGCATTCGATCATTGTCGGCATTCTGCACCGGATGAATTTCATCGTGAACGGATCTTTGGGCTACTTCGGCTGCGGCCTGCTCGATGGCCCGATGGTACGGATTTCCGGGCGTGTTGGCTGGTCTTTTGCCGAAAACATGATGGCCGGTGTCTGCGTTGTTGAAAAGAACGCCGGCTCGACTTTCGGCGCCGCCATTCGCGGCGGCGACCTTGTGTGCAAGGGCTCGGTCGGATCCAGAACGGGCATCGACCAGAAGGGCGGCACCATCCTGGTCGGTGGCGACACCGGCGCGTTTTCCGGCTTCATGATGCAGCGCGGCCGCATGGTCGTGTGCGGCAATGCCGGCAAGAACCTCGGTGACAGCATGTATGACGGCACCATCTTTATCGGTGGCGAAATCCAGGATCTCGGTGTGGATGCCGTTCCTGCCGAACTGACCGATCTGGACAAGGCATGGCTGACCCGCAAGCTGACGCAATACGAAATGATGCCGGAAAAGGGCGTAGATCATTTCACCAAGATCGTCGCCGGCAAGCAGCTGTGGAGCTACGACAACCTCGAACCGTCGGAGAAAAAACTGGTCCTCTAGCGACCGGGTTTTCAGGCTCCAACAATTTAGGAAAGTAAATTCGATGACTGGCAAGACCAAAAAAGACACTGGCCATTCCAAGTTGCAGGTCGAGAAGAAATACAAG
Source organism: Anderseniella sp. Alg231-50 (assembly GCF_900149695.1). Lineage (NCBI taxonomy): Bacteria > Pseudomonadati > Pseudomonadota > Alphaproteobacteria > Hyphomicrobiales > Parvibaculaceae > Anderseniella > Anderseniella sp. Alg231-50. Next base: position 58,544 of record NZ_LT703004.1, on the reverse strand, counting down.
CTCGGCAATTCATTTGTGTTCCCGCCGGAGGTGGTGAACGACATTCACATCAAATCGGAACTTGGCCGCTACCGTATGCGCGGGTTCTCGCTGTTCAAGAAAATCCCGCACTGGGATGATCTGACATTTCTTCCGGGCACGCTGACCCGTTTCGTGATCGAAGGCTATCGTGAAAAATGCCTGACCAAGACCATTATCGGTCCGCGCGCCAAGCGTCCGATTGAACTCGATATTCCGATCTACATTACCGGCATGAGCTTCGGTGCATTGTCATTCGAGGCCAAGACTGCCTTGGCGCGTGGCGCTACCATGGCCGGCACCGCTACGTGTTCGGGCGAGGGCGGCATGATCCCGGATGAGCGGCGGTATTCGTCAAAGTGGTTCTACCAGTGCATCCAGTCGCGCTATGGCTTCAACCCGCACCATCTGCAACTGGCTGACGGTTGCGAATTTTTCATCGGGCAGGGTTGTAAGGTCGGTCTTGGCGGGCACCTGATGGGTCAGAAGGTAACCGATCAGGTCGCAGAAATGCGCTCGCTTCCTGCCGGTATCGACCAGCGTTCACCGGCCCGGCACCCGGACTGGCTCGGACCGGACGATCTGGCACTGAAGATCCAGGAAATTCGCGAAGCGACCGACTGGCAGATTCCGATCCAGCTCAAGCTTGGCGCGGCACGTGTCTACGATGACGTACGCATGGCGGCAAAGTGTGATCCGGACTCGATCTATATCGACGGCATGGAAGGCGGCACCGGCGCCGGTCCGCATCTGGCCACCGAGGAAACCGGGGTGCCCGGCATGGCGGCCATCCGCCAGGCCCGGCGTGCCATTGACGACATCGGCAAGCGTGGCGAGATAACGCTGGTTTATGCCGGCGGTATCCGAAACGGCGGCGACGTTGCCAAGGCACTGGCCCTGGGAGCCGATGCCATCGCAATCGGCCATTCCGCCATGATGGCCCTGAACTGCAACAAGGACATCGAGGAAGCCGATTATCCGTCGGAGATGGGTGTGGAAGCAGGCGAGTGCTATCACTGTCACACAGGGCGCTGCCCGGTCGGCGTGGCGACACAGGACCCGGCGTTGCGCAAGCGCCTCGATCCGGATGAGGCAGCAGAACGCGTCTACAACTTCCTGCATACGCTGACCATGGAAGCCCAGATGATGGCTCGTGCCTGCGGCAAGACCAATATCCACAGTCTGGAGCCGGAAGACCTGGCTGCCCTGACCATGGAAGCGTCGGCAATCGCCCAGGTGCCGCTTGCCGGTACCGACTTCACGGTCGGCGTAGACGACTATCACCACATTTAGGGAAGGAGACGAAGATGGCTGGAACTGGCTATAAAGGCGCCGAGATCGGAGATGTCGATCACTTCCTCAAGGGTGGTGGCATTGACTCCGAACGCGAACAGGTCATCGGGCAACACATCGGCTATCGCTATGATGTGAACCTGCTGCCCGACTACGATCGCATTACCGATTTTCTCAAAGGCTACATCGAGTTCATGGGTTGGGAAGACCTCAACTGGCTGGAAGATGTTCACATGGGCTATGACGACGGCAAACCCGCCGTGTTCGACCGCAATATCAATGGCTGGGTGGCGATCCCCGACAGCTATGATCTGCCGGACAACCAGCAGGATCGTGACATGATCGCCCGCGAACTTCTGATCAAGTTCCAGATGTCGCCGGATCATCCAATGGTGGTTCTGAACAAGGCTTATCGAAAGTTCTAGACGATAGCCAAGTAACGCAGTGCCCCGCCTGATTCCGGATCGGCGGGGCATTGTTTTAAAGACAGGAGCGTTTCAATGACCCGTTCAAAAATTGAACTCTTCAACCTGGACAGTGAGGAAGGCGGCATGTTCCGCCAGCTTGCCGACGGCATGACCACGACAATTTTTCCAGGTGAGAACGCAATGCTGTCTGTTGTCCGCATTGATCCCAACGCAATGGGAGAGATGCACAAACATCCAGAAGAACAGTGGGGCGTCATGCTGTCGGGATCGGCAACCCGATACCAGGACGACGAGGAATTCCAGATCAGCAAGGGCGATATCTGGCGCACGCCGCCCAATGCATTGCACACCATGAAGGCCGGGCCGGACGGGGCCGTGGTGCTGGACATTTTCTCGCCGGTGCGAAAAGAATACCTGTCGCCCGGTGTCGGGTTCTCGGCGACCAACTAGAGCAGGCGATGCAGAGGCAAGTAGTGCATTAATTCGTCTGAGTGCATCGCTCAGCTTTAAACCGGGTTACCCACTCCAAGCTCTCATTGTCCGCCAGTTTGGCTGTTCGGGGTTCAACACTGCCCGCGATGGATTTGTCCTGGCCGAGGGCAGACAGGACGAGTGCCAATGTGGTTTGTGGGTCGGACGACAGCTTCTCATAGGTGATGCAGACCGGAACTACGCCTTGCCTGGTAAACCAGCCCGTCCAAGCTGCATCTTGGTCTTCCAGTTCTCTGACAAGCCTTGCAAGTTCATCGGCATCATAGCGTGGAGCTTTCCCGGACTTGACCCGCTCGCGTTCAGTACCGTCCGCATCCACATGCCACAGGCCGGTCTGTTCGGCCTTGCAGCGTGAAACAGCCTGGGCAACTTTGTCCTGGCGCGACAGATGCAGGTAAACGGGCTGGCCGAATGCCGACTGGAAACGGGAGCTGTCACTGGGCAGCCCCGGGAACAGCGTCTCGAGCCTGTCCGACAGATTACCAAGACTTTCCCACATCAAACGCATGCCAAACAACTCGGTTGACCCGGCTCCATACTTCAGCACGGCTTCAAGATAGGGGATATCGAAAGTCTGGTGGTCTTGCCAATCCCCGACCGGCACATTGAACTCCTCTGCCCATTCGGCGAAGTCCTGGTTGCGGAAGAATGAGTGAGGGTTTCCGGCCACCCCGGTATCATGCAGAAGATCGCACAGCAGTGTGCTTCCGCATCTGGGCGTGGCACAGATGATGCAGGATGCCGGAGGGTTGTCTGATCTCGCGTTCATTGTCGTGGTGACCTCCGGTTTCAAGGTCATTGCTTGTTCGCGACATTCTCCGAAATCATCGAGATCATTTCAAACATGATAGATCCCGCGACCAGTGAGGTGATGTTGTTGGGGTGATCCTTGGTCGGCATCAGGCAAACGACATCCCCGCCAACGATATTCATGCCGCGAACCGACCGCACCAGGCTGACAGCTTCGTCTATGCTGAACCCGCCTTCGCCCGGTTCCAGGTTTGAAACCCCCGGTGCAACCGTCACGTCAAGGCAATCAAGATCGAAGGTGATGTACACAGGTCTGCCTGCAAGCGTCTGCTTTATCTGCGACAGCACATCTTCAGCACCACGAGAGCGGTACTCCGCCATGGTGACCACATTGTATCCGTACTCGTAGGAAGGCTCCAGCCAGTCAAGGGTGCGAGGGTGGCCGCGGAGGCCGATCTGCATCGAATTTTCCGGCGAAACGTATCCCCCGTCAGCCAGGAATGCGCCCCAGTGAGCGGCCGATTTTTTTGCGCCCAGGAAGTGATCCACTTTTGTAAACACGTCCGTGTGGGCGTCCAGGTGGAGAAAACAGACCGGCTCACCCCCGGCAAGTTTACCCTTGCCAAGCGCCTCCACGATACCGCCGGTAATCGAATGATCGCCGCCAATCGAGACAGGCCTTGCTCCGGCCTCGTCTACCTCCTGGTAAAACTCGGTGATGCGTTCAACGCAGTCCTCATTGTCATTGGCGCGCGGAAACGGGACATCGCCGACGTCCTTTATCCTGGCACTCCTCCACGGGTCAATCCGGAATTCAGAGTGAACCCTGCGCTGGACCGCGGAAACATTGCGCACCGAACGCGGACCGAGATGCTGGTCTCTTTCCGTTGTGCCGTTGCCGGCAGAATGCGGAACGCCCACCAACGCGATATCCGCGTCACCCGGTCGGCCTTGTTCACACCTGAACAGGGTCGGAATGCCCCACCAATAGAGGTTTTCCATCATCGATGCGTCATGGTCTCGGGTCATTGAACGTTCCCTGCGAAGGCGTGATGCTCGCGACGAAGTTCGCCGCGAGCAGCAATAATGGAAGCAGGCATTTCAGGTCTCAGGCCTTGCCGGCACTTCGCCTGTACATGCCCTGGGCGATCCGGTCGATAACCATCGCGCAGAACAGAATTGCCAATCCTCCCAGGAGCCCTTGTCCCTTGGCCGCGTACTGCAGCGCCTCAAGGATAAGCGCGCCAAGACCTTCCGCACCAATCAGCGATGCAATCACCACCATTGAGAGTGACATCAATATCGTCTGGTTGATGCCGGTCATGATGGAGGGCATGGCAAGTGGTATTTCCACGTTTCGCAGCAATTGCCATTTTGAACAGCCGAACGCCACTGCGGCCTCTTTCGTGGCTTCAGGCACGCCGCGCATACCCAGCGCCGTCAGCCGGATGACCGGAGGCATTGCGAAGATGATGGTTGCCAGCACGCCTGGCGGTTTGCCGGTGCCGAAGAAGGCAATGATGGGAATCAGGTACACGAAGGCTGGCATGGTCTGCATGAAATCAAGAACAGGTTCTGCAAACGTATAGGCGCGTTTGGATTTGCCGAACCATATGCCGAGCGGGATTCCAAACAGCACGCACAGGAACGCACCGGCACCGATCAGTGCAACGGTAATCATTGAGATTTCCCACAATCCCATGAATGCCAGGTACAACAGCGAAGCGGCAGTGAAAATGGCCACCCGAATGCCTGCAAGCCGGAAGGCCATGACGGTGATCACCACCATCACAACCGGCCACGGCGTTTGTATGAGAATGATTTCCAGTCCGTCGAGCACGGCCTTGATGCCAGCGGTGATTCCGTCAAACACATCGCCGAAATTGTTGGCCAACCAGTCGAATCCGGCATCTCCCAGTTTGGCGAGTGCGCCAAAATATTCCTTTTTGACCGGAAAATCGGTGATCGGAATGCTGCCCCCAAGGAAACCGTTGGTCATTGCGCTCAGTTTTGCATCGGGATCAGCGACCGTAAACCGGAACAGTGTCAGTGGCCAGATGGCAATCATCAACACAGCACCGAATGCCACACTCGCTCTGCTGGTGCCGGCTTGGACTCCGGGGGATGCGCGCCATCTGAGATATTGTTTCTCATAGGCAATATTGGCGTAAAAACCTTCCAGCAATTTCACGAGAACCAGCAACACCAACCCGGTCAGCAAAATCGTTGTGCCTTCGGTAGCCGCTTCCGCTGCCTGCTCCTTTGCGGTTTCCGCTACTTTTTTCAGATTGCTGGCGATCTTCAGTTTCGCTTCGGAATCTGCAGCATCACCTGCCGCCAGCGCTTCTGCCGCCTGCTGCTCACGCTTGGCAATGTTTGCAACAAGCCGATCATAGCGAGCCAGCTGATCTGCGCCCAATTCACCCCACAGGCCGCGCCCGAGCTGAACCAGCACGAACAGTTCCAGTACCAGGAAAGTCCAGAAAAATCCCCAGGCACCTCGCAACGCGCCCCATAGCGGTCCGAACACGGCAGCCATGGTGTTCCAGGACCAGGGGAAACCTGTGGTCCCCTGAATTTTTTCAAATTCAGCCGTGTAATATTGCTCGTTTTCCTTGGTGAATTCACCAATGGAGGCATCAAGAGTGCTGGCTCCCCGCTCAAGACCAGTATCGGTCATCCCTTGCCTCCCTGAATCCCTTTAAGCAACGTCGTCTTTGATATGACCCCGACGTCTTTTCCATCATCATCCTGAATGACAATTGGATTGTCAGATGTTGTCGCAATGTCGATTAGTTCATCGAGATTGGTGCCATGATGGGCGCGGGGGCTCTTGGACAGGTCTTCGCCTTTGACTGGCTTGTGATCAGACAATTTCTCCATGATGGAATGGGCAAACACCAGTTTGAGTTTTGAAATACCTTCCACGAAATCCTTTACGTAGTCGTCGGCCGGCTTGGTTACGATGTCCTCAGGCGTCCCGATCTGGACAATCCGTCCGTCCTTCATGATCGCGATGCGATCACCTATTCGTATCGCTTCATCCAGGTCATGGGTTATGAAAACCGTGGTCTTTTGCAGCTCGGCGGAAAGCCCCATGAACTGATCCTGCAACTGTCGCCGGATCAGGGGGTCCAGGGCCGAGAACGGTTCGTCCATCAGAAGGACTTCCGGATCCGAGGCGAGGGCCCTTGCCAATCCCACCCGCTGCTGCATGCCGCCGGAAAGCTCGCGCGGGAAACGGTCTTCGTACCCATCGAGATTGACCATGTTCAGACACTGTTGCGACGTGGCCCATCTCTTGGATTTTGGTTCGCCTCGTACCTGAAGGGGAAATGCGACATTGTCCCGCACTGTTCGGTGGGGAAGCAACGCCATGTGCTGAAATACCATGCCTATGTGCATTGCGCGCATCTCGCGCAGTTCTTCGCCGGCCAGTCGCACCATATCCTTGCCGAGAACCGTAATCTTGCCGGCCGTGGGCGCAATAAGTTGGTTCAGATGGCGCACCATGGTAGATTTGCCGGAACCCGAGAGGCCCATAACGCAGAATATCTCGCCTCGCTTGACTTCAAATGAGCAATCCGCAATCCCGACCACCGCTCCAAACTCAGCGAGGACCTCCGCTTTCGAAAGTCCCCGGTCTTCAATTGCCTGCATTGCCTCTTCGGCGCGGCCGCCGAAAATCTTCCAGACATTCTCGAGTACGATTGTGCTGTCACTCACGACAATGTCCTAACTTTGCATCACATTATTGGATTGAATAGCTAAGCCCGCGCGGAAAGTGCATATGCACTCTCCGCGCGGATCTTTTCATTGTGTTTTGACTATTTCAGCCAGCTGTCTACCAGGTCGCCATTGTCGGCCACCCATTTCTTGGCAAATTCGGCTGGATCCTGCTTCTCAACCACAAGCGCAAAGGTCATTTTGGACACGATCTCCGTGTTCAGGTTGACCTGTGAAAGCAGCTTGGCGACGGCAGGGTTGCTGCCTTCCAGGCTGGTTGCATAGTGGATTTTCAGCTTCGCCGTATTCCAGGCTACAGGCGCTGAAGAGTTTTCCAGCCACTGCGGATCATCGGTAGGCTGCTTCACGACCCACTTTGCCTTGTCATAGGCTGGCTCCTTGAGGATGACCAGTTCATGCAGGGCAAACATATGGTGCGGTGTGTAGCAGAAAAATGCGATGTTCTTTTTCTGCGCTACCGCATTGTCGACCTCGGCCAATGCCAGGGTTTCGTCCATTTCCTTAAGCTGCATGGTTTCTGCATAACCGTAGGATTTGGCGCGGATTTTTTCGACATTGGTTGACGCCCAGCCGGCAGCACCGATCCAGATCTCACCCTTGCCGTCACCGTCAGAGTCGAAGTTCTTTGCCATGTCGGGATTTGAAAGCTCTGAAAGATCCTTGATCCCGGTGCGTTCTGCGGTGGACTTTGTCACGCACATGGCCTGGTCGCCGTCAACTCCGTTTGAATTCTGGCGAACGGTACCCTTGTCCGTTACGTATTTCGCTTCCAGGTTTGCCTGGTTTGGCAGCCAGACCTCAGGATGAACATGCATGGCACCTGAATCCATGGCTTCAAATACAACCGGATTGGTACCGTTTTGAAGTTCCACCTCAACACCCAGATTGTCTTCCATGACAACTTTCAGGACATGTGCAGTGACACGCACTGAAGGCCAGTTCGGAACACCGATCACCACGTCGGCGGCCTGCGCGGCAGGGGCGAACCCCATTACCATTGCGAGAGCCGCGCCAGTGGCTGATTTTTTAAATTTCATAGATATTTCCTCCTTACTCAACTCATTTCCCTCAAGATAAACCTACCTCTAATGTTGTTCTACGTTTTCGACTCGTTTGCAAGAGTTAGGCGTTTTTCCGTAGTCCTCGGGTTTCATCTTACTGGTCCGAAAATCACGGGAAACCAGGTCTGGCAATTCAATGCCTATACGTTTTCGCGGCACAGGGCTTGCGCCAGGCAATGCACGCCGCCGCCGCCGAGTGTAAACATCGACATGTCCGGCTCATGCACTTCAAACCCCAGTGCCCGCATTTTCTGATTCAGTTCGTCAGCCCCTTTCATCGAAAGCACCTTGTCGTTGCCCAGCGCCACCAGGTTAACTCCAAGATTCTTTGCTTCCCTGTACGATACTTCAACGAAATCAAAACCCCAGTCCCGCAATTGGCGGACAACCCACGGTTCGAGAGCATCGACGCACGCCACCAGCAGTTTTTCAGCCAGCGGCACCACAAGCCCGTCCATATGCACAAACTCGCGGCTGATCGGCGCCGTTACCGCTTCCCAGCCTTCCTTTCGTACAAACTCCGCGACCTGTTCCGAGCCTTCTTTTTCAGACCGTTCCCCGCAATATCCAATCAGAACCTTGCCTGGTTCCAGAATGACGAAGTCGCCGCCCTCGAAATGACCTGCCGTGGCAAACTGCCAGATCGGAATGTCATGCGCCTGATAGAACTTGATCACGCTTACATAATCCGCGCGCCGGCATTTGAGCTGCATGTGGCAGACCAGCGCCCCCCACGGGGTCATCGCTGAGCTGTCCCTGGCAAAAAAGTTTCGATGAAGAGCTTCATCGGCTTCCAGGAAATGACAGTTGATGCCGGCATCCTCGTAAATCCGGACCATCTCCGCGTGCTGTGCCATCGCCAGTTGAAGATCAAACTTCACGCCGGTCTTGTGGGCATTGGCGATCGTACGCCCGATCAAGGGACCGGCGTCGACCCATCTGAAAAACTCCGGCTTGCCCAACAGGACATCATGCAGGGCGGCGTAATCATTGTTGATCCCCCACTTGACGCTGGCTGGCTGACTATCCACCTGAACTATCCTCGTCTCTCTTTTGCCCGGAGGCCCAACGTTAGTGGGGCGGTTGTGAAATTGAATGATTCATGTTTCAAGTTCAGTTGTATGAAATTACAAGGAACCGTCAAATGCTGCCACCGCGCCTGTCCAAGGTGGACATCCATCTGTTGTATGTCTTTGCGATCGTTGCCGAAGCCCGGGGGTTGGCCGCCGCCCAGGCGATACTGAACACATCTCCTTCCACAATCAGCAGACAGGTGTCTGACCTGGAAAAGAGGCTCGGCGGTGTTCTCTGCCAGCGCGGAAGAGGCGGATTTGTTCTCACCGATTTCGGGCAACGGATCGTCAGCGCCGCCAACGAGCTTTTTGACTCGCTTGAGCAATTCAACAACGTGGTAACCGGGAGAAAAAACGCGTTGGTCGGAAAGATTTCCATTGGCGTGATCGACAACTGGATTTCCAATGCGGAAGCACCGATCGTCAGCACGCTTTCGAAGTTTCACGAGCAGGCGCCGGACGTCGAGATTGATATTCACTCACTGGCGCCTGATGGCATTGAATACAGCCTGTTGGACGGCCGGCTGGACATTGGAATAGGTGTATTTCACAAGCCCAAAAAGGGGTTGAGTTACAAAACGATCTCACGCGAAAACGTCGACTTGTTTTGTGGAAAGGATCATCCTCTGTTCGCGGTTGAACGCCTGGATCAAGTCAACAGGCTGGTGGGAAATGCCAATCTCGTAAGCCGCGCCTATCTTGCGGAGGAGAAGGTGGCACCGGTCGCATTAAAGACGAGATCGACCAGTCAGGCGCATCAGGTTGAAGGCGTGGCCATGCTGATCCTAACCGGCAAATTCATCGGTTACCTGCCGGAGTCCTACGCGTCGCCCTGGGTACGTGAAGGTAAGATGAAGAGTGTGGCGTCACGGCACTTCTGCCTGCCGACGGATATTCAGTTAGTGACGCGAAAGGGAAAACACCAGACGCGGGTTTCGGAACTGTTCAGACACGCCCTGGAACTGGAATCGACCAGGCTGGCTGGTGTCATTTGACCGGTCTTGTGAAACCGGTACCCTTTCGCCATTGCAATTGGTGGCATTGATGCCTGCGTCAGGTTCGTAACTGCTGCCACGGTCTTGCAGGTGACCAGGACGGGGCAACCTCATCCCGGTTGGGCTGGAAGCGGTCCGCCCAGGTGCGGGCGCGTCAGGAAGCTGGTGTACTGTGAGATTTGCAGGCGCGCGCAGCGGAGCAGCGATCCCTGAACTCCCTCGAGAACGGATCGAGCGAGCCAAAACGGCCTGGAGCAAATGGTGTTATGTCAAATACCGGCTCATTGCCGCGCACCAGTGCGGAAATGGCTGAACCGATGCCGGCGGACAATGCGATACCATTTCCGCAGCATCCTGCCGCCGTGAAAAAGTTGGATGATCCGGGAACTGCGCCCAGAAGAACGGTTCCGTCTGGCGTATAGGTGGACAGGCCGCTGATGTAGTTTGCAAATCTTGCACGCGCAATTGCCGGGAAAAAAGCCGAGATCGACTCCATGGCCTCGGCGATAATGTCCCAATGTTCTTCACCCGGGGTAGGGGAAAACGTGTTGATATCATCCGGCAGTTGTCGGGCGTCAAAGGTAGCCGAGTTTGCCTCCTGAACACCGATCACCATCGCACCTGTGTCCGGGCGCATATAGGCTCTGCAGTCGGGTAGAAGGGTGACGGGAAATTGGTCGCCATAGGAGGCATCTGCAGCGGTGATCCAATAGTGACTTCGGGTGGGTGCCATGGGCAGCGGATAACCGGCACGGGCGGAAATGAGAGACGCCCATGCCCCGGCAGCGTCGATCACGGAGCCGCCGGACACATCGCCCGACGCCGTCCTGACGCCTGTGACGCGATCAGAAATGCGTATCAGATCGTTTACCGCGATACGTGTGCGGATATGTGCACCAAACTTGCGCGCCGCCCGACCGTAGGCAGTGCTGAGCATGTAGGGATCAACATAGCCATCTGTGGGGAATAATGTGATGCGATGAGCCACCGTTGAATTCAACCACGGTGCCTTGATGCGAGCGTCGTGCTGGCTCAGATGCTGAAATGGGATGCCATGGCTTTCTGCGTCACGCTCCATGCCACGCAATTCCGCTTCGCGTGCCGATGAGGCTGCGATCCGAAGGCTTCCGACGTCATGGAACCCTATGGTTTCGCCCAGGTCTTCTTCGAGTTGTGCCACGGTTTCGCGGGTCAACCTGACCATGGGGGTTTGCGGCGCCTTTCCAGTGGACTGCAAAATCAGGCCCGCCGCCTTGCTGGATGCGGCACTGGCAAGTTCATTGCGTTCAACTACAAGAACGCTTTCTCCGCTGTCACGGGCAAGGTGGTAAGCGATGGACAGACCCAAAACGCCGCCGCCAATGACAATATGATCGAAGGTTTCCATCAACACGACCGCCACTTCGGCTCAGTTGCATCATGCGACGTCACAGGGCCGATGAAATAATTGGTTTAGCTTGCTGCTTTCGCAGAGCCATCCATCAATCCGGCTGCTGCATCCCAGTCGGGTTGGAAACCGACAATCTCGATATCTGAGCCGATATTCGGATTGAACACCCGGTTATGCCACAGCGTTGCCTCGTAAGCCGCTTCTTCGGGGGGCAGCAATCGGGTGTTGCAGGGAACCTGGTAGGTTTGCGAAAACTGAGCGAACTCCAGGGTGACATTTCCACCGCTCATCATGCGCTGGACAAGCTCCGAACCCTTGCTGAACAGCCCCGTCATTTCATCTGAAAATTCTGCGGCGCGATGATAATGGGTGGATTGCAGGAAGATCAGCGCCTTTTTGTACACGTCCTGCGGGTCATTGTACTTCTGCACCTGGAATTTCAGGAATTCGGTGCTTTCAAATGAATCCTCGCGTACCAGCAGAACAATAATGCCCGCTGATAGCTGTTCCCCATTGGCATCAAGAACCCGTGGCCGCATGCCCTGGCCGGGGCGGCCTTCCTGCTCGCGCATGGCGATTTGCCTGATGCGGCATTGCCAGGTCAGAAAATGATTGCGCAGGTCTTCGGGAAGCACACCGGGACTCCATTGAACAAGGTTTTGCAACCCGTTGGATTAGATCACTTTTGGCACCTGTTGGCCAGCCTGATGTGGGGCATTCAGCGCCCGTTCGGCGGCTGGCCGACAAGTTGATGCGCCAGGATCTCGAGCTAGATATCCAGCGTGTTGTCCTTCTCCCATTGCGAGAAGTGCGACGTGAATGCATGCCACTCCTGATGCTTCATTTTCAGGTAGGCCGCGGAAAATTCATCACCAAGGGCGGTTTTGAGGCCCTTGTCCTTGTCGAACGCGCGCAGGGCATCGAGCATGTTGAGCGGCAGCTTCGGCGCACCCTTCACCTTGTAGCCTTCGGCATACATGTCGATGTCGTGGCGTTTGCCGGGATCAGCCTGGGTGCGGATACCGTCGAGACCGGCTGCAATGATGACCGCCTGCAGCAGATACGGATTGGTCGCGCCGTCTGCCAGCCGGAGTTCGAAACGTCCCGGGCCCGGTACGCGAACCATGTGGGTGCGGTTGTTGCCGGTCCAGGTCACCGTGTTTGGCGCCCAGGTCGCGCCTGACGTGGTACGCGGTGCGTTGATGCGCTTGTAGGAATTCACCGTCGGATTGGTGATCGCGGCCAGGGCGGATGCATGTTTCATGATGCCGCCGAGGAAGTTCCGGCCCTTTGCCGACAGGCCGAGTTCCATGTCGTCATCTGCGAAGACGTTGACCTTGCCGGCCTTGTCCCAGACGGAGATGTGCGCATGGCAACCATTTCCGGTCAGGCCTTCAACCGGTTTTGGCATGAAGGTGGCGCGCAGTCCGTGTTTTTCCGCAACTGACTTGGTCATGAACTTGAAGAACGAGTGCTTGTCGGCAGTGTTCAGAGTGTCGTCAAACTCCCAGTTCATCTCGAACTGTCCGTTGGCGTCTTCATGGTCATTCTGGTAGGGACCCCAGCCCAGTTCCAGCATGTAATCGCAGATTTCGGCGATAACATCATACCGCCGCATTACCGCCTGCTGGTCATAACACGGCTTTTCGGCGGTATCGTATTCATCGGAGATTTGTGACCCGTCCGGCGTCAGCAGGAAAAACTCAGCCTCGATGCCGGTCTTCACCCGCATGCCTTCGTCGGCCGCTTCCGCGATCAGCCGGTTCAGTACATTGCGCGGTGCCTGTGCAACGAACTGGTCCTCCATGACGCAGTTGCCGGCCACCCAGGCGACATCCTTTTTCCACGGCAACTGAATGACTGATGCAGGATCAGGTACCGCCAGCATGTCCGGGTAGGCCGGGGTCATGTCGAGCCAGGTGGCAAACCCGGCAAACCCGGCGCCTTCCTTCTGCATGTCGGCAATGGCCTGCGCCGGAACCAGCTTGGCGCGTTGCCCGCCGAACAGGTCGGTGAATGAGATCATGAAATATTTGACGCCATTTTCCTTGGCGAATTGGGCCAGATCGGTTGCCATGGATTTGTTTCCTCCCAGAATTCTCTGTGGTTGTTGTCGGTTTGTTTTTAGTAGCTCCCGTCGCGTCCGGGAACCCAGCTTGTGCCGGCAAGCGGTACACCCGACATCGCCGATGCCTCCACGGTCAAGGCGCACAGGTCTTCCGGTTCCAGGTTATGGACGTGGTTCTTGCCGCACGCGCGGGCAATGGTTTGAGCTTCAAGCGTCATGACCTTGAGGTAGTTGGACAGCCGGCGCCCGCCGGCAATCGGATCGAACCGGGCCATCAGGTCGGCATCCTGCGTGGTGATGCCGGCCGGATCCTGGCCTTCGTGCCAGTCGTCATAAGCACCCGCGGTCGTGCCCAGTTCGTTGTATTCAGCTTCCCAGCGTGGATCATTGTCACCCAGCGCAATCAGGGCCGCCGTTCCGATGGACACGGCATCAGCGCCCAGCGCGAGGGCTTTCGCAACGTCGGCTCCGGTGCGAATGCCGCCGGATACCACCAGTTGTACTTCGCGATGCATGCCGAGGTCTTGCAGGGCCTGAACCGCCGGGCGAATACAGGCGAGTGTCGGCTGGCCGACATGTTCAATGAACACATCCTGTGTCGCCGCCGTGCCTCCCTGCATGCCGTCCAGCACGACAACGTCGGCCCCGGCCTTGACCGCCAGCGTGGTGTCGAAATAGGGCCGCGCGCCGCCGACCTTGATGTAGATCGGCTTTTCCCAGTTGGTGATTTCGCGCAGTTCCAGGATCTTGATTTCCAGGTCGTCAGGGCCGGTCCAGTCAGGGTGGCGGCAGGCGGAACGCTGGTCAATGCCCTTGGGCAGGTTGCGCATTTCAGCAACCCGGTCGGAAATCTTCTGGCCCAGCAACATGCCACCGCCGCCGGGCTTTGCGCCCTGGCCAACCACAACCTCAATGGCATCACAGCGCCTGAGATCATCCGGGTTCATGCCGTAGCGTGACGGCAGATACTGATAGACCAGCTTGTCCGAATGGCCGCGTTCTTCTTCCGTCATGCCACCGTCTCCGGTGGTCGTCGAGGTCCCGGCGGCACTTGCGCCGCGCCCCAGGGCTTCCTTGGCCGGTCCTGACAATGAACCGAAACTCATCCCGGCAATGGTGATCGGAATGTCCAGCTCGATCGGCTTTTTTGCAAACCGTGTACCCAGCACAACCTTGGTTTCACACTTTTCGCGATAGCCTTCCAGCGGATAACGCGAGATCGAAGCTCCGAGAAAAAGGAGGTCGTCGAAGTGCGGGACCTTGCGCTTGGCGCCGCCGCCGCGAATGTCATAAATGCCGGTTGCCGCGGCGCGGCGGATTTCAGCATTGACCGGATCGGTGAATGTCGCGGGTTTCTGCGGTACCGTGCGTGGAATGCCGGATACATTCTTGGTCATCTTGTTCATTATCGCCCCTTAATACGCAGACGCGTTGTCAACGTCGAAATTATAGAGTTTGCGAGCTGAGCCATAACGCTTGAACTCTTCCGGTTTGGCGTCTGCACCTGCGCGTTCCAGCAGGTCTTTCAGAATCTCAACGTGCTCGGGCCGCATGTCCTTTTCGATGCAGTCCGCACCCAGGCTCTTGACCGTGCCGCGCACGAAAAGCCGGGCTTCATACAGGGAATCGCCCAGCGCATCACCAGCATCGCCCAGCACGACCAGGTTGCCGGACTGAGCCATGAAGGCACTCATGTGGCCGATGTTGCCATGCACGACGATATCGATGCCTTTCATGGAAATGCCGCAGCGCGACGAGGCGTTGCCCTTGATGACCAGCAAGCCGCCATGGCCCGTGGCACCGGCATACTGGCTGGCGTCACCGTCAATGACAACGGTACCCGACATCATGTTTTCTGCGACGCCGGGCCCAGCTGATCCGACAATATGGACGTGGGCCTGCTTGTTCATGCCGGCGCTGTAATAACCGGTGGAGCCGTGCACGGTCACCTCTATGGGGCCATCAAGGCCGCAGGCAATGGCGTGACTGCCCTTGGGGTTTACGATCTCCCAGTCTTTCTGGTTGGTGTCGGCTTTCTGGGCCTGCAGGGTGGAGTTCACCTCGCGGAGCGGGGTGGTGGCCATATCGATGGTCTGCATGGCTCAGTGCTCCCAGAAATAGACGGTTGCAGGCTCGGGCTCCCACACGCGGGCCTGTTCGATACCCGGCAGGTTGACCAGGGCCCGGTACTCTGAACCAAATGCCACATACTGGTCGGTCTCGGCCATGACGGCGGGCTTGCAGGCGATCGGATCGCGCACCACACCGAAGCCGTCCTTGGTGCCGACAACAAAGGTGAAGAACCCGTCCAGGTCATCAAGGCTGGATTCCAGCGCCTCGCCGAGATTGCTGCCATGGTTCATCTTGTTGGTCAGGTAGGCGGCGGCAACTTCTGAATCATTGTCCGTTTCAAAGGCAATGCCGTCGCGTTTCAGCTTGCGCCGCAGGCTGTTGTGATTGGACAGCGAGCCGTTGTGCACGAGGCATTGATCCGAACCGGTCGAGAACGGGTGTGCACCCATGGTGGTCACGGCAGACTCGGTGGCCATGCGGGTGTGCCCTATGCCGTGGCTGCCGGTCATCTCGGCAAGGTCGAACCGTTGGGCGACCTCCTTGGGCAGGCCCACTTCCTTGTAAATCTCGATGATGTCGCCGGCGCTCATGACGCGGATGCCCGGACGCAGCTCTGCCAGTGCCTTGCGGACGTCGTCTGCATGTTCGTCCGAAACTTCAAGCACGGCATGGGTGTCCTTGACCCGCATGGAAACTTTTGTGTTGGCTGCCCCGGACAATGCTTTATCCAGGCCGTCAAAGTCCCGGGCAGGATCACCCGACTGGATGGTCAACTTGGTATTGCTGTCTTCATCCCGGCCGTAAATGGCAATGCCCGCGCTGTCGGGGCCCCGGTCCGTCATGGTAATCAGCATGTCGGTGAGCATCGACCCCAGCTTCGGTTCCAGCGACTTGTCCTTGAGGAATAATCCAACGATCCCGCACATTTCTTGTCGTGTCCAATTTGATGGTTCTAGTCAGTGAAAAAACGCTATCACCAACGAGAAACAGTTTCAACTCACAGGAATGTTTTTTTCTTTACAGGCAAAAGAAAAGGGGCGGATGCGATTGTCACATCCGCCCCTGCCTTAGCAAGGTGATCTAGTATCGATCAATGCTTTTGTTGGAATGCTCTGCATTGAAGTCACGTTCAGCATCAGCCAGCTCGCCGGCTTCGACTTTTGCCTGCATCACGTGAAATCCAATCCAGAACGCAATCCCCAGGATGACCAGGATGACTTCGGTTCCCTGGAAGGGATAGATGGCACCGACGTCCTTCAGATCGACTGCCCAGCTCTCCATACCATTGGTAGACATGATCTATCCTCCTTATTTCTGGTTTGCAGCGAGTTCACGCTCGGCAGCGCGGACATCGTCAATGGCCGCCTGATAGGCAAGCTCGCTGTGGTGATCAAGGCCCTGCAGTTCAGCCTTTGCAGGAATACGCAACATGCCCCTTGCAGCCATGATCTTCGAGACGATGAACGCCGGCAGGAAGCCAAGCACACCGAACATGATGATCGCGCCAATGAAGTTGCCGAGCGGGTTGATCGCCGCATAGCCTTCATATGGCGACGATGGCTGGCCCCAGAGCATGAAGCCGGCAACGGTCACACCGATGAAACCGGCATAGCCGTGCACCGCAACCGCACCAACTGCATCGTCGATCTTGAACTTGCGTTCGACCCAGTAGTGCAGCTTGTAGGCGCAGAACGTACCGAAGCCGGCAATGAACATGGCCTGAATCGGATGGTACAGATCGTTACCGGCTGACGCGGCAATGATCCCCGCAAGGCCACCTGAATATGTCCAGAAGGCATCCCCCTTGGACACGATGTAGGCGACCAGCAACCCGCCCGACAATGACATCAGGAAGTTGAACGTGATGGCACCGAGTGTCGTGGGGCCGAGATAGATATTGGTGGCTGTCCAGGTGACACCGGTAATCTGCCCATCAATAACTTCAGGCGAGATGATCGGCACGTTGCACGCGGCATAAAAGCCCCAGAAGCCTGTATAGATCATGAACAGGCCGATGGTGACCAGCCATGGATTGTGTGGCGGGATATCGCGCGGTGTACCGTCGGCGGCAAACTTGCCGAGACGTGGTCCGAGAACCACCAGGACACCTAATGCATAGCCACCTGCAATCGCGTGGATAACACCGGATGCGTAGGCATCGTGATAGCCGAGCACCTTGACCATCCAGCCGGCATAGTGCCAGCCCCAGGATGCATCAATGATCCAGAACACAGAGCCGATCAGCACGGCATGAATCCAGAACGCGGTTGAACGGATACGTTCAATTACCGAACCGGAGACGATTGAGGCTGCAGTCCATGAGAACAGCAGGAAAGCTGCCCAGAACACGCCGGTTATCCGGTCACTCAGGTTCGTGGCCATGGTCGGTGACCATGGTGCGTTGGCTGACCCGTCTTCCAGGCCGCCGATAAAGCCGGGACCATTGGGGAATGCCCAGTAGATCCACC
This sequence comes from Anderseniella sp. Alg231-50, assembly GCF_900149695.1. Lineage (NCBI taxonomy): Bacteria > Pseudomonadati > Pseudomonadota > Alphaproteobacteria > Hyphomicrobiales > Parvibaculaceae > Anderseniella > Anderseniella sp. Alg231-50. Next base: position 40,688 of record NZ_LT703004.1, on the reverse strand, counting down.
AGCCGAAGAAGAAGAAGGTGATGGTGACCAGCGGGATCAGCATCGTGTTCTTCATGAGTGTGTGCATGTGATTTCGGCGGCGGCTGGCGCCTACCTCATACATACAGAATCCAACATGGATCAAAAACATCATCACCACCGTCACCCAGTAATAAAACTCGGTGAACACAGTGGTGAGTGCGTCAATATTACTCCCCATTTCTCTGCCTCCCTCTCATGATGCCCCTCGGGCATTCAGTTAGTTTGATGCAAGCAAAAATATGCCTGCTAGTAAAAAAAGTTGAACGGAGAGGTTCGTGCAAAACCCGGGCTCTGTCAATATGCCGCACTGGGAACGCCGGTCTGATTGTGGATGAAACCCTGTCATGGCGGATCGCGCACCATCCGCAGTTTTCTGCCGCCGACGGATGCCATCGATGCAATAATTCGATGTTCCATGATTGATTGGAATGATCATGAACGCAGCGCATGACGGGGATCACGATGATTTTCGTTGAATCAACGAAGAATCACAAATTGGGCCTCAGGACATGAATTCGGAACCGGAAGCGGGCCGTGTGTCGGGCACGCTGTGGTGCGCGGCAATGCCGAAGTCTCTAAGAGTTTTGCGGGTATGAAATGATCGACAGATAACGCGCCGGCAGCTTGATGTGGGCCTGGGGACCGTGCGGTGCGTCCGCATCGAAAAAGAAACTGTCGCCGGGCTGCAGGATGAACGTCTTGTCACCGTGCCGGTATTCGACTTCGCCTTCCAGCATGTAGATGAACTCCATGCCGTCGTGCTGAAAGTCCGGAAAGGTATCGGACTCTTCCGTGAGGGTGATCAGGTAGGGTTCAACAATGACGCCGGAGGCGTTGGAGCCGATATGGCCGAGCAGGTTGTACTGGTGGCCGGCGCGCGTGCCGCGCCTGTCGGCTTCGTCTCCGGTGCCGGCTTTGACATGAACCGCTTCACGCTGTTCCTCAAATCCGCGAAAGAAAGAAGTCAGCGGAATGCTCAGGGCGTTGGACAGGGCCTGCAGTGTGGTCAGCGAGGGCGATGTCACACCGTTCTCGATCTTCGACAGCATGCCGATGGACAGGCCCGTGGTCTTGGCCAGGTCGGCGACGGTTATGTTGTGCTGGCGGCGAAATGACCGGACTTCCCGGCCAATGGCGACCTCGAGCACTTTTTCCCGTGATTCACTAGTCTTGTGCGGGTCTTGAGAAAACACAGGTTTTGCTGCGCTTGAACCATTGGCTGGCTTTGCAAGTGTTTCACTCATGGCGTCGGGGTCTTTCTTTATTCACCATTGTCCAGGGAGGAACTGATGATCAAAAAATGCGTCACTTCACTGAAATCATATAAGCGTGTTCACGGAAAAAGCAAAATTTCCACCCTGTACGCGCTTTCGCTGCGGAAAGATCATAGTGTGTTCGTCACCCTCTAATGAAAATTCCTTCCCTTTGGAAGAGCCTGCCGGGTGGTTTTCGTTTTTGCGCGTTGCTGATGATCCGTGCCGGGCTCTGATGTGTGTTCGGGAAAGCGGGCCAATCGCCGGGCCGGCCTGATCTTGTTGTGAACGCTTTCCTGCGGGCGGCGCACCTCATCGGCATTGGCCAGGCCTCCCATATCATCTGCGAGATTGGAGATGTCAGCCAGCAAGGGCGTCAGGTCCTCCAGGTGATGGGCGACCACATGAATGACCCCGTCTTCCTTCTGCAGCCTGCCACGCACGCCGATGCACCTGCTGCCCAGGATAACCGTGCGGTATTTCTCAAATGCCTTCGGCCATACAATGATGTTGGCCACGCCGGTTTCATCCTCGATGGTCGCAAAGATGACCCCCTTGGCTGACCCAGGCCGCTGCCGCACCAGCACAAGGCCCGCCACCTTGACCATGCGCTCGCCGGGCGTTGTCTGCAGTGCCTCGCTTTTTACATAGCGGTCTTGCTCCAGGCGTTGCCGCAGGAATGACAAAGGATGTGCCTTCAGGGAATAGGACAGCGATTGATAATCATTGATGACATGCTCTCCCAGCGGCATGGGTGGAAGGTGAACATCAGGCTCGCGCTGCAGGTCATTTGCATCTGCTGCTGCAAACAGCGGCAGGCGTTCTGAACTGCTTAGCGGATCGAGTGCTTTTACCGCCCACAGCGCATCACGCCGGTTCAGCCCTATGGAACGAAAGCAATCAGCATCCGCCAGCTTTTCAATGACCCGGCGGGTCAGCCCGGACCGCATCCACAAATCGCGTACGCTGTCATAGCCGCGCGCGCGATGTTCCATCAGCAGTTCTGCATCCTCCTCGCCGAACCCCTTGACCTGTTGCAGCCCGAGCCGCACCGCATGCGTGCTTTTCTGGATGGCCTCGAGCTGGCGATGCTGTCTGGAAACCGGCAGGGTCCTGGCGTCCGGTTCCAGCACCGAAAGCCATGCTGAATGGTTGATATCGACATCACGCACGTCGACGCCGTGTTCGCGTGCATCGCGGATCAGCTGGGCCGGTGCATAAAATCCCATGGGTTGCGAGTTCAGGATGGCGGCACAGAACACGTCCGGATAATGACACTTCAGCCAGCACGACACATAGACCAGCAGCGCAAAGCTGGCGGCATGGCTTTCGGGAAAACCATAATCGCCAAAGCCTTCGATCTGCTTGAAACAGTGTTCGGCAAATTCGCGGTCATAGCCGTTCGATGCCATGCCCTCGACCATTTTGTCACGGAATGAATTGATGGTGCCGACACGCCTGAAAGTCGCCATGGCGCGGCGCAATTTGTCGGCTTCACCGGGTGAGAATTTCGCCGCCACGATGGCAATGTTCATGGCTTGCTCCTGAAACAGCGGCACCCCCAGCGTCTTGCCCAGCACGTCGGCCAGTTCCGCCTTGGGAAAGCTGACAGGCTCCTTGCCCTGGCGCCGGCGCAGATAGGGATGCACCATGTCGCCCTGAATGGGACCCGGGCGCACGATGGCAACTTCAATGACAAGGTCGTAATAATTACGCGGCTTCAGGCGTGGCAGCATGGACATCTGGGCCCGGCTTTCGATCTGGAACACGCCGATCGTGTCTGCCCGGCAAATCATGTCATAGGTTGCGGTGTCTTCATCGGGCAGCGAGGACAGGGTTTCGGTGCGCCCGTAATGGGTTTGCAAAAAGCTGTATGCCTTGCGGATACAGGTCAGCATGCCCAATGCCAGCACGTCGATTTTCAGCATGTTGAGGCTTTCCAGGTCATCCTTGTCCCATTCGACAATGGTGCGGTCCTGCATGGCGGCATTCTCGATGGGGATGAGTGATGACAGCCGGTCCCGCGAGATGACGAAGCCACCGACATGTTGCGACAAATGGCGTGGAAACCCGATGATCTGGGATGCAAGGTCGAGCATCTGTTTCAGGTGCTTGTCATTGGGGTCAAGCCCGGCGCGCCTGGCGTCTTCCTCCTCGATCTCGCGGGAATAGCTTCCCCACTTGGTGCCGGATATGGCGGTGATCGCGTCGTCGGACAAACCGAACACCTTGCCCACTTCACGCAGGGCCGAGCGCGACCTGTAGGAGATCACGGTAGCCGCAAGGCCTGCCTTGTCGCGCCCGTATCTGGCATAGATATACTGGATCACCTCTTCGCGGCGCTCGTGTTCGAAATCCACATCGATATCCGGCGGCTCGTTGCGCTCTTCGGAAATGAAGCGTTCAAACAGCAGGCTTACCTTGCCGGGATCGACCTCGGTGATGCCGAGGCAGTAGCAGATGGAGGAATTGGCGGCCGATCCGCGCCCCTGGCACAAAATGCCTTTCGAACGGGCAAAGCGCACGATGTCGTAAACGGTGAGGAAGTAGGGTGCATACTTAAGTTTTGCGATCAGTCGGGTTTCATGGGCGATGGCGTCGACGACCTTTTGCGGAGCGCCTTTCGGATAGCGCTTCTTCAGGCCGATTGCGGTCAGTTTTTCAAGCGCTTCCTGCGAGGGCAGGGGCCGGTTGCCAAGCTCTTCGAAGACCGGGTCTTCGGGGTATTGGTAGCGCAGTTCGTCAAGCGAGAATTCAATCTGCGCAAACAGGTTTTCAGTTTGCTCGACGGCTTGCTCATGGCCGTTGAACAGGCGCAGCATTTCTGCCGGCGGGCGCAGGTGCCGTTCGGCATTGGGTTCCAGCCGGGTGCCGATGGAGTGCAGGGTCTCGTGCTCGCGAATGCAGGTCAAAACGTCCTGCAGCGGGCGCCGGTCCGGATGGTGATACAGTACATCGCCTATGGCAATGAGCGGAACCTGATGACCGGCTGCCAGCCTTGCAAACACTGACAGTGCGCGCTGGTCGCGGGCGTTGTGATTGCGCATGACCGCAACATGCACATGGTGCGGAAAGGCTGTGGCCAGTTTTTCAAGGCAGGCTTGAAACACCTCGTCGGCCCGCTGCGGCACCAGTGCCATCAGCAACCCGTCGCCATGATCCTTGAAATCTTGCAGGTACAGCTCACATTCGCCCTTTGTCGTGCGCCGCTTGCCGAGGGTGAGAAGTTCGCAAAGCTGGCCCCAGGCCGCGCGGGTTTTCGGCCACACCAGGATGTCCGGCGTGGTGTCGGCAAACACCAGGCGGCAGCCGGGCGCATAGGCCAGTCCGGCTTCCTTCGCCGCCATGTGCCCGCGCACAACGCCAGCCAGGGAATTGCGGTCGGTGATGCAAAGCCCGTTGAGGCCCAGTTGCTTTGCCTGCACGACCAGTTCTTCCGGGTGCGAGGCGCCGCGCAGGAAAGAGAAATTGCTGCTGCAGGCCAGTTCGCAGTACCCGGTCATGAGAACAGCCCGTGCATATACCAGTCCGGCCGTGTGGTTTCGCGGTCATAAAGCCCGTGCCGAAACAGCCAGAACCGGTAGCCTTGCGTATCCTCGACGCGAAAATAATCGCGACTCAGACTGGCCCGCCCGTCACGCCACCATTCACAGGCGATCCGCTCCGGGCCTTCCGAACGGGCGATTTCATACAGCACCTTGCGCCAGCGGAACCGGCTTGGCGGGCTGTCGGGCACCTGCGCAATGGCGTCTATGGGCTCCGGTCTTTCCAGCAGGATCAGGGGGCGGGTTGGTGTGCAGGCGGGACCGGGCAGCTTAACCTGGTCCGGATCGGTTTTGCCGTCTCGCCCGGAAACCGGCACAAGGGCAAACCGGCGTTCGGGAATGTGGGTGTCCGCAAAGGAAAACTGCAAAACCCGGTCCGTGCCAAGCCGCGCGCCCAGCCGGTCGATGAGGGCGGCATAGCTGTCACCGGCATCCTTGTGCTCAACCAGGTCATGCTGACCGCTATTGAACGGGTCTGCCTGCAGGATATTGAGCCGCATGATGTCGAACCCGAAGCCTGCGTCCAGGTCGGTATGCAGCCGGGCCAGGCGTTCATGAAACAGGGCGGCGATACGGTCTGCATCCCGCAGCGGGTTGGCCGCATGAACACTGAGCGACTGCACTTCCCCGTCAACCCGGAACAGTTTCACTTCGCATGTCCTGACGCCGAGATCGCGGCGTTCCAGCAGGGCAATGATGTTGCCGGCCAGAAGCGCGATGCCGCGCTTGATGTCGTCTTCATGCACGATCGGGTCTGCAAAGCGTTTTTCCGCTGCCAGTTCGGCAACTGGCATGAGCGGTGAAATGATCTCGTCCTGACGACCCGACGTCTGGTCGAGCCTGTCGAGCAGGTGCGTGCCGAAGCGCGCTGCCAGAGGCGCACGCGGCAGGTCGGCGATGCAGCCAATGGTCTTGAACCCGACCCGGCCAAGGCCCTTTACAAGCGCAGCGTCAAGGCGAAGCGCGGCAAGCGGTAGGGCGCTGATGGCCTGTGCGTGCTGGTCGCGGTCAATAATGCGCCCGGTGCCATGGCGCGCCATGGCCCATGCTGCACCGGCGGTATCTGCAAGACAGGTGCGAACGCTGAACCCTTGTGCTGCAAGGCGGGTTTCGATGTCGGCGATGAAGCTTGCCTCGCCGCCAAAAAGGTGCGTGCACCCGGTGACGTCCATGAACAGGCTGTCGTCACCATCGAGTGCAACCAGCGGCGTGTAGCGTTCGCACCATGCCGCAAGCGAGCCAAGCAGCTCACGCTCTGCGGCCCGGTCTCTTGCGTGGCATTCAAGATCAGGCACAAGGGCGCGTGCATCGCTCAGGCTTTGCCCGTTGAAAATCCCCGAGTGCGCCGCGTGTGCTTCATGCGTGACGATGCGGATGGCATTTTTTTCCGTATCCGTAACGACAATGGGCGGGTTTTCAGGACGCGCGCTCAAGATCCACGACTTGCCCCATTTCAGCCGGGCGATCCGGTCTGTGGGTAGGTGCGTGAATGCGACGGACAGTATGCGTTGTCTGAGTTTTCGATGTGTCATCTTCAGATGTGCCGTCCTCAAAGGCTCGGTTTTCCGGGTTCCATGTTAAAGTCCATTGTCCTGTTCGCCCGTGGCGGTTGCGCTCAAGTGCCTGCACATGACGCGCCTGTCCGGGCCCGTGTTCAAAATCGGCACCGGGTTTTGAAGGTATGATTTCCACATGCCAGCGGGTGGCTGCGGCACTGGCTTCTTCGGCTCCGCTTTGCCGCAGCACGCAAACCAGAACGCCGCTTTCGCGCGCTCGCAGCATCAGCCGGCGTGTGGCGGTCATGTCAAACGGCTTCGGATTGCCTTTGACCTGGAAAATCACCGCCGAAAGATCGCCGCACTTGGCCGCCTGGTCTGCCGACCACAAGGCATCCTGCAGGGTGATCGGACGCACGAAAACCATCGCCTTGGGGTCAATGCCGTGCTCGCTCAGTCCATCCGGAAACGGCAAGCCGGAATCAACGGATGCGGCAGGGTCGATCACCCACAGCATCCGGCGCTTGTCCCGCTTGCCGAATTGCGCGGCAAGTCCCAGCGCAAACCCGGCGGCACAGGCGAAATCACGCGCAAGGCTGCACCGCACTTCATGCAGTGCATTCGTCCACAGGCCGCCGTTCAGGTGCTGGTCCAGCGCCGGGATGTCAAATGATGCACCGGTCTCATGGGCACTATCCCCGGGTCCGGGAGACAGGCCCTGAACCAGGCTTTTTGCGGCATCCGCATTGCGTGTACGGGCAATCGCGGCCATCCGTTGCGATCCTCTGCCAATCTATATGTTCCTGTTTTGTTCCAGTAAAGCCAAGTCAGGTGAACGAGTCAAGGGGGACGGGCGTTGGGTGGTGTTTCAGCTTGATTTTCAGGCCGCACCATCTCGCTTCCTATTCACCACTCCGCCGCGATGTCCAATGATATTCCAGAGCCGCCTTGTTCGTGCTTTACCGCGCGACCAGCTTGTCTCGGTTTAACCCGACGTCAATTGTGTTTCCTGGTGAAGATCAATTCATAAAGCGTTGTTTTCTTTCAATCACTCTGTCCCGAAGTCTGTTCGGCCCCACGTCGGCGGTGATAGCAAGAGGTGCGCAGATATGAACATAGGCAATCTTCTTGTCGCCAAGGGTCTTGCTTCTCCGGAAGCCATCAACCAGGCAATCGATCATCAAAAGGTCAATGGCGGTCGTCTTGGCGACAGCATCGTTGCCCTTGGTTTCCTGACCAAGTCACAAATCGATACGGTACTTGCAGATGCGCCACAGGTACCGACGACGCTGGAGGGCACGGGCATCGATGCTGTGTTCCTTCTAGAGTTGGCCATCAAGGGCATGTACGCAGAAAACATCGAAACTGCGTCGCAAATGGCAAAGGCCATGAAACTGTCCAGCACGGTTGTGGAGCAGCTTGTGCAGACAGCCAAGGAGCGTAAACTTGTAGAAGCATTGGGCTCTGCTGCCGGGGAAGGGTTAAGCCGGGAAATGCGCCTGACGCTCACCCGCGCCGGGCGCGAGTGGGCTGCCGATGCGTTGAGCCGCGGGCAGTATTTCGGGCCGGCGCCGGTTTCTCTCAAGGACTACCAGGACAGGATCCTGAGGCAACGGGTTACCAATGAAGTGGTGACGCGTCAGAGGCTGGACGAGGCATTCTCCAGCCTTGCGATGACGGAACGGTTCGTGAACCGGTTGGGCCCCGCGGTCAATTCGGGAAACGCCATCCTCATCTACGGACCTGCGGGAAACGGGAAGACGACGATTGCCGAGATCGTCGGCAACATCTTCCAGAATGTCATTTATGTTCCTTATTGCGTTGAGATCAATGGTGAGATCATGAGGGTTTTCGATCCGGCCGTTCACCGGCCGGTGGCTGATGCGCCCATCCAGAATGATGCTTCGCGCCTGCGCCGCAGCCGCATCGACCCGCGTTGGGTTGCATGCGAGCGGCCGATGGTGATGACGGGTGGCGAATTGACGATAGAAATGCTCGATCTCAAGTTTAACCCCGTATCCAAGTTCTATGAGGCGCCGCTTCATATCAAGGCCCTGAACGGTACATTTCTGATCGATGATTTCGGTCGCCAGCGTGCCAAGCCTGAGGACATTCTCAACCGCTGGATCGTTCCATTGAATAGCCGCGTCGACTATCTCACGCTTCACACCGGCAAAAGCGTGATGATACCTTTCGATGAAATCGTGATTTTCTCCACCAACATGCATCCTGATGATCTCATGGATCCGGCCTTCCAGCGCCGTATCAGCTACAAGCTTGAAACTGTTGAACCGCCTGAAGACCTTTTCCGCACCGTATTTGTTGACATGGCGGAAAAACACGGACTGGCGGTTACGGATCAAGTTTTCAGCCATGTTATTGGCGGTATTAGGCAAAATGACGTACCGCTGGCCTATTTCCAGCCGAAATTCATCGTGGAGCAGGTGCTGGCATCCTGCAAATTCGAAGGCACCAAGCCCCAGTTCACCGCTGACAACATAGATGATGCTCTCGCAAATCTGTTCGTCAAGAAAGCGGACGGTACGATGTTCGGGATCAAGAGGAGCTAGGATCAGGACAGTCTGCAACCAGGCTTTCCCACCTGGTTGCAGACCGGTTCTCGTTTCTGATCGGCCAGAGATTCTCCAGATCAGGATGATTCTTGGTTGAAACAACCAAGAATCATAAACCTGATCGTTTTCAAAGTGCTAGAGCAACTTCATGGGTTCAATTGAACCCATGTTGCTCTAGCGCCGCGTCACCACGACTTCCAGATAGGCTGACGGCACGACCATGGTGCCGTCATCGGCCACATTGTTACGGGCGATCAGGTCGAGCAGATCGTCGCTCAACGATGCGCGCGCATCGGCATCCAGCGCGCCGAAGGCCTTGTGGGTGGGTCCGTAAAAGTCGCGGAAGATTTCCAGCCAGTGATCAGGCGAGCGGTATCTGAAAGCAAAATCCCGCTCCGTGATCTTGATATCGGAGCTAGCATTGCCGAAAAGCTCTTCAAGCCGGGATTTGGTGCCCCACAGGGAAGGCGACTGCACACCGGCAGGCGGCGGCATGTAGCGGCCGATGACCTTGAACAGCGCGCCGATGAAACCGTCCGGTGTCCAGTTGGCCATGCCGACCTTGCCACCGCTCCTGCACACCCTGAGCATTTCTGCAGCAGCCTTGTCCTGGTTGGGCGTGAACATCACCCCGAAGGTTGAGGCCACCGCATCGAAGCTGGCATCTCCAAACGGCAGGTCTTCGGCATCAGCGACCTGAAAAGCGACATCGAGGCGTTCTGTATCTGCGCGTTGCTTGCCGCGCTCCAGCAGGCTTGAAACATAGTCGGTGGAGGTGACGTCCGCCCACCGGCGCGCTGCCGCCAGTGTGAAATTGCCGTTGCCGGCAGCGACATCAAGCACCTTCTGGCCTGAGCGCAGGTCCATTGCCTCGGCAAGGTTCTCGCCCACGATCTGAAGTGTCGTGCCGACAATGGCATAGTCGCCTGAAGACCATGCTGCATTCTGCTTGGCCTTGATTGCTGAAAAATCCGGTTGAGTGATCTGGTTCATTGCGGTTTCCTTTATTGTCAGGCTGGCACCATGCCAACCCGGGCAGCACATCTGGTGAAAGGCTCCATGCGATGTGCCGCCTGTCGAAGGTCACCCTGATTGAAAAGACAGCCAGATGCTTGCAGACAGGGTTTAGAAAATCTGCAGAAATCATGCATAATTGTGCAGAGTGTTGATTTAGGTGCTTTTTCAGGAGTTGCGGGTAAGCAAATTCCGCTCAGTGAAGGTGCAGGGACGGCAGAAATATCGTGATTTACAGGTTTGACAATTTCGAGCTGGACACCGATCGCTTTGAATTGCGATTGGACGGAGCACCGCGCAAGGTCGAGCCGCAGGTTTTTGCATTGCTTGAACTGATCGTCTCCAACCACACCAGGCTGGTGACCAAGGACGAAATCAACCTGCATGTCTGGGGCGGCCGGGTGGTGTCCGAAGCCGTGGTCAACAGCCGGGTCCGCATGGCGCGTCAGGCCATTGGTGATGACGGCAAGGCCCAGAAGCTGATCCGCACCGTGCATGGCCGCGGTTTCCGCTTTGTTGGTGACGTTGAAGCCGCAGACACGATCTCCGCAGCAGGGGTAGCCCGCCCACACCACGATGCCGCAGCACCACTTCAGGAAGCCGATGGATCCGGGAAGGTTGCCACCGGCGGGCGTCCGTCAATTGCCGTGTTGCCGCTTCAGGTTCTCACCCCCGACGAACGCTTCGGCAACCTGGGTGACGCGGTCTCCCAGGAAGTCATCATGGAGCTTTCCCGGCTACACTGGCTGTTCGTCATCGCCCGCGGCTCGACTTTCAGGTTCCGGGATGTCGACGTTGATATTGCCGAGGCGGGCCGGATACTGGGCGCGCGCTATGTGCTGACCGGAACCATTGCATTCCATGACCGCACCAGCGTTGTGACGGTGGAACTGTCGCACGCTCCGGACGGCCAGGTGGTGTGGGCAGACCGGTTTGAAAGTTCCATGGACGATCTACTGCAACTGCGCTCGACCATATCGGCAAACATCGTCACCGCCATTGAAACCCGCATCCAGGTCAAGGAAGCAATCGAAGCAGCCAAACTGCCGACTGAAAACCTGGACGCCTGGTCGGCATATCATCGCGGGCTGTGGCACATGTATCGCTTCAACCCGCATGACAACGCCATTGCCACGCGCATGTTCGACCGGGCCGTGACGGCTGATCACGGCTTTGCCCGCGCCCATGCCGGGCTGTCCTTCACGCATTTTCAGAATGCCTTCCTCGGACACTCGGGCGAACATGCGGAGCAGAAAGAACTGGCGCGGCTGTATGCCGAAAAGGGCCTGCAACTTGATCCGTTTGATCCGTTCGTGAACCTGATGATGGGCCGGTCGCAATGGCTGTCCGGTGACCTGGACGCCGGGCTGCCCTGGCTTGAAAGAAGTGTGGAACTGAGTCCGAACTATGCTTTTGCCATCTATAACCGGTCCTTGCTTGGTGCCCTCATGGGCGACGGGCAAAACAGCCAGGACAACATCATGAAGGCGATATCGCTCAGCCCCATTGATCCGCTCAACTACGCCATGCTGGCAACCCGCGCCCTGTCACACATCGTGCGCGGTGATTATGAAACGGCGGTCACCTGGGCCGAGCGCGCCACCAAGGCGCCCAATGCTCACATACATATCCACACCATTGCGGCTCTTGCTCACCAGCTTGCCGGCAGGACCGAGCTTGCCATGCTCGATGCCGACAGAATTCGCCGCTCGAACCGGGACTACTGTCAGGCCGATTTCCTGAATGCGTTCCAGTTTACCGGTGATGAAACCCGCGCACTCGCGAAGACGGCACTGGCCAGGCTCGGGTTGTAACTGCCCTCTGGAAGAACCTCACCCGGCCCTGACCGCGTCGACATGCCCGGCAAAGGCCGGGTCGGCCATCAGCTTCTTGCAGCGTGCAAAGCGTCCGTCAGCATAGGCGCGGAAGTCTTCCGCCGGGTTTTCATTGGCCAGCTGGATCAGGCCCCAGAGCGTCCACAGCAGGTCACACATCGCCTTGTAGATCACCATCCGGCCGTTTTCGGCGGAAGTCGGCGTGCGGCTAAAATAGGCCTGCATCATTTCATCGTCCTGGGCGGTGTTGAACTCACCTTCGACGGATAAATCGCCCAAGTCCCACATCGGGTCATTCATGCCGGAATACTCCCAGTCCACGATCCACATGCGCGCTTGCGTATCAAGAAAGTTCTCGCACAGGGGGTCGCAATGACATGGTGCCAGCACGGCGGGATGGGCTGCAAGCGCAGCCCGGATTGTTTCCGCTTCGGCCACAACATCATGATAGCCGTCCGGTAGCGCCACGTCCTTAGTGGATAGAATGCCGAGATAGTCGTCGATCATCTCAAACAGGTCGAAGCGGAACGGAAACACCGCCCCTGATGTATGCAGTTTGCGGAAGGCCTCGCCGGCCCGTGCCGGAGACCCTTTGCGCGAGCGGAAGGCATCCGGGGTCATGGTCTCGGTGCCGTCTATAAACCTGGTGACCATCAGGCCGCTTTTCGCATCGGCAAACAAGACCTCCGGCGAGACACCGGCTTTGGCGGCTTCTTTTGCCGCAACAGCCTCATTGGCCCGGTCGATGTATTCTTCCGTGCCCTTGCCGGGGACCCGCAGGCAGTGTGTGCCGAGCCGATAGACAAGATTGGTCAGCCCGCCCAGCCGCTCGATCGGCCCGTCATAGTCTTTCAGCATCGCTATGCTTGCCATGGCAGTTCGGGCTTCGCTCAGGTCGTCTGTCATCGGGCCATCCTCTAAGGCAATGGTTTACTGTTCGCAGCACTTGATTATCATGGCGCGGCAAATGCGCAAATGCCTTGGAGACACCGATGACGCACGCTAAGCACGAGGGACACCTCGGCGCCGTCTATGATGCGAAGAAGCCGGAAGAGATTGCCGGACATTATAATCGCTGGGCGGAAAGCTATGACGCCGACATGGCTGCTGCCGGCTATCGGCACCCGGCAATCTGCCTGGCGCTTTTGTCCCGCCACCTGCCGCGTGGAGCGGAACCTCTGCTGGATGCCGGTGCCGGTACGGGACTGGTCGGCGAATGGCTCGACATCATGGGCTACCCGCGTGTCGAGGCGCTGGACATCTCCGAAGGCATGCTGGCGGTGGCCAGGAAAAAGGGTATCTACAGTGACTTTCATCAACTGGCGCTCGGCGGTGCGCTGCCGTTTGCCGACAACGCATTTGCCGGTGTCATTTCAGCCGGGGTGTTCACCACCGGCCACGTCGGCGCGGAAGGTGTCGACGAACTGGTTCGCATCTGCCGGCCCGGCGGCGTGATTGTGCTGACGGTCAAGGACACCTTGTGGTCTGAAGCCTTTGCTGCCCACGTATCCGACATGCAGTCCAGTGAGAAAGCAACCCTTGTCGAGCAGACGTCCCCGTACGTTTCCATGCCGGGAGAGGCGGCTACAATTCCGAGCCGCGGGGTGGTGATAAAGGTCCGCTGAACGCCAGCAGCCTGAAATCCGGGCAACTGCCTTGACCCGGGCACTGAAATTAATTTTTCAGTCCAAACAGTGAAGAAACATTTGACTCTGCTTGGCGAGCGGTTCCAGACTTCGTTGGGTTGACGTAGCAAAATGGCCGCTTGCATGGGTTGGCGGTGCTTGTCAGTTGAGAGGAAGTCTAAATATGAGTATGGCGAAAACCGTTCGCGGCGCACTGGCGTCTTCATTGTTAGCTGTTGCCCTGGCAACCTCAAGCATTCAGGTTCAGGCAGCTGCGCCTGAATCCAACGATCCGATAAAGATCGCGCTGTTCGACTGGACCAGTGTGAATCTGAACGCCAAAATTCTCGGCACTGTCCTTGAGAGACTTGGCTACACGGTCGAATATCCAACCGGCGATTACCTGTCGAGCCTGTCCACAGGTCTGACCAATGGCGACCTGACGCTTGGCATGGAATACTGGGACACAACCGCGGGCGAGGCCATGAAGGCTGCTGATGCAACCGGCAAAACCGAACGCCTTGGCGCACTGGGGCCAAAAGCCAAGGAAGAGTGGTGGTATCCTGAGTACATGAAGGAAAAATGCCCCGGCCTTCCCAACTGGGAAGCGCTGAAGGACCCCAAGTGCGCAGAAGCGTTCTCCACCCCTGAAACCGCCCCGAAAGGCCGCTACCTGGGCGGACCGGTAACCTGGGAAGGTTTCGATGACGAGCGGGTTGTATCGCTTGGCCTGCCGTTCACGGTTGTACATGCCGGCACGGACGGCGCCATGTTCGCCGAACTTGAATCAGCCTATCAGCGCAAGGCGCCTATCATGCTGTGGGTTTACTCACCGCACTGGGCACCGGCAAAGTACAAGGGCGAATGGGTCGAGTTCCCGGAATATACAGCCGAGTGCTACTCGGATCCGAAGTGGGGCATGAACCCGGACAAGGCGCATGACTGCGGCAAACCGTTTGGTGACATCTGGAAATACGCCTGGTCCGGCATGAAGGATAAGTGGCCGGTCGCCTACAAGGTCGCCAAGAGCTATCAGGTGTCTTCAGACGAACTCAATGCCATGAGCGGTGAGGTTGATCTGGACGGCAAGTCCATCGAGGATGTCGCCAATGCCTGGGTCGATGCCAACGAAGCCAAGTGGAAGGCCTGGGCCGAATAACAACAGTTACCTGAACACCGACCCGATCCGGGAAAAACGCGCCGGATCGGGTCGCACTTTGTAATCAGACGGCAACACGGGATATCACGCGCATGGCACGTCATTCTCCAGACCAGCAGGGGAATACAGCTTCCAATGGAGATTTACAGCGCCCGGTGAAACTGGCGTGCCGAAATGTCTGGAAGGTTTTTGGCGTTGGTGCGGATGAGTTCATTTCGAAGTACGGCGGCAGCGCGAGCGCGTCGGATCTGACATCCGCCAACCTGATCGGGGCTGTGCGCAGTGCAGACCTTGAAGTCCGCCAGGGCGAGATTTTCATCATCATGGGACTGTCAGGCTCCGGCAAGTCCACACTGGTGCGCTGCATGTCGCGGCTGATCGAGCCGACCTATGGCAAGGTTGAGTTCGAAGGCAAGGACCTGCTGTCGATCTCCACCGAAGAACTCATAGAACTGCGCCGGCACCGGATGGGCATGGTGTTCCAGCACTTTGCGCTTCTGCCGCATCTGTCGGTTCTCAACAACATTGCCTTTCCGCTGTCGATCCAGGGCATGGACCGTGAAAAGCGCGAAGCCCGCGCGCGCGAAATGGTTGATCTTGTCGGCCTGAGCGGGCGTGAACATTTTTATCCGCGTGAATTGTCTGGCGGCCAGCAGCAGCGTGTCGGCATTGCGCGTTCTCTCGCGACCAATCCGGAGATCTGGTTCCTGGACGAACCGTTTTCCGCGCTTGATCCGCTGATACGCCGTGAGATGCAGGACGAACTGATCCGCTTGCAGGGCGTGCTGAAAAAGACCATCGTGTTCATCACCCATGATTTTGACGAGGCCATCCGCCTGGCGGACCGCATTGCCATCATGAAGGACGGCGAGATCATCCAGGTCGGGACACCGGAACAGCTGGTTACCAACCCGGCAACCGAGTACGTGGCGGAGTTCACCCGCGACGTTCAGCGCGCCAAGGTGATGTCGGCCAGGAGCCTGATGCAGAAGCCGGGCCGGGCAAAGTGCGCAGGAACGGTGTCTCCGGATGCCAAGGTGTCGAGTTTTTCAGCCGAGATCGTATCCGCCGGAAAACCTTTTGCTGTCGTCAACGGGTCCGGCAAGCCTATTGGTGAAGTCCATCCGCAGGCGGTCATCGACCTGTTGGCCGGGATTGACCGGAGCACAGCCAGCCCGTGAGTACCGTAACCCAGAACATTCAACGCGATGACAGTCGGGGTTTCGGCGGATGGGCCCTGGTCTGGGTTGCCGCGCTGGCGACAGTGCTGATGTTGCACTACGGGCGCGAAATGTTTCCGGCTGCCGTTGAATATCCGGCTGACCGCGTTATCCCGTTTGCAGACTGGATCAGCGCCATCATGAACTGGTTGCGGGAGAACCTGACCTGGTTCACCCGGTCGATCACCGCCACATTGAACGTGCCGCTCAGCTTCGCGCTGGATTTGCTGGCGAAAGGGTTCAAGTTTGGCCATGGCGCTGAAGCCTGGACATTGCCGCGGCTGTCATGGGTCGGCGTGGTGATCGTGGCGTTCCTGGCCGGCCGTGCCGCCGGTGGTCTCAGGCTGGGCCTGCTGACCGGCGGATGTTTTCTCTACGTTGCGCTGTTCGGCAAGTGGACCAGTTCCATGCTGACCCTCGGCCTGATCGCCATCGCCGTGCCGTTTTGTATCCTGACCGGCCTGTTCGTCGGCATCTGGGCCTGGCGCAAGCCCTGGGCGGAACGCTTCATGGTGTCGCCGGCGCTTGACCTGATGCAGACGATGCCGACTTTTGCCTACCTGATCCCGATGTTGCTGCTGTTCGGCAATTCGCCGGTTTCAGCCATGATGGCAACCGCCATCTTTGCCACGCCGCCCATGGTGCGCGCGACCATGCTGGGCCTGTCCCGGATACCGTCGGAAATTTCCGATTTCAGTGAAATGGCCGGGTGCACGACACGCCAGAAACTGTGGCGGGTTCAATTGCCTTCGGCCCGGCCGACGCTCATGGTCGGGGTCAATCAGGTGATCATGCTGGCGCTCAACATGGTTATCATCTCCTCGATGATCGGGGCAGGGGGACTGGGTTATGACGTGCTGCTGGCCTTGCGCGCGCTCAAGGTCGGCAACGCCATGGAGGCTGGACTGGCCATTGTTGCCATCGCCATTGCGCTCGACCGTTTGAGCCAGGCGATGGCGGCCAAGCAGGCGCGCGGCCATGTGCACCAGGATGACGAAGTCCGCAGCTTCTACCAGCGCTATCCCAATCTGGTGCTGGCGATTGCAGCCCTGCTGGTGACCACTGTTTTGTCACTTGCGATACCGGCCTTTGCCAAGGTGCCCGCCGAGATCACCATTTCGACCGCCCGCGCCTGGAAAGACGCCGTGACCTGGGTGACGATCAACTGGTTTGACGTCATCGAAGCGTTTCGCGTCACCCTCATTCTCTATGTGCTGAACCCGCTGCGTGCATTCTGCGAGGGTTTTCCCTGGCTCGGCGCGGTGTTTCTTCTGGGGCTGGCTGGCTTCCAGCTTGGCGGCTGGCGGCTGGCCGCGACGGTTGCCGCGCTGACAACATTTTGCGCAGCCACCGGCCTGTGGGAAAAGACGATGGCCACCGTGTATCTGTGCGGTATCTCGGCGTTTGTCGCCTGTCTCTTCGGTATCCCGCTAGGCTTGATGGCATCACGCAGTGATCGGTTTGAACGCTTCCTGACGCCGATCATCGACACGCTTCAGACCATGCCGTCGTTCTGTTTCATAATTCCGGTGGTGATGTTGTTCCGCATTGGCGATGTGACGGCGATGATTGCGACGGTCGCCTTCGCGATCGTGCCTGCCATCCGCTACACCAACCATGGTATTCGCCAGGTGCCGCCTTCGCTGATCGAGGCGGCAAAGGTGTCCGGGTGCACCAGGACGCAAACCTTCTTCAGGGTTCAGTTGCCGGTCGCCCTGCCGGAAATCATGCTGGGCATCAATCAGACCATCCTGATGGCGCTGGCCATGATCATCATCTGCGCCATGATCGGCACCCGCGATCTCGGGCAGGAAGTTTTCATTGCGTTGTCAAAGGCCGACGCCGGTCGCGGTATTGTCGCCGGACTCGCGATTGCCTTCATCGGCATTACCGCCGACCGATTGTTCAACGCCTGGAGCGCGCGCACCCGCGCCAGACTTGGATAGGCCGATGACACAATCCACTTCCCAGGAAACCCGAATACAGGCATTGCCTGTCTGGCAGGGAGCCGTCGACATTTCGCCTCTGCATGGCGGGCTGAGCAATGAGAGTTTCGTCGTGTCCGATGCCGGCCAGCGCTATGTCGTCCGCTTCGGTCAGGATTTCCCGTTTCATCATGTCTATCGCGACCGCGAAGTCATGGCCACGCGCGCTGCTCACGCGGCGGGCTTCGCGCCGGAACTGGTGCATGCAGAACCCGGTGTAATGGTTTCGCGGTTTATTGACGGCAAGACCTATGACGAGGCGGACGTTCAGGCCAATGCCGAGGAAATTGCCCGGCTGCTGCGGAAATTTCACGACACCATGGCGCCGCATGTCAGCGGGGCAGGGTTCATATTCTGGGTGTTCCATGTCATCCGCGACTACGCCAAGACGCTTGCGGCGGGCAACAGCCGGATGAATGACAAGCTGCCCCGATACCTGGAGCTTGCCGAAGCGCTGGAAAAGGTGCAGGCGCCGATGCCGGTTGTGTATGGGCACCATGATCTGCTGCCCGCAAACTTCATCCATGACGGCTCACGTCTGTGGCTGATCGATTTCGAATATGCAGGCTTCGGCACGCCCATGTTTGATCTTGCCGGCGTGACGTCGAATGCAGGCTTCGACCAGGACCAGACGGAAGAATTCCTGACCCGCTATGTGGGCCGGATACCGGATGCGGCACTTTTGCAAAGCCATGCCGCAATGCAGTGCGCGTCGCTGCTGCGCGAAGCCATGTGGAGCATGGTGTCGGAACTTCACCTGAACGCGCCAGGCGTCGATTATGTTGCCTACACGACCGAAAACCTTGAAAGGCTGGGGCGCAGCCTTGTTGCCTATCAGACTGCCTATGGAAAGGTTTGACGACAGATGCCGGTCCCGACACATGCTGAAATCGTGGTCATCGGAGGCGGCATCATCGGCTGCTCGACCGCTTATCATCTTGCCCGTGATCACAAGGCCGACGTGGTCCTGCTTGAGCAGGGCCAGCTCACGTCAGGTTCCACCTGGCACGCAGCCGGTCTTGTCGGGCAGTTGCGGTCGTCGGCCTCGATTACCCAGGTCCTGAAATACTCCGTCGACCTGTACAAGAGCTTGAAGGAAGAAACCGGACTGGAAACCGGCTGGAAGATGACCGGGTGCCTGCGGCTTGCCTGCAATGAAGACCGCTGGATCGAGTACAAGCGCCTCGCTACCACCGCCGGCAGTTTCGGCATGGACATGCACCTGATCTCGCCGGAGGAGGTGAAAAAGCTGTGGCCGCTGATGCAGGTTGATGACCTGGTTGGCGCAAGCTGGCTGCCGACCGACGGTCAGGCCAGTCCGTCCGACATTACCCAGTCGCTGGCCAAGGGCGCGCGCATGCATGGTGCAAACCTCATCGAAGGCGTGCGGGTCACCGGATTTCAGATGGACGGCGATCGTATTGTCGCTGTCGAGACAACCGACGGCATCATCAAATGCGAGAAGGTTGTAAACTGCGGCGGCCAGTGGGCCCGGCAGGTTGGTGCAATGGCAGGCATAAATGTACCGCTGCAGCCGGTAAAACATCAGTACATCATCACCGAAAAGATCGACGGGCTGGCAACCGATGCCGCCACCATCCGCGATCCCGACCGTTTCACCTATTACAAGGAAGAGGTCGGCGGGCTGGTTATGGGCGGTTACGAACATAACCCGATTGCCTGGACCACCGGGAATGTGCCGGATGATTTCCAGTTCCAGCTGTTTGACGACGACTGGGAGCATTTCGAACAGCACCTGGAACAGGCCGTGGCACGCATGCCGGCGCTTGAAACGGCTGGCATCAAGCAGATGATCAACGGGCCGGAAAGCTTTACGCCCGACGGCAATTTCATTCTGGGGTCTGCCCCTGAGTGCGCCAACATGTTTGTTGGTGCAGGCTTTAATGCATTCGGTATCGCGTCTGGCGGCGGAGCAGGCTGGGTGCTGGCGCAATGGGTAGTGTCCGGTGAGGCGCCTATGGACCTTTGGGTGGTGGACATCCGAAGGTTTTCCGGCCTGCATGAGGACCGCGACTGGGTGTGCGGACGCACGCTGGAAGCTTATGGCAAACACTATACGATCGGTTTCCCGCATGAGGAATATGCATCCGGGCGCCCGCGCATCATTTCACCCTTGTATGAGCGCCTGAAACAGCACCGTGCCGTGTTCGGTTCCAAGCTCGGATGGGAGCGGCCCAACTGGTTTGCGCCGGACGGTATGGACCAGCGCGACGTCTATTCCATGGGACACCAGAACTGGTTTGAGCCGGTGGCGGAAGAACACCGGCTGGTGCGTGAAAGCGCGGGAATTTTCGACCAGTCTTCGTTCGCCAAATATGAACTGGCAGGGCCCGGTGCAACCGCAGCCCTTGACTGGATCTGCGCCAACAATGTCACTAAGGCGCCGGGTCGACTGACCTACACCCAGATGCTGAACTCGCGCGGCGGCATCGAGTGCGACCTGACAGTCGCGCAACTGGCTGAAAACCGCTTCTACATTGTCACCGGCACCGGATTCCGCACCCATGATGCATCCTGGATCCGGGATCACATGCCTGAAGGCTGCGACGCGGCGCTTGAAGACGTCACGGAGGAGTGGGGAACCCTGTCGCTCATGGGCCCGCGCGCACGTGATGTTCTGTCAACCGTCACGGAGCACGATGTTTCCAATCAGGCATTCCCGTTTGGCCATGTTCGCGAGATTGACCTTGCAGGGCATGAGGTTCGCGCATTGCGGGTTACCTATGTCGGTGAACTGGGTTGGGAACTGCATGTGCCTATTGCTGCCACGGGTGAGGTGTTTGATGCATTGATGGCCGCAGGTGCACCTTTCGGCGTGCGCCCGGTCGGCTATCGCGCCCTGGAGTCATTGCGGCTGGAAAAAGGCTACCGCGCCTGGAGTTCCGACATCACCCCGAACGATACGCCGTTTGAGGCGGGCCTCGGCTGGGCGGTGAAGCTGAAGTCGGAAATGGATTTCATGGGCAGGGCAGCGTGTGAACGCGTTGCCAATCAGCGTCTGGGCAAGAAGCTCGTCTGCTTCACGGTTGATGATCCGGACGTGGTCCTGCTGGGCCGTGAAACCATCTTGCGCGACGGTGAATTCGCCGGGTATCTGAGCAGCGGCGGTTTCGGTCATACGGTGGGCAAGCCCGTCGGCCTTGGCTATGTCCGCAACCAGGAAGGAGTCGACAATGACTGGCTGCTGCAGGGCAGCTACGAACTGGTGGTGGCGACCGAACGTGTGCCGGCGCAGTTGCATCTTGGTCCGTTGTATGACCCGGCCGCCGAGCGCGTGAAATCCTGAAGTCTCCACCATCCTTGTTTCCGGTGACGTGATAGGGCCCATCCGAGGCGATTTGATTTTGCGCAAGGCCATGTCTGTGACATCGCGGTAAACTGACATCATCAGAACCGGCAAAAGGTGGCATCTGATGGTTACACGCAGAAACGTTGTCATTGGTACCGGCGCGGCGGCGGTTACGGCCGGTGCCGCATACCATATGCTGACCAGGGCCGGTCCGGCCTACCGGGACGCAGTGCTGGAAACCTGGAGCGCAATTTCCCCGTCGCAGGCCGGTGAGTTCAACTATCTCGTTCACTACGCGACCCTGGCCGCCAACAGTCACAACACCCAGCCCTGGCTGTTCTCGCAAGCCGGGGAGACCGTGATCATCCGACCGGACATGAAACGCGCAACGCCTGCTGCGGACCCTGACAACCATCATCTCTATGCCAGCCTCGGGTGTGCGGCTGAGAACCTGTCGCTTGCAGCCATGGCTGCCGGCAGGAGCACGTCGGTTGCCTTCAACCCGGATGGAAACGGGTCGGTCGAAGTAAACCTGGCTGCCGGAAACACAGGCCGCGATGAGTTGTTCGATGCCATCGTGGAGCGGCAGTGCACGCGCTCCGAATATGATGGCCGGCAGGTCGGGCAAGACGACATCAGGCAACTGGAAAAGGCAGCCGGAATGCAAGGGTGCAGGCTGATCATCATTCCTGACCGGGACAGGATTGAGCAGTTGCTGGCGCTGGCCATCACAGCAAATACCGTTCAGGTCAATGATGCGAAATTTGCTGAGGAACTGAAACACTGGCTTCGCTTCAATGGCTCACAGGCGGCCGAAACCCGGGACGGGTTGTACAGTGCGTGCACCGGCAATCCATCACTGCCGCCATTTCTGGGGCGCATCATGTTTGATCTGCTGTTCTCGGCGGACTCCGAAAACGACAAGCTGGCCAAGCAGGTCAGGTCGTCTTCAGGCCTAGCAGTTTTCGTGACCGAGAAAGATGACAAGGCTCACTGGGTACAGTCAGGGCGCTGTTACCAGCGTTTTGCGCTGCAGGCGACGGCGCTTGGCATCAGGCATGCTTTTGTCAACCAGCTTGTCGACGTGCCTGCTGTCCGGGCTGAGTTCGCGCAGTTACTGGGTATTGCAGGCAAGCGGGCAGACCTTGTGGTCCGCTATGGCTATGCGCCTGCGATGCCCAGGTCACTTCGACGGCCGGTTGATGAGGTGATTGTCTAGCGGCAAACGGTTGTTCGCCACTTTGTTCAAACAAAGGAACCATCAAGTTGCGTACATTGATTATCTACTACTCCCGCACCGGGACCACGGCCACTATTGCCAGTGCATTGGCCAACCGGCTGGACGCTGACAAGCGCGAAATCGGCTGCGACAGATACACAGGCGGTCTGCTGCGGTACCTGCAGGCAGGTTATGACAGTGTCCGAGGCAACCTGCCTGAAATCGAGATGGCGGAATTTGCCGCTGAACAATATGACCTGGTGCTGATCGGGACACCGGTGTGGACAAGTCATCCCGCATTGCCGGTCAGGGCATTGCTTGCCCGCAAGCCTGACCTTCCCGCGCGGGTCGCGGTTTTCCTGACCCACGGTGGCCATTCGCCGCCACAAACCTGTATCGATGAACTCGCGGCGATGCTGCCGGTGCCGGTTGAAGCAAGTCTGACGTTCAGCAGCGCTCAGGTCTCGGCGGGAAAGTTCACTGATGATATAGATGGTTTTGCCAGTGAACTGGAAAGCCGGACAGGTCAGTGAACTGCGGCTATCCCGTTATCTGACAATTTCAGCATGATGCCCTAGCAATTGCCATCAAGGGCGGATAACATATTCATAAATTTATATGTTTGGAGTCTGAATCATGCTTGATCGTCGAGAGTTCCTGGCCACAACCTTTGCCGCCGGTGTGGCACTGCCTGCGTTGCACACGCCGGTGTTTTCGAAAGCCTCATTCCCGGTTGGCCAGGGGACCGTCGATATTGTCAGCGACGGTCATCTTGAGCTGCCGACCGGCATGATACTGGGACGTGTTCCGGAAGCTGAACGGGCAACTTTCCTGGCGGCCAACAACCTTCCCAAGGATGTGGTTCGCTCATCGCTCAATCTGACGCTGTACCGGGATGGCGACCGGACGGTGCTGTTTGATGTCGGGTCCGGGCCGAACTTCATGCCAAGTGCCGGCAAGCTGGGCGAGGCGCTGGAGACTGCAGGTATCGCGGCGGATGACGTGACCCATGTTGTGTTCACCCATGCCCATCCCGACCATATCTGGGGCGTGCTGGACGACTTCGACGAACTGGCGTTCGGCAATGCCGAGTACCTGATGTCGGCACCGGAATGGGATTACTGGTTCAACCCGGAAACCGTCAACAAGGTGCCTGAAAACAGGCAGTCGTTTGCTGTTGGTGCGCGGCGCAATATGGCGGCCATTGAAGACAAGTGCTCCAAATTCAAGGCGGGTGAGGAAGTTCTGCCCGGCATCGCAGCGGTCGATACGGCAGGCCATACACCGGGGCACACATCCTTTCATATCCAGCAGGGCAGCGACAGCGTGATGGTCATCGGCGATGTCATCACCAACCCGTTATACTCGTTCTCAAATCCGGATTGGCAGATGGGCACAGACAGCGACGCGGCGCAGGGCGTCAAGGCGCGCAAGATGCTGCTGGATCGGATGGCTGCGGAGAAAATGCAGATCATCGGTTATCACCTGCCGCATCCCGGCACCGGCTATGTCGAACGCAAAGGCTCTGCCTTTGCTTATGTCGCATCGTAACGGAGAATACCTGACCATGAATGTCATCCGAAAAACCATTGCCATGCTTGCCTTGTGCCTGTTTCCGCTCACGGCGCACGCTGACCAGAATATTCCGGATCAGTATCCCGCATCCCTGCTGTATTCGAAACCGGTGGAGGTGATGCCGAATGTCTGGACGTCAATCGGGGCAACCGCGCCTCCCGGTTATGACAATGCCGGACACAACAACAATCTGAGTTTTCTGGTGACGGGTGATGGCGTGATCGTCATCAATGGCGGCGGCAGCTACGGGCTTGCAGAAGCCCTGCACACCGAGATCAAGACTGTGACCGACCAGCCGGTCAAGCTGGTCATTGATGAAAACGGCCAGGGCCACGCAGCACTTGGTAACTGCTACTGGGCCGGGCAGGGGGTCAAGATACTGGCTCATGAAGATGCGGCGGAGGAATTCACGACAAACGGTCACCAGATACTGGAAGCCGCCAAGCAGCGGTTGAAGGATCGCGCGGACAAGACCTGTGTGAAGGAACCCGACGAAACCTTCTCTGACAAGAAGGATGTGTCGATGGGGTCGATGAAGGTCGAGGTTTTGCATCTTGGCCCCGCCCACAGTGCCGGCGACACCCAGGTGTGGCTGCCTGAGGAAAAACTGGTGATTGCCGGTGACATGGCGTTCCACGAGAGGCTGTTGCCGATCTTCGACGACACCGACACGGCGGCCTGGCTGGAAACCTGGGAAAATGAATTCGAAAAACTCGGCGCTGTCTATGTTATTCCGGGCCATGGCCACCCGACCAACATGGCCCAGGTTCGCCGCTATACCCGTGACTATCTGATCTACCTGCGCGGCAAGATCAAAGACCACATTGATGCAGGCGGCGGGCTGGACAAAGCTTTTTACGTGGACCAGTCGCCGTACAAACACCTGCATACGTTCGATGAACTTGCCACGCGCAATGCGGGCCGGGTGTTTCAGCAGATGGAGTTCGAATAGCGCAACCATCGCTTGAGGGCTTGAACGAACACATCGTTTGATATAAAGAACACTTCTGAATATATGCATGTGTTAGCACGGCGATAGTCTCAGGAGTGGTCCGATGATTGAGCAGCTAGACCTTTTACGTGAAGAATACGGCACAGCCACACTGGTGGTGTGGGGTGCCTTTGCCATTGGTGTGTTGTTTGGCATAATCGCTGAATTCAGCAGATATTGCGCGCGAGCCGCACTTGCGGAATGGGCGCCTGGCAGTGAGCGATCAAAAGCGGCGGCCAACAGCCATCCGCGTTCAAAGCAATATCTTGCTGCCGTGCTTGTGGCATTGGTTGGGACGCAGGCGTTGTTCGTTTCTCAGAACATTGATCTTGCCCAGTCGATTTACTGGTCGGTGCCGATCCGTCCTGTCGCGCTGGTCGCCGGTGGCCTTCTGTTTGGTGCCGGCATGGTGCTGGCCGGTGGTTGTGTGTCCAGGCTGCTGGTGCTGGCGGCATCGGGCAATGGCCGCTCCATCGTTACCCTGCTGGTCACCGGTATCGCCGGATATGCCACTTTGCGGGGTATTCTTTCATATCCGCGTATCTGGCTGGAAAGCGCCTGGTCGCTGGAGGCAGCACCGGCGCAGGTATATGAAACCGGTGCCGTATCGTCTTTGTCAGTAGCTGCAGGTATCGCGGTCGTGCTGGTTGTCTTGCTGGCTTTACTGGTCCGCAAGTCGGGCCTGAAAGGTGTGGTGACCGGAGCCTTGGTCGGTCTGGTAGTTGTCGCAGGCTGGGCCGTGACCGGCATTGTTGGCGCCGATGATTTCGATCCCACGCAGCTTGCCTCCCTCAGCTTCGTGGCACCTGCTGGTGAGACCATCCAGTATCTGATGATCTTTACCGGTGACACCATCCGCTTCTCCGTCGCCCTGCTGGGCGGCGTGCTGGCAGGTGCGCTTGTCAGCGCCCTGGCGGGCCGCCGTTTCAGCCTCACAGGTTTCACGGCGGAAAATTCTCTGGCCCGGTATCTGGCGGGCGGGTTGCTGATGGGTTTCGGCGGCGTCACGGCACTGGGCTGTTCCATAGGTCAGGGTCTGTCAGGCATCAGCACGGCATCGCTGTCTTCGGTTATTGCAGTACTGGCGATTGCCGCAGGCGGTTACGGCATGATGCGGTTGCGGGCTTCGCGCACTGAAGACGTTGTTGCATCGGGCTTTCAAGCTGCTGAGTGAACCTTGCCGGAACCGGCCGCAGATCAAACGTCCGGCTGTTTTCGCATCAGCCAGTTGACCGTGTCCTGCAGGACCTCGCGCACCGATCCGTAGACCAGTATCTGCAGGCCGAGCCAGGCTCCACAGAACATGGCCGCAAGGGCCACAGGTGCGGTGAAGGCCAGCAGTGAAGCAGCCGACAGACCTTGTCCGACGGTGCAGCCAACGGCGGTTACCCCGCCAAAGCCCATCAGCGCGCCACCAAGGATCTGCCGGCGCATTTCACGGGCATCGTCACATGCTTCCCAGCGAAAATGCCGTTGCACCAGGGTTGTAAGGGTGGCCCCGAGTATTACACCGGTTACGGCACCGATACCGAATTGCAGCGATGCCCCGGTTGCCGTCATGACATAGACTAACGTATCCCCCGGCGGGCCGGTGAAGGTGAATGATTCCAGTCGGTGCGGGTCAAACGGATCGTTGGCCATGTAGCCGGTGACGAACCACCCGGCGACAATGGCGGCACCGACGATAAGGCCGGCCATCATGAAGCGCGGCGAGGCTCTCAGGTCGCGGCTGGTTAGGGCGGCTGCAGCAATGGCGGCGGCAAACAGGTAAGCCCAGATGTGCACAGTGCCGCCAATGTGGGTGGCGGCAGTGTGGGCGATGCCCGCGGGCTGCTCGAGTTGCGTGGGCACGTCAAACAGGTAGACCCGCAAATAGGCGGAAAGTCCGTTCATAGTGGCATAAGCCGTGATGCCCAGCACCAGAAAGGTCACGACGGATTTCAGGTCTCCGCCGCCGACGCGGGCCAGGGTTCCGTAGCCGCAGGTGCCGACCAGCGACATGCCGAGGCCGAACAGGAATGAGCCGAAAGCGGTTGCCAGCAGCGTTGTCGGCGAAATCAGGTAAAAACTGCCGGCAATGTCGATGATGCCCGATTGATCCAGTGCGTAGGTGCCCACTATCGCCACGGCAATTGCCAGGCCCCAGGCCGACAGGCGGCCACGGCTTCCGCCCAGGCAGGCGTCCTCGATCGCCCCGAGCGTGCAGAACCTGCCCCAGCGGGCAGCGAAGCCCAGCGCCATACCTCCGGCCAGGCCGCCTATGGCGGCAATCGTGCCTGGAGACAACTCGATCATCGGTCGTTTCTCCCTGGGTCGGGGCAGGTTTTCCTGCCTTCTTCGATATTGTCTGTCTTGCAGCCGGATTGCGTGTCGTTTTTGCCGGCAGAGGTTCAGGATACAGCTTTAGCCGTTGTTGTCATCTTCGGCGCAGAACATGTCGTACAGCACGGTAATCATCTGCTTCACGCGCTCGTCGCCGATCGTATAGTAGATGGTCTTGCCGTCGCGGCGCGCATTGACCAGTCCTTCAAGCCGTAGCCGCGCCAGTTGCTGCGAGACGGCGGCTTGCCGCGCAGACAGCAATTGCTCCAGTTCCGTAACCGTGCATTCGCCTTGTGACAGCCGGCATAAAATGGCCAGCCGGCCCTCATGCGCCAGGGCTTTCAGAAAGTCCGTGGCATCCTTGGCACTCGACATCATGTCGTCGAGCGAGTGTTCGAATTTCAGTTGGGCATTCGCCATGGTGAATTCCCTGTTTCCTTATGATTTGGGTTCGGCAGTGCCGGGTGTTTCCGCCGTGCCGGTTTCTGCCTTGTCAATTTTCGCCAGCATCTGCTGCAGCATCGGCCAGAAGAAGTGCCCGCCCGGATAGCCGCGCAAGCGGTCAACCTCGCGACCATTGTGCCAGACCACGAAAGTGGGGGTGTAGTTGGCTTTTTTCAGGCCTTCCAGGTCTGCCGGCAGCGGGGAGTGGATATCCACCCGGCGCAGCGGGGCCAGCTTGCCTTCATCCGTTTTCGGATAGGCGATGCCGATCTCCTCATTCCACACCTCGCACCAGTGACAGCCGTCCTGTTCCAGCATGATGAGCTGCGCAGCTTTGGCGCCTGCCGGAGCCAATGCGAGAACGGCGACGCTTGCAGCCAGTGCCGTCAGCACGCCGAAGAATCTGTTGCGAAGAGCTTTCATGCGTGACACCTTACAACAAATTACAAAATTTGAATATGAACTTCTTGTGAGTTCTGCGGGAGTGGTTAGTGGACCTGGAAATCAGCTATGCAGCGGCGTTGGTGGCAGGGTTCCTGTCCTTCGCTTCGCCTTGCGTATTGCCGCTCGTGCCGCCCTATCTGTGCTTTCTCGCCGGGACATCTATCAATGAAATGAGCGATGAAGACATGCCGGCCGACGCCTGGCGTTCGGTGGTGATGGCGGCGATCGCCTTCGTTGCCGGTTTTGCAACCGTATTTGTAGCGCTCGGGGCAAGTGCCTCGTTCATCGGCAGCTTTGTGACCGATCACCTGGATATCCTGGCCAAGGTTGCCGGTGTCATCATCATCATACTGGGCCTGCATTTCATGGGCGTCTTCCGGATACCCTTTCTGTACCGTGATATCAGGATGCAGGGACCGGCCAGGGCGGTCGGGTTGCTGGGCGCCTATGTGGTGGGGCTGGCATTTGCATTTGGCTGGACGCCATGCGTGGGTCCGGTTCTCGCCGCCATCCTGTTTGTGGCGGCGCAGGCCGGTGATGCGTTGAAAGGCGCTTCCCTGCTGCTGGCCTATGCACTGGGTATTGGTATTCCGTTCATTCTTGCGGCAGTCTTCTTCCGGCCCTTCATGGCCCTGATGAAGCGCCATCGCCATCGCATGGGCATGATTGAAAAACTGACGGGTGGCCTGCTGGTGCTGACCGGTGTCCTGTTCATCACAGGCGGCATGTCCGCCATAGCTTACTATATGCTGGAGCTGTTTCCGGGTCTGGGCGCAGTTGGATAAGGAGAAACTGAAATGCGAATATTTCTTGCGGTTACTGTTCTGCTTGCCGGGATTACCGGTGCGCTGGCATCTGAAGTGGGAGATGACGGCCTGCACAAGCAAGCCTGGTTCGCCACCACATTTCGCGACATCCAGGAAGACATGGCCACCGCCAAGGCGGAGGGAAAGCGCCTTGCGCTGATATTCGAGCAACGTGGCTGCATCTATTGCCGGCAGGTTCACGAGCAGGTGCTGACGGACCCGGAAGTTCGTGACTTCATCAAGGCCAACTACATGGTGGTGCAGTACAACTTGTATGGCGATGAGGAGGTCACTGATCTTGACGGTGAGACGCTGACCGAAAAAACCGCGGCGCGGAAATGGCGGGTAACCTTTACCCCGACCATCTTCTTCATGCCTGAGGAAACCAACGGCAAAAAGGATGTTGGCGCATCCACGGTCGCGGTCATGCCCGGCGCTTTCCGGAAAGGAACTTTTCTCGACATGTTCCAGTGGGTGCATAAAAAGGGCTATGAAACAGACGAGGGGTTTCAGCGCTACCACGCACGCAGGATTGTCGAGCGGCGCGAGGCCGGTGAGAAAAACACTGATTGATATTAATTGTCGGCCGAAGTCACGTTTACGGACAGTTGGCATATTCATTCAAAAATATGAATTTGTCTTGATATCCACGGAATCGTGAACTAGGCTGGCGTCCAATAATAAAAGGGTACTGGAGGAAACTGATGAGGACCATGCTGAAACTGGGTTTGGCTGGCGTGTTTCTGGCTGGAGCGGCAATTGCCCCGGCTAGCGCTGGCGATGTGGCACCGATGGACGTCAAGTTTACGGACGACGGCGTGCAGGCATCACTGACCGGTGCCGCGGGAGATGTGGCAAAGGGACGGGCGGTGTTTTCAAATCGCAAGCAGGGCAATTGCCTGGCCTGTCATGTCAATGCCGAGCAAAAAGAACATTCATTCCATGGCGAGGTTGGCCCGCCGCTTGATGGCGTTGCAGACCGTTACTCGGAAGCTGAGCTTCGTGCGATCGTCATCAATTCCAAAAAAGTCCTTACAGACGAAACCCTCATGCCGGGTTTCTACAGCCTCGAGCTTGGCGCCCGGATCAATAAGAAGTTTGCCGACAAGACCATTTTGTCGGCCCAACAGGTTGAAGACGTTGTGGCTTATCTCACAACGCTGAAAGAATAGGAGTTATTTCTATGAAGCTAGACAGGAGACAGGTACTGGGCCTGACTGCCGGCGCGGCTGTGCTGGCCGTGGCAGGCGTCAGGGTCAATCCGGCCAGTGCTGCAGCAGAAGACACCAAGAAGCGGGTCATGGAATTTGCTGGAGGCAAGGAGCCTGCATCCGGCAAGATTACGCTGAAAGCGCCCGAAATTGCCGAGAACGGCAACACGGTTCCGATTTCCGTTTCGGTCGAAAGCGCCATGTCCGGTGATGACATGGTGGAATCGGTGATCATCCTGGCCGAAGGCAACCCGAATCCGGAAGTGGCGACGTTCCACTTTACCGAGATGAGCGGCGAGGCATCTGCCACGACCCGCATGCGTTTGGCGAAGACACAGAATGTTGTCGCCGTTGCAAAGATGAAGGACGGGTCGGTTTATTCTGATACCAGGCTGGTCAAGGTCACAATCGGCGGCTGTGGCGGCTAGGATACCCAAGAGGACAAACGAAAATGGCAAAAGCAAAACCACGCGTGAAGGTGCCCAAGTCGGCCAAAGCCGGCGAGGTGATCACCATCAAGACGCTGATCAGCCACAAGATGGAATCCGGTCAGCGCAAGGACAAGGCCGGCAAGGTCATCCCGCGCAAGATTATCAACAAGTTCACCTGCGAGTTCAACGGAACCAAGGTGTTCGGGTGTGACATCGATCCGGCCATCTCGGCCAATCCGTATCTCGAGTTTACGGCCAAGGTGCCGGAATCAGGCGAGTTCAAGTTCACCTGGGTGGACGATGACGGCTCTGTCTACGAAACAAGCAAAAAAATCGAGGTCAAGTGACATGCATCGCCGGCAGCCGGTTCAACGGCTGCCGGCCGGTTACATGAAAACTTAGAACTTCGGGAGGAAACAAAATGAACTCGACAACACTCAAATGGGCCGGACTGCTGACGGCGGCATCTGTTTTCGCGGCAGGCACGGCGATTGCCGAGCCGGACAACAACACGCTGGTGATCGAAGGACAGCAACTGGTCACTGACGTGGAGGCTCCGAAAGGCAGCCCCCTGAGCCGGGTCTATTCCGGCTGGCGTTTCCGCTCGCCGGAAACCCAGGCCTTTGAAATGGACGATTTTGAAAACCCGGCCTTTCCGGCAGTAGAGCAGGGCGAGACTCTTTGGAGCACTGTTGAGGGTGAGGCGGGCAAGTCCTGCGCCACATGCCACAATGATGCGTCGGAGACCATGAAAGGTGTTCGTGCGTCCATGCCGAAGTGGAACGAGAAGCTTGGCAAGCCGCACACTCTGGAAACCCAGATCAATGCCTGCCGGACCGACAACATGAAAGCCGAAGCCTGGAAGTGGGAAGCACCCAACATGCTCGCCATGACCGCCTATATCGGCCTGCAGTCACGCGGCATGTCGGTGAATGTCAAAACCGACGGGCCAATGCAGTCGTGGACCGACAAGGGCAAGAAACTCTACTACACCCGTGTTGGCCAGCTCGACATGTCATGTGCCAATTGCCATGAAGACAACTACGGCAAGATGATCCGCGCTGATCATCTCAGCCAGGGCCAGATCAACGGATTCCCGACCTACCGCCTGAAGTGGGGTGGCTTGGGCTCCATTCACCGCCGCTTCTCCGGTTGCATGAAGAATATCCGCGCAACACCTTACAAACGCGGTTCGGACGAGTTCATTGCGCTTGAACTTTACCTGGCATCTCGCGGTGCAGGACTGTCGGTGGAAACGCCTGCCGTGCGCAACTGATCGTCATATGACAACGCTTGCGGTGGGCATTTTTCATTAGATGCCCACCCTTTTTTTACCCAAGTGCCGGATTTGGCCCGGGAAAACGCCGAAAAAACTGAACTTTACCGAGGTTTGTGGCCATGTTTACCAGACGTGATTTTCTGCAGTACACCGTCAACGCTGGTGCCGCACTTGGTGTTGCGGGGTATGGTGCAAACGTTACCCGCGCGCTGGCGCAGCAGAAACTGACGCAGGATGACCTGTTGAAATTCGACTCCAAGGGTCAGATCACCCTGCTGCATTTCACCGATGTGCATGCCCAGTTGAAGCCGGTCTATTTTCGCCCGCCGGACACCAATATCGGTATCGGGGATTACGCCGGCATTCCTCCGCATCTGGTCGGTGAGGCGTTCCTCACGCACTTCGGCATCGAGAAGGGCTCGCCGCTCGCCTACGCCCATACCATGGTCGATTATGAAGAACTGGCCCGCGCCTATGGCCGTCTTGGCGGGCTGGACCGGACAGCAACCCTGGTCAAGGCAATCCGCGCGGAGCGCGGTGACGACAAGGTGCTGTTTCTGGACGGTGGCGACACCTGGCAGGGCTCATACACATCGCTGAAGTCGAACGGCCAGGACATGGTCGACTGCATGAAGCTGCTCAAGCCCGATGCCATGGTCGGGCATTGGGAATTCACTTTCGGTGAGGACCGGGTCAAGGAAATCATCGACGACATGGGCTACGCTTTCCTGGCCTCCAACATCTTTGACAATGAGTGGGATGAGCCGGTGTTTGAAAGCACCGCCATGTTTGAAAAGGGCGGCGTGAAGGTGGCCGTCATCGGTCAGGCCATGCCCTATACGCCGATCGCCAACCCGCGCTGGATGTTCCCGAAATGGTCATTTGGCATCAGGCCCGATACGCTTCAGGAAAATGTCGACAAGGCCCGTGCTGACGGTGCCGAGGTCGTGGTGCTGCTGTCCCATGACGGGTTTGATGTTGATCGCAAGCTGGCAGGCGTGGTCAGCGGAATTGATGTCATTGTGACAGGCCATACCCACGATGCCATCCCGCAGGCCATTGAAATCGGCAGTACGCTGCTGCTGTCGTCGGGTTCGCACGGCAAGTATCTCGGCCGGATTGATCTTGAGGTCAGAGACGGCAAGGTGGTTGGACATTCGTCCAACCTGATCCCGGTGTTTTCCGACGTCGTTACCCCCGATGCCGAGATGGCTGCCAAGATCGACGAAGTGCGCAAACCGCACGAGGTCGAATTGAACCGGGTCATCGGCAAGACCGAGGGTCTTCTGTACCGGCGCGGCAATTTCAACGGCACCTGGGATGACCTGATCTGCCAGGGCATCATCGAACAGCGCGACACGCAGATTGCCCTGTCGCCGGGCTTCAGGTGGGGTACCACTCTGTTGCCGGGCCAGGACATCACCATCGATGATCTCTACACCGAAACCTCCATGAGTTACCCGTCCGTGTACCGGCTTGAGTTCACCGGTACGCAGATGAAGGAAATTCTCGAGGATGTCTGCGACAACCTGTTCAACAAGGACCCGTTCTTCCAGCAGGGCGGCGACATGGTCCGGGTTGGCGGCATGAGTTACACCTGCTCGCCCAATGAAGGTATGGGCGGGCGCATCTCCGACATGCGCCTGATGTCCACAGGAGAACCGCTGGAGGCAGACAAGAAATATGTCGTCGGCGGCTGGGCATCGGTCAACGAAAACGTCGAGGGCCCTGCCATCTATGACCTGATGGAGAAACACATCACCTCCAAACAGGTGGTGTCATTGCCCGACCAGCCGACAGTGAAGGTGAATATGTAATGCCTTTGGGCTTTTATATTCATATAAATGAATGTATAATGTGAATCAGCACGAGGAGTGACGCTCATGTCTGATGATTCAGGGTATCCGAAAACGACAACCAGCCGCCGCCGTTTCCTGGGGGCAGGGCTTGCCCTTGGTGGCGCTGCCATCGCCGGCAAGGCCCGTGCCGGTGACGGCGAGGCCGCCATTCTGGAGAAGAAAGACTGGAACCAGTACCTTGGCGATGGCGTTGATGCACGTCCCTATGGTCATCCGTCCGAATTTGAAAAATCGGTTGTGCGCCGCAATGTTGCCTGGCTCACCGCGGACCCGATCTCATCGGTCAATTTCACGCCGCTGCATGACCTGGATGGCATCATCACTCCCAACGGTCTGTGCTTTGAGCGCCATCATGCAGGCATAGCCGAGGTTGACCCTGCCGAACACCGGTTGATGATCAACGGCCTCGTCGACAAGCAGATTGTCTTCACCATGGCTGACATCATGCGGTTCCCGCGGGAAAACCGGGTGTATTTTCTCGAATGCGCCGCCAATTCCGGCATGGAATGGCGTGGCGCCCAGCTCAATGGCTGCCAGTTCACCCACGGCATGATTCACAATGTGATGTATACCGGCGTGCCGCTGAAACTGCTTCTGGAAGAGGCAGGCGTGAAAACCAACGGAAAGTGGATCATGCCGGAAGGCGCTGATGCATCTGCCATGACGCGCTCCATTCCGCTGGACAAGGCCATGCAGGATTGTCTTGTCGCCTTCAAGATGAACGGCGAAGCGTTGCGCCCGGAGCAGGGGTATCCGCTTCGCCTGGTCGTGCCGGGCTGGGAAGGCAATATGTGGGTCAAGTGGTTGCGTCGCCTGGAAGTCGGCGACGAGCCCTGGCACCACCGCGAGGAAACCTCGAAATACACCGACCTTCTGGAGAACGGCAAGGCGCGGCGTTTCACCTGGGAGATGGACGCGAAATCCGTGATCACAAATCCCAGTCCGCAAGCTCCGCTGTTGCACAAGAAGGGCCAGACCGTAATCACTGGCGTCGCTTGGTCCGGGCGCGGCACCATCGACCGGGTGGATGTTTCCATCGACGGCGGTCGCAACTGGATGCCGGCGCGCATCGACGGGCCGAGCCTCGACAAGTCAATGCATCGCTTTTACCTCGATTTCGACTGGGACGGATCGCCATTGCTGATGCAGTCACGGGCCATGGATTCAACCGGCTACGTCCAGCCGACAAAAAATCAGCTGCGGGCCGAGCGCGGGACCAATTCCATCTACCACAACAACGGTATTCAGACCTGGCATGTGAAAGCCAATGGCGAGGTTGAAAATGTCGAAGTATCTTAAATCAACACTGGTTGCATTGACTGTGTGTGCGGTTTCCACGCCGGCATTGGCAGGCAAGTTCGATCTCGGACGGGAAGCAACTGACGCGGAAGTCTCAGCCTGGGACATCGATATACGTCCTGACGGCAAAGGCCTGCCGGAAGGCAAGGGAACCGTGGCTCAGGGCGAAGAGATATATGCCGAAAAGTGCGCCTCCTGCCATGGTGATTTCGGCGAGGGAATTGACCGCTGGCCGGTCCTGGCCGGTGGGCAGGACAGCCTGAAGAGTGAAAGGCCGGTCAAGACAATCGGTTCCTACTGGCCGTACCTGTCGACTGTGTTCGATTATGTCAACCGCGCCATGCCGTTTGGCGAGGCGCAGTCGCTGGAACCCGACGAAGTCTATGCCATCACAGCCTACCTGTTGAATCTCAATGATGTGGTGGATGAGGATTTTGAACTGTCGAAACAGAATTTCGTCAAGACACGGCTGCCAAACGAAGCCAATTTCGTAGCAGATGCACGCCCCGATACACCGGTGGTTGCCAAGGGAGCTGAGCCGTGCATGACAGACTGCAAATCCGATGATGTAAAGATCACCGGCACCGCACGGGTTCTGGACGTGACGCCTGACGAAGCCAACAAACAATCCGGCTCACTGGATTGAAGCTGCGAAAATCTTCTGTTCTTATAGCTGCGCCCGCGTGAATTTTGCGCTAGTCTGCCCGGATCCGCCACGGTTGGACGATGATACTGGGAACACATGAGATATCACGAAGAAGACCTGGAGTTTGCCAGGGAGTATGAGGCGGCGCTCCATCAGGGCCCACCGCGAAGGACAACTCTGTTCCTGGTTGCTATTCTCATGTTGTTTGCTGCGTTTCTTGGCTGGGCATATTGGGCGCAGCTCGACGAAGTTGCGCGTGGTGACGGGCGGGTAGTGCCGACCGGCAAGAACCAGGTTGTTCAGAGCCTTGAGGGCGGCATTGTTGAAGAGATCATGATGCGCGAGGGAGCAATCGTTCAGAAAGGCGACCTGCTGCTCAGGATTGACGATACCGGCTTTGCCTCCAACCTTGGCGAGTTGCAGGCGAAGAAAGCAAGCCTCGAAGCGCAAATATATCGCCTGCAGCTGGAATCTGCCGGCGAGTTTTCCAATGGCATCAAGTTTCCGATTGAGATGGTGAAGGCCAGCCCGCGCACCGTTGCCGCCGAGGAGGAGTTGTTCAATGCTCGACGCCGCAGCCTCGACGGACAGGTCGCCGTACTTCGCGAACGGGTCAAGCAGCGCCAGCAGGAATTGCGGGAAGTTGAGGTCAATGTCAAACGCCTGACCGAAACGCTGGAACTGGCACGGCAGGAAGAGAAGCTGAAAGCGCCGCTGGCGCGTTCAGGCGTTGTTCCCAAGACGGACCTTATCAGGCTGCAACGTGAGATCGCCGACATTGGCGGTCAATTGCAAGGTGCAGAGCAATCACGGCCGCGCCTTGAAGCGGCTATTCGGGAAGCCGAGGCGCTGCAGCAGGATCAGATGCTGACCATGCAACAGAAATCGCGTAGCGAGATGAGCGACAAAATTGCCGAACTCGCCATAGTCAATCAGTCTCTCACGGGAGCGAGTGACAAGGTTGAAAGAACCGAGATCAGAGCGCCGGTACCCGGGATTGTAAACAAGTTGAATGTCAACACCATTGGTGGTGTCGTCAGCGCCGGACAAGTGCTGGTGGAAATTGTGCCGCAGGAAGAAAGCCTGCTGGTCGAGGCCAGAATCAGGCCGAGCGACATTGCCTTCATTCACCCCGGCCAGAAGGCCCTGGTCAAGATTACGGCCTATGATTTCTCAATTTTTGGCGGCCTCGACGGAACGGTGGAACAGATATCGGCCGACTCGGCGATTGATGAGGCGACGCGCGAAGTTTACTACACAGTCACTGTTAAAACTTTATCGAATAAATTAGATAGCGAGAAAAACAAACTCTCTATCTTCCCCGGCATGGTCGCAAGTGTCGACGTGATAACGGGGAAAAAGAGTGTCCTGCAATACCTGCTCAAGCCAATCAACAAAGCTTGGGCAGAGGCACTCAGAGAAAGATAAAAATAGACGTAATTCTTCAAGCCCTTGTTTACACGAAAGATATTGCCGGGAATGCACGCTTCGCGCGCCGGGACTGTTTCTGCGCTACCTCGCTGGAGGCATCGTCCTGTTGCCGTTGATACTCGGCGGGACGGGGCCGGCGTTTGCAGCCAGCAGCCCCAAGAACCTCAACCGTAGTGATGCCACCGCAAAAGTAAACGCGGGTGGGATTTTTGGTTCCCTGGAACTGGACACCAATATCAATCTGGCTTCAAAGCACTGGTTCAGGGCCCTTCGCAAGATGCGCAAGGACACTGCGCTTGTGAGCAGCTGTTCAGCACACAATCGTCAGTGCCGGAAGGCCGTTCGGCTGCTGTCGGCCATTATCGGTCAGTCAAAGCACAAGCCGGTTGATGGCAACCTGCTGGATCAGGTGAACCGGTACGTCAACCGCCACATTCGCTACACCAGTGACCGGAAGGTGTTCGGCCGCAACGAATACTGGGCTGGGCCCAGCGAAGTCATGGGTGCGCGGGGTGATTGCGAAGACTACGTGATTGCCAAGTATTTCATCCTGTCGCAACTCGGCATCAGTGACAAGGATATGAAGGTGGTTGTGGTTCGTGACGTGGTCAGCGGTCTTGGCCACGCCGTGTTGTCGGTCAGGCTGGCTGACACAACCATGATTCTGGATAATCAGTCGATGCAGGTACGCGATCATCTGACGGTTTCGCGATACCAGCCGCTTTACTCGATCAACAGGTCCCGGGCATGGTTGAACCTGGCGGTAAAACGTGTCTCTGTCTCATCGCGCCTCGCAGCAAAACCAGCGCCGCAGCAGCAAATTGCCTCGCGGGTTCGCTTGGCCAGTCTGCACCCTGGTATCGCGGTTCATTTGTCCAAGGGAAAACCGCCGCGGTCCGGGAGCACAGGCGCTGGTTCAGAGTTGTCAGACGTTCACTATTAGCGGATGTTACCTTCGGTCAATTGCCATCTGCATGCGGCCGTAAAAGCAATCGCACTGGCTGATCTGGTAGCCGTTCACGTCATCTGATTTCAGGAACCCGATGGCTTTCGCACAGGCGACTTTGGCTTCATTGGACCAGGTGAACACCGTTGACGTACTGGCGATCGTTGTCTCGCGCTGTGACACATCCAGTGCACGCTGGTACATGCCGTTCACTGCATCGTCGACATCCGGACGCGGCAGGTCGAGCAGACCCGAGCGGTAATCGCCAACGCATTGTGCAAGGCCTGCGGCCGTCGACAGATCGGCTGCCTGAACCTGGGAAACCGCCAGCGCTGACAAAGCAGCAACTGTACTCAGCACCTTGATAATCCGCATTCTGTCCCTCCCATGCATAGCCTTAGACCGTACCGGATGTGTCTGTTCCGTCGTCATCATACAGTATATTTACTCCACCGTCCGCATCCAGTGTGGCGACCGTTACAAAATTGTCACCGCCACCATCGCTATCAATCTGCAGGTCATCCGCCACGCCGGCGCCGTTC
Source organism: Anderseniella sp. Alg231-50 (assembly GCF_900149695.1). NCBI lineage: Bacteria > Pseudomonadati > Pseudomonadota > Alphaproteobacteria > Hyphomicrobiales > Parvibaculaceae > Anderseniella > Anderseniella sp. Alg231-50. Next base: position 2,207 of record NZ_LT703004.1, on the reverse strand, counting down.
TGCACGATGTTCACAAAGTCACTCAGCTGGTCAGTGGCAGGGTTGCCACCGCCAATATCCGCCGTGAACAACTCGGTCAGATCAACTGTGTCGTCAGCGATGAGATAGTCGGTGATGACATCTGCATCACTGAGGGCCGACAAATCGAGCACGAATGTATCCGCGTCGCTGCCACCCGTCAGCGTATCAACGCCCAGACCGCCGGCCAGAATATCTTCGCCGTCGTCGCCGATGAGTGTATCGGTACCTGCTCCGCCGGCCAGATAGTTGTCACCGGTGTCACCGGTCAGATTGTCGTTTCCTGAGCCGCCAATGAAACCGTCTATATCCGTATAGGTGTCTCCAGCGGCGTCGCCGCCAACTCCCGGTCCGGCATTCACAGTAGCAGTGACCCCGGCGGTGTCATCGCTGTAGTCAACTATGTCGAAACCACCGCCGCCATTGAATGCGTCCACCACGCTGCTGCCGGCAAGGACTTCATCGGCGGCGGTGCCAGTCAGGGTGAATGTGGGTGTGTCAGCGTCGATGAACACATTGATGGTGCTGGCGCCGGTGACATCGCCATCACCATCGCGTCCGATAACCGAGAATTCAAGGTCCAGGTTCTGCGGTAGCACCGATTCGGTAGTAACCAGGTTCTCGAAACGGTAGCCCTGGCCCGAACTTGGCGCGACACCTTCGAGAAGCAGGCGGTTGAACTCGATTGTCGGATCGATATCAACAACCGGGGCAGCTGTTGTCAGCGGTACGGTTCCGGTTTCAGTTTGTCCGGTTTCGTCATTGAATGCAGTCCACTGCAAGGTGAGCGAGCTGCCACCCTGCTGGTCGCCGGTAATCTGAAACGCACTGATATATCGATTGTCAGGGTTCAGCGGGCCGCCTAGCAAGACGCCGCCGGGGTCATTGTCCCCCACGCTTCCGGATTCATAGAACTCCAGTTCAACATCCTCTCCGAGGCCGAGGAAGTTGTTGGCGATGCCAAAACCGCCACCGGAAACGTTGACTGTCCCGCTTCCTCCTACCTGATGGAATTCTGTCGTACCGTCTGGGGTTTCCACGAAGCTGTAGTTGCCTGCAGCAATGCCTGAAACATTGACCTGTGAGTCCGATCCGGCATCCGGGGTTATCAGTTCGAATTCATAAGTTCCGTCCGCCCTGACCGTCAGCGCGAAGACGTCTGTTCCATCTGATGATTCAGCGAGAAGTCGGGTGACACCGCCGCCCAGGTCAGTCTCGGTATAGCTGATACCCGGCAGCGTAGGGCCGGTAATGTCGAACGTGTTGGCGGCGTTGAATCCGTCTGTGCCGAAATCGGCATCGAAGAAACCGTTTACCATCCCGACTTCATTGGGAATTATGGCATCGGTGAAATTGCCGATTTCCGGTCCATCATCTTCGAATCTGATATCGATTGCGGAGCTGGAAGTGTCCGTGCTGACGTCACCGTCATTGTCGGTGACAGTGGACGTGACAAAGATCGCGTCGCTTAGTGACGCCGCTTCGTCGGTGTTGCCGGTATCGCTGTGCACGATGCCCGAATACTGGGCCAGGACCAGGTTGGTGCCGCCGGCGTCGAACCCGATTGCAAAGACAGCTTCATTCGTCACCGCATCGCGGCCGACAATTACCCCGGCTTCGGTAAACAGCAGTATGTCATTGCCGGTTTCAACATGGTCCAGGGCGGAAACCTGTCCGCTATAGGAGCCGCCGCTGGAATCTGTGAGGCTGAGAAGATCAGATGCCAGACCATCCGCACCAGCGGCTGGCAAAGTAGATATAATCAACGCCGCCGCAATGCTACTGTATCCAATGAGGTTGCCATAGCCGAACGGATCGGTTTCGCCAACTTCGTCATCAGGATCGGCTAGATTGACCAAGCCATCATCGATTTCCTTGGACTCATCAACCGCAATGATAGTGGTGTTTACAGTCACGTTCGCCGAGGGTCCGTCATCATCGAATGTGATCTGTGCGCCGACGGGCACAGCATCGGAGATTGCGGTGTCGCCATCGCCATCTGTTACAGTGACGGTTACGGCGAGATCGCTGCCTGACAGGTCAAGCGCTTCATCATAGCTTTGTCCGGTATTGGATCCGTCATGCTGTGTTGGATGGTCGAGAGACAGATACTGCTCGACGGTGACAAAGCCGGTGTCTGGATCGACTGACAGGGCAAAGGCTGCCTGTCCGTCGAATGTTCCTCCTGA